>BTVJ01000020.1:0-101215 GCA_045863395.1 Myxococcales bacterium
GTCCGACGCAGCCGCTGCGCGAGGTGTAGTATGAAGCACGCTCCCTCGACGTGGACGTGCTCACCTGCAGCCGATGTGTGGTGCCCATGGTCGTCCTCGCCTTCCTGACCGCCCCCAGCGTCCACAGCCCGCGCCACCGTGAGCCACGTCCTGTCCGTCCTCGGCCCACGGCCCGGTCGGCAACCTGCCTCGTCATCACGGCGCGCGCCGAGGCATCATCTCGGGCGGGATGCACACCTGCGTCCTTCCCTAAATTCGACATCGGGCAGTCTCAAAGTCGTTGACACGTTCCGGCCACGCCGCCGGTTCAGTTCGTCAAACTCCTGAGTCCACCTTTGAGAGGACAGTGCGAAGAGCGACTCCAAGGGCTCCCATCCCACGCGACTGCGCGCCTGGGCTGTTGCGGACGACGACATATACGCCCCGGTAGCTGGCTCTCGCTTCGTTTTCTTGGGTGCGGCGACGAGACCCAGCTAGGATCAGGGGGGGGGGATCCACTAGCGGCCGCCGTGGGGGATCAGGAAATGGCCGGCCGTGAAGTCCTCCCCGTGCTCGACGCCCACGCGCGACACCCAGCGCCCTTCCTACCCGAGGAATTCGTGCCCTGGGTCCACGCGAAGTTGCCCGACAGCCAGCGCACCTGTCTACGCCGCCAACAGATCATGCGCCGCGCACGTTCAGCCAAGAACCGGCCCCTGCTGCTCGCTGAGCTGGAGAACCGCTATCGGGGCCTCCCGCCGGGCGGATAGCGGGCCGTTGAAAAAAGAGCGGCCAGCTCATTTGTACCTCGGGCTGTCACGCCGGAGGAAGCCAGCGATCGACACAATGCTCCGAATTTTGGCAGTCAACCAGCACGGCTCAAGCCCTGTCGGATGATTGTTCGCCAGAACAGCACAATCGAACCGTACTACTTGGCGGAGTGGAAATCAGAACCTCCCCTGCACGCACGTGAGTCAGAGTCCGCAACGTCTTGCGCATCGTTCGCAATACCAGCACAGTTACATCGGTCATCCACGCGGTCCAGCACCCGGTACCTAGCGGATTGACCACCGCTCCTATTCAAGCGCACTGTTTGAGGCGTGCCCGGAACAGCATGTCGCTGCGGGCGACGAGGGGCGCCGCCCGACGCAGACACGGCAATGGACGGAGAGGTCATGAGGACACGAGTCGGCTGGATCGACGGATCGACGGTTCGACGGATCGACGGTTCGGCGGAGCGACGGAGCGACGGATCGACGGAGCTCGTAGAACACGCGACGCCCGTCGTTCGTGGGCGCACTGCCTGCTGGTGATGGCGTGCTTTGCCGTGCCGGCCACGGCCCAAGCGTCTGAGGAGCCCTGGCTGGAGCTCAGCGAGCCAAGCGCGCAGTCCACCCAAGACGGGGTCACCGTCGTGACCTTTGGCGTCATCCCTGCTCTGGACCAGATCACGACGATCTCGGCTTCCATCACGTCAAGCGCCGACGCTTCTGGCAACGCGCCGGCAGTGCAACTCAATCACAGCTCGTTCGCGGCCAACGCGTCGAACGCCTATGAGCCATTCGCTCTGACGGTCGCTCCCGCCACGGACAGCGATGGCTCCCTTTCGGTCGTCGAGATCGAGTTCGCCCCCGACTCGAAGGCATCGCATCCAAAGCGGAGTCGGTTCTGCTTCCGCCATGAGGGGTCCGCCGTTCAGCTCATCTCATTCGAGGAGTATCACGAGATTCTCACCGGAGATGGACCACATCCCACGCTGCTCTCAGTACCCACATTGCTGCCACCGCCCTCGGGATACGAGCACGCCACCCCGGCGGAAAATCCATGGTCGACCCCGGAGGAGAAAGCGTTTGCCGAGGAGCTGCTGGCACGCCATGGATTGGCCACCATGGAGGGACCATTGGACCAGGTCGCAGCCACGGTGCTCGGCGGCGCCGACGTAGGGTCTGGCGGATGCAACTCGGCCGGCCGCAGCGCCCAGTCGTGGATGGTCATCGCGGCGGCGCTTGCCCTGGGTTTCTCCCTGTCTCGGCGACCCCGGTCTGGGCGCATGCTCCTCGTCCCGGTGGCAGTCTTGACTGTTCTGACACTGCCGTCAGCGGCGAAAGCCGCGACCTGTTACCTGCAGGGCTACGTGGCGTTCTGGGACACTATCGAGTGGCGCTATTCGGAGTCCGGATCACGGCACGGCACGTGTGACACGGGCGACACGAGTTGTGTCGTCACGGACGCCGACTGCTGTTACAGCGGTATACCCTACGTCGCAGTGAAGCTGCACCGTGGGAGCACCGCATGGGGGGACGTCATCCAGACGACGACAAGCGGTTCTGGCGGCTATTTCGTCATCTGGGACACGGAGTGCGATCCGCAGCAGGACTACTTCATCAGCGTGCACTATCAGCGTTCGGAGTGGCCAGCGCACTTTACACTCACCTCGCAGACAGGCACCGAGGGTTACCGTCAGACATTTACTACCCCCCTGACGCTGAGCACCTCGTCCTGGACCAACGCAGGACAGCTCTCGGTGAACGCATCGGGTGATACCACCTCCCTTTCCGGCGATCTTGCCGCAATCTGGAAGACGGCGTACATGACCGCCGCCGCCGTCGAGGCCGATGGAGAGACCCGCCTTCGCAAGGTCCTCGGCAGCGGAAACTCCTACGACCGCATCATGATGCGCCGTTACAGCGTGCCGCTGAGCTTCGCCGACTGCGACGATAACGGTAACGGCGTCAAAGATGACCACTGGGTGGCCCTTGACCCGTCCGATTCGCGGAGGACCACTCCGGCACACGAATTGGGTCACATACTGCATGTGCGAACAGTGGGTTGCAGCGGCGACCGCGTGGGCTACGGCGGAGAAGGCTGGGGCAAGGGCATTCCAGAAGGAGGGTTCTACGAAGGCTATGCAAACCTCATTCGCGTCCTCACGTTCTGGGACCCATCCTCCACGGCGACGGCTACCCTGCGATCCTACTATCCGTGCACGGACATGAGCGGGTACGACAACTCCAACGACACATCGGACCCGCGCAACATCTGGTACGCCATTTGGGAGCTACTGGACTCGGACAACTCCGATGGCGATGCATCTACAGACTACTTCGACCTCACGTTGAAGAACTGGAACGATGCCATGTGGAGCATCCAGAGCCAGAACCCGGCGACTTGCTCCCAGGGGCAGAATCGGACAGTGTGCGAGTTCTTCAGGGACCCGGTGGACCCAGAGCTTGAGTGCGATGATGGCAATGGCTCGGAGGACTGTGACCCCAGTGATACCTGTGAATGGGAATTGTGCTACACAGGCGACCCCCACGGTCGCAACCTCCGCGACGTAGGCTACACCCTCGCCGCCCTGCTCAGCATCTCGGACACCAACGTCGGCAACACCTTGTCGGCGTCCCACTGCGTGGGTCCGCGTGACGACAACTACCCCTATACCGGAGGGTATCACTTCGACTGATGCCTTCGGTCCTGGGACCGCACCGTCCAACGACGGACGGTGCGGCCAGGGATGCGAGTCGGAGCCTGCAGGGCGGAGGTTCGGGATGACGTGCATCCGATCGCTCGCGACGTCAATCGTCATTCTCGTGGGGTGTGGAGGGTCTGGTACTTCTCCCCCGACCCCGACGGGCCCGTCCCCAGACGTGAGGGACGTCTCCGCATCCCCGTCGGATGCCCATTCTGACACCGATGACGACGCGCCCGACCTGCACGATGGCGCCGACGGTCTCGCCGACGCTGACGGTCACGACGTGATTGCCGAGGATGTGCCCGGAGAATTTCCCGCGTGCCAGCCGGACTGCGAGGGACGCCAGTGTGGAGACGACGGGTGTGGTGGTGTTTGCGGCGTCTGTGAGAACCTGCTGGACCGCTGCACGGATGGAGTCTGCGAGTGCAGCCTGAGCTGTCCCAAGGGCCTCTGCGGCGTGGACTCCTGCGGCCGATACTGTGCGTGTGCAGAGGGCAAGATCTGCACGTTGGACAACGAGTGCATCCAGGCAGCGCCGCAGTGCGACGAACACGGCTTCTGTCTGATCCCGGCCGCGACGTTTCTGATGGGGGACGACCGCGTGCCCCCTGATGGCGAGCTGATTCCAGGGCTGGACATGCACGTCCCGGCACACCCCGTCACGATCACGAGGCCGTTTCGTATCCAGCGTACGGAGGTCACTCAGGCCGCCTGGTTGGAGCTCATGGGTGGCCCCAATCCCTCCCAGGCAGAGGCCTGCGGCGGCGCCTGCCCTGTCACGCGGGTCACGTTCTTCGATGCGCTGCGCTACGCCAACGCCATGAGCGCGCGCGACGGTTTGGCGCCATGTTACGATCTGGAGGGCTGCGGCGTCGCCGAGAACGGCGTCTCGACCGAGTGTGAGCGGGCCACCTACGTAGGAGCGGCGTGCGTCGGTTATCGCATCCCGAGTGAGGCGGAGTGGGAGCTGGCTGCGCGCGGGGGCACTACCGGGTGCTTCCCGGGCGGCGATCTGGCGATCCTGGACGACCACTGCGTCGCAGTTCCCGAGATCGATCCCTATGGCTGGTACTGCGCGAACAGCTTCGCGACCTACGACGGGGCTTTGGAGTGCACGGGTCATGAGGGAAAGACGTGCGGGCTGCAGCCGGTGGGCACCAAGCTGGCGAACTCCTTCGGACTCCATGACATGCACGGGAACGCTCGGGAGCTCGTAGCTACGCTGTTGGAGCCGTATCCTGCTGCTGCGGAGGTCGATCCCGGGGTTGACCTGGTGTTTGAGCTGGGGAAGGCGGGAGTGTCGAGAAACGGCACCTATAGTTCGGGTGCTGCGCTCCTCTGCTCCTTCTGGAGGGCCGGCCCCGGCTTGAACTACAAGAGCGTCAAAGGAGGGACCCAGGGGTTTCGACTGGCGCAGTCCGTGCCCCACACCCCGAGGTGACCCACCTGGCCTGGCCCTTCTTTCGGCCATCGCGTCCGTGCTACGAGCGAATGAGCTAGCGGGAGTAGTGGCAAGGCGGCCGCTTGCGGGGCCGGCCGCTTCGCATTCCATGGCCTCATTCCGGAGGGAGCGCCGGCTGTGGTCAGCATCACGACCCGGCGCACGGAGGCGGTGACGACGCCTGCGGCGGGCGTGGAAGCGCCGTGGAGAGTCTGGCGAGGTCGTCCCGCTGAGGAGCCGCGCCATGCCATATGCGGGCTTCCTGGTGCGGGCCCTCGAGGCGGTCAAGTACCTCATCGAGAACTGGGAGGACCCGAAGAACGCCCCGGAGGCGCTCTACGAGCTGGCCAAGGCCCTGCCAAGCATCGGCCGCATGCTGGCGCGGGTCGACTGGAGCAGCGTCGAGTGGGGCAAGACGTTGACGGCGCTCGTCATGGCCGACATCCCCAACTTCGCGGAGATCAAGCAGATCGCCCGCTTCGCGCGGGAGGCGGACGCCAAGGGCCTGCTGCCCGACGAGATCAAGGGGAGCGAGCTGTACCAGGCCATCATGAACACGGACTCGGCGAACGCCATCGCGAGCGCCCTCGAGAAGCTGAGCGACAAGGAGCGGGAGGCGCTGCTCGACGCGCTGAAGAAGGGCAAGCGCGAGGGCATGGAGCTGCCGGACGACGTGGAGGCGTTCCTGCTCGACAAGGCGCGTGTCACGGCTACTGCCAAGGACCTGCGGGACCTCGAGGCCATGGAGGGCGACCTCCAGGCCCTGGGGATGGCGAGCGCCACGGCGCAGGTGATCGGGGCGGCGGGCGGGAGCGACGCGGCGGCGGGCAGCGTCGTTGGCGTCCCGAGTCGCCGCGCCCCCCGCCGACCGCGGCGCACCGCCGCTTCCGTCTGGCCGAGGACCGCCGCCCCCGCTCGCGGGCTTCGCGCCCAGCGCCCCCCGGGCGACCAAGGGGGGCCCTCAGGACCGGATGGCTGCAGCCAGGCGCCGAAGGAACGGCCGCACGTCGTCGCTGGAGATCGCGACCGACCACTCCGCGACCGTCGTCGGAACGCCGAGCAGAGCCAACATGGCGCATAGTCTCTCCCGGTCTGGGGACCTGTGACGCTCGAAGAGCTCCTCGATGTCGCGGAGGTCTCGTGGGCGCCCCGCCAGCAGCTTGAAGGCGACGACGTCCTCGAGCCTCGCGAGCGGCACCCGATGACCACCTGGCAGCTCCCGCTCGGCTGCCCCCTCGATCACGTGCCGCTCGAAGTCGCTGTCCGCGAGCAGGAGGTCGAGCCGGTACCGATTGGCGTGAACCGCCTGGATGACGGACCCGACGAGCTGAACGTCCAAGAAGCCCGCTTGCTCGAGGACCCGCAAGACGGAGGGTACGGCGCCCGCCTCGACGGCCACTGACAGGTCCACGTCGCGCGTGGCGCGGGTGTTTCCGTGGAGGATGGCCGCCACGCCACCGATCAACGCGAAGGGGACACCGCCGTCAGCGAGAGCGTTGGAGGCGTCCTTCAGTACGGTCTCCAACGGGCTGTCGTTCACGGAGCACCCTCTTCATGTCAAGGAGTTGCGCGAGGTGCTCCTGGGCGGTCGGGCCCACGCCAGGCGGCAACTCGACAGGCCAGATCGGGCGCAGAGCCGGAGCGTCGTGCTCCGGTGCGTTTGGCTCGTGTTCTCGGGTGGCCATCGTCGGGAGGGTAGGCGCCGAGCCGGCCCGCGTCAACGGCGACCAGTGGATGGTGTCCCCTGACAAGGTCATGCCGGGCACGAGCCCCTGCTGATCGCGCACCTCGCGAGGGATGACGACCTGACCTCTTGCCGAGAGCACTGCGGTGGAGATGGCCGGCCTCCCTTGCGCCCGCCCAAGCCGATGGCAAGGCTAGCCCTCCAGGCAACGTGACGCGAGAGCGGCTCTGCCTCGGCCGGGAGCCGCGGGGCTGCCTTGGTCCAGCGCGGGGGCTCCGTCGACGACCACGTCCGGACGTCCAACTGCAACGGCCCGGCGCGGACGACGCCGCGAAGGACCCTCGTTGGGTGGGACAGGAGGATGGGGGCGACCTGTGAGGGGGTACCCGCAACAGCGAGCCCACCGTCAGCGCGCGAAGCGGAGCCGCGCCACGATTCCCCGGTGGTCCGACAGGGCGGGACCGTCATGAAGGACCCGCCCCTCCGTGACGACGAAGCCCGGGCGCACGAACAGGTAGTCCAGGCGGCGGCTGGGGGCGTCCGCGGGGAAGGTGAACGTGGCCGGGTCGTCGGGTCCGGCTGGCCCCAGCGCCTCCCGGAGCCCGTCCATTGCGTAGATCCTGGCCATGGACTTGTCCTCCCGGAAGTCCGCGTCCGGCTCGTCCGCAAAGCCATGGCGGCGGGTGGCGCCGGGCGGGAGCGCGTTGAAGTCACCGACCAGCACGACCCGATCCGTCTCCAGCCCGCGCAGCACGTCCTCCAGGATGCCCACCTGAGCCTCCCGGTTGGGCACGTCAAACGCCTCCAGGTGCACGTTGACCAGCTCCACGACCCGACCGCCGCCCGCCTCGATGGTGACCGCCTGGAGCGCCCGGTGCAGGTAGAACCAGTTGTACCAGAACGGGTTTGCCGCGGGCTGCGGCAGCCGGTAGCGCACCGACGACCGGATCGGCAGGCGCGAGAGGACGCACTGGCCGCTCTTCATGCGCCCGTAGTGCCGAGCCGGTGGCCAGTAGGGGAACGGGACGTAGTTGTTCTCCCACGTCAGCGCGCACGCGTAGTTGGACCAACCGAGCTTCTCCGTGAGGTACCGGGCCTGGTCGATGCCGTGGCTGCGGTGGGCGCCGAGATCCACCTCCTGCAGCGCCGCCACGTGCGCGCCGGTCGCCTCGATCTGCGCGGCGAGGGCGTCCAGGGTTCGCTCGATGTGGTCCCGGGTCCAGGGTCCGGCCTCATCACCACCGGGCCCCCGCCCGTAGGCGATGTTGTAGCCGACGACGATCAGCTCGTCGCCGACCCCGCTCTCCGCTCGCGTCGCCCCCGCAAAGACATGCACCTCGCCCGGCGATACGGAGCGGCTGTCCGTCGTCCCGCTCGCCGCCCACCAGAGCAGGAGGGCGGCCACGACGAGCACGCCGAGCAGAGCGAGCAATGCGACCATCGTGACCCTTCTGAGCAGCTTCATGATGGGGACTGGTGTAGCAGCAACGGGACATGGCGGCAACTCTGGAGCCCGGTCGAAGCCGGTCGAGGCCACCCTCCCCCACGTCCCCGCAACAATCCGCCGCACTCGCGTGTTCAAGCGGGCGTGAACGGACGCGGCTCACTTCCCATCGGCAGCGTGCTCGGCTTCCCCGTGCGGGTGCACTGGACCCTCCCGGTGGCGCTCCTCGTCCTCGGCGTCGCGGGCGGCGGCGGAGCCCTCGGGTTCCTCCTCGTCCTCGCCATCGCCGCCGGGCTGTTCGGCAGCGTTCTGCTCCACGAGCTGGGCCACGCGGTCGTCGCACGCCGCCTCGGTGTCCAGGTGCAGGGCATCCTGCTGACCCCGCTGGGCGGCATGTCCTTCCTCACGTCACAGCCACGGCGCCCGCGTGACGAGGCGCTGATCGCAGCCGCCGGGCCCGCCGTCAGCCTGCTCCTCGCCGCCGTGTTCGCGGGCGCCTACTACGGCATCGAGGGAGGCACGGACCCGACTTCCCCCCTTGCCGCCCTGCTGGCCATCAACCTGATCATCGGCCTGTTCAATCTGGTGCCGGCCTTCCCCATGGACGGGGGGCGCCTGCTCCGCGCCGCGCTGACGACCCGCATGGGCATCGCCGGAGCGACCCACACCGCGGCCGGTGTCGGGCGCTTCCTGGCGGTCCTCGCGATCGGGTGGGGGCTGGCTTCGGGCACGTGGATGCTCGCGCTCGTCGCAGTCTTCGTGTTGGTGGCCGGGCGCCTGGAGGAGCGCGGGGTGGTGACCCGAGAGGTAATCGCCGGCCTCGTCGCCCGCCAGGTGATGCAGACCCCGGTCACGGCGCTGGACCCGGTGATGGGGGCAAGCGCCGCCTGGGAGATAGCGCGCATGATCCCCCAGGCGGTCTTCCCCGTGCTCTGGGGCGACCGCGTGCTGGGCATCGTCGCCCGGGCGGACCTTGCGCGCCTCAAGGATGACGGCCACGGCAACGCCCCCCTGTCCATGCACATCGACAGGGAGGTCCCGCGCGTGGACGAGGAGGCTACGGTGGAGGAGGTGCTGCGGGCGATGGTGGAGGCAAAACGAGGCGCCGCCGTGGTCACTCGCGAGGGCCAGCTCAGCGGCGTCCTCACCGTGGACGACATGCTCCGCCGCGCCGCGCGCCTCCGCGCCCCGGGTCTGCCCGGCTGACCCGCCGCCCTTCGTGTTGCGGGCCCGCGCGCCATCGTGGTAGTCGTCGCCTGGGGACCCTCGCCCGCCCCAGGAGGCCCGCTGATGTACGCACCCGTCCTGCGCTGGCTCACCGCGGCGCTCACCCTCGCAGCCACGGTCGCGCTGGCCCAGTCCCCCGAGGACCAGCTTGGCCTCGGCATCCGCAGCTCTGTCCAGCAGGGCGAGCAGCCGGCGCTGCTCTTCGCCCCCACCGTTGACCTCAAGCGCATCGGCGTGACGCTGCGCCGCCCCCGCGACCAGAAGGTCGTCGTCCTGGAGTCCGGCCCCGTCCGAAGAGGCGCGACCGTCGAGCTGCCGTGGACCCAGCCCGACGGCGCCCACGCCTACGAGGCCCACATCGAGGCCACCCCTGCCGGGGGCGCGGCGTTGGTCCTCGACATCGCCTTCGAGTGCGCGACCGTGCCGCCGCTCGCTATCACAATCGACAAGGCCGGGGTCGACCTGGACGCCCGCACCCTCCGCTTCAAGGCGACGCGTCCCGTCACCCGGGCGGTCGTCAAGGTGCTGGGCGACACGGAGCTGCTCGGCGAGGCGGATGTGGATCTGGGCACGGTCCCCACGGGGCGCGCCGCGTCCGTCACGTGGACCCAGAGGCCGGGCACCATCCGCCGCATCGAGCTCACGGCCCATGACGACAAGGGCTTCTGGTCGTCGGTCGAGGTGCGCTCCGTCTACGTGGAGCCCTGGGAGGACCGCATCTACTTCGCCTTCGGCAGCGACGCGGTGGAGGATCGGGAGAAGCCCAAGCTGGACGCAACTTTGCGGCGCATCGAGGAGGCCCTCGCCACCGCCCGGCGCGAGGTCGGCGACTCCCTCGATCTGCGCCTCTACGTGGCGGGCTACACGGACACGGTCGGCACGCCCCAGAGCAACCAGGACCTGTCCGAGCGCCGGGCGCGCAGCATCGGGGGCTACCTGCGGAGCAAGGGGCTATCGATCCCGGTCTATTACCAAGGCTTCGGGGAGTCGGTGCTCGCGGTGAAGACCGGCGACGAGGTGGAGAACGAGCGGAATCGGCGCACCGTGTACGTGCTCAGCAGCCAGACGCCCATGTCCGAGCTGTTCCCCCGGACGGCGTGGCGCAAGCTGTGATGTGAAGGCTGGGTGCGCGACACAGGATTCGAACCTGTGACCTACGGCTCCGGAGGCCGTCGCTCTATCCAACTGAGCTAGCCGCGCTCTCGAACGCTGCGGTTATAGACCGGCCCGCCAGCCCTGTCAATGCGCCAGTCGCGGTGATCAGCGCTGGCGTCAGTCCTGGAAGGTGCGGCCAGGGTTGCGCCGCATCCACTCGCGAACGACCTCCGACGCGTCCGCTCTTCCCTGCCCGGTCTGTCGAAGCAGCTCGGGCTGGGGCTCCCACGGGGCCGGCGGGGCCTCCGGGCGCACAGGAGCGCCGCTCGTCCGTCCAACGGGCAGCCGCGCGGGCGCATCCGGCGCCACCGGGAGCGGCGCCAAGCCGCGCGCCACGCCCTCTACCGGGGTCGGCACCTCGGCGTTCAGCGGGTTGAGCCGGTTCTCTGGCCCGAGGGGCACGGAGAACCGCAGCTTTGCCCGGTTGGTCCCCTCAGCGAGGATCAGGACGCGCGCCTTGTCGTACAGGCCGCTCTGCGCCCCCAGCAAGGTCGTTGGCGTGTGGTGCACCGACCAGCCGCGCGCCTCCTTCGTCACCGAGTAGTCCCGGTGCATCCAGAACTCCACCAGCCGGTCTACCGGCGCCACGTAGTCGTAGACCTGGCTCCCCTTGCGCTCGCTGACCAGCGTCATGCCGACAGGCACCTGGAAGCCGTAGATCCGGTCGGCGGCGACGCGGAGCCGGCCCAGGTCGTCGAGCTTCTGCTTGATGTGGGAGGGCCGCGGCGCAGGTCGTGGCGGAACCGTCGCAGCCTCCTGCACCGGAGACGGCCGCGGGGGCGGCGGCTGGTCGCCGCACCCCCACAACGCCAACGCAACCCCCCATGGCAGCGTCCGTCGCATCAGTCGTAGACGGTGCCCCAGGAGATGGGGAGCACCGTGGAGCGAGGCGGCCGGATCGTCCTCCGGAAGGTCTGGATCTTCGCCGCCTCCGAGTCCTTGGGCGCCTTGGGCCCGACGATGTCGCCGGCGCCCGCCACCTGCACCACGAGCTCCATGTCACCCACCCCGACGGTGCCCGTCGATGCCCCGCCGGTGGCGTCCCCGCCCTGCTGGGTCAGGTAGTCGAGGGGCACCTCCCCCACGCACGAGGGCCGCTGAATGAGCTGCACACCGTAGGGCACCACGGTACCGAGCGGGATTGAGTGGACCAGGTCGTCGGGGGTCAGGAAGGTCCCGTCTTTGTCGAGCTGCGGCAGCGGCGTCCCGGTGCCCAGCGTGTCGTTGGGGTCGGGCCGGTAGTAGTGCACGCCCCACAGGCGCGCGGCCTCCTCGTCCTCCACACCACACGCCGCCTCCGGATCGAAGCGGAACGTCGTGAAGTAGACCACCTCGTCGAAGGCCACGGGCTGGCCGACCACCATGGTCCCCTGCGCCAGCACCTGCCCCTCGGCGACCTCCTCGTCGAACAGGAGCTTCCAGTTCTCCTCGGCAGACACCCCGATCTCCTCCCCCGTGTCAGGGTCGTAGTCCACCTTCTCCGACAGGGAGTAGATGGCATGGAGCGCGTCCACCGTCTCCGTGAGATCGATGTTCGTCGTCGCATAGATCACGGTGAGGAGACCCGTCGTCCGCTGGAGCACGAGGGTCGGCGGATCCTCGATGGGCCCCCGGAGCGGGCTCCCCGGGGCATAGCCGAGGGCCGCGTAGGCGTCGTGGAAGAAGCTGAGGGTCCACTTGGACGGGTCGGGCGACGTCAGGTCGAGCCGCCAGAGCTGCCCACCGCGGTCACCGATGAAGCACCGGGTCGTCACGGCGCTGTTGGTGGTGCTGAAGCAGGCCGGCGAGCCGACCATGTCATACACCATGCGGGCCCTGTCCTGAGCCGTCAGCCCCGGGTCGCCGTTCCGGTTGGCCCGGAAGTCACGGATGATGAGGCCCGAGGCCGCGTCCACAACGTACAGCGAGGCGCCTACGGCCTTCGGCAGGAAGTCGTCGTGGCCACCGCACCCGTCGGGCACGACCTGGTCGGTCTCCTCCTCGAAGCGGCCGCCACCGAAGACCGCGACCGCGCGGTCCTGCTTCGCCACGCCGTTGTACCCCTCCAGGTACACGGTCCCGAGCGCGGGCCGGCTGAAGGTGTTGCCCAGATAGCAGAAGTCGTTGCTCCGGTCGGTAGCGCTCGACGCGACGCACCCGGCCTCGGCCTCGCACCGCCGCTCGTGGCTGATCTCCCACAGGTACTTGGGCTGGGTCGGGTCGGTGACGTCCAGCGCGAAGTAGCCACGACCTCCCTCTCGGTAGCCCTGGATCAGGAGCGAGATCCAGCGGTCGCCCTCGGACTCGGGATTGGCCGCGAGCTTCTCCGCAAACGGAAGGATGTCCTTCACGACCGGCGCCAGATCCATGAGGAACCGCACCTGCGCGGCGTTCTCCTGGAGGCGTGGCAGCAACGCGTTGGGGATGAACGACCAGAGGGCCTGCCCATAGTCCTGGGCATCCAGATCGGGGTCGCGGTCGATGCGGAAGGCGGTCAGCGCGCCTATGTGCGAGGGGACGAACAGCACGGTGGGCCGATCCTTGATGCGCTCCTGGAAGTAGCGGAAGGACGGGATCAGGCTCGACTGGTTGCGCTGGTCGTGCTGCACCGCAGGCGTCCCGTGGCCCATGGCGCCCATGCGGTAGCCTTCGCGGCGGCTACCGGGCGCCGCCAGGACGAAGTCGACGAGCTCATCGCGAAACTGCTCGCGGTGTGCCTGCACGTTGGAGTGGAGCACCTGGGTCCCGAGCGTCTGCTTGGGGTTGCCCGGCGGCACGTACTGCGGCGTCAGGCTCAAGAAGTCCTGGGGCGCATCCGCGACGTTGGAGAGCCCCTTGTCGGGCACGCCCAGGAGCTCAGGCGTCAGGTCGTCGTTGGTCTTCGCGAACAGGGTGGTCCCGTCACCGACGATGGCGTAGGTGGGCGGGGCCTCCTCGGCCGCGTTGAACGCGTCGGAGATCGAGAAGGTGCGGCACAGGCCAGCGCCGTCCGAGGCGGTGCGGCACTCGTCGATGCACTCGAAGATCGCCTGCTCCAGGTAGCCCTGCTGGTCGATGCTGTTGACCGGGACGTTCCCATAGGCGGAGTTCACCTGGTACTGGGCGTCGGTGCTGCGCGTCGCGTTCGTATAGACCGGGACCGTGCGGCTCTTCACGCCCGCCGTGATCTCACCGAGGATCTCAGACAGCTTGAGTACGAGCTGGGCCTGGTTCTGGGCCTCGAAGGCCTTGGCGTTCGGGTTCTCTGGATCTCCTGCCACCGCGATGGCGTCGAGGGCCTCCTTCACCAGGTCGCTCGCGAGAGAGTAGGCCACCACGTAGGTGCGCACCCCGAGGGGATGCGTGGCGTACAGGTCCGCGGCCGCCTCGGGTGAGGTCAGGTAGTCGCCGTCCCCCTCCCCCATGGTCGGGCGGCCGTCGGTGAACAGGATCACGCTCCGCGTGCGGCAGCCGTAGAACGGGTCCCCCAGACCGGTGTTGCTGGAGTACTGCTGCAGGCGCGGGTCGGTCAGCAGGTAGTACTGTGCGTCGGTCAGCAGCGGCGACACGGGGGAGCCCCCAAAGGGGACCGTGCCGAGCATGGTCTCCTGCACCTTGCGGTTGTTGCTCCGGATGATGCCAGGAACGTCCTTCGAGGCGACCCCGATGACGCCGCCCTGGGTGAAGCCTCCGCTGGCCAGCTCGTTGGCGTACTCGTTGCGCGCACCCATGTTCACGAGCTGCGCCAGCACGTTGTGCACGTCGAGCCCGTAGCTGAAGCCCCCCTCGACCCCCTGGCTCGTGCCCAGGTTGTTGTCGAAGGCCATGAACGCGAACGCAGCGTAGTCCTCGTTCACGTCCAGGAAGCCGTTGGGCGCCTGGGCAGGCATGCCATGGGCGCGGGGGACTGCGTGGGGGATGGGGTAGCCATAGTCCTCGCGGTCCGTCGGGGAGACCCGCCAGTCGTAGGAGCACCAGTACTGGTTCAGCGTGCCAGTGAAGACCTCCAGCGCCACCGCCCAGCGCGACTTGGCGTACGGCATCAACGGGTCGTAGGCGTCGGTGCACACGGGGACGACGTTCTCGTCCTCGGCGTACTCCATGGACCCCGACGTGTCGAGCAGGATGAGGACGAACGGGACCTTCTGTCCCAGCCCCGGGACCGGCTGCGCCACCGCCCCCCCCGCCCAGAGGAGGGCCAGGGCCGCAGCAGCCGTGCGGGCCCCGAGCATCATGGTTCCGCTTGTGTGGCGAGGCATTGCGCAGCGCTCCAGGTGATTCCCCCTTCAGAACAGTCGACGGGGCCTACCATGACCCGCGCCAGAATCCGCTTGCGACCCATGCGACGCTCGGTCATGGCGTCCGTCTCCCCCAGGGATCCGCCGACCCAGCCCGACGTGTACCAGGAGAAGACCCGCATGCAGTACCGCTCCCCGCTGCTGCCCGGTGCCGGCGTGTCGCCTGCCTCGGGCACCATCTTCGTGACGAAGTCGGGGCCTTTGCCGCCAGCGACGACCCACTGATCGAGCCCGAAGGAGCCCCACGCCTTGCTGTCGAAGGCGTTCTGGCCGAGCTGGTTCGCCCACACCTCGCACTGGTTGGCCGTCTTCATGAAGTCGACGGCGTTGCCCGACGCGGCGGTCATCGTCAGCATGGACCCGGTCTCTGCCACGGCAAGCCCCTGCCGCGCCATCTTGTAGTTGCCGGCGCTGGCGATCTCCTCGACCGTGCTGCGGACGGCGACGACCGCGATGGCGCCCAGCACGAGCAGGATCAGCATCGCCGTCACGAGCACCGCCCCTCTCTCGTCGGGTCGCCTCACATGTTCCTCATGGTTGCGTTGAAGAGCTGCACTCGGAGGGCCAACGACTCGACGCGCGCCGAGCCCTCCATGGCCGGGTCCACCTCGTAGCGCCTGAGCGGCGCGAACACGCCCTCGCGGGCCACGAAGGGCTGATCCGGGTCCTCGTCGGCAGACCGCACGGACAGCTTGACGGTCACGAAGCGCAGGTCCTCGGGCCGCGCCGTGACGCCCTGCCCGAGGATGCCTGCGCCGGACACGTCGACGACGCTGGTGACATCCGGGAACACGGCCAGATTGGGCACCTGGCCCTGGACCGCCGTGTCGACCACGAAGTCGTAGAGCTGCAGGTCCACCGCGTTCTCGACCAGCACGAGCCGCGTGCCCGCGATGGCAGGCCCCGCCACGTCGTTCCAGGCGACCTCCTCCCGCACCAGGTCCGTCTTGCCTGCGGGAGCCTGAAGGTTGCCCTCGGCGTCCGGCACGAGCGCCCGCTCGTCGGCGGCGATGCGGTACCGCACGAAGCCGACCGGGTTCACGTAGATGCTCTTGTAGATGCCGCTGGTCAGCGCGGACGGAGCGGGAACCCCGATGGTGATGGTCATGGTCGAGTAGTCGGCGCTCGCGATGGGGAAGTAGTAGTGGGTGCCCTCGGTGCGGTGCTCCACGTGGAGCAGGCGGGCGTCCGGGTTGCTGGCCGGCAGGAAGGCCGCCTTGAACTCCGCCTCGCCGAGCAGGATGGTGGAGGCATCGAGGTGGAACGTGGTGCCGTCGATCTGCTGCACCGGGAACGCCACCGTCGTCGGGAGCGTCGCCGGTGAGTCCGGGAACACCACGTGGGTGAAGTAGTCGCCGAAGAGCAGCAGCGCCACCGGCTCCACGTTCACGTTCTGCTGCACCGGGACGCTGCCCGGGAACGCGGGCAGGACCATGAAGGAGAGCAGCGGCTGAGACGGGAGCGGCGGACGCACGAACGGGTCCGTGTTGGAGTTCAGCGTGGCGCTCACACCGGCGCGTCGCACGTCCGCCTTGATGTGGTCGAGGCCGAAGCGCAGGCGGCCGTAGGTGTCCAGCACATCGCTCTGGACGCGGTAGCCCCGGACGCTGCGCGTGTAGGTCAGGTACACGGCAGCCATGACGACCGACGCAACCATGCCCGCGACCATGAGCTCGATGAGCGTGAAACCACTGGTTCGAACCCGCCTCACCTTTAGAAAGCCTCCCAGGTGCGGTTGCGCACCAGCATGCCGGGGAGCGTGAACTGCGCCACCGCCGCGCGGTCGGCGACCATGTCCGGCGGACAGCTCTGGTATTCGGAGAAGTCGGCCGCGTCTCGCGACCAGGACACACGCACCTCGGCGCGCAGGGCCTCGTCGGCGATCACCCACGTCAGCCGGTGGTGCACGCAGAAGCGGCGCTGAACGTCCGGCTTGATCTCGAGGCGCGCTCCCGAGTCCAGGTCCAGCCCCGACACGGTGACCGCGTCCCCCAGCAACCCCACGCGCGCGTCCCCTTGCGCCTCGGGCCACGCGCTCACCCAGTCCGTGCTCGCTCCCACCACCGGCGCTGCCATGAAGCCGTTGTCCGACAACCTCGGGAGCAGCGCCGCGTCCGTCTGCCCGACCGTCGTCCAGTTGAGGGCCTCGACCTGCAGCGAGCCGAGGTAGTGCTCCGCCAGGGTCATCGCCTGGGTTAGCGCCAGGGAGTCCGACGCGCCCTGGATCGTGCGCACCTGCAGGTTGAGCAGCCCCATGAAGCCGATGGCCAGGATGGTGGCCGCCACCATGACCTCGACGAGGCTGTAGCCAGCGCGAGCTATCGTCATGACCACGCGCATCAGTACCGGGCCCTCGCGACGCCGTTGTAGGAGACGATGAGCTGGTTCAGCACGCCATGGGGGGCGTCGTCCCTGTACTGCTGGAACTCGATGAGCACGTCACCCGTGGCAGGCGCCATCACGTCCGGATTGGCGACCGGGGTGTTGGTCTCCGGGTCTCGCATGCTGCCGTCCCCTTTGAAGCACATGACCCGGCCAGCCCCGAAGTCCTGGGGGACGACTGTGACCACCCGGACGTCGGTCTTGAACACCCGCGGGGCGACCTCGCCGAGGGCCGGCGTCTCGTCGACGCTCGAATCCTCCGGCGCGAGGACCACGCGGCGGATGATGCGACCCTCCGTAGCGACCTGGCCACAGGACTGCCCCGGCTCACCCTCCCGGACCACCACCTCGCCATTGAGGAGCGAGCCCGTCGGTGTCACAGCCACCGTATAGGCGGCGCCGGACGCGATGGCCTGGGAGTGTGCGAGCTGGACGGCGCCGAGGAGCTCCTCTTTGACCAGGTCCATGTCCTGGCGCCCGAGGAGCTGGCTGACCGTCGGGACCAGCACGGCGGACAGGGCGATCATGATGGAGATGACGAGCAGCATCTCCATGATGGTGAAGCCTGCCGCCGACCTGCGGTGCGGCTGGTGCTTCGGCTCGCGTCGTCGGGGCTCGGTCACGGCGTCCTCACTGCGAAGCCCTCGGGCGGAGGGCGGTGCAGCCACTGTGCACGAAACACGCCACCCGGGCGACGCTCCGGGCCGGGCCTGGAGCGGGAGCCGCGCGGGTTCGTCGTGGGGTGCGCACCTCGCAAAGTTTGCCACACCAGAAAACATTTCACAGCGGGCCCCCTCGCAGGAAGGGCGGGACAAGCTCGCCGCGCGCCAGGTCGTCGAGCTCCTCACGCGCCCGAATCACATGGATCTCGCGGCCTCGCACCATAACCTCCGCAGCCCGGGCGCGGGAGTTGTAGTTGGACGCCATGCTGAACCCGTAGGCCCCGGCGCTCATCATCGCGAGCAGGTCCCCGCGGCACACCGGAGAGAGCTCCCTGTCGCGGGCGAGGAAGTCGCCGGTCTCGCAGACCGGACCCACCACGTCCACGCGTGAGCGGCCCGGAACCTCGGGCGCCACCACGGGCTCGATGGAGTGCCACGCGCCGTACAGGCTCGGCCGCAGCGCGTCGTTCATGCCCGCATCCACCACGACGAAGTCCTTGGCGTCATTGGACTTCGTGAAGAGGACACGGGTCAGCAGGACCCCGGCGTTGCCCACGATGACGCGCCCGGGCTCAAAGACCAGGGTCAGGTCGCGCCCCCTGACCTCGTCGATGATCGCCCGAGCATAGTCGGCTGGATGGGGCGGAGTCTCCTGGTCGTAGGCGATCCCGAGGCCCCCACCCAGGTCCAGGTGCGAGATGGTCGTCCCATCGGCCCGTAGCTCCTCCACGAGGGACAGGAGGCGCCGCAGTGACGCGATGATGGGCTCCGTCTGGGTGAGCTGGGAGCCGATGTGGCAGTCGAGTCCGATGACCTCGATGCCGGGCAGGCGGCGAGCCAGGGCGTACACCTCACGCGCCCGCGAGATGGGGATGCCGAACTTGCTCGTGCGAAGACCCGTCGAGATGTAGGGGTGGGTCTCCGGGTCCACGTCCGGGTTGATGCGCAGCGCCACGGGCGCCCGCCCGCCCCTGGCCTCGGCGATGGCGCTCGTCACGACGAGCTCCTCCTCGCTCTCCACATTCAGACAGAGCACGCCTGCGTCCAGGGCGGCGACGATCTCGTCGTCCCGCTTGCCGACGCCGCTGAACACGATGGAGCGAGGGTCCGCGCCGGCGCGCAGGGCCCGGTAGAGCTCGCCGCCGCTCACGATGTCGAAGCCGCTCCCCAGGGCCCTGAACAGCCTCAGCACTGCGACGTTGGAGCAGGCCTTCACGGAGTAGCAGATCAGGTGCGGGTGATCGGCGAAGGCACCGTCGAACACCCGAAAGTGTCGCTCCAGGGTCGCGTGGCTGTAGACGTAGGTCGGCGTCCCCACCTGCGCGGCGATCTCGTGCAGGGGCACGTCCTCACAGTGGAGCACGCCCCCACGACGGTCGAAGTGGTGCATCCCGGCCGGCCTCCTCACCCTCATGGTGTCCTGGGACAAATACCACGAGCGCGCCGCCTCGTCACATCTCCTTCGCGGTCATCGCCCAACACCGCCGGTGATGCTCGGCGTCCCGGTCGTTTCCCTGGCGCTCGAAGCACCGCGCCAGGTGGAGGTGGCACTCCGCCAGGGTCCCATCCAAGGACAGGGCGGTCGCGAAGCGCTCGATGGCCTGCTCGACGCGGCCCTGGGCGACCTCCACGTGGCCGAGCGCGCAGTGCGCCTTCGCGTATGAGGGGCTCAGCCGCAGCGTCCGGAGGTAGCTGCGCCGGGCAGCGTCCAGGTCGCCGAGCTTGAGGCGGCAGTTGGCCAGGTTGTAGTGCGCCTTCACATAGCGCGGTGCGATGCGGACCACCGCCTCGTACTCCGCCACCGCCTCCGAGGTGCGCTCCAGCAGCCCGAGCGTGTAGGCGGCCATGAAGCGGGACTTGAAGAAGGAGCCGTCGACCCGAGCGGACTGCTGGAAGCAGCGGAGCGCAGCGTCCAGGTCCCCGAGGGCCTTCACCGTGTGACCGAGGTTGAACCACGCCCGCGCGTTGCCCGGATCCAGCGCCACGGCTGCCCGGTAGGTGCGCGCCGCTGCGCGCAGGCTCCCCTCCTCGAACCAGGCGTTGGCCAGCGCGAAGCATACGCCACCGTTGGCGGGGTCCTGGACGTGCGCCCGCTCGAGGAGCAGCCGCGCCGCACGCGGAGAGCCCAGGCGCATGGTGGCCAGCCCCAGGCCATAGAGGGCGCGCACGTCGTGCGGGCTTGCGGCTGCGGCGCGCTGGTAGAGGAGCCAGGCGAGGTCCGGCCTCCCCCCTTCGAGCCGCAGGCGCCCCACCGCGCACAGGAGGGTCGTCGATCGCGGCGCGGCCCGCAGCACCAAGCCTGCCAACGCCGCTCCTACGGTCGACGCGCTCCCCACCCCGCACACCTCCACGTTGACAGGGGCCCTGCAAACACCTTATGAGACTCGCGCGCAGGAGGACCATGGCCACGTCGCAGCGAGAGAGCGAAACATACACCGTCGGGATCGTGGGCGCCACGGGCCTCGTCGGGCGCGAGATCGCCCGGCTGCTGGCGGAGCGGCGCTTCCCCGTCGAGGACCTTCTGCTGTTCGCCACGGAGGACTCCGAGGGAACCCGAGTCGCAGTCGGCGAAGATCAGGTCTCTGTGAAGGTCTTGCGCAGCGGCTGGCACGGAGCAGTGGACCTCGTGTTCCTCGCGGTGCCGCCGGATGTCGCCGCCGTCGAGGGCCGCGCCGCCGCCGCGGAGGGCATCGCGGTCATCGACGTGTCGTCGGCGCACCGCTTCGATCCGGACGCGCTGCTCTGCGTGCCGGAGATCAACGGGGCCGCGCTCGACGAGCACGGGGGCATCATCGCGTGCCCGTCAGCGCCGGTGGCTCCCCTGGCGGTGGCCCTCGCGGCCGTGATCGACCCGCGCCAGATCGAGAGGATCGCGGTGACCGTGCTGCTGCCGGCCTCCGAAGGCGGCATCCACGCGATGGAGGAGCTGTCCGACCAGTCCATCGCCTTGTTCAACCAGAAGGACATGCCGCTCCAGCACTTCCCGGAGCGGCTCGCCTTCAACGCGATCCCGGTGGTGGGCACGCTCGGCCCCGATGGCGAGGCCACGGCAGAGGCGTCCCTCCGCGCGGAGCTTCGATCCTTGTTCTCGGCGCCGGGCCTCGACGTGATCGCGACCGTGGTCCGGGTGCCCCTCTTCTCGGGGCAAGCGGCGTCCGTGGTCGTGGACTGCCGGACCCCGGTGGACAGGCAGGCACTCAGGGCGCGGCTCTCGGCCTCTCTTGGGTCCCATGGCGTCGAGCTCGTCGACGAGGGGCACGCATCCGAGCAGCCGCTCCCGGGTACCGTGTCCGAGGTGGACGCCGTCCAGGTGGGCCGGGTCCGCACCCACGGCCCGCGGACCTTCTCTCTCTGGGTGGTCTCGGACAACCTGCGGAAGGGGTCGGCGCTCAACGCGGTCCAGATCGCGGAGCGCCTCGTGGCGGACGGCCTGCTGTAGGCTTCGAGGACCGAGAGGGGGCACGCAGCGTGGGAGGAACCCGTGTCTTTTTGACAAATTGACACCTGTGTGGTTCGCTCCGGGGGGTTTTGCCATAATGGCAGCCCCCGCCCGGCTCCGAGGAGGCGTCGCGGACCGAGCGCGCCCCTCGATGCCACGGGTCGAGAGACCAGAAGTCGTGAAGTTGCCGCGGGTTGCGCGGCGCGATGGGCGCGGAGCCGGATGGCACGACCCTTGAATGACGGCCCGGCGCCCTACTCCGGGCACCGATTGCCAGCCAGTTGAACTGCGAGTCGCACGCATGCTGACCTTGAGCCACCTGCCACGCACCACGCTCCGCGCGGCGGCCCCGCTGCTGGGCGCCGTGGCGCTCCTGCTCGGTGGACCTGCCCGGGGGCAGGACGCCACCACGGGCGGGACCACGACGGAGCAGGAGGCCATCCCGGACTTCAGGCTCACGAAGATCGAGGGGATCCCGTCCTCCATCGACTTTGCGAGCCGCTTTGGCGCCGGCAGCACCCGCTTCGACTTCGAGCACAGGACGAACATCGCCGACTGCCCTGCCTACAACCTCGAGGATGGCTCGACGACGGGCGCCCTGGAGCACTACGAGCAGGTCACGGGCGCAGCGGAGGAGGACGGGGGGAGCCGGGACGACACGTCCGGCGGCTCGGCCGTCGATCCGGGCACCTGCACGCTCGGCGACACCGAGCCACGCGTGAAGATCTCCTGGAGCGGCGACTCCTCGCTTGCGGGCGCCCAGTGGCGCGCCTTCGTCGGGCACTGCACGAAGGCCACGGACCTCAGCGGAGACGTCGGGACCACGTGCTACGCCCTCACCGACGACACCAAGGCCTTCTCGTCGGGCAACAACACCTTCGAGGCGCCGCTGACCGTCCTGATCGGCACACAGAAGATCACTGGCAACAGCACCCTGGACGACCGGCGCTGCTGCAGCGCGACGACCACGGGCGCAGACGGCAACTCGGTCAGCCTGTGGGTCGCCGTCACGGACCCGTCGGGCATCGCCGGCGCCACCTGGCAGAAGGTGGTCTTCGCGTGGGACTACGTCGCCCCGGGCACGCCGTCCGGGGTGGCGGTGGACGACGCGGGCGAGACCATGAAGGTGAGCTGGAACGCCCCCTCCAACGCGACGGCGGAGGCGGTGACCTACACGGTCTACTGGGACACCCAGTCCTTCACCTCACGCGGTCAGGCGGGCAGCTCCAAGTCGGTAAGCGGCAAGCTCACCTCGACCACCCTGACGGGTCTCGCGGTGGGTACCACCTACTACGTGGGGGTCGGAGCGACCGACGACTTCGACAACGAGGGGCCCCTGTCCAGCGTGGTGAGCGGCACGCCGGTGGAGACCCAGGACGGCTTCGAGCGGTACAAGTCAGCGGGAGGCGGCGAAGAGGGTGGGTACTGCTTCGTCGCCACCGCCGCCTATGGCAGCCCTCTTCACCCGCACGTCCAGCTGTTGCGCGGCTTCCGGGACTCGTGGCTCCTGACCAACGAGCCGGGGCGCGCCTTCGTGAGCTTCTACTACGCGAACGGCCCGCGCTGGGCCTCGTTCGTGGCTCCGTCGAGCCCGCTCCGCGTGGTCGTACAGGTCCTGCTGGTGCCCCTGCTGCTGCTCGCCTGGTTCCTGGTGAAGCTGACGCTTCTTGAGAAGGTGCTGGTCGTCGCCGCCCTGTGGATGGCGCGGCGCGTCGTGCGCGAGGTGCTGCGCCGACGCTACTGGGCGCCACCGCTAGTCCCCACGAGGAGGTCTTGAGCGATGGGCGTCCGCCTGTTTGCTCCCATTGCGCTCGCTGCCACGGTGGTCGGGGTCTCGACCCCGGCGGTCGCGGAGCGCATCGAGTCGCCCATCAACTGGCAGTTCGAGATCAAGATGGGCCCCTACAAGGCGTCCATCGACGACGAGTTCGGCGGCGCGGCGTCACCCTTCACCGACATCTACGGGTCGAGCGACGTCCTCATGGGCCTCGTAGAGGTGGACTACCAGTTCTGGCGAGGGGTGGGCTCGCTGGCGGTGGGAGGCACCATCGGGTACGCGCTGGACAACGGCACCGCGATCATCCAGGGCACCGAGACCAAGTCCAACGACGAGACGAGCTTCAATGTCGTCCCGATGCAGCTCTCGCTGAACTACCACTTCGACTACCTGGACGTGAAGTTCGGGGTGCCGCTGGTGCCCTTCTTCAAGATCGGGCTCGACTACTGGGTGTGGTGGTTCCGGGACTCGGCGGGGGACACGCCCAAGTTCGGCGGCGGCGAGGGCTCCGGGGGGACGTTCGGCTGGCACTGGTCGGCCGGCCTCAAGATCAACCTGGACTGGATCGACAACGACTCGGCCGTCGCCATCGACAACGAGTTCGGCGTCAACAACAGCTACCTGTTCGGGGAGTTCATGTGGGCCGACGTCGACGACTTCGGCAGCTCCAGCTCCCTGCGAGCCGGCGACCACACCTTCTTCTTCGGGCTCGCCTTCGAGCTCTGAGCCGGGCGCCGCGCCCATGCCTCACATCAAGCTCCTCATCGAGTTCGACGGGACCGACTTCCACGGCTGGCAGCAGCAGGCCGAGCAGCGCACCGTCCAAGGGGTGCTCGAGGAGGCCATCGCCTCCATGAACGGGGAGCGCACGCCCGCCCGCGCGTCGAGCCGTACGGACGCGGGGGTCCACGCCCGTGCCATGCCGGTCTGCTTCCGCGCCGGCCGGAGCATCCCGCCCCGCGGCTGGCTGCGAGGGCTCAACTCGCTTCTGCCCCGAGACCTGAGCGTCCACAGCGTGGAGGAGGTCGCGGACGACTTCGACCCCCGACGCTCGGCGAGGGGCAAGACCTACCGCTACCGCATCTGGAACGCGCCCCACCCGAGCGCTCTGGAGGCACGCACGTCCTGGCTGGTCCATCCCCCGCTGGACCTTGACGTCATGCGCCAGAGCGCGCAGCCTCTGCTCGGCGAGCACGACTTCAGCGCGTTCCGGGCTGCACACTGCGACAGCCGCAGCACGATGCGCCTCGTGGAGGACATCACGGTCCAGGGGGCGGGCGCGATCATCGAGATCGCGATCACGGCCAACGCCTTCTTGCGCAACATGGCGCGCATCGTCGCGGGGACGCTCGTGGAGGCAGGGCTGGGGCGCCGGAGCCCAACCGACGTCGCCCTTGCCCTCGCGTCGGGGGAGCGTGCCAGGGCGGGAGTGACGGCCCCCCCGCATGGCCTGTTCCTGGAGGAGGTGCGCTACCCTTGAACCAGACCCGGCTCGTCCTCTACAACGCGGTGGCCCTGCCCATCATGTACTCGGCCACGGCGCTGTACGCGCTCGTCGGGGGCCTGTCGACGCTGATCTCGCCGAGCGGGCGCCTCTACATGAAGACGGCGCGCGCCTGGTCCCGCATGCTGCTCCGCATGAGCGGCACGACGATCTCGTCCCGAGGCACCGACGGCGTGGACTGGTCCCGCCCCTTCATCCTGATGAGCAACCACCAGAGCCACTTCGACATCCCGTGCCTGTTCGCCACGGTGCCCGTGGACCTGCGCTTCCTGTCGAAGCACGTGCTGGCCTGGATCCCCATCTTCGGCTGGTCCATGTGGGCGGCGGGCTTCATCTTCATCAACCGCAGCGACCAGAAGAAGGCGTTCGCGAGCATCGACAAGGCCATCAGGACGGTCCGCGAGGGGCGGAGCATCGTCGTCTTCCCCGAGGGGACGCGCAGCAAGGACGGCGCGCTCAAGGACTTCAAGAAGGGCGCGTTCCACATGGCCGCAGAGGCGGGCGTGCAGATCGTGCCGGCGTGGGTGGAGGGCTCGCGCCACATCATGCAGAAGAACAGCGGCCTCGTCCGCCCGGGCACGCACGTCGACGTCCGCTTCGGGAGGCCCTTCCTCGTAGACCCGCGGGAGCCGGACGCCAAGGCCACCATCGCGGCTCGGGTGCGATCCGAGCTGGAACGGCTCTCCACCCTCGGCTGACAGTTACAATCAGCCGCGATCATCTCGCCGGATTTTCGGGAAGCCGCGTGCCTGGGTGGTGGAGCGGGTGCCCAGAGGGGCTGGAGACCGGAAACCGTGGATCAGCGAGCGCTCACCTGCTCGACCTCGTCCAGCAGCATGTCCAGATCCTGCACGAGGACGTGGCGCCCGCGGAACTCGGCGACGCCGTCCTCCTCCAGCGCCTTGGTGGTGCGCGCGATGGTCTCGGGGCGCGTGCCGAGCATGGCGGCGATGTCCTGGCGGGCGAGCGGTAGCTCGATGACCAGCGTCCCATCCTCGTCCACGGTGGCGCAGCGATCCTTCAGCACGAGGAGCAGGTGCGCGACCCGAGCGCGGACGGGCAAGGACGCGGCCGCGAGGCGCTGGTCCTCCGAGTCGCGCAGATCGTCGGAGATGCGCTTGAGGAACCGCATCCCCAGCGCGGGGTTGAGGTCGAGCAGCCGGCGCACCGCCGCCCGGTCCACGAAGCAGATCCTGGCCTCGGTGAGCGCCTCGGCGCTCGCCGTGTAGCCGCCTCCCGAGAAGTAGGTCCGGTACCCGAGGGTCTGCCCCTCATGGGCCAGGCGCACCAGCACGGAGTTGCCCGCGGCGTCCGTCTTGCGGATGGCGACGGTCCCCGACTCGATGCAGTACACGCCCAGGCACGGGTTGCCCTGGTAGAAGATGATCTGACCTGGCCGGTAGGTGTTGCAGATCTTGGAGTCATTGAGGCTCGAGACCTCGTCCTCCTGGAGAACGCCCCACTCCGACGCCGGGCGCATCTGGCACGTGAAGCAACTGTCCCCCGAGCCGCCCTTGCCACGGGCAGGCTCGTGACGACACCCGTCAGACCCTGTGAACAGCTTGTCCCTGCGCTCCACTTGGACGAACCCCGTGTTCTTGATCCAGATCAACCCGCACCTTGATCGATGCCAAGGCGCCTCACAATGCCCCCCGGTACAACCCTCCACTGTTCCGGTCTCCTCCGGAGCTGGGAGGCATCGTGACCACGCGCGCCGCGAATACTAGCCATGTTGCCACCACCATCGCCACCCTGGAGGCGACGGAAGAGGTCACGAGGCTCCGATTTCCTCAAGGTCAGATCCTGCTGTACCAGACCCACCTGCCGCCAGGCGCCTTCGTATTCCTCCGTGGGTCTCTGCGGCTGGAGGATACCCACTCGCGCGGCGCCCACAAGGCCACGCTGAACGTAGTGGTGCGTCCAGACCGGCCGCTGGTGGTGCCTCCGGCGGACGAGCTCGACCTCCCGGCAGGAGTCACCGTGTACCTCCACACCGACTCCGAGGTGCTCTTCATCCCACGTACCCTGCTGCACGCGCAACCAGAAATCGCGCAGCTCCTCGACGATGCGGGGCTGCCCACCTGTTCGCTCCAGTCCGTCTCGCACACATGGGAGTCTGCATGAACGCGCCGTCCGGCCGGCTCGACAAGTTCGTCTACGATGACGCGATCGTGAGGAAGTTCACGATGGCGACGGTGATCTGGGGGGCGGTCGGCATGCTCGTCGGCCTGATCCTCGCGCTCCAGCTCGCGGTCCCGGCCCTCAACCTGGGGCTCCCCTGGACCACCTTTGGCCGCCTGCGCCCGCTGCACACCAACGCAGTCATCTTCGCATTCGCCGGAAACGCGGTGTTCGCGGCGATCTACTACTCCTCGCAGCGGCTGCTCAAGGCTCGCATGTTCAACGACCTGCTGAGCAGCCTGCACTTCTGGGGCTGGCAGCTCATCATCGTCGCGGCGGCCATCACCCTCCCCCTGGGCTACACCCAGGGCAAGGAGTACGCCGAGCTGGAGTGGCCCATCGACCTCGCCATCGCGCTGGTCTGGATCATCTTCGCCGTCAACTTCTTCGGCACCATCTTCCGCCGCCGCGAGCGCCACCTCTACGTGGCCATCTGGTTCTACATCGCGACCGTCATCACCGTGACCCTGCTGCACGTCTTCAACAGCCTGGTCATCCCGGCCGGGCTCCTGAAGAGCTACTCCGTGTACTCGGGCGTCCAGGACGCCTTCATGCAGTGGTGGTACGGCCACAATGCCGTGGCCTTCGTGCTGACGACCCCGTTCCTCGGGCTGATGTACTACTTCCTGCCCAAGGCGGCGAACCGGCCGGTCTTCTCCTACAAGTTGTCGATCCTGCACTTCTGGTCCCTGGTGTTCCTCTACATCTGGGCGGGTCCACACCACCTGCACTACACGGCGCTCCCGGCCTGGGCCGCGACCCTCGGCATGCTCTTCAGCGTCATGCTCTGGATGCCGTCCTGGGGCGGCATGATCAACGGCCTGCTCACCCTGCGCGGCGCGTGGCAGAAGGTCGCCGAGGACCCGGTCCTCAAGTTCTTCGTCGTCGGCGTCACCTTCTACGGCATGAGCACCTTCGAGGGGCCGCTCCTGTCCGTGAAGAGCGTCAACTCCCTGTCCCACTACACGGACTGGACCATCAGCCACGTCCACGGCGGCGCCCTCGGCTGGAACGGCTTCATGACCTTCGGGATGGTCTACTGGCTCGTCCCGCGGCTCTTCCAGGCCAAGCTGTGGAGCAGGAAGGCCGCCGAGGTGCACTTCTGGATCGGCACCGTCGGCATCGTGCTCTACATCGTCTCCATGTGGACCGCCGGCATCACCCAGGGGCTCATGTGGCGCGCCTTCGACGCGACGGGCCGCCTGCAGTACCCCGACTTCGTCGAGACCGTCATCAAGCTCATGCCCATGTACTGGGTGCGCGCGCTGGGCGGCACGCTCTTCCTCGCGGGCGTCATCCTCATGATCGTCAACGTCTTCATGACCTGGGCGCGCCGCCCGAAGGTCTACGACGAGCCGGTCGTCGAGGCCGCGCCGCTGGATCCGAGCCACGTGGAGGACACCACGGCGCCGTCGCCTCTGCGCCAGGACGGTGCGGCCGTCGCGCACGTCGCCTACTCGCTGGAGCGCTTCTTCGCGGCGAGGTGGCACCGCCGCTGGGAGGGCCTGCCCGTCCTGTTCACGGTGTGGACGGCCGTCGCGGTCATCGTGGCGTCCCTGTTCGAGATCGTGCCGACCTTCCTGATCAAGTCGAACGTGCCGACCATCGCCTCCGTGGCGCCCTACACCCCCCTGGAGCTGGCGGGCCGTGACCTCTACATCGCCGAGGGGTGCTACAACTGCCACTCCCAGATGGTCCGCCCGTTCCGCGACGAGACGGAGCGCTACGGCGAGTACAGCAAGCCGGGTGAGTTCGTCTACGACCACCCGTTCCAGTGGGGCAGCCGCCGCATCGGGCCGGATCTGCACCGGGTGGGCGGCAAGTACCCGCACCTGTGGCACGTGCGGCACATGGAGGACCCGAGGTCGACCACGCCGCAGTCCATCATGCCGCCGTACAAGCACATGCTGACGGACGACCTGGACCTCGATGCCCTGGAGGCCGGCGTCAAGGCCATGGTGACCCTGGGCGTGCCCTACCCGCCCGAGGTGGTGGCGGGCGCGAAGGAGCACGCCATGGCGCAGGCGGACACAATCGCCGCGGAGATCGTCGCGCAGGAGGGTCCCGCGGGCCTCGGGCGCAAGAACATCATCGCGATGATCGCCTACCTGCAACGTCTCGGGACGGACATCAAGGCGAAGCCGCCGGAGGCCCCGGCGCCCGACGGCGCCAAGATGGCGGCGCGGTGAGACATGCGGCTGTCGGACATCATGAGCCGCATGGGGCTGACCACCTGGGCAGAGGTCGCCCTGGTCATCTTCTTCGGGGTGTTCGTGGGGATAGCGATCTACGTGTTCGCGGTGCGCAAGCGGAGCCGCTGGGAGAAGGCGCGATACCTGCCGCTGGAGCAGGACCCGCCGGCGGGCGACGACGACCAGGGGAGCGGTCAGGGACCGAAGGACGAGTGAGGGTGACATGAGCGACGCGCAGGACAAGCTTCTCGTCGACCACGACTACGACGGGATCCAGGAGTACGACAACCCCATGCCGCGGTGGTGGCTCGGGCTGTTCTACGGGACCATCGTGTTCTCCTTCGTGTACGTGGCCTACTTCCACGGAGGCCCGGGGCTCTCGGAGGTCGCGGCCTACGAGGCGGAGATGAAGGCCTTCTACGAGTGGGAGGCCGAGCAGGCGCTGGCGGCGGGTGAGGTGACCGAGGAGTCCATCAGCAAGCTCATGGCAGACGAGGGCATGGTCCTGAGCGGCCGAGCTGTCTACGAGGCGAAGTGCCAGGACTGCCACGGCCCGCGGGGCGAGGGCAAGATCGGCCCGAACCTCACAGACGACTACTGGCTCCATGGGGCGCGGCTCGTCGACATCCACAAGACGGTGTCCGAGGGGGTCAAGGACAAGGGCATGGAGGCCTGGAAGCGCAAGCTCAAGCCGGACGAGCTGCTCAAGGTGGTCGCGTACGTGGGCACGCTGCGAAAGACCCACGTCGAGGGCAAGGCGCCGCAGGGCGACAAGGTGGACTGGGAGGCCCTGGCGCCGCCGAGCGAGCCGGCGGGCGGCGCGTCCGGCGCGTCCGGCGCGGCCCCCGTGGCCCCCGTGGCCCCCGCGGTCCAAGGGCAGTAGCGCAGCAGGGTGAAGGGGGCCCCAGGAGCACCATGGTTCACGCACCCGCCGAGGCGAAGCAGCAGGTCCTCTCGACGCTGAACCGGGACGGCTCGCGGCGGTGGATGCAGCCGCGGCTGTCGCCCGGGCGCTTCTGGAGGAGGCGGGCCGCGACCGCCTGGGCGCTGATCGCCCTGTTCGTGCTGCTCCCCTACATCCAGATCAACGGCAAGCCACTGGTGCTGCTGGACCTGCCACGGCGTCACTTCACGCTCTTCGGCACGACGTTCCTGCCGACGGACACCGTGATGCTCATGTTGCTCGGCGTGAGCATCGTGCTCACCGTGTTCCTGCTGACGGCCCTGTTCGGGCGCGTCTGGTGCGGCTGGGCCTGCCCCCAGACCGTCTACATGGAGTTCCTGTTCCGCCCCATCGAGCGCCTGTTCGAGGGCGCCCCGGGACGCCGCTCGCGACTGGAGCGCCTCGCCCCTGGCGTCCGGCGCGCTCTGAAGCTGGGCGTCTTCGCCGTGCTCTCACTGTTCCTCGCCCACGTCTTCCTGTCTTACTTCGTTGGGGTCGACCAGCTCGCGCAGTGGGTGCGGCGCTCACCCTTCGAGCACCCGACGTCCTTCCTGGTCATGGCGGGTACGAGCCTGCTGATCTTCCTGGACTTCACCTGGTTCCGCGAACAGACCTGCGTCGTCGCGTGCCCATACGGGCGCCTTCAGTCCGTGCTGCTCGACCGCAAGTCCCTGATCGTCGGCTACGACTATGGCCGGGGCGAGCCCCGCGGCAAGATCGCCAAGTCCGCCGACCGGGCGGCCGGCGACTGCGTGGACTGCCGGGCCTGCGTGACCACCTGCCCCACCGGGATCGACATCCGCGAGGGCCTGCAGATGGAGTGCATCCACTGCACCCAGTGCATGGACGCCTGCGACGCCATCATGCGAAAGGTGGGCCGCCCCGAGCGCCTGATCCGCTACTCGTCACAGGACGAGCTGGCGGGCCAGGGCACGAAGATGCTGCGGACGAGGGTCATCCTCTACCCGCTGGCGGTCATCGTCGTGGTGGGCCTGCTGGTCTGGCAGCTCGCGACGAAGACCACGGCCGACGTGATGATCCTGCGCGGCATCGGGAGCCCGTACAGCGTGCTCCAGACGGGGGAGGTGTCCAACTCCATCCGCGTGAAGATCACGAACCGCTCCGACCGGGACCAGAGCTACTCCATCGCGCTCCGCGGCATGGACGAGGCGCGCATCGTCGCCCCTTCCAACCCGCTGCGGGTCGCAGCCGATGCTACGGAGACCGCCAACGTGTTCGTGATCACGCCGACCGGCGCGCTCCTGGGCGGAAGCGTGGACGTCCGCTTCCATGTGACGGACGGCGCGAAGCTCGACGTGGAGCTCCCCTACAAGCTGCTCGGGCCCGAGACCGGCGGAGGTGCCCCATGATGCGGAGACCATGGTTCTGGCCGGGATTCATCGTCGGTCTCTTGCTTCTGGGGGTGGTCGCCAACGTCACGCTGCTGGTGATCGCGAGCAACGACCCGTCCTTCTCCGTGGAGCCCGATTACTACCAGAAGGCCCTCGACTGGGACCAGACAATGGCCCAGGAGCGCGAGAACCAGCGCCTCGGCTGGGGGGCGTCCCTGGTCACCCTGCCGAGCCAGGACGGGATGCGCGTGGTCGCCCGGGTCACGGACCGCCTCGGGGCTGCCGTCGCCCCGGACGCACTCACGATCGAGGCATCCCACAACGCTCGGGGAGCGCACGTCCTGAGCGCGACCTTCTCACGCCACGGCGACGGGACCTACGTGGCCGAGATGCCCATCCGGCGCCCCGGGCTGTGGCAGTTCCGCCTGGCCGCTGTGCGGGGTGCGGAGCGCTTCACGCAGACCATCTCACAAGACGTGCTCCCCGAAGTGCGGGCGCAGGCTGCCGGGAGCGGAGCCGGGACGTGAGCGCGCTCATCGGGTCGGTCACCATCGCGAGCATCTTGGGGAGCCTTCACTGCATGGGCATGTGCGGCGGCCTCGTCGCCTTCTGGGCAGGAACCGACCGGAGCCGCGGGCGCGCTCGCCTCGGTGGCCTCGTCGCCTATAACGGGGCGCGCGCCTCCATCTACGTCACGCTGGGGCTCGTCGCGGGCGGCATCGGCGCCGCCGTGGACGTGGCAGGCGAGGCCGCCGGGCTCCAGCGAGCGGCGGCCGTGCTCGCTGGGTCGACCATGGTCGCCTGGGGGGTCATCGCGCTGCTCAGGGTCCTCGGCGTTCGCCTGGGGAGCCTGGGCGTCCCCGACGGCCTGCGGCGCGCCACCACCCGGGTCATCGGCGCCCTGCGAGGCCACCACCCCGTCCTCCGCGCGGCGGCCATGGGGCTGCTCACGGCGATCCTCCCGTGCGGCTGGCTCTATGCCTTCGTGATCACCGCAGCCGGCGCTGGATCTGCGCTCGGAGGCGCAGCGGTCATGGCCGCCTTCTGGGCGGGCACCCTCCCCGTCCTGGTCGGCCTTGGCGCCGGTCTCCAGGCCGTGTCTGCCCCCCTCCGTCGCCACCTGCCCGCGGTGACCGCGGTGGCGCTGGTGGTGGTCGGCCTGCTCTCCATCGTGGGTCGCGCCGGGATCGAGATGCCCTCTGCTCGCGCCAGCCACACAGCCAGCGTCCCGAGCGACGCTCCGTGCCATGGCCCACGCTGACGCGACCGGGGCGGGGCAGGCGCGCTCGATGGAGGCCACCTGCTGCACCCACTGCGGCCTCCCGGTGCCCGCCGGGCTCGTGGTCCCGAACGCGACCGACCAGTTCTGCTGCGAGGGCTGCCGCACGGTGTGGTTCGTGCTGCACGACAACGGCCTCGACCGCTACTACGACTTCGTGGAGCAGCGGGGCGAGACGGTGCGCCCCGCGAAGACCACCGCCAAGAGCTACGCAGAGCTCGACGACCCTGCCTTCACCGAGCTCTACACGCGGACAACGGAGAGCGGCCTGCGGACAGTCGAGCTCTACCTGGAGGGGGTGCACTGCTCGGCGTGCGTGTGGCTCGTGGAGAAGATCCCGGGCGTCATGGGGGGCGTCGCGAGTGTGCGCCTCGACCTCCGCCGCTCGCTGGCGGAGGTGACGTGGGACCCCGGTACCACCCCCCTCAGCTCCATCGCACGCTTCCTCGACTCCCTCGGCTACCCGCCGCGCCCCTACCGCGGCGTGAAGGTGCGAGAGCTGCGCCGCCAGGAGGACCGCGCGCTCCTGGTGCGCATCGGCGTCGCTGGGGCGGCGGCGGGCAACGTCATGCTCATGGCCTTCGCGCTCTACGGCGGCATGTTCGAGGGGATGGAGGCGGAGTACCGCCGCCTGTTCCACTGGGCGAGCATGGCCATCACGCTCCCGGCGGCGGTGTGGGCGGGCTCGGTCTTCTTCCGAGGCGCCTGGGCCGCGCTGCGCACCCGCACGCTCCACATGGACCTCCCCATCGCCATCGGGCTCGGCGCCGGCCTGGTGGGGGGCACGGTCAACACGCTGCGCGGAACGGGCGACATCTACTTCGACTCGGTGGCCGTCCTGGTCTTCCTCCTGCTGGTGGGGCGCTGGATTCAGAACAGGCAACAGCGGGCCGCCAATGACGCCGCCGAGCTGCTCTACTCCCTCGCGCCGTCCACGGCGCGGGTCATCGCTGGAGACGGCGTCCGCGAGGTGCCCATCGAGGCCCTGCTGCCGGGGACGCTCGTCGAGATCCGCGCCTGTGACTCGGTGCCGGCCGACGGGATCATCGCGTCCGGGACTACTGAGGTGGATGCGTCCCTGTTGACCGGCGAGTCCCGCCCCATTCGCGCCGGCGAGGGCGACCGGGTCCACGCAGGCACCGTCAACCTCTCGGCCCGCGTCGTCGTGCGCGTGGAGGAGGCCGGCGAGCGCACCCGGGTCGGTCGCCTGATGCAGCTCGTCGAGGAGGGCTCACGGCGCCGCGCCCCCATCGTCCGCATGGCGGACCGCATCTCCGGGGTGTTCGTCGCGGCGATCCTCACGCTGGCGGCGACCACGGTGCTGCTGTGGTGGCGCGTCGACCCGTCGTTGGCCGTGGACCACGCCATCGCCCTGCTGATCGTCACCTGCCCCTGCGCCCTGGGCCTGGCGACTCCCCTCGCCGTGTCGGTCGCCATCGGCCGCGCCGCACAAGCGGGGATGCTGATCAAAGGCGGCGACGCCCTGGAGCGCATGGCCCGCGGGGGCCAGATCTACCTGGACAAGACGGGCACCCTCACCGAGGGCCGCACCGCCCTCGTCCAGTGGCTGGGAGACCGCACGGTGGAGCCCCTCGTCCGTGCGCTGGAGGCGGAGTCATCGCACCCCGTCGCGCGTGCGATCCTTGCGGCGTCCGAGGCTCCCGTGAGCCCTCCCGTCCTGGCGGACGTCACCCAGACCACCGGCGGAGGCATCGAGGGGAGGGTCGGTGGACGGAGCGTCGTCATTGGGTCGCCGGCCTTCGTGGCCGCACGGGCCGGCGCGAGCCCGTGGCTGGACGAGAGCGTCGCGACCTTGACCCAGGAGGCCCTGACGCCGGTCGCGGTTGCCGTCGATGGGCACGTCGTCGCTGCCCTCGGCTTTGGCGACCCGGTACGCCCCGAAGCCCGCGGGACGGTGGAAGCCCTCCAGGCCCGCGGCTTCACGGTGGGGATCCTCTCGGGAGACCACCCCGAGGTAGCGCAAAGCGTCGGGCGCGCCCTCGGCCTGCCCCCCGACGCCTGCCGTGGCGCCTGCTCCCCCGAGGACAAGCTCCTGGCCGTGGAGAAGGCGGCAACCCGCGGCCCGGTCATCATGGTCGGCGACGGCGTCAACGACGCGGCGGCGCTGTCGGCAGCCTCCGTCGGCGTGGCGGTCCACGGCGGCGCAGAGGCGAGCCTCGCCACCGCCGACGTCTATCTCACGCGCCCGGGCCTGCTGCCACTGGCCACGCTCATCGACGGGGCGCGCCGGACGGTGGGCGTCATCCGGCGCAACCTGGCGTTCTCGCTCTGCTACAATGTGGTCGGTGTCGCGCTCTGCCTGGCGGGGCTCATCGACCCGCTGCTGGCCGCGATCATGATGCCCGTCAGCTCGCTGACCGTGCTGACCAGCTCGTTCCGAGCGCGGACGTTCCCGAGGTAAGGCGGATGTCGGTCATCTACATCGTGCTCCCCCTGGCGCTGCTCTTCGCGGCGGGGACCGTGGCGATCTTTGCGGTCTCGGTGCGGCGAGGCCAGTTCGACGACCTGGACACGCCAGGCGAGCGCATCCTTCACGACGAGGAGCCAACGCAGGATCGTGGAGGACAGAAATAGCGACAGCCGTCGCCGGTGTTTGGCAGTACACGAGGGGCCACGGGGGTGGTACATTTGCGCCACACCGCCGCTCAAGCGACGCCAGCTCCCGGGTAGCACCGAGCAACCCGGGGCTACACCGCGTCCAGTGGTGGCCGGAGCCACACCATGGCCGACATCGCCCCGAGGATGGACCTCCCCGCCTACGTGAAGCAGGCCGAGCTGTCGCCGGAGGAGGCAGCCCAGCGCCAGCTCCTGGTCTCGTTCTGCTTGACCTTGGCGCGTGCCATCCTCCAGAACAGCTACTACTCACCGGACCACCCGCAAGCCCGCAAGGTGGCGGAGGAGCCCTTCCAGCAGCTCAAGCAGCTCGGAGCCTTCTGGGACGAGATCACCTTCCTGAACACCTCCTACCAGGAGACCGAGAGCATCGCCCTCGACGGCGTATACCAGGAGCCCGTGCCCCTGGAGGTGCTCATCGGGGGACCGGCGGGCGAGCACTTCGCGGGGAAGCTCCTGAGCTTCTCCAAGCGCAACCGGCTGGTCTCCTTCAGCATCAAGAACCTGATTCGCGAGGACGAGTTCCACCGCTTCATCGGCGTGTTCGTCGAGCGTCACATCGACATGGACTCGTTGCTCCGGTTCGACGACCGCGCCGACGAGGTCCGCAACCAGCGCCGCTTCACCGAGTCCCTCATCGAGCACAACGTGGTCAACGTCACCATCGTGCTCGAGGACGACCTGGTCGACGACCGGCGGCGCCTCCCCTGGCGGGTCAAGGTGGCCATCTCGAGGCTCCGCAAGGACCTGCGCCACATCCCGCTCTACAGCAAGTCGACCGACGCGGAGCTTCGCGAGGCGAAGATCCGCCTGATCAGCGACATCCTCCGGCCCCTCTCCAAGGGCATCTTCCTCAAGCAGCTCATGCTCAACCTGGATCTGATCGCGGAGGAGGTCGCCGAGTTCCATGGCCTGGACCTGGAGCCCGATCTCATCGACGCCCTCCCCATCGACCGACAGGCGCTCCTCGCCGAGGCGCTCCTCGTCGAGCACGAGCGGCGCGCGCGGCCAAGCCTCCAGGAGCGCGGTCCAGAGCAGCGTCCGGACCTGGAGGAGACCATCGACCGCCTGCTGCTGCTCATCGGCATGCGGCTCGCCCAGCACGCAGAGGTCCAGGTCGCGGACACCCTGCTGCGGCAGCTCCACGACCACGGGGCGGTGCCGCTGAGCTGCCTGCCACGCGCCATGCAGGTCCAGATCCGCATGGATCGGTGGACCAGCGCCTTCCTGCGAGACACCGGGTCATTCCTGAAGCTCTTCGATCAGGTGGAGAGCCCGGACGCCTACCTGCAGCACCTGCCGCACATCGTGGCGATCATCCCCAACCTCATTCGGATCGAGCGGTACGAGGACGCCAACCGCATCATCGAGACGCTGGCCGCCCACCGTCGCACCGAAGGAGGCTTCAAGGGACGCTCGGCCCTCGTGGTCGAGGCCCTGGGACGCCTCGACCAGCAGGAGATCGTCACCATGCTCGTCGAGGCCATGGAGACCAAGCCCCCGGAGGTGCGCGGCGCCGTGGGGCGGCTCTTCCTCGTCATGGGCGCCGCCGCCGTCGCGCCGCTGGTGCGGGTCATCGAGCAGGGTGATCGTGAGGACGTGTGCAGCGACGCAGCCATGGCGCTGGTGCGCATCGGCCCGGAGGCCGTGGCTCCCATCACGGCGCTCCTCGAGACCCACAAGGTCGGCCGCCGGGCAACCCGCTACCTCCTGAAGGTGCTGGCCGAGCTGGGGGGGCGCGATGCAGGCCGCACCATCCTGGCCTATGCGCGGCACCCGGCGGGGCCGGTGCGGGCCGAGGCGCTCTCTACGCTCGCGCGGCTCTTCGGTGATCGGGCGGCGCGGGCGCTCGTCCCGGCGATGGAGGACCCGGACCCAGACGTGGCGAGCCGGGCGGTGCACCTGGTCGAGCGCGTGGGGCTCCGCGACGACGATACGATACTGAGGCTCCAGGCGCTGATCCGCCCCACCGAGGCTCCGCCCGAGGCGGCCCAGATCGCGGCGGTCAGCGCACTCTCCAGGCTCGGCGAGCTGGAGCTCGGAGACGGCACGACCGCCGAGGATCTGATGATCGAGGCGTTCGAGCGCTTCGACCAGTCCAAGCTCACTGCCTTCCTCTACCGCGGCAAGGAAGGGCCCCATGACCGCGTGCGCATCGCGCTGTGCGACGGGCTCGTGGCCGTCGGCGGCCCGCAGGCGCTTACGCACCTCGAAGATCTCTCCACCGAGTCCAGCCCTGTGGTGCGTGAGCGGATGAAGCGCGCCGCCTCCGAGCTGCGGGCGCGCCTCGGGTAGCAGGGCCAGGTTGCTCACGGGCAGGGGGCCCCGCCGTTGGCTACCCTCTCCAGGAGCGCCGGGTCGTCCTCCAGGCGCCGCCGACTCCCTTGGGTCCAAGTGGGGAGGTCCGGCACCCCGTGCGCCAGGAGCAGATGCACGAGCGCCCGCGCATCTCCCCGCTGCTGCTCACACCGCGCGCGCTGATACAGGGCGACGAAGGTCTCGGAGGTCAGGCGCGCCACCGGGTCCGGAGCTGGTGGCGTCCAGCGCTGCACCGCCGACCGAGCCCAGAGGCCGCTGTCCCAGAGGCGAGCCGCGCTCTGACCGTCATCGCCGACGACCAGCACCGCGTGAGGCCCCGCGACGCAGACGTCCACCGCATGATCGTCCCGGACAATCCCGCGGGCCTCGGCCGCCTCCACGTCCCACAGGAGCACCGACCCACTGCCGAACGCGACGGCGAGGAGGCCATCCCGCATGCTCAGCGCGGCGCACGGGCCGTCGAGCTCGATCCGCCCCCTCAGCCCCACTCCCGTGCCGTCCGGGTGCGGCGCCACACCCCAGAGCCACACCTGGCTCCCGCGACAGGCCGCCACGACATCGCCGCTGGCTGCGAGCGCGCTCGGGCCCCCGTCGTCGAACGGCCTCAGCCACGCCTCGGGGCGGGCCCCGGTCGCCCCCCACACGCGGACCCAGCCCGTGCGGTCCGCCGTGATCACGCGCCCGCGGGCGCCGAAGCCTACCGCCGTCACTGGCGCGCCGTGCTCCGCGAGCATCCTGACGAGCGCGCCGGTCCGACCATCGACGACGAGCACGGGGCCGGCGGCGCTCCGGGACCACACGGCAAGCTCGCGGCCGTCGGGGTGGACGGCCACCGCAAACGGCACCCGGAGGATCTCGGCGCCGGGCAGGGGCACGGCGCCGTCCCCCTCCAACTCCCGCAAGGAGGTGCCGTCGAGGAGCAGCAGGCTCCCCCGCAAGAGGACCACCTCCCCGCGCTGCGGTTGCAGTCGCTCCACAGGCCCCTCGGCGGTACGTCGGACCATGAGGGCGCCGCTCCCCTGCAGGAGGATGCTCTCGGTCGTGCCATCGACGGCGCAACGATCCACGGGCGCTGACTGCCCCAGGCGCTCGGGCGCCAACTGGGGCGCGACGACGTGGTCCGGGCGCGACAGGCTGGGTGTGCACCCCGCCGCGGCGACGTGGACGACAAGCGTGAGGGACCACGCCGCAAGCCCGCGACGCCTTTGACAATCCCACGTTGGTAGGGTAGTTGTGCGGCCGTCGCTCATGCCCCGGAGGTCCTCCCCATGCCCACACTAGACGAGCTCCTGCGGACGCAGCGAACCATCGTGTGCGTCGGCTCGGGCGGCGTGGGCAAGACCACGACCTCCGCGGCGCTGGCGCTGAGAGCAGCCCGCCAGGGTCGCAAGGTGCTCGTCCTCACTGTGGACCCAGCCAGGCGCCTGGCCAACTCGTTGGGCATGCGGGAGCTCCTGAAGGAGGAGACCCGTGTCTCCCCAGAGCTCTTCGCAGAGGCGGGCATCCCCTGCACCGGGGAGCTGTGGGCGATGATGCTCGACACCAAGTCCACCTTCGACGGGCTGATTCAGCGACACGCGCCGGACCCCGTGACTCGCGACCGAATCCTCTCGAGCCCGTACTACCGCCAGCTCTCCACGGCCCTGGCCGGCAGCCAGGAGTACATGGCGATGGAGAAGCTCTACGAGATCCGCGGTCAGGGCAAGTATGATCTGATCATCCTCGACACGCCCCCGACCGATCACGCGCTGGACTTCCTGGACGCCCCGAATCGCATGGAGGACCTCATCGGCAGCGCCTCCTTCCGGCTCATGATGCAGGGGGCTCGCGTGGCGGGCCGCGCCGGGCTCGGGTTCCTGCGATTCAACACACTGATCCTCAAAGGTGTCGGCAAGTTCGTGGGCGCCGACACGTTCCTGAGCATCCTCGACTTCCTGACGAGCTTCGGCGAGATGACGACGGGCTTCAAGGAGCGTGCCGCCGAGGTAAAGAAGATCTTTCGCAGCCCGGGTGTGTCGTTCGTCGTGCTCTCTGGCCCCGACCCCTACACCATCGACGAGGGCCTCTTCTTCGCGCGGACGCTCCAGGCAGAGCGCATGCCCCTGGGCGCCTTCGTGGTCAATCGGGTCCGCAAGCGCTTCCTGCCTCAGGACCTCCCGAACGACATCGAGGCCCGGGTCGCGACGGCCATGCTGGACGTGCAGGCGCTCCAGATCCACTCGGAGCAGATCGTCCGACGCATCTCCCAGAAGCTCGTCAGCGCGTGGCGGAACCACCGCACGTTGGTGGGTGCTGACGCCGCACAGGTGGAGCGGCTGCGGGCGGCGCTGGGCTCACCGACGCTGGTCCACACCGTTCCCTACTTCCCGCACGACGTCCACGACATCGGTGGGCTCCACACCTTCGAGACTCACCTGATGAGCGCCTGAGGCTCCTGCCGCTCCGCCCTCACGCCCCAGGTCGGCAGTACCGGGTCGACGGCACGCCAGCTCCGACGCTGGGTCCAGCGCCAACGCCACGTCAAGCAGGGCCTCGTTCAGGTCGGGGAAGATCACCTCGCCGTCATCGCCGATGAGCACATCGAGGACGAGGGCCTGCACCTTCTTCCCTCCGGGCGCCTCCACTCCGTCTGCCACCGCAACCTCCTCGGGCCCCTCCTGAGGGCTCAGCCATCACGCGCGATGGGCTTTGCGCCCCGCAAGGGGACCTGGCCCTCCCGGTACGCCTGGTCGTACTTATAGACGTCCAGCAGGAACATGACGTGCCCGTCATCATCGACGGAGACGGTGTTGTACTCGACATGCACCGGGATCTTGCGCCTGAGCGAGAGGCCGCGCTCCGTTCCCTTCTTGAGGATCTTGTCGAACTCCTCCGGCGTCAGGCGCCCATCCTTCTCGAAGATGAACCTGGCCATGTCCAGGGCGTTCTCCACCCGCATGCACCCGTGGCTGTACGCACGGATGGTGTTCTTGAACAGGTGCCGCTTGTTCGTGTCGTGCATGTAGATGGAGTAGTCGTTCGGGAACAGGAACTTGACGAGCCCCAGGGCATTCCACGTGCCGGGCTTCTGGTAGATCTGCATGGAGCCATCGCTCAGGGGTTGGAGCACATAGTTGTGCTTGTCCCAGTACCCCGGGTCCTTCTCCGCCAGCTTCGCCAGCTCCGTGTCGCGGATTCGCGTGGGGACCGTCCATCGCGGGTTGAGCACGATGGTCTCCATGGCGCTGCTGAAGAGCATCGTTCGGTTCAGGTTTCCCTCGACGCGGCGCTCTGGATCCACCTCCCAGGCGTTGGAACCGACGACCACGTTGTACCGTCGCAGGAGCTTGCCGTCCTCCCAGAACTCCGCCTGGAACTGGGGGATGTTCACACGGATGTACATCCCCGCCTCACGGCGGGTGGCGCTCTCCCTCCACCGCTGCAGGGAGAGCCTGATGTCGTCGATGCGGTCCTTGTAGGGCTTGTTCATGGACCGAAGGGTGGTCCCTGCCACGACCCCGTCCACGTCGAGCTGGTGCGTCACCTGGTAGGTGCGCACGGCCTTCTCGAGCCGCTCGTCGAACACTCCGTCCAGCGCGCCGGAGAAGTAGCCCTCCTCGGCGAGGCGCTGCTGGAGCTTCCTCACCGGATCACCCTTCTGGCCTCTCCGGTAGGTGCGGTCCGGCAGGCGGGTGAAGCGGTCGTCCGCCACGAGCTTCTCGTAGAACGCGAGGCCAGCCCGCGTGCGCTCATAGAGAGGATTGTCCGGCCACCAGGAGCGCAGCGTCTTCGCCACGTCGCCCTTGCCAGCCTCCAGATCGTCCAGCAGCTTCTGCTCGAAGACCTTGAACCCGCTGGACGGGTCTCGCATGGCCCGCCAGGGGTGCGCGACCTTCACATACTTGAAGTCGAGGCCATAGCGGAACCAGGCGCTCAACAGGCGGATGTCCAGTGCCTGCAGCGTGTCGTTGAGCGCCTTCTTCGCCTCGAAGAGGGACGCCTGGAGCGCGACCACCTCGGCGACCGACTCGACGTCCGCGTCCGTGAGCCCCGCCTCGAGGAGGCCGGGCGCCAGATCGGCGGGCGAAGGCTCCCCCCGCACGAGCTCGAAGAGCGTACGGACCTTGCCAGCCGCACCGCTCAGCTCCTTTCCTCGCAGCTCCTGGTAGCCGGCGCTCCCTGCCTCATAGTCGGCGAGCAGCTTCTGGAGTTCGGTCAACCGATAGGGCTCGACCGCCACGCCGTGGCTCGGGAGCTCCTCGACCGCGCGGATCAGCTCGACGGCACCCGGCAGGAGCTCGGCTCCTCGCGCAAACGCGAAGCTCCACCCGTTGGCCTCATAGACCCTCTCCAGCAGGCGCCGGACCCCCTTCTCACGCGCGACGCGCTCCTTGAACGATCGGTCGAAGGCATCGAGGAACGGCGCCTCCTGGGCGCGACGCTCCGCGATGGCCTTGCTGAGCGCCAGGGCCAGAGCATCGACAGGGGGCAGCGCCTCCCGAAGCATCTTGCTCGTGGGCGCCAGGCTGGCGGGCGCGGGTGCCGGAGGGGAGGGGTTGGTCGCACCCGCGGCAATCTGAGAGGGCGACGCCTCCGCGGATGCCTCCGTGGGCACCGAGCTGCCGCAGGACGCCCCGCTGAACAGGAGCGCCAAGGCGAGCAGCCCCGTGGAGCATCGGGCACGGTTCATCGGTTCCTCCAGACCAGCGCTCGGGGTCCTCGTGCAGTGGCTCAACTCTAGCTTCGACACTGAACGCCTGTCAACCATACAGCGTGGCAACGATCACCTCGTGCGAGGCGCCCTATGGGGCCGCGGGACCCGGCAGCAGGAAGGTCAGCGCGGCGCCGAAGCGCTTCTCCCAGGCCGCCTCGTTGTGCACGTGCCCGTGACCTACCATGGACAGGAGGTCGCGATCCGTCCCCAGCCAGTCCGCCCACGTTGCGAAGCCGGGTGGAACGGCGGGGCCCCACGCCAGGTGAGGGACCTCGCTCGGCGGTGTCCCAGGCGCCAGGTCCACCGGAGGCGTGGCCAGGTCACCGTCCGTGTCCCACTCGGGCCGGCCCTGCCACCCTCGCGCGATGAGGGCGTTGCGCGTCCAATCGGAGTAGACCCATGCGTCCGCCTCGTAGGTGACCGCGCCCTCGAAGGTCTGGTCGCCGCTGTCCATATAGAGCCTGAACGCGCCAGGGGCCGGATCCTCCTGCGCGATGACCTCCCGCAGGCTCGGAGCCCATGCCGCGTCGCCTTTCTCGCCGACCCAGAACGAGCCGGAGAACGATCCGCAGAGCCCGAAGATGCCCGGCGAGGTCACCGCCAGGTAGAGCGCGGACAGACCACCGAGCGACGAGCCCGCGATGCCCGTGTGCGCAGGCTCGGGCAAGGTCCGCAGGGTCGAATCGACGAGCGGCTTCACGGTGCCGACGACGAACGCGCCATAGGAGTCCAGCTTTGCCGCCGAGGCCACTCCCTCCCCAAGGTCGATGGGGGCATGGAGGTACTCGTCGAACCGATCATGGGTGTCGATGCCCACGAGGATGGCGGGCGCGACGCGTCCGTCCGCCATCAGCGCGTCCGCCGTGACGTCCACGTTCCACGAGCCGAAGGGGGCCGCCGGGTTCGTGAAGACGTTGAAGCCGTCCTGGAGGTAGATCACCGGGAAGCGGGCCGTCTCGTCCTGAAAGTACGCGGCCGGCAGGTAGACGTACAGGTCTCGCTCGTTCGCCAGCTCCGAGGACCAGACGCCGGGGATGAGACGCAGCCGGCTCGACCCGGGTCCGTAGATGGCCGAGTTCGGCCCGAAGGGCCCGAAGTGGAAGTAGACATTGGACGAGTCGACCTTCCACGCGCCGTCCACTCGGAGCTTGTACTCCACGAGGGCCGGGCTCCCCATGTCCACGATGCCCCACCACACGTCGGGCCTTACCGGAACCGGCGCAAGAGGCTCACCGCCCTCCCAGCCATTGAAGTCGCCAAGCACGAGGACCTCTCCGGCACCAGCCTGGACGGTCACGAACAGACAGCGCAGCCCATCGCAGAGCGGCGTCTCCCAGGCGGTCAGGAAGCCGTCGATGCCCACGCCGTCCTGAGCAGCGACGAGCACCTCGAAGGCCCCGATGGTCGGGGGCGGGTCGAGGGTGTCCGTGCCCCCACCCACGTCCGGCGAGGCGTCATCGCCGGCGTCTGGGGCGAGGGCGTCGACCCCGGGCAGGGAGTCATCTGCAATCTCGTGCGCGTCGAGAAGAGAACCCGTCGCGTCGCCGAGGCCGTCGACCGCCACCCCGACGTCGAACTGTGCCCGCGAGGTGGAATCCGCCACGGCACCCGGCGAGGTCGAATCCGCCCAGCCACCCGGCGAGATCGCGTCCACCGCCCCGCCCCCGAGGTCCCCTCCGGCGAGCGGCTCGACGGCCCCGCAGCCCAGGAAGAGCCAGGCCGCCAGGAGGCTCGCTCTCACGGCACGACCGGCGCCGGGAGGCCGACCTCCAGCGTGAACTCGGTGGTCTCCAGCGGGTCGCCGGCGCCAGCGCGCAGATCATCGGGCGTCACGCGGATGCGGAGCTTCGTCGAGGGCGGAATCCCGGTGGTATCCCAGAGAAACACGTGCTCCCTGCCGGGCCACTCCTTCGCGGACGTGAGGCCGACATCGCCGTGGCCGCCCGGCACCGCGACGAGGGGCTTCGGCTCCTGGCCCGGCGCGACAAAGACCAGCTCCAGGTCAACCGGGTCTCCCTCCCAGTCCTGGACCCAGAGGGTGATGCGCGCGGTATCCGGGCCCATGGGCACGACAGGCCCGAGGCCCGTGACAACCGGCACCACGTTGTCGAAGAGGAGCGGCTCGGTGCAAGCACCGAGAGAGACCGCTGCCATCAAGGCGAACCGAGCGCCTCGACGAAGCCCGGTCCGTGATTGGAGGGAAGACCCCATCTGCGCTTGCTCCACCGCTCGCCGTGGGCGAGCCAGAATCCCATGACGTCGCGCACCGCTCGGTGCGCCACGGGCTGCTGCTCCTTGACGTCGGTCGACTCCCCCGGATCCGCGTCCAGGTCGAAGAGGTCGTCGTTGTCGCCGCCGCGAAGCATGTACTTCCAACGCCCGATCTTCAAGGATCGCGCGAGGTCTCCCTTCTGCGCAAACGCAGGCCGCGGGAGGTCGGGGCGGGCACCGAAGACGTCGGCCGAGAGGTCGTCCCCCTGGTGAGCCTCCACGGCGCCGAGCCCCGCCAGGGACACGACGGTCGGCGCGAGGTCGACGATCTCGACGTCGCCCCGCACGACGCGCGGCGGGAGCCCCCCCTTGCGCCACAGCAGGAACGGCACCGAGATCAGCTCCTCGTGCAGTCCCTGGCCATGGCCGACGCCTCCGCGCTCGAACATCTCCTCGCCGTGGTCCGAGGTCACGACGATCAGCGTCTCGTCGAGCACCCCGAGCTCCTCCAGGTGCGCGATCAGCCGCCCGAGCTGGGCGTCGTTGTAGGCTACCTCGCCGTCATAGGTCGCCTCCAGACGCTGGCGGTCACGCGCGCTCAGCTTCTGGGCGCCGGACTGGATCCGATTGAGGAAGTGCCCTGAGATGTTGCGCGGAACGGGTCCGGAGTAGGGCTCCGGGTCGTACTCGAGCGCGTACTCGTCTCGCCAGTGGTAGGCGACGTGAGGATCCACCGTCGCCAGATACATGAAGAGGCGGTCACCCTTGCGCGCGGCGATCCAGGGGAGCACGTCCTTCAGCATGTTCCCGGTGTGGGCTGGCAGCTCCTCGCGAATGTAGTTCTTGTACGTGCCCCACCCTTGCTTGAAGCCCCACTTCGTCGACACGTAGCCGTTCGACAGGAACGCCGCCGTCTTGAAGCCCGCGGCGGCAAAGGTCTCGGACAGGAGCTCCACCTGGCGATCGATCCGCGTCTCCGCGGTCGTATGGCCATGGACCTCGGGGTGCAGCCCCGTCAGGAGGCTCGCGTGTGACGGAATCGAGTAGGCCCCTTGGACCGTGGCCCATCGGAACACCACCCCCTCGCGGGCGAGGCGGTCCATGTTCGGCGTCCGGACGCGGCTCTGCGGATTGTATGCCCGCAGCCGGTCCGCGCGGAGGGTGTCCACCATCCAGATGATCACGTTGCGCGCAGGCCCGGAGGAGACGTCCGCCTTGGGCTCGGGCACAGTCAGCCGCGCAGTGGCCCAGCGGACCGGCCCGCTCGCCTCGAGGCGGAGCCGCACGGCGTCCCCGGCGAGGGCGCCCAGGTCGACCACGCGCGGTGCGCCGTCCGCGGGCCCCTCGGCGCGCACCTCGGGTCCACCCGCGCTCGGCTCGACGACGACGCGAAACGTGGAGTCCGGCGCACCCCCGACAGGCGTCACCTCCAGGACGGCGGCGTCAGGGACCACCGCATACCACTCGAGTCCGTCGAAGGCGCCGCCGTCCAGGGCGCCGTCCGGGGTCACCAGGGCCGCCGTGGGGGGCGGGTCCTCCGAGGCGGCCGGTCCTACGGCCACCCATGCGATCGCGGCCCCGGAGCGGTGGACTCCAACGGGCACGGACCTCCGGAAGTGGAGTCGGATCCGGTTCTCTCCGTCTATGATGGCTCCCGCCGGGATCGCCCGCTCGATGACGGTCCACCCACTCCGCAGGCTACCGGTCGCAAGGCGCGTGTCGTTGACGGTGATGTCCACCCGCTGGTCGGAACCGAACGGGTGCAGTCGCACCCGCAGCACGCACCCCTCCCGACAGGCGGCGGCCCGGAGCGGCACCCGGAGCACGCCTTGCACGCCGCTCGTCATGGCGCACGCCTCACCCTCGACGCGCTGGTCCATGATCCACGACGACCTCCAGCGCCCCTGGGTGTACTTCGCGGCACCCGGGCTCCCCAGCGGCACGACGAGTGCCCCGCGGTGCGTGAGGTGCGCCAGGAAGCGGTTCGAGGCCAGGTCGAAGGCGGCGACGCGCAGCGCAGGGGTCGGTGCCGGCGTCGCCACGGGCACCGGAATCCTGGGAGCGGGCGCCTCTGCTGGGACGGACTCCAAGGCGGGGGACACAGACCGACTCGGGGCCTCGGAGGCCGTCCCCGTCCCATCACAGGCCGCGGCGGCCACGGCCAGCGCAACGGTCGATATGGCAAGCGCGCGCATCGATGGCCCGGGATACCACCTGAGGACTGCGGGGTCAAGCCGGCTGGCCAGCGCGGCTGGCGCCCCGTTCCAACCTCACGTCTCCGCACCCGGCCGTCGCTGCACCCGGGGCAGGGACGATCATGAGCCTCCACGGGAGCCTGGGCCCTTGTTCCAGCGACCGGGAGCGTGGCAGACTCCGACGTCATGACCAGCCACCCGGCACACCTTCGACCGTGCCCCCCAAGCGCTCTGACCGCCGCCAGGCGCCTGTGCGGGTCGGGCACGGACCTGCTGGTCGCGCTCTTCGTGGCCGCGCTGCTCCCGGGCTGCGGCGACTCTCCGTCGAACACGGTGGGGGACCCTTGCTCTGCGGGCGCCCGGGTCTGCGACGGGCAGACCGTGCTCCTGTGCAGCGCCGCCATCTCGACCTTCGTGGTGGAGCGGGAGTGTCCCACCGGCACGATCTGCTCGGCGGGTGAGTGTCGCCCCTCCTTCACGGGGAGCGACGAGCTGCCAGACACTGGCGACGCCTCACCGGACCTCCCGGACGCGGGACCTGGCGGCAAGCCCGTGGAGGACGCGGGGGCCACCCAGCCGCACGATGGTGGCGAGACGGATGGTGCCGGCATGATTGATGGCCTGGCTCCGGCCGACACCGACGCCAACCAGGACGCAGCGACCATGGTGGACACCCCGACGCCCATCGACGCACCGCACGTCATGGACACCGCCCCTCTCGACGACGCCACGGAGCCGGACGCCTCAGACGCCCCGGAGGTCGCGGACACGCAGCCCCCCGACGTCGACCAGCCCATCGACGTGCCGGTCACGCCCGATGCCCAGCCCCCCGACCCCTGCGGCAACGGCAAGCTGGACCCCGGTGAGCTGTGCGATCCCGCCATCGCGGCTGGCACCGGCGCCTGCCCCACGTCGTGCTACGACCCGCCGGGCTGCGCGATCCTGCTTCTCCAGGGGGACGCCGCCACCTGCAACGCCGTGTGCGAGAAGGTCCTCGTGTCGGAGCCGATCCCTGGGGACGACTGCTGCCCCGACGGCATGACCGCTGCCATGGACCCGGACTGCGCGGGCGAGTGCGGCAATGGCAAGAAGGACGGTGACGAGGAGTGCGACGGTGCCGACCTGGGCAACGGCACCTGCGGCACGTTCAGCCCCGCAAAGCCCTCATGCCTCGCGAACTGCACGCTCTCGACCCTCCCGTGCCCGGGCACGCACGTGCTCCTGTACGAGAAGGTCAAGAATCTGAAGATCCTGGGTGACCTGTTCAGGGTCCGGTGGCACCCCTCCGGCGCCTTCGCCCTGATCCTGGCGGGTGGTGGCGACGTCATCCGCTATGACGCGGACACCGACGAGCTCGTGGTGCTCGGCAACCTGTACGGTCCTCAGGACCTGGACGTCCACCCATCCGGGGACTACTTCGTCATCGTCGGCGCCGACAAGTCCAAGGTCGGGCACCGGTGGAGGGCCACGGTCGCCGAGGACCTGACGGTCACGCTCTCGGACGACGGCGTCCTGAGCAACGGGACCCCCGTCGCCGTCGTGTGGTCGGGCTGGAACGACCACTGGATCGCGGGCGCAAGGAGCGAGTACCCCTACACCAACTGGCTCACCCTCTGGGTGGACGGCGGGCCCCCGAAGCTCAAGGCGTGGTCATCCGGGGCGGGCCTCATCGACCTCATGGTCGGGCACCCGTCCGTCTACTTCGGCGAGCCCACCGTGATCACCTCGGAGGGGGTCAACGGCAAGGACAGCAAGGCCTACATCCTGACCGAGGACGCCCTGCTGTCCTCCGGCATGCCAGCCAGCTTCGGCAACGCCGGGGCCGCGGCGTGGCGGCCCGGCGGCGGCTACGGCCTCGTCGCCGGGTGGTCGGCAGGCAAGCTCTACGTCCACACGGGATCGGCGTGGACCATGATGGCGCTCCCCAACGGCATCCCCAACGGTGCGGGCCCCAACGGCATCGCGTGGAAGGAGGACGGCAGCCGCGCCCTGATCGTCGGCAACGCCATCGGAACCTCGCTGCGCGCCATCGTGGTGGACCACCGCCCTGCTGGGAACCCGGCCTTCGACTCGTCGGCGTTCATCGAGCAGTCGATCAGCGGGTGGAGCAACCCGCCGTACAGCATGACGTCAGACGCGGATCTCCTGGCAGTGGACTGGCGCCCGGGCGAGTGTGACGAGGGCCTGATCGTCGGCTCGGATCCGGCCACCACCTGGAACCCGACGTTCGGCACGATCATCCGCTTTCGCGACCAGGACGACCCGGACTGCGAGTAGCGCCGGGCGGGCCCCCGCCGAGCCGGCACTGGTGGAGGAGCCATGGCCATCCGCGACATCCTGACCGCAGGTCACCCGACCCTGTACGAGCCCACGCGGGAGCTGGACACTTCGGAGATCACAGCCTCCCGGACCACGCAGCTCATCGCGGATCTGGTGGACACCATGCGCGCGCGGGGGGGCGCCGGCCTCGCGGCGAACCAGGTGGGGGAGGCGGTCAGGGTCTGCGTCATCGAAGTGCGCGAGCGCAACCCGCGCTATCCGTTTCTTCCGACAATCCCGCTCCGCGTGATGATCAACCCCCGAATCACGGCGCTCAGTGACGCCCCGCGGCTTCAAAGCTACGAGGGTTGCCTCTCCGTCCCCGGCCTGCGCGGGCTGGTCCTTCGGCACGAGCACATTCGCGTCGGGTACGTGGACGAGGGGGGCGCAGTCCGAACGCTTCGAGCCCGGGGCACCGCCGCCATCGTGTTCCAGCACGAGGTGGACCACCTGGACGGGCGCCTCTTCCTGGACCTGGTCACGGACCCCCGCACCCTGGTGACCACCGAGAGCTTCGAGCGCTGGCACCGGGACCCGTGGCTGCTCCGCCTGAGGGCTGCGGAGATACCTGGTCCCGAGATCATCGACGAGTGAGCTGCGGTCCGGCTCGTGGGACGACGTACTCGGCCTGCGGCGGAGAGGCGACCCAAGCTGGTGGGTGGATGGATGAGGCGATCTGAGGACAAAAAAATGTGAGGCGCTGACGACGTTCACTGCGGAGGACCCGTTCGCCTCTCCAGAGGACTGAGGTTCGGGCAGGCGGAGCGTACCGCGTCACCGCGGAGACTCCCAGCTCTCATGAGGTTCGGTTGCCTCTCAGCGTCTTGTATCCGGTCGCCGTAGCGCGCTATTGGTTTGGCGCTCCCTCTACGCTCTTCGGTCGGCTTTCGCCGCCGCGAACCCTGAGGTATTTCGACGTCCGGGTCGCCCTTCGAGTTCACGAAGGGGTCATCCGCTCACAGGCTTTCCGCCTCTTCAGAGCCTTGCGAAGCAGCGCACCGGGCTGACCTTGCGGTAGCTTCTCGGTGTTGCTTCCGATGCTGGGCGAGACCATGCATCGCTGCTCGTACCCGCCACCCGCTCCCCGGATGGCACCTCTCTTGAGGTTCTCTTCCCCTACAGCGCTATGAGCCAGGAGAGTCCTTTTCTCGCATTCCGTTGCAGCAATGCCGCTTGGTCCGCGATGACGGAGTTGCCTCCTCCGCCACCTTTCCGCCTTCAGGGTTTCTCACCCTCTTGGCGGCTTTCTCCTCTCTTGGCCTCGCCGGTCTGTTTCACCCGACAAGCGCTCTTGGGGTTCACGCCCTTCAGAGCTTTTCCCTCCGCGGCAGCCGTATCACCTCGTCGGTGACCTATGCCCTCATGACGTTCATCGTCGCTCCGTTGCCGGTGCGGCCGCTCGCCTTCAGGGCCTTGCTCTACCTTGGAGTCCGTTGACGGCGCGCCGTGTCTCCACCGCGTTGCCGTCCCGATGCTCTCTTGGGCTTCACTCCCTCCAGGGACCTCACTCTCTCCGGCGCGGCATCGATTTCGCGACGCCTCCTCTCCCGAGCTTTTCCACACTGGCCTTCCGCTGTGGTTTCCCACCCCGGCTCGCCAATGCGACGGCTCCTCAGAGTCTCTGCTTCCGGAGAGCACGGCTTGCCTCTCTCGAGAGCTGCCGTCCCTCTTGGGATTCTCGGCCTCCAGCTTCGCAAGCGACTGCTGGGTTGGCCCGGGTCACATCCGCTGGCTCGTCACCAGCGCCTCACGGGAACCAGTAGTTGCAACCCCCAGGCCAACTCGTGCCACAACGAGAATAAATCCACAACCACATGAAAACTCTCGGACAATTCATCAGGACCGGCCCACGGGGGGCCGCCAGAGACCCTGGCCACGCGACGGTCAGCAATGTGGAACCGACGGAGCCCACTGACGCCTGACCAGCAATAGCGCCGATGCTGTCGCATGCGAAGGAGGGTGAACATGTCCAGGTTCTGAACACTGCCCCGCCCACTCGCTCCACCTTTCGAAGTGACGCCCGTGGTGTTACACTTCGCCGCCAACGTAGTGGGTGCCGATGTTGGCCAGGAGAGCGGAGTTGCTCATGCGCGGGCTGGGTTGGGTGGCAATCGTCGCGGCAGTGTCCTCGGGCTGCTCGGCGACGCTGGAGTTCGAGGAGTGCTCGCAGGATGCGGACTGCGCGGCCCGCGGGCCCGGCATGGTCTGCTCCACCGAGGGCTTCTGCGTCGACCGCAGCAGCCTGGTCGCAGAGGTCCCACTGACCACCGAGGAGTGCAGCGCGGCCTTCGGGCCCGTCAACGAGCCGGGAACCGTCCTGGTCGGCACGCTGCTCCCCACTACGGGCGACAACGCCTCCATCGGCGTACCCATGGAGCACGCGGTTCTCCTCGCAATCAAGGAGTTCAATGAGCACGGCGGGCTGACCGGAGGCCGCAAGCTGGCCGTGCTGCTCTGCGACACGGGCGGCAGCACGGACAGAGGCGTGAGGGCAGCCAAGCACCTGGTCGCGCTTGGCGTCCCCGGCGCCGTCGGCCCGGCCTTCAGCAGCGTCGCCATCGAGGTCGCCTCCCGCTTCGCCGCCCCTGGACCCGAGAGCCCGAGCGGCCTCGTGCTGATCAGCCCCTCGGCCACGAGCCCGGCCATCTCGGCACTGAGCGACGAGGACCGCGTGTGGCGCACCGTCCCGAGCGACGCGCTCCAGGGCAAGGCGATGGCCCACGTCATCCTCAACAGCGAGAGCTATGGGCTGCCCCCGTTCGAGCGGGTGACGGTCCTTTATAAAGATGATGCGTACGGCACGGGCCTCCTGACCGCCTTGGTGGAGAGCCTGCCCGGCACTGGGGGGCCGGCGCTGTCCTCCGTCAAGTACGCGGACCCGACGAAGGAGGTCGTCTACGCCAAGGACCTGCTTCCGAAGCTCGACGAGACGGAGCCGGAGCTGGTCGTGATGATCGGCACTGCCGAGACCGCGAAGCTGCTACCCTTCTTCGAGTACGCCTGGCGAAGCCGCCCGACTCCAGTGCGCTGGTTCCTCGCAGACGGCAGCAAGACGGACGCGCTGTTCACCGAGATCGCGGCGCTGCCTTCCGGGATGGATAAGGCCGGCATCCGGGCCCGCATCCGGGGGACGGCACCGCGGGCGGGGAGCGGCAAGCACTTCAACGCCTTCAAAGCGCGGCTGGGGGGGGAGTTCGGGTACCCGGAGCCCCCCGTGTACGCCGCGCAGGCCTATGACGCCACCTACATGCTCGCGCTGGCGTTGGGCGCGAGCACCCGGTCCTACCCGGACTCGGGCGAGATCGTTGCGGGCCTCCGCAGGCTCACGGGAGGAGCGGAGGTCATCCCGGCGACCCCGTCGAGCATCACCAAGGGGATCCAGCTCCTCCGGTCAGCTCCCGACGCCAGGATCGACTTCGACGGGGCATCGGGCTCCCTCGACTTCGGCGCCGACGGGGAGGCGCCGGGCCCCATCGATCTGTGGGCGCCCCACGACGGCGCCTTCGTGGCCTGCGGCCTGCTGGACGAGGGCGCGGCTCCGGTCGATCCGTCGGCGGCCGGCTGCGACGCGCTGTAGGGGCTCGATGGCGCTCTTCGAGACCGAGGAGCCGGCGGCCCTCCCCTTCACCCTGGACCTCAGCGCCGCCGGACTGCGCGTTCGCCTCGCAGGCCTGCGCTCGGGCCCACTGAAGGTGATCGAGCTCGCCATGGAGGCTCCGCCTGGCCTCCAGCCGCTTCCGCCGGAGCGGCCCACTGACGTGGCCCGCGCGCTGCGCAACCGGCTGCTCTCCCTGGCGGTGGAGGTCGACGAGGAGGACCTTGCGGGCACGCTTCGTCCGCACGGTGTGTCCGCTCGCCTCCGGGCAGACGGCGCGCGGCTGACCTGGACGACAGGGGGGGTACGCGTCACCGCACGCGCCCACGTGCTCCCCGACACGGCGTCGCTCCCGACGGGCCCGGGACTGGCGCTCTCCATCGACGACGTGCGGGTGTATGGCTTCGTACCTGCTCCGTGGCCCCGCGCCGTGGGCGCAATGACGGACCGACTGCCGGAGTGGCTGGCGCCTCGCTCCAGCCGCACGGGCACCACCCTCGTCGCCGTCGACGTGGTCCGCGCAGCCCTCCGTGACATCCTGCCCGGCGCAGGCTGGAAGCTTCCAGACTCGTCGAGCGCAACCATACAGGCGCTGGCTCACGCCGAGGGGAGGGTGTCGGTGAGGCTCGGGACCGAGTCCCCTGAGCGACCCGCGCCCGCGCTCCCGGACGAGGATCGCGCCCATCAGGAGGCCGCCGCGCGCCTTCGTCTGAAGCGCGCCCACGGCGACCTCGAGGCGACCATGGCGACGGGCGACACCACCCGCTCTCTGGCGTTGCTGAGGCGCTGGCTAGAGACCGGCACCGGCGATGCCCACGTCCAGGGGCGATTTCTCGAGGTCGCCTTGGCGGAGCCCCTGCTGCACGGGCAGTGCGCGGCCACCGCCCGGGCGCGCATCGCGCTGGACCCGGACGACACCCTGGCCCACTGCGCGTTGCTCGCCATCGGGGAGCACGCCGGGGACCTGGAGATGGCGATGACGTCCGCAAGCCGACTCGCAGACATCGCGGACGGGGCGGGCGAGCCCTTCGACCTGATCGCGGCGGCCACCACACTTGCACGCCTGGGCGGAACGGGGGGGACCGCGGCCGTCGAGGGGGCACTGCGGCGGGCAGCGAGCCGGTGCCCGGACGAGCCCTCCCTCCTCCGCGACCTGGCGAGTGCAGCCCGCTCAGCAGGATTGGGGGACGTCGTGCGAGGACTTCGCCAGCGACTGCTGCTCACGGACCTGCGCGACGACGATGCCGCGGCAGTCGCAACCGAGCTCGCCCGCGACGCCCTGTCCGAGGGGGACCTCGCGAGCGCCCGTGTGTACGTGGACTTCGCGTTGCGGCGAGCGCCCGACGCCGTCACGGTCCTCGAGCTGGCGGCGGACGCAGCGAGGCTCCGGGGGGATGCGGCTGTGCGGCGGGACGCGTTGATGCGCCTCGCGTCTCCAGAGGTAGCCGCCAACGAGCCGGGTGTCGCGCTGCGGGCAATGAGAGCCTTGGCGCAGGAGCTGCCTCCGACCGAGGGGGTCGCGCTTGCCCGCAGGGCCCGTGCGCTCGCTCCCACGGACACGGAGAGCCAGGTCGCGCTGGCGGAGGCATACGAGCGCGCGGGAGACGTGCCCGCGGCCTTCGCCGAGTGGAGGGCCCTGGCCGCATCGGGCGACGCAGGGCTGGAGGGCCGCGCGGCGGCCCACCTCGCCGCGCTTGCGACGGCGGCGCCCTCCCTGCGACACGCGGCGCGGCTGCACGTAGCGCAAGTCGTCGCCCAGCGCCCATCCCAGGCGGAGGCGCTCGATGCCCTCGCGCTCCTCGCGGACGACACGGCGAGCTGGGACGAGGTGCTCGGCGCATACGAGCGGGCCGCGCGGGCAGCAGAGCGTGGGCCGCTCGCAGCCCACTTCGAGCTCTTGATCGGGCTGGTACAGGAGGACCGGCTGGGCCTCACGCACGACGCGATGGATGCCTTCGAGCGTGCTCTCGACGCCGACCCGGAGGGCACCGGGGCCGCCACCGCCAGAGAGCGCCTCGCCCGTCTCTACGAACAGCTCGGCCGCTGGGATCGCCTGAGCGACCTCCTGCGCCGCACGGCCCGAGAGTCGGAGTCCGTACCGGACCAGGTCGGCGCGAAGCTGCGCCTGGCCGCGCTCTGCATGGGTCCGCTGGGACGACGCTCCGAGGCAGTGGCGATCCTGCGCGAGCTCCTGGAGGAGCGTCCGCGCGATCTCCCGGTGCTGCGGGCTGCGGCCGGACTCCTTCGAGACCCGTGCAGCGCCGCCGATGTGGACCTGAGGACCCGCGTGCTGCTGCGGCTCGCTGCACTGGCGCCGGCCCCCGAAGGGCATGAGGCCGCGGCGGAGGCCGCCAGCGTCCTGGCTGGCGTCGGCCGCCAGATCGAGGCACGGGCCGTCCTGGTCCAGGCAGGTCTGGACCACCTGCGGGTCCAGGAGTCGGTCCGGCACATCGGCACCTCGCGGCCCGAGGCCACCGATGCCCCCCATGACACCCGCGCAGCGTCCGACGCAGCAGCCGCTGGCGATCTCGAGCGCGCACTGAGCCTGCTCGCGCCCCACGTTCTGTGTGAACGCCCGGATTCCGAAGCGGCCGCCCTCCTGTGCGAGCTCCTGGAAGCCACTGGCAGGGTCGATGACCTGGCCGCCGTGGAGGCTCACCTCCGCGCAGCCGGAGCTTGACCGGCGAGGTCCCAGCATCGCCCGACACCCCCGGCCCAGGCAGCACACACGAGGCACCGGGCCGGGTCAGAGTCCGCCGCGAAGGCCATGGTTGCGCCCCCGGCGGCACTTCGCTATAAGCGCCGCAGCAATGGAGGACGCGCATGGCACTCGACGACACGTGGTACACAGAGCAATGGGCTGGCGAGGGCTCGGCGATCTCGCTGCAGATCGAGCGCAAGCTCCATGACGAGCAGTCCTCGTTCCAGCGAATCGAGATCTACGAGACAAAGACCTTCGGGCGCCTGATGACCCTGGACGGGCTCGTCATGGTCACCGACCGCGACAACTTCGTCTATCACGAGATGCTGAGCCACCCGGCGCTCCACTGCCACCCGGACCCGCGAGACGTCCTGATCATCGGCGGCGGGGACTGCGGCACCCTGCGCGAGGTGCTCAAGCACGAGTCCGTTCGGCTCGCGGTCCAGGCCGAGATCGACGAGCGCGTCACGCGCGTCTCGGAGCTGTACTTCCCCCAGCTCTGCGAGTCCAACGGGGACCCCCGCGCGGAGCTCCGCTTCGTCGACGGGATCCGATGGGTCGCGGCCGCGGCGCCGGGCACCTACGACGTGATCATCGTGGACAGCACCGACCCCGTGGGCCCCGCGGAGGGCCTCTTCACGGAGGCCTTCTACGCGGACTGCCATCGGGCCCTCCGCCCTGGCGGCGTCGTGGTGGGCCAGAGCGAGTCGCCCCTCTTCCACCTCCCCATCTTGCGATCCCTCCACGAGACCATGCGGGGCGCGGGCTTTGCCGATGTGCGGACCCTCACGTTCCCCCAGTGCACCTACCCGTCCGGGTGGTGGTCCGTCACGCTTGCCGGGCGGGACGCGCCTCTGGAGCGGCGCCGCCCCGTGTCCGTCGACACGCGCTACTACACGCCCGCCATCCACGACGCGGCCGGCGTCCTCCCCGCCTTCGTGCAGCGGGCTCTGGTGCCCTGATCAGGTGCGCTTGACCTGGCTTGGCCCGGCCCTTCGGAGGCCCTCGATCAGCAGGTCCGGGGTGAGGATCTCTGGAAGGACGATGGGGCTGTCCGGGTCGCTCCCCGGGAGGATCACGTAGAGCGGCACCCCTGCCCTGTCGAAGCGCCTCAGCCACGCGGAGATCGCCTCGTCCTTGTTGGTCCAGTCGGCGCGCACCATGATGATGCCCAGCTCACGCATGACGCTCAGGACCGCGTCGCTCTCGATGACCGTGTTCTCGTTGACCTTGCAGGTCCAGCACCAGGCCGCCGTGAAGTCGATGAACACCGTGTGCCCGGCCCCGCTCAGCGACGTCACCCGCTCATCGGTGAAGTGAGTCCACTCCCCTGCGACCGGAGGGGTGTCCCCCGAGTCCTCGCACATGGCCGCCTGCGCGGGGGGCGAGTCCAGCTGCAGAGTGCCAAACGCCCCTGCCGCGATCACCGCCCCGGCCAGCGCTGCCATCACGACCTGACGTCCGCGGGTGGCGGTCAGGCCGCCAAAGCGCCCGTACATCCAGACGGCCACGGCCACGATGCCCAGGAACAGGATCGCGCCCACCAGCGCGCGGGTCGACACCTGGTAGGACAGCACATCCAGGAGCCAGATCACGGTCCCGACCAGCAGGAACCCCATGAGGTGCTTGAAGTGGTCCATCCACGGCCCAGGGCGCGGGATCTTCCGCAGCCACGCCGGGAAGCGAGCCAGGATCACGAAGGGGAGCGCCAGGCCGAGCCCGACGACCATCAGCACGGCAAAGATCACCGGGGATGGCTGACCGAAGGCGAAGCCCAGCGCCGTCCCCAAGAAGGGGGCCGTGCAGGGAGTCGCGAGCAGCGTGGCAAAGACGCCGTTGAAGAACGAGCCGAGGAGGCCGTGCTGCGAGGCGACGCCTGCGGCGGCCTGCATCCCGGGGAGGTTCACCTCGAAGACGCCGAAGAGCGACAGGGAGAACGCAAAGACGATGGCCATGAGGGCCACGACGAACGCCGGGTTCTGGAACTGGAAGCCCCAGCCCACAAGCTCGCCGGAGGCCTTCAGGCCGATGACCAGGATGGTCAGGACCAGGAAGGACACCATCACGCCCGCGCCAAAGGCGAGCCCATGGTGCCAGATGGCGCGGCGGTCCTCGCCCGCCTGCCGCACGAGACCGAGGGCCTTGATGGACAGCACCGGAAGGACGCAGGGCATCACGTTCAGAAGCAGCCCCCCGATGAGCGCGAACAGCAGCATCTGCCACAGCCCTACGTCGCCTCCCGCCGCGATGACCGTTGCGGCCCCGCTCATGGCCGGCCGCTTCGGGTCGTCGGGCAGCGCCGGCAGCAACGCGAAGGCCGGGTCGCTGATGGGCACGACGGTGGCTCCCGGAGCGGCCAGCGGCACCTCCAGGCTCACGGCGAGTCGATGCAGCACCCCATCGTCGGCGACGGCCTGGACCACTCCCGCGATGCGTCCGGGCGTCCGCCCCTCCGGCCCACCCACTCCCAGGACCCGCACGATCAGGGCCCCGTCCGCGGCGACGCGATGGTCCAGGCCCTCGATGTCGACCCCAACCCCAACCTCGGGCAGGAAGACCGGCACGTGCTCGTCGTGGTGCTGAGCGAGTCCGCCCCTCCTCGCTCGCACCTCGAACAGGGCGGCGAAGCGATCACCCGGGCGCACCGCGCTTGCGCTCAGCACTCCCCGTGCAGTGAGCTCTTCGCTCGCAGCCGGAGGGACCCGCGCCGCCATGTGGTCGAAGATCGGTCGGGTCTTGTCGTCGACCCCGGGCGCCCCCCCGCCTGGCAGGGTCAAGCTCAACGTGGCGCTCCCCGGCACACAGTTCTTCTCGCACACGAGCCAGGACACGGCCGCGGACACGGGCACCGGACCATCGGGGACGACGGGCGGCGGCACCACGGTGGCGTAGAGCATCACCTCGTCAGAGTAGCCGTAGGCGGTCAGGCCGCCCGCCTCGGCGTACCGCCCAGGCGCAGGCCACTGGAGCTCGCCAACCACATAGCCCTCGGGGAGCTTCAGCTCCACCTCGGTGGGGAGCCCGGAGTCACCGCTGTTCTTCCAGTAGACGTGCCAACCCCGCTCGAGGGCGATGTGCACCCCGACGCGAAGCGGCTCCCCGGGGGCCACGCGGACGCTGTCCGCCAGGAGCCGCGCCGTGACGTGCGGGCGGTCAGCCCGTGCCGTGTCCGGGACGTCGCCGAAGTCTCGCGACGAGGGGGCTCCAAAGGTCGACGCAGGCGCGGGCGCAGCGGCGGCCTCCGCCGAGACGGCGACGCCGAGAGCCGGCATCCCGAGAGCTGTCCGCACCCGGGCGAGACGCGCCGCAAAGGCTTGTGGTCCCTCGAACTCGCGCAAGGTCAGATCCGTGAGGGGCGTCCCGTCGGGCCGCAAGAACCAGACCTGCGGGAGCTCCGACATCGAGTACCTGTCCCACAGTGGCTGGTTCTCTGGAGCATCCATGTCGATCTTCGCGAGCACGAAGCCATCGAGGAGCCCCGTCACCGCCGGGTCAGGGAAGGTCTTCTTCCCCAGCTCGATGCAGGCGACGCACCACTTGGCCCAGAAGTCGAGCATGACGGGGCGCCCCTCCGCAGCTCCGACCTGGATGGCCTTGGCATGGTCAGTGAGCCAGTCGTCACTCGCACTTGCAGGCATGGCAAGCAACGTCACGACCCCGAGGAGGGCTGCGCGAGCTGCGCGACGGGTCCATCCGGGACGACGTCGCGCCGCCGGGGGCACGGGAGAGCCTTGGCAAGACGCCTGGAGTCTGGGGAGGGCTGCGTTCATCTCGACCTGCCGAGCATGGGCCAGAATACCCGGTGACGCCAAGCGGGTGACGCCAACCAAGCCAACAACCGTGGGAGCTCGCGCCTCATGCCCATCCCGCGGTTGGATCGTGGCGGCGCCAGGCTGCGGTGTCCGGTCCCAATCGCTCACTTGCGCACGCCGACGACGCCGAACCACGGGACGACCTCAACCTACCGCCCCCATTGCCGGACCGAGGTCAGGGTGACCTCCACTCTGACCGAGCCACGCGGGCCAGGTCGAGCCACGGACGCAGCGGACCACGCGGGAGGGCATCAAGCACGGGTGGCGGGGACTCTGAGGCACCGAGCGGGTTCGCAGGTGGCCAACCTAGCGGTTGTCCGACTCCTTCCACGGGATCGGGTCGCCATGGCTCATGGCACCCGACTTGGACGCCATGGGGCACATCGCACCCTCTGTGGCCCCAGAGCACTTCACAACCTCCTCGCTCCCCCCAGGGGCGCTGACGTAGGTGGAACTCCCCGCTGCGCCGTCATCTGCCTTGTCGTCCTGACTGGCGCCCCCGGCGCCCTCCGCGCCACCGGGCTGGGCACTCGGGTCGGCGGGATCGGACTGCTCAGCGCCGATGCTCTCGACGGCGGTCTCCTCCCCATCGTCGCTCTCCAGCCCATAGTCGACGGCGCAACCCGCGAAGGTGACAGCGAGGGCAGTGGCAGCAAACCGCAACAGCACCAGGTTCCGCTTCATCTCGTCCTCCCGTCTCGCGCCGTCCGGCTGGAGATGTCATAGTCCTTGATCTTCTGCGACAGGCGCGGCCGGGTCATCTTCAGAAGCTCGGCCGCCTTGGTGATATTCCCGCCGCTCCGCTCCAGCGCGAGCGCTATGTATTTGATCTCCATGCGCCGCCGTGCCTCGTCCAGCGAGAATGCGGCGTCCAGGGACTCGTCATCGGGCGCCAATGGCGCCAATGGCGTCGGTGACTCCGGCTGCATCCCCGTGACGGTGACACCGTCGCGCTCGATGAACCGGCGCAGGTGCTCCGCCCGGATCACCCCGCCCTCGGCGAAGAAGGTTGCTCCACGAAGCACGCTCTCCAGCTCGCGGACGTTGCCGGGCCAGCGATACGCCTCCAGGAGGCGCATGGAGTCCGGCGTCAGCGCCAGCGAAGCTCCGGGCTTCTGGAGCCCAGCGATGAAGTGCCGGGCGAGCACGCCGACATCGCCGCGCCGCTCCCGGAGCGGAGGGAGCTCGATGGTCACGCCGCGGATCCGGAAGTAGAGATCCAGTCGGAAGCGCTCCTCGCGCACCATCTGCGCCAGGTCACGGTTGGTCGCGCAGATGACGCGGACATCGACGCGCCGCGTGCGGCTGGCGCCCACGGGCTGGACCTCGCCCTCCTGGAGGACCCGCAGCAGGCTGACCTGGGTCTTCTGGGAGACGTCGCCAATCTCGTCCAGGAACAGGGTGCCGCCGTCCGCCTGCTCGAACTTGCCCTCGCGACGAGCCACGGCCCCCGTGAAGGCGCCGCGCTCGTGGCCGAAGAGCTCGCTCTCGAGGAGCGACTCCGGCAACGCAGCGCTGTTGACGCGGACGTAGGCTCGCGCCGCACGAGACGAGAGGTCATGGATCGCGCGGGCGACGAGCTCCTTGCCGGTGCCACTCTCGCCGAGCAGGAGCACGGGGGAGCCGCTGGCCGCCACACGGTCGATGGCCCGCAGCGCCGAGCGGATGGCCTCCGAGGCGCCGACCAGCCCCGGGACATGGGAGCTTGCGAGGGGGATGTCGCCCCCCCCCAGGCTGATCGGGCCCTCTGGGAGCTCGGCGCTCGACCCCGCGGGCTCGGGCACGTGGAGCGACCGCCAGCAGGGGCGCTGCAGGAACCGCTGGCGTCGCGCCAGCGGCACGGCGTCCTTCAGTGCGTCGAGCAAGGTCCGCGCCTCGTCGAGGGCCTCCAGCTCCGCAGCCGTGTCTCCCTCCGCTCGGTGCGCCTCCCCGAGGACGCAGAGGGCCTCGACACGCCCGGCTCGCTGACCCCGGCGGGCGAAGATCCCGTCAGCCTCGCGGGCAAGGGCGGCCGCGTCATCTGCCTCGGCGCCTCGCAGCCTCACGCGCGCCTCGACCAGCGCCGCGGTACCGAACACCTCGTGATCCGCCGCAAGCTGCAGGGCCCTCAGCTCGTCCACCCGCTCCATGGCGTCGTCGGGCCGGTCGGCCTCGAGCAGCGCGCGCGACAGGGAGGCGAGGGTCCAGGCGAGGTCCTCCGTCGCGCCCCCAGAGCGAAGGCACTCTGCCGCTTCAGTCAAGATGGGGACGGCCCGGGTGAAGCGGCAGAGCTCCAGCTCCACGAGACCCTGCTTCTGTCGGGCCAGGCTCGCGACCCGCGGCGCGCCCACGTCGCCGGCGAGGGCCAGCGCGCGCTGCAGGAGCCGCGCCGCGCGCCTGGGAGCCCCCATGGTGATGTACACGTCTGCCAGGCTGGATAGAGCGCTCGCCACATGGAGCTGACGCCCCAGGCGGTCGAACAGGTCCACCGCTCGGACGTAGTAGCCCTCCGCAAGCCCGTAGCGCTCCGTGAACTCGGACGCCACGCCCAGATTGAACAGGGACAGCGCGGCCCCAAAGAACTCACCCGCCTCTTCACATCCGGAGTGGCTCCGTTGGAGCTGGCGGATGGCCTCGGAGTATGCCCCCTCGCGGATCGCGATGATCCCCAGGTTGAGCTGGGCGCGGGCGCGCACCAGGTCCGACCCGGTCGATCGCACGGCGTCGCCATAGCAGCGCCTCGCGTCGGCGAGGCGCCCCTGCTGGAGCCGCACGTTCCCGAGGGTGACGAGCAGGTCGGCGCGCGCGTCGGCGGCGCACGTGGCCAGCGCCTCGGCACACAGCTCCTCGGCCTGGCGCAGCTCGCCCCGCAGGCGCGCCACCTCAGCGCCAAGGGCGAGGGCCCGTTGGGCCTGCGCGTCCGTGCTGGACCGCGAAGCCCGGGCGATGGCGCTCGCGGCACGGTCGAGCTGCCCGGTGGCGAGGTACAGCTCTCCGAGGCGAAGGAGCAGAGCGCAGTGCTCGTCCTCCGCCCCCGCCTCGATCACCTGCTCGAGCTCGGCGCGGGCCTCGTCCACGCGCCCGACGGCGGCCGCCGACTCGGCGAGGCGAAGGCGCAGGGTCCGCTCCGTGCCCGGCTCCGGGTGGAGGTCCAGGAGGGAGCGGTACATCTGGCGAGCGGCATGGTGGCTGAGGCGCTTCTGCAGGAGAGCGCCAGCCTGGAGCCCCCACGCGAACGCGCGGGTGCGGTCGCCTGCTGCGGCAAAGTGACGGGCGGCCTCCAGCACCAGGGCGTCATCGCGCTCCAGCGTCCAGCGCGCGGCGAGCCGCTCTGCCACCACGCGATGGAGATCCGCGGCGCCAACGTCGCTCTCCCACCGAGGCGCGCCGGGGCTCAGGGACAGGCGCCCTGCCGGGTCGCGGACCACCAGGTCGCGGTCCCGCAAGGCCAGAAGGGCACGAGCAATGGAGATCTCTGTCTCGTCGCAGATCGCGGCGACGTCAGCGGCCGTCAGCAGACCGTCCGCGACACCGACTACACGAAGAGCGTGCTGCGCCTCGGGCGCCAGAGCCTGGAGGCAGGCGCGAGCGACGTCGTCCAGGTCATCGGGGAGTGATTCCAGGAGCAGCCGGAGCCGGTGGGGCACCCCACCCGTCAGCGCCATCACGCGGTCGACGACCGCATCGCTGGCCAGCCAGGCAGCGACGTCCTCACGGCCCATCCCCTCCAGCCGGATCGTGTCGAGGGCCGCGATGGACGTCAGCCGCTCGACCGCCCGCCGCTCCGAGTCGGGGGCATCCGGACGCAGCAGGCACTCGACCACGAACGTCGGGGCGCGGCGGGCGTGCTCCGGGCCGACCGGAAGGCGGGCGATGCCCGCGGTGACAGAGGCGCAGAGGTGCTCGAGGAGGTCCAGGGAGTCGGCATCCATCCTGTGCGCGTCGCGCACGACGACGACGGTCGGGTGCCCATCTGCTGCTGCCTGGAGCGTGGCTCGCACTGCCTCGAACAGGTTGGCCCGCGCCTCGGTCTGGATGAGGTCGGCCACGGACGAGCCCCACGCGCTTCCGGGATCGAGGGCAAAGGCTGCGACGAGGGGCGCCAGAGTGCGCCCGCGGCCCTGCCGGTCCAGCTCCGACAGCGCCTCCTCGATGGCGCCCCGAAGGCCGGCGTAGGGAGCGGTGTCCCCGGGTGCACACGAGCCGGTGAGGACCAGCCCCCCCTCTGCCCGCACGGTGGCGGCCACATCTGCCAGAAGGGTCGATGTCCCGACCCCAGGGAGCCCGCAGAGCACGGCTCCGCAGCCCCGCCCGTCGTTGCGCGCCGACGCGAGGAGCCGATCCAGGACCGCGGGATGTCGCTTGAGGGCTGTCGTAGTGGCTTCCGGAGACACGGGCTCCTCCTCGCGCGGACGGATTCGGCCCAGTATGGACCAGCCCGCCGGGGCAGCGCAAGGCGCTTCTCCGCTGCGGCTCGGCAGCGCGGCAGGCGTGTTGCCCGCGCGCATGCCGGCTCGCTCAGCCGGGTGCGGCGTGCGCCGCTGCTGGAGCGGTCGCCAGGCGGTCGTGAACCACTGTGATCAGTGCCTCGAGCAGGATTCGATCAGCGAGCCCCGTCGCGTCGACCCGATAGGTGCCGGCGCGGATTGACGCCCGGACGTGATCCACCCTGGCCCGGTCGAGCTCCGCAGCCTGGTCCGAGCCCAAGGGAGCGCTCGCACGGCTCCTCGCGATGACCCGAGGCGGATCCTCGGCTCGCTGCCGCCGCGGTCCCGAAGTCGAGTTCGTCTTGTTGAGATCTTTCAGGGGACCCTCCGTGCTGCTCTCCAGAGCATGGTTTGACGCGCCGGGAGTCAAGTGCGGCCGTCACTCGGTGCGGCCGAAGCCCACATCATCTCCTATACCCGGCAGCGCCAGGACTGCGCTCTCTCCGGCCTCTCGCATCGACAACAAGCCACGGGAACTTGACGGGGAACCGCACTCGTCGCGCCTCGCTCCCCCTGGCGTCGTGCCGCGGTCCGCTCCCGATCGTTTGACTCCCAGCTCGCCGGCTCCCCATACTGGTCGTTGGTCGCCCTGGCGACGCCACCGGACGGACGGATGACGAACCTCGCCCCCCATCGACGCTGGGTCTTGGCGGCCCTGCTTGCGGCGGCAATGACGGGCTGCACGATCGAGGTCTTGCTGCCCGGAGTGGGCGTCGAGCGCGTACCGGAGCCAGACGCAGCCATCGATGCCCCGTCACGGGAGCCCGTGGAGGCCCCCCCAGGGTTCCAGATAGACGGAGTAGAGCCTACCCAGGGCCCGGCCGAAGGTGGCATCCGCGTGCGGATTACGGGTCAACGCTTCGCCCAGGGCGCGACGGTCCGGTTCGCCGACACCCTCGCCGTGGACGCCTTGTGGCTGGGTGAGGACGCGCTGGACGTGGAGGTCCCGCCCGGTGAGCCCGGCCTCGCGGACGTGACCGTCGAGAACCCGGACGGTGCGACGACGGTCCTGAAGGGGGGCTTCCGGTATCTGGGATCGACGCGCATCGACGGGGTGTTCCCCGCCTCGGGCCCCCTGGCGGGAGGCACCCCGATCACGGTCACCGGAGCCGGCTTCCTGCCAGGCTCCGTGCTCCTGGTCGGGGGGCGCCTGGCCCTGAAGACGCAGCGCGTCGACGGGAGCACCCTGGTCGGCCTCACGCCGGGCGGGCCCGTCGGCCCCTCGGACCTCTACGTGGTCCACGAGGCCGGGGCGGCGCGGCGGCGCGACGCCTGGCTGTACCAGGATCCCCCGCGGATCGAGTCGGTGTTCCCGCCGAACGGCCACCACACGGGCGGCAACGTGGTCAACCTCATCGGCTCAGGTCTTGCGAGCGCGCAGACGGTGACCTTCGGCGGCTCGGACGCCGCCATCGTCGCGACGTGGGGAGACGACACCCTCACGGTGCTCGCGCCCCCGGGGACTCCAGGGCCGACCGACATCCAGGTGACGACCCCATGGGCAAGCGGGCTGCTGGAGCGCGGGTACGTCTGGCTGGAGCCCTCGGCCCCGGACGGCCTCGCCCTGATCGCCGCGGTCCCACAGTCGGGGCCGGACGTGGGCGGCACCCTGGTCACGCTCACCGCCTACGGGGCCACGACGGCGCAGGCCGTGCGCTTTGGCGCCGCGACGGCCGAGATCGTGGGCGTGGACGCTGCGTCGCACACCCTCCTCGTTCGCGCGCCGGCCAGCCCGTGGGGCCTGGCCGACATCGTCGCGGAGGGCCCGGAGGGCAGCTCCACCTTGGCCGGCGCGTTCCGCTTCACGCCCTCCATCGCCGTCACGGACGTCACGCCTGCAACGGGCCCCGCCGCGGGCGGGACCACGGTGGACGTGACCGGAACCGGCTTCACACCGGAGATGGAGCTCCGCGTCGGCCCCCTCGCGTGCTCAGGTGTTCAGATCCTCGGGCCAACCCAGGCGCGGGCCGTCACGGCCGTCGGGAGCCCAGGGCCCTCCGACGTGGGGGTGACTTTGGGAGGAGCGGCCGCGGTCCTCCCTGGTGCCTACGAGTTCGCAGCGTCCTCGGCCGGCGCGCTGGTGTCCAAGCCCACCTCGGGTGCGACGGCCGGCGGGACCTTCCTGCGTATCTTCGGCGTCGGCTTCGCAGGCAAGGCGACGGTGCGCGTGGGGGGGATGGAGGCCACGGGAGTGGTCGTCCACGACAGCACGCTGATCACGGCCTTCACCCCGCCTGGCGACATCGGGACCGTCGACGTGACGGTGACCATGGGCGGAGCCCAGACCGTGCTGCCCCAAGGGTTCACCTACTACGACCCGACGAGCGGCTACGGCGGCACCTGGGGCGAGGCAGTCGACGAGGCGGTGAACGTGACGGTCGTGGACATCCTCTCGAACAAGCCGGTCCCTGAGGCGTTCGTGACCCTCGGAGCCGCCGCCGACACGCCGTGGACAGGCCTCACGGACGACAACGGGGAGATCACCTTCGCGGGCCCGGGCTTGCTGGGGCGCCAGACGGTCACTGCGGTGAAGCCCAACTACACGGCGGGGAGCGTCGTCGCCTTCGACGCGACGAATGTGACCGTGCAGCTCTACCCCTATATCCCGCCCTCCCCCGGCGGGGGGGCCGGCACGCCCCTGGACCCGGGCTCCGTGAGCGGCCGGGTGTTCGGGCTCGCCAAGTATGTCGTGGTCCCCCCCGGTCAGTGCGCCAACAAGGACACCACGACCTCCCTCTATTGCCGCCCCTGTCTCGACCCTTCGGACTGCGGCAATCCTGACGCCGTGTGCGCTTCCGTTGGTGACCAGGGCACCTTCTGCACCACGCGCTGTGACGACGGCCAAGCCTGCCCTGAGGGCTATGCCTGTGCCGCGTCCATCGGCGGCGAGGCGCGGTGCCTCCCCACCGCAGGCCGCAAGGAGGCGCGCTGCTTCGTCTCGGACACCAGCGCGCTCGCGGGCACACCGGACACCTCTGCCGGCGTCGTTGCCGCGGCCGACGGCACCTTCTCCATGCCGAGCCGCCTGGGCGAGGTCGCGGTGGTGTGCCGTGGCGGCTACGTGGACTGGGACACGGGCACCTTCGTGCCGATGGTCATGGGCGTGCTGCGGCATGTGTTCGTGACGGCCGGCCAGAACCTCCCCGATCAGGAGGTGGAGCTCACAATCCCCCTGAAGCGGCGGGCGGACGTGCGCCTGGACTCGCCGCCCTTCGCGCCCAAAGGCCCGAACACGCTCCTCCTCGAGGTCTGGCTCGACTTGGGGACGGACGGCTCCATCCCCATGGGCTCCGCCGCTGGTTCGGATCCGGGCAGCGTGTTCTCCGTCGAGCGCCTCCCCCTGGCGCTCACCGACGACCTGTACGACGCGAGCTACACCTTCTGGGCCGGAAGCTACACCAACGGCTCGGGGCAGACGCCCTACTCCGTGTCCGTGGAGCGGGGCCTCACGCAGCTCGGAGGCCAGGCGGTGCTCGTCCGCGAAGGGGGCGCATGGGAGGCCATGGCGAGCGGAGCCGAGGACGACCTCCGCGGCGTGTGGGGCAACAGCGACGGGGTCCGGTGGGCCGTCGGGGACAGGGGCGAGATCGTTCGCTCCGACGGAGGCACCTGGGTGCGCCAGCCCTCGCCCACCCGCCAAGACCTCGCGGCCATTCACGGCGCGGCCGCGAGCGAGGCCTGGGCGGTCGGCAGTGGGGGCACCATCGCCCACTGGAGTGGCTTGCAGTGGACCCTGGAGAAGTCGCCGACGACCAAGGACCTGCGCGGGGTGTTCGCCACGCCTGACGCCGCGTGGGCGGTGGGCTGGTTCACCGTGCTGCGCCGGGAGGGCGCCGCCTGGGCCAAGGTGGCGGCAGCGCCGCAGAAGGATCTGCACGCCGTGTGGGCTGGCGATGACGGCGTCTGGGCGGTCGGTGCCCATGGGACTGCGCTGCGCTTCGACGGGGCGGCGTGGTCACAGGAGGACACGCCAACCTCCGCCACGCTGCGCGGGATCTGGGGCACGGGGGGCCTGCTCGTGGCCGTGGGTGACGACGGCACCGTCCTCCGGCGCGACGCGGCCGGCTGGGTCGCCCTCACGGACGTGCCGACGACTCGCCCACTGCGAGCCGTCCAGGGTCGCTTCTCTGCCGGCACGCTTCACCTGTGGGCCGTCGGCGCGGACGGCCTGGTGCTCCACCACGACGGCGCCGCGTGGGTGGACGAGTCCCCCGCGGGCACGACGACGGACCTGAACGCGCTGTGGGTGCCTCCGGGGGACGCGGCGCCCGTGGCGGTCGGCACCCGAGACCTGCTCCTCGGACCGTACATGCGCATCCCGCAGCTCGTTGCCCCTCCGGGCTCACTGGACGGTGCCACCTTCGAGCTGGCCGTCGATGGGGGAGTCGATCCCCACTTCCGGTACATCAGCCTGGAGACGGCCTTCGGGCTTCCCCTTTGGATCCTCATGGTCAAGGGAGACGTCACCCGGGTCGAGCTGCCCGACCTGCCGCTGCTGGCCGGCCACTCGGCGCTCCCCGAGGGCGTCAAGCGGGTGCGCATCTACAGCGTCTTCAAGGACGACTTCGACATCGACTCCTACGACAACTTCGACCTGAGCCTCCTGAGCTGGCGCTCCTGGTCCGTGGCGGAGCACCCGTTCAAGTAGCTGCCATCGGCACGGACCGGGAGGACGGGCCCGCGGCCCCGGGACGTCGGGGCGTCGGGCGCCTTCCCCGTGCCCGACCCTTGTGGTAGCCTCTCGCGACGCTCGCTTCCGCCTGGGAGGTGCCCCATCGTGTGCCGCGTCCGCGCGCTCCTGCTCTCCTTGGCTCCGCTCCTGGCCATCTCCGCCTGCGCGGACGACGGCGAGGCCACCATCGCGCCGGAGTGCGAGCGGAGCGAGGACTGCGATGGGGGCCAGTGCAAGGACGGCCGCTGTGTGGCGGAAGGGAGCGGCGACCCGGACGCCGCAGGCCTCGACGCAACCGACGGCGCAGCCACTGAAGACGCCCCCGGTACACTCGAGGATGCCACCGTTGACCCCAGCCCCGACGGCCTGGACGCCCTCGGGATCGACGCCCCAGCCGATGACGTGCCCCGCCGGTCAACCCCCGACACGGCCGACACCCAGGCGCCCAAAGACGTGGCGTTGCCGCCCGATGCAGCCCCGGACGTGCCATGGGTCCCTGCGTGCGACAGCGACGACGACTGCCCTGGCCTCCAGACCTGTGACGGCGACCCGAACGAGCCGGCCTGCGCGGAGCCTCCCATCTGCCTGGACGACCAGGACTGTGCGCCGGGACGGGTCTGCGACCGGGGCGGCTGCGAAGACACGTGGTCCGGCTGCGCTTGGGACGCCGACTGCGCAGGCGGGTTGTGCGACCCGGCCACACACACGTGCGCGGACCACCTCCCATGCTCGACGGACCTGGACTGCGCCGGCGGGCGCACATGCATTGCAGGCGCCTGCGTGGAGTGTGGCGCGCCCGCCGACTGCCCGTCGAGCGCCATGAAGTGCGTCGGCAACCTGTGCTACGAGCCCGCGCTGTGCACGGGTGACCTCGACTGCCTGGAGGGCGCCTCGTGTCTCGCCGGACGGTGCGGCCAGCCACACTTCGCCGATGACCCCTTCGAGCCCAACGACTCGGCGCCTGCGGCCAAGGCGCTGGCGCCCGGCATGTGGACGGGACTGACCATCCAGTCCTGGGACGACGACTGGTACGCGGTGAGCGTACCGGCAGGCTTCGGGCTCCTTGCGCGGGTCCGCTACGAACCGGGCGCCGGGGACCTGGACCTGAGTATCCTGGATGTCACCGCGCTGCACACCCTGTCCACGGACCTGGCGCAGGAGAGCTGGGCCGTGGTCGGAGTACCCGCGCGCCCTGGGCCACACACGTACCTCCTGCGCGTGCAGAACCCGAGCGGGACCGTTCCCGAGTACGACCTGACGACGGCGCTCGTGGGCAAGCCGCTGTGCGTCCCCGACGCGGTCGGCGCACCCGCACCCGGTGGGGCAGAGCTCGTCGAGGGCAGCGAGCTCGTGACGCACGGAGCAAGCCTGTGCCCGGGGGAGGCCGACTGGTACATGGTGCAGACCTTCGGCTCGGCCTCCATCACCGCCGCGATCATGTTCCCCCACGCCCTCGGAGACCTGGACGTGCGGATCTTCGATGGAGACCTGGAGCTGGCCAGCGCCTCGGCCCCCGGCGCCGGCTTCGAGGTGGCCAGCGTGGCGAACGTCTCCGCTGGGACCTGGTACGTCGAGGTTCGCGGAGCCACCGACCTCGACCACAACGGCTACGCCCTGTCCATCAAGACCGCCAGCAGCGCCTCCTGCCAGCTCGACTCCATGGAGGTCAACGATGGCCCCATCGGGGCACCAGACTTCGAGGGCCTCCACGAGCAGCTCACCTTGTGCCCGGGGGACGTGGACTGGTTCGCCACGACCGTCCCAGCCGGCCAGGGCCTGGTGTCGACCATCACCTACGCCAACTTCTCTGCGCAGCTCGCCGTGGACGTGATCGACGTAGACGGGGCAACACTGCTCGCCAGCGCGCCGGGCGCGCCGTTCCCCAAGGGCGTGAAGACGCAGGCGGCCGCGTATGAGGTCGCCCCGAAGGCGAAGACCGTCTATACGCGTGTCCGGCGCGTCGAGCCACTGATCGGCGACCAGTTCGTCCCCTACTCGCTCCAGGTGGCAGTCGTACCCGGCTTCTGTGTGGACGACGACGCGGAGCCGGACAGCGGCTGGGACCTGGCGCACCCCCTCCCGACGCTGCCCGGGCAGTCGGTCACGGGCAAGGTCTGCCCCGGCGACCCGGGGGACTGGTTCGCCGTGACGCTGGACGGCGCGAGCGTCCTGACGGTGGACCTCGAGCACCAGGTGGACCTCTCCCCGCTGGAACTGGCCCTGATCCGGCCGGACGGCGTGACGGTCGAGCCGGTGGTGGCGTCCTGGTTCAACGGCCTGGGGAAGACGCTCACCTTCGATGCCAGCAAGAGCGACGGGTCGTCGGGAACGTGGTATGTGCGGGTCAGCGGCGAGACCGCGGCAACCTACCGCATCTCGGCGGCCGTCGCTAGCAAGAGCGCCTGCCCGCTCGACGACCTCTGGGAGCCGAACGACACCCCGCTGTCGTCCAAGCCACTGCCCCCAGGCTCCACCATCAGCCCGTACTTCTGCGCCAACAACCCGGACTTCTTCCAGATCCAGGCGTCGCCCGGCGGGTCGCTCACCGTGTCGGTGACCCCGCCGGCGAGCTCTCCCAAGGTCGTCTTTCAGCTCCTGGATCCCGATCTCGGCCTGGCGTGGTCGGAGACCGTGACCGCCGCCAAGCAGCTCTCGCTCGGTGGCCAGATCACCAAGTCCGGGATCTGGTTCCTCGCCTTCCGAAGCCCGCTCCCGGGCACCTACTCCATCAAGGTGGAGGGCGGGCCGTGACCCGAGGGGCTGTCAACCTGGCCGTCGAGGGTCGCGTCGTCGTGCCTCCCACGCGAGCGGCGGCAACCGACCCGCTCGAAGCCGTCGCGGCGGACCTGCCGGCCGACCTGCAACACACCGTGACGGCAGCGGAGGCCGGAGAGAGGCTGGATCGGGTCGTGGAGCGCTGCTCCGCCGAGCTGTCACGCTCTCGCATCAAGACGTTGGTGGAGCAGGGCCTCGTGTGGGTGGACGACCGGCCGGCCTCCAAGGCGGGCGAGCGGGTGCGGGTCGGCCAGCGAGTCTGGGTGCAGGTCCCCCCGATCGCACCGAGCGCTGCCCTCGCGCAGGACATCCCGCTCCAGGTTCGCTTCGAGGACGACCAGGTCCTGGTCGTGTCCAAGCCGGCCGGCCTGGTCGTCCATCCAGCGCGCGGCAACCTGACGGGCACCCTGGTCAACGCCGTGCTCCACCACTGCCCGGACCTCGCTGGCGTGGGCGACTCCCACCGCCCGGGCATCGTGCATCGCCTGGACAAGGACACGAGCGGGCTCATGGTGGTCGCAAAGACGGACCGGGCGCACCGCTCGCTGGCAGCGCAGCTCAAGAGCCGCGCCATGGGCCGCCGGTACCTGGCCCTCGTGCTGGGGACCACGGTGGCGGACGAGGGAACGTTCGACACTCCGTTCGGGCGCCACCCGACGGACCGGCTGCGGTTCACCTCCCGCGGCAACCACCCGCGACGCGCGGTGACACGCTGGCAGGTACTCCAGCGCGGGGCCCTGTCGAGCCTGGTGGCCGTGCGCCTCGAGACGGGCCGCACTCACCAGATCCGCGTTCACTTCGCGGACCACGGCCACCCGGTCGCTGGTGACCCTCTGTACGGCCGCCAGGTTCAGGCGCCCTACCGCGCCCCCACGGAGGCGGCCGCCATCGCTTCACTACGGGCCCAGGCCCTCCACGCGGCGATCCTCGCCTTCGACCACCCGCTCACGGGGGCTCGCGTCGTGCTGGCAGAGCCCCCTGGCGGTGAGCTCGCGGCCGCCATCGCTCGCGCCCTCCCGAGCGCCATGGAGGTCGTCGCGCGGTGGCTGGAGGACTCGACGCAGGAGCTCACCCTCCCCCATCTCCCCATGTCCGCTGAGGGACGGCGATGAGCGCCACACCGCAGAGGCCTCCGCTGCGCAACGTCCCGAGCGTGGACCGGGTGCTCGCGCTCCCGGAGGTGCAGCGCCTCGGCGAGGCACTCCCACGCTCCCTGCTGGTCGAGGCGGTGCGCGCAGCGCTCGACCGGCTCCGCGATGCAATCCGAGCCGGCACGGCGGTTGGCACCCCCATGGCTCGAATCGGAGCCGAGGTGTCGGAAGAGGTGGCCAGGCGCCTCTCACCCTCGCTGCGTCCCGTGATCAACGCAACCGGCGTGGTCCTCCACACCAACCTGGGCCGCTCGCCCCTCGCCAGCCGCGCGATCGAGCAAATGGCCGCCCTTGCGGCGGGCTACTCCAACCTGGAGTACGACCTGGAGGCCCGTGAACGCGGGTCCCGCCACACCCACGTCGAGCGCCTGCTGCGCGACCTGGTTGGAGCCGAGGCAGCCCTGGTGGTCAACAACTGCGCCGCCGCGGTGCTGCTGGTGATCACGGCGCTGGCCCGAGGCCGCGAGGTCGTCGTCTCTCGCGGCGAGCTCGTGGAGATCGGGGGCTCCTTCCGAATGCCCGATGTCATGGAGCAGTCGGGGGCGAGGCTCCGGGAGGTCGGCACCACGAACCGGACGCGGCTCCGCGACTACGAGGCGGCCATCGGCCCTGAGACGGCGCTCCTCCTCAAGGCGCACCGCTCCAACTTTGCCATGGTCGGGTTCACGGAGGAGGTGGACGGGGCGGAGCTCGCCGAGCTCGGACGTCGCCGGGGCGTCCCCACTGCGCATGATCTCGGTACGGGCCTGCTCGTCGACCTTGCGCCCTTCGGCATCCCGGGCGCCGCGACCGTCCCCACGGAGATCGCCAAGGGCACGGACCTGGTCATGTTCAGCGGCGACAAGCTCCTCGGAGGGCCCCAGGCCGGCGTGATCGCCGGGCGCAAGGACGCCGTGGAGCGGCTGCGCAACCACCCGCTGACGCGAGCCCTTCGGGTAGACAAGGTGACCATCTCGGCGCTGGAGGCGACGCTCCTCTGCTACGTGGATGGCAGCGCCTGGCGCGAGGTCCCGACGCTCGCCATGCTGACCACGCCGCTGGGGGCGCTGGCCCGACGATGCGACGCCATCGTCCATACCCTGACCGCCGCGGATCCCTCCACTGCGTGGATGGCGACGGTAGCATCGGCAGTCGGGCGTGTGGGGGGCGGGACATTCCCGCTCGCGGAGCTGCCGACCCAGGTCGTGCGGTTGAGGCACCCTCGAACGCCGGTCGAGGAGGTGGACCGGCGGCTCCGAACCGGCTCACCGGCCGTGGTCGCACGAGTCCAGGACGACGCGCTGGTGCTGGACGCACGCACGATCCGCGACGAGGACCTGGCGGCCCTCGCCGAGGCGCTGCGAGGCGCGGGCTCCTGAGGTGGACTTCGAAGCCTGGGCGCGACGCCCCTCGTTTGCGGTCGAATCACCCCAAACCCAGGGTCCATCGGACTTGTCCGTTGACAGCCTCTCCGCCATCGTCTAAGGTCCTGCGTCCTGCTCCCGTGGTCTTGACGGCCAAGCGCCGCGATCATGTGGGGTTGGAGCGTGGCGGGCGCCGGCCGTCCCGCCGGAACCAGAGACAAGGCGCCCGACGACGGCACTCGTGGCGCTGCCGGACCACCCAAGGCCGAAGAGACTGCCAAGCAAGAGGTGAGCAGATGTCTGTGAAGCTGCGGCTTTCCCGCGGTGGCGCGAAGAGGAGCCCGTACTACCGCATCGTCGCCGCGAACTCCGAGTCGCGCCGGGACGGGCGGTTCCTGGACCACATCGGGGTGTATGACCCAACCACGAGTCCGGTCACCATCCGCCTGAAGCCGGAGCGCATCCGTCACTGGCTGTCGGTGGGCGCTCAGCCGACCGACACGGTCCAGACCATCTTCAAGAAGCACCTGGCGACGGCCGAAGATCGCGTCAAGACCCAGGCTCTCGATGGGTCGAGCGCCGTCTGGGTCCAGGGCCCTGCCAACTCGCCGGCCGCCCAGGGAGTCAAGGGTGGCCCCGCCGAGGCGAACACCCGCCCGAAGCGCACCCCTCGCCCCTCGGCCGCCCCGGCTCCCATCGCTCCGGCAGCAGCGTCCCCGGAGCCGGCGGACGACGAGGCGGCGGAAGCCTGACTTCACCGACCGGCGTGACCGTCGTCTGGGCACCGCGCGCGGCGGTCTTCAAGGACGGAGGCGTTGGGAGACGACGCCCACTCGCGTGGCACGACAGCCATGACCGCCATCCTTGTTGAGAGGGGGGGTGGAGGCACAGTGGAACCGACGCTGAAGGAGCTGATCGAGGCCATCGCCAGAGCGTTGGTCGACCTGCCGGAGCAGGTCGAGGTCAATGAGATCGTCGGTGAGCAGACGTCGGTGCTCGAGCTCAAGGTGGCCAAAGAGGACCTCGGCAAGGTGATCGGCAAGCAGGGGCGAACTGCCCGCGCCATTCGAACCATCCTGACCGCCGCGTCCACGAAGATCCGCAAGCGCTCGGTCCTCGAGATCCTCGAGTGACGCAGCCGTGACCGCATCATCCGTCCAGTTGGGGTTCGTGGCCTCGGCGCATGGCCTCCGCGGCGAGGTGCTGGTGCGCCTCCACTCCCCCGGATCCGACGCACTGGACCGGGTGAGATCGCTGGAGCTCAAGCGACCCGACGGCTCCGTCACCTATGGCATCTGCGCGGCGCGCCCACACAAGGAGGGCTGGCTGCTGACGCTGGAGGGTGTGTCCACCAGGGAGGCGGCTGCCGGGCTGCGCGGCTGCACGGTCCACGTCCCCACCTCCGCCCTTCCTCCCCTCGACGAGGGAGAGTTCTACCTGGACACGGTCATCGGCTACCGAATGGTCGACGCAGCGGCCGGCGACCTGGGAGAGATCCTCGGCGTGCTGACCACGACCATCGACATGCTGGTCGCCCGGGATGCTCAAGGGCGCGAGCTGATCGTCCCGCTGCTCGAAGGCGTGGTGGAAGAGGTGGACCACGCCCGCCGCACGGTGCATGTCACGGTCCCTGACGGCCTCCTCGACTGAGCTCCCTCTGGAGGCCGAGCCGCCCCATGTTCCACTTTCACGTCCTGACGCTCTTCCCCGACATGCTGGCGAGCCCACTCGATGGATCGATCCTGGGGAGGGCTCGCGAGGCCGGGCTGATCGACGTCCACCTGCATGACATCCGCGCGCACACGGAGGACCGCCACCGCACGGCGGACGACCTCCCCTTCGGCGGCGGCAGTGGCATGGTCATGAAGCCCGAGCCCGTGGTGCGGTGCATCGAGCAGGTCAAGGCCGCGTGGGCCCCCGCGCGGACCTACCTGTTGAGCCCATCTGGGCGGCCCTTCGACCAGGCGATGGCCCAGGAGATCGCTGCTCTGGGCTCGGTCGCCCTGGTCTGCGGTCGTTACGAGGGCGTCGACGAGCGCGTCGCCGCGTTCATCGACGGCGAGATCAGCATCGGGGACTATGTGCTCACGGGCGGCGAGCTCGGCGCCCTCGTGGTGATCGACGCCACCGCGCGCCTGCTCCCGGGCGTCCTCGGGAACGCGGAGTCGCCCATCGCCGAGTCGCATACGGGCGAGCCCATCCTCGAGCACCCCCAGTACACGCGCCCACGGACGTTCCGAGGGATGGAAGTCCCGGACGCGCTCCTGAGCGGCAACCACGCGCTCATCGAGGCGTGGCGCCGCCAACAGGCGTTGGAGCGCACCCGCGCGCGGCGGCCGGACCTGTTCGAGCGGCTCAGCCTGTCCGACCGGGACCGGGAGCTGCTCGGGGAGGCCCGCCCCCGAGGCAAGAGCAGAAAGCGGAGAAATCACTTGAGCCCGGATCAGAAACCGGCTATCTATCTCGCCCTGCTGCACCACCCGGTCTACAACAAGGCCGGGGAGACGGTTGCAACGGCCGTGACGAACGTCGACATCCACGACATCGCCCGGTCGTCGCGGACCTTCGGGCTCAAGGGGTTCTACCTCGTCACGCCGGTGGAGCAACAGCGCGCGCTCATCGCAGAGATCCTCGGCCACTGGACCGAGGGTGCAGGGGCGAGCCACAACCCGCGACGGGCGGAAGCGCTGGGTCGCGCCGAGGTCGTTGCCTCGTTGCAGGCGGCCATCGAGGCCATCACGGCCCGCGAAGGCGCACGCCCTACGGTGGTCGCAACCGGAGCGCGCCTGGCAGGCGACATCGTCGCCTTCGACGTGTTGCGGGAGAGGATGGAGCGCCGTGGCGACCCGGCGACGAGCTGGCTCGTGCTGCTTGGCACGGGCTGGGGCATGACGACGGAGGTCATCGACGGGGCTGACGTGAGGCTGGCCCCGATCGACGGAGTCGATGGATACAACCACCTGTCGGTGCGCTCGGCGGCTGCGATCATCCTGGATCGCCTGCTGGGGCAGCGGGGCGGAGCAGCCGGCCTGAGCCGGTCGAGCAGCGAGGGAGCCGATGAACATCATTGACATGATCGGGCGCAACCAGATGCGCGAGGACGTCCCGGACTTCCGGGCGGGCGACACCCTGAAGGTCCATGTGAAGATCCGTGAGGGAGACAAGGAGCGCGTCCAGGTCTTCGAGGGCGTCTGCATTCGTCGCCACAACAACGGGTCCAGCTCCACCTTCACGGTGCGGAAGATGTCGTACGGCGTCGCCGTTGAGCGCATCTTCCCGCTGCACTCCCCGCGCCTCGAGAAGATCGAGCGCGTCTCCCGCGCCCGCGTCAGGCGCTCCCGCATCTACTACATGCGGGAGCTGCGCGGGAAGGCCGCTCGCCTCGAAGAGCTGCGGTAGCGCTACCCGCGAGGAGCGTCGGAAGTTCCTGGCTTGCCTGCGGAGGCAGCCCCCCGGTGCTCCCGATGAGCTCCTCGACGAGCACGGCAGGCGCCTGAGCCACGACGGCTCGACCTGCACGCGCGTTCCCGCAGGAGATCGTCTTCTGCCGTCACGGTGGTCTGCCGTGCCGACTCCCACGCGATCACCACACCTCCGATCCTGGCCGACAACGAGCCGACCTGCGGGACGAAGCATCCCGTCATCGTCTCGAAGGAGGCCCCATGGATCGACGAACGCAGCGCCTCGACACGGGGCGCTTGGGCGAAGACATCGCGGCGCAGCACCTCTCCGAGCGCGGCTACCAGATCCTCCATCGCAACCTGCGACTGCGCATAGGGGAGCTTGACATCGTCGCCGCCCGCCCGGGCGAGCTGCGCTTCGTGGAGGTGCGCACCGTGCGAACCTCCTACCTCGCGTCACCCGTAGAGAGCGTCTCCGTCCGCAAACGCCGCCAGGTCGCCCGCGTCGCCCAGGCGTATCTGGCCCGGTGGCCCCAGCCAGGTGTCCTCGTATCCTGCGATGTCATCGGAGTGCGCCTCCACGATGGGGAGGCGACCGTGGAGTGGGTTCGCGATGCGTTCGGAGAGGGCGGAGAAGCGTGGTAGGTCTACCCTACTTCTTCATCCGGCAGGCCCCGGCAACGCAGCTCATGTCGGAGGGGCACGTCGCCGTCTCGCCGCAGGAACGCGCCGAGTCCTTGATGCAGTAACGCTTGTCCACCTTGTTGCCCGCCGCATCGGGCGTGGTCTGGTAGAGGAAGCAGCCGGAGTCCGCCGGGCAGTCCGCGTCCGACTTGCAGGCGAACGTGCAGAACCCGGCGCTGCCCTCCCAGCTCACGCACACGTCGTCGGGGCACTGCGGGTGCTTCGTCACCACGCAGCTCTTCTGGGCAGTTGGAGCGGAGCTGTCCACCTTGCGGCACACATCGGTCTGCTCGACGACGAAGGGGTCCAGGGGGCAAGCGAGGAACTCCTCCCGACCACCTTCGCACCCGAGCAGTGGGAGCAACATGAAGACGGTCCAGATGGCGCGGGTCGAGATGGAGGACATGGTTCTCCCCGTTGGGTGTAGTTCGGCGTATTGTAGCGCCCCACCCGGGATCGTCAAGCGGCCGCGCACGCTCCCTCGGGGCGCGCGCCCAAGCCCCCTAACCTTCGTAATTCAAAGGGACTCCGCCGGGATTTTCCTTGACCGCGAGCGCCCCCATTGGCTATTGTGAGCCCCGGCAATTTCTGCCCTTCATCCGGCATGGAGCGAGTCATGACGAAGTTTCGGTCTCTCACCATCCTGCTCGGCCTGCTCGTGGCGGCGCCCATTGGAGGCCCAGCCGCCGCCCAGGACCTGGAGCTCGGTGTTCAGACCGTCAGGTCGCCGAAGGAGTACCTGGACCTCCTGGAGCAAGCACGCAAGCTCCGCGCCGAGGGGCTCCCCTACGAGGCCGTCGACCGGCTGGCCGAGGTGCTCTCCGAGGGCTTCGAGGAGCAGGAGTACTTTGGAGAGGCCCAGTTCGAGATGGCGAAGACGCTGTTCCAGCTCGGCATGTACCAGTCGGCCTATGGGCAGTTGGAGCGCGTCGTCGACACCGGCCCTACTCACAAGTACTACGGCGAGGCCATCGACTGGCTCCTCAAGGTGCATCGCGCCGTCCCTGGCGACGTGCTCACCCTGGAGAAGATGGCCGAATACGACCCCATGCTCTATCCGCCCGAGCAGGCAAACGAGATCCGCTTCCTGGTGGGGCAGTTCCACTACACGAACGACGACCTGGACCAGGCCCTGGAGAGCCTCGGTGAGGTGGAGCAGAGTGCGGAGCGTCCGTACCTCCGTGCCCAGTACCTCATCGGGGTGATCCACACTCGCCGCAACGACGCCCAGCCGGCGCTGGAGGCCTTCCGCAACATCCTGCGCTACGCGCGTGACGTCCGCACCGACGACTTCGTAGATGACCTGGTCCGCAAGGCGACCCTGAGCCTTGGCCGCTTGTTCTACACTGCACGCCAGTACAGCGCCGCGGTGAGGTACTATGATGAGATCGACCAGACAGACCCCGCGTGGCTCGAGAGCCTCTTCGAGATCTCCTGGACCTACTATCAGCTCGGCAACTTCGACCGCGCGCTGGGCAACCTCCACACGCTGAACTCCCCGTACTTCGTCAACGAGTACTACCCGGAGTCGCTGATCCTCCAGGCCGTCATCGACCTCAAGAACTGCCACTTCCCTCAGGTGGTGGAGTCGGTCGAGCGCTTCGTCGAGACCTACAAGCCGCTCAAGGAGGAGCTGGAGGTCCAGCTCAAGCGGACCCAAGCTCCCAACGAGTTCTACTACTACCTGGCACGCTTGTCCCGCCAGGACTCCCAGGCAGCCCTCTCGAACCAGCTCAAGCGGGTGATCAACGCCGCCCTCCAAGACAAGAAGCTTCGCCGGCTGCTCCAGTACGTCGTGCAGCTCAATCGTGAGGTGGGGCGCATCGAAGAGATGAAGAAGGCGATGACCCGGCAGCGGGGCGCCGACTATGCGACCACCATGTTGGGCGACCTGACGGCGTACCGGGAGCTGGTGATCTCGGACGCCGGCGAGGCCGCGCGGGGGCGCCTCGACCGCGTACGCGCGGAGCTTACGGACCTGCTCTCACAGGCCCTCCGCGTCAAGTTCGAGACCCTGCGTGCCCAACGGGCGATGCTCAACCTCCAAAAGACGATGACGGCGGACCAGGTCGACGCACAGCGCGCGGTGTCGGTCGCACGCCCCCCCGCAGATGAGGAGCACATGTACTGGCCCTTCGAGGGGGAGTACTGGCGGGACGAGCTTGGGGCATACACCTACGTCGTCGCGAACCGGTGCCTCAAGCGGGAACAGAAGAGCGCTCCACAGCCAGCGCCCGACGCACCGCCAACTCCCTGATAGGAGGGGCGAAGCCAGGCACCGCCCTCGCGTCGAAGTACACACGACGACGGTCCGGATGGGTGATCGCACGCAGGTCCCATGCTGGCCGAGTGAAGGCTGGAAGGAAAGGTTGCCCCTGCGGCCGCGTCGCTAGAGCTTGGACTCCACGGGGCCACCGACGGCCCCCACCACAGGTGATCCGAATGTTGAGCCCATCGTCCTCATCGCGTCGCATCGACGATCAGCCGGCGGCAGGCCCCTACTGGCCGCGCCGTGTCGGGCGCGCCTTCGCCGTGCTGGCGTCCACCGCCTGGGCCTTGCCAGCCGTCGCACAGCCGGGCCCGGCCGCAACCAGCCCGACTCCGGAGATCACGACCTTCACGGACGACCGCCCCAAGGGTGACGACAAGTCCCCGCAGTTTCGGGCAGAGCAGCGGCTGAAGCGGCTCAGTCGTATGTCCGCGGACAAGCTCGACGAGCAGGTCGACACACTGAAGGAGCTGATCGCCGCTTCCCCGGACGATGACCCCGACAAGCCCGACTACTACCTCAACCTCGCGGACGCCTACTGGGAGAAGTCGGAGCAGGCCTTCGAGCGCGCGTATGACGAGCAGCTCGAGGCGTCGGTCTTCGAGGCGGACAAGGCGGGCAACGCGGCGCTTGCCACGCGCCTGAAGGCAGAGCAGCAGGGCTACCTGGCGGAGCAGCAGCAGTGGCGCGAGCGCACCGTCGAGACCTACAAGATCATCGAGAAGAAGTTTCCCGACTCGCCGAAGCTCGACGAGGTCCTCTACTACCTCGGCCTGCACCTCACTCTCGTTGGGCGCGACGAGGAGGGGTACCAGCACTACGTCAGGCTGATCCAGAAGCGCCCGAACAGCACCTACATCCCCGACGCGCTCGTGAACATCGGCGAGTACTTCTTCAACCGCAACGAGTTCGACACGGCGTTCGCGTTCTACGACAAGGTGATGACGGGCTTCCCCACCTCGAACGTCTACGGCTTCGCCCTCTACAAGAAGGCCTGGTGCCACTTCAACATGGGCGAGTACGACGAGGCTCTGGATGCCTTCCTCCGCGTGATTCAGTACAGCGACTCGGACGCAGCGAGCAAGCTCACTTCCCGCTTCGAGCTGAAGAAGGAGGCGCAGAAGGACCTCGTGCGCGCCTACAGCATGACCGGCAACCCAGACCGGGCGATCATGTTCTTCAAGGAGATCGCTCCCGAGCTGTACCTGGAGCTTGGCGCGAGCCTCGCGGACCTCTACGCCAGCCAGGACAAGTCCAAGGACGCCATCGCCCTCTACAAGTACCTGATCAAGGAGCAGCCGTCCTCGTACAAGGTGCTCCATTACCAGCGCCAGATCGTCAACACGACCTATCGCGGCCAGGACAAGAAGGCCACCGTCACCGAGGTGGAGCGCATGCTGGCGCTCTACCAGAAGATCGGCCCGACCGCCCCGGCAGACTGGCTGGCCACGGAGAAGGGTGAGGTCGAGGGCGAGCTGCGGGTGATTGCAACCACGTGGCACAAGGAGGCGCAGAAGACCCTCGACGACTTCACCCTCGACCAGTCGCACCACCTCTACCGCGAGTATCTGCGGCTGTTCCCGGACGGGGAGCACGCCTACGCCATCACGATGAACTACGCCATCCTCCTCTACCAGCTCAAGAAGTACGACCTGGCAGCGGAGCAGTTCGAGCGCTCCATCGAGCTCGACCCGAACGGCAAGTTCACGCCTGAGGCGGCGCACTCGGCCCTCCTCTCCTACTACAAGGTGATGGACGTCAACGCAGGATCCGTGAAGCCCGAGACCGAGGACGACGTGATCCAGCAAGAGATCCCGCCCATGGACGCGAAGATGGTCCGCGCCTGCAAGCGGTACATCGACATCGCCGGGCCGGACGCCGAGGACGTGCCGGAGGCCACCTACGCCGCCGGAAAGATCTACTACAATTACAATCACTTCGAAGAAGCCATCCCCTACCTCGAGGCCATGGTCACCCGCTACAAGACCCACCCGGCAGCCCCCGAGTCCGCCAAGCTCCTGCTGAGCGCCTACAACCTGAAGCACGACTTCAAGGGGCTGGAGCAGTGGGCCATGAAGCTCGCCAACACCAACCTGGCGTCGGGTGACCTGCAGGTGACGATCAAGCGCATTCGCGATCAGGCCGAGTTCAACCGCTGCTTCGAGTTCGAGCAGACCAAGGAGTACGACACGGCCGCAGAGTGCTTCATGAAGTACGCCGACGCCTACCCGGACACCGCCCTCCTCGACCGGGCGCTCTTCAACGCGGCCGTGAACTTTACTCGGGCGAAGCGCATCGAGAAGGCCATCTTCGCCCACGGTGAGCTCTACAACCGACGCACGGACTCCCCGCTGGCCCCCAAGGCGCTCTACGCCATCGGCGAGATCTACAGAAACCTGGCCGTGTACTCGGAGGCGAGCAAGTTCTATGAGATCTACGCCCAGAACCACCCGAAGGACAAATACGTAGAGCAGGCGCTCCGCTACGCGAGCATGTTCCGAAAGGCGCTGGGCGAGTACGATCAGGCCATCGCCGACTACAACAAGTACCTGACCATGTTCCCGAAGAACGAGAACGCACCCAACGTGTTCTTCGACATCGGTCTGATCTACGAGTCACAGAAGCGCTGGAAGGACGTGCAGAAGCACTTTGAGACCTACCTCACCCGCTACGCCAAGGGTCCCGCGGACCTCACGATGGGCGCCCACCTCAAGGTGGCGGTCGCACTCTGGAACACCAAGCAGGAGAAGCTCGCCCTCAAGCGCCTTGAGAAGGTCCTCGAGACCTTCAACGGCCTCTCGCAGGACGAGAAGTCGCGCCTGACGACCGGCATCAGCTATTTGGCCGAGTCGCGCTTCATGGTCGGCGAGAAGGTCCTGGCCGACTTCCGGGAGGCCAAGCTCCGAGGGAAGACGCTGGAGCAGGACTTCCAGTTGAAGCTGAAGCTCATCGGCGAGGCGAAGGACATCTTCATCGAGGTGATCAAGCTGAACCAGCCCCACTGGGTCATCGCCGGCTTGAGCCGCGTGGGTCTCGCCTATCAGGAGCTGGCGGAGGCGATCGAGCAGGCGCCGCCCCCCCCGGGGTTCAACCAAGAGCAGCAGGAGATGTACCGCGAGGATCTGGCAGCCAAGGCCGACAACATCAAGGCGGAGGCGGTCACTGCCTACAAGGAGTGCCTCGATACCGCCAAGCAGCTCCAGTGGTTCAATCACTACGCCGAGCAGGCGGAGCAGAGCCTCGCAAAGCTCGACTACAACTTCAAGTTCATCAAGGAGTACAAGGCACGACCCGGCTACTACAAGGCCAACGCAACGCCACCCTCCTTCCTCAGGCCCAAGGCACCTGCCCAGGGAGATGACGAGCAGCCCACGCAGCCTGGCCCTGCGGGTCAGCCGACGAACGACGACGGCGCGCAGCCGTCACAAGCGGAGCAGGCACAATGACGACCCTCTGGAGAACCACGCTTGTCACGATCATTGCGGCCTCCCTGCTAGGTGCCCCCCCCAGCCCGGCTGAAGCGCAGGAGGAAGCACAGTCGCCGGGGCAGGCCAAGCTGCTCGAGGCGCTCGACCTCCTGAAGAACGAGTCCCAGGTCGCACAGAACCGGCCCGCAGCAGAGGCTGCGCTCAAGGCAGCGATCCAGGCCGACCCCAACCTCCTCGACGCCCGCTTCGACCTGGCCAACCTGTACTTCCGAGTCAAGGACTTCGAGGCTGCCAAGACCGCCCTGCAGGAGCTGATCACCTCCAACCCGCGCTTCGCAAGTGCACACGCGCTCATGGGTCGGGTCGTGGAGGCACAGGGGAACGCCGACAGCGCCACGTCCTACTATGCGAAGGCCATCGAGCTCGACCGGACGAACCCCATCGCCCACAACGCGCTCGCAGCACGGGCCATCGCAACCAAGAACTGGCCGGAGGCGATCAGCCACGCGCGGCAGGCGCTTGTGGAAGACCCCGACAACATGAACTCCTACCTGAACCTCGCCATCGCCTACTACAACATGGAGATGCTCGACATGGCGCGGTTCGTCTGCCTCAACGCCCTGAGCGTGAACCCCCAAGCAGCGGCGCTCCACAACATGCTCGGCCTCGTGCTGCTGAAGAAGGATGACGTGCGCGGGGCCGTCGTGGAGTTCAACCGCGCCCTGCAAGCAGACCCCGACATGATCGATGCGCGCATGAACGCCGGTGCAGTGACGCTGAGCTACAGCGACTTTCAGACCGCATTCGATCACTTCGACCGGGTGGTCCAGCTCATGCCCGGCAGCATCGAGGCGAAGCTGAGCCGCGCCGTCGCACAGCGGGGGCTCGAGCAGTTCGACGAGGCCAAGCAGGCATACGCCGACCTGATCGCAGCCGATCCCAGGGACGAGAAGGCACAGTACAACCTGTGCATCCTCTACAACGAGTACCTGACCGAGTACCAGAGCGCCCTCAAGGAGTGCCAGCGTTTCTATGAGATGATCCCGGCGGACCACCCGGAGAAGCAGCGCATGGCTCAGCGCATCGAGGGCATCAAGGCCACCATCGAGGCGCTCGGCCCCAGCGGAGCCGGTGGGTGAGCGCCACGCGAATTTTTGGGATGAGAGGGAACTTGCGCGGCCCGAAGGTGTCCAGTGCTGACGTCCACGGCGCAGACCTGTTTGTCAGCCGCGCAGAGAAGGGTTATAGTTCAATCCGGTTCCGCAGCGAGTAGTCGCAACCCTGACGACCAGTCGAGGACGTGATGCGAAGAGTCCTGGTAGCATGCCTGTCTGCCTCCGTGATGCTCCTGAGCGCGGTCACCGCGCTCGCCGAGGATCCCCCGGAGGCCGCCAAGGCCGAGCCAAAGGAGCTGAACTTCGAGGACGACGTCATCGAGACGTCCTTCCTCAAGCCCGACAGCGCGCTGATCGAGGGAGAGCAACGCAAGGCCGGCGGATCGCTGTTGAAGATCCGACAGGACTTCGTTGCCGAGATCGTCAAGTCTGCTGAGGACATCTAGTCCACAAACGTCGTCCCGGCGCAGCCATGGCGGCATGCGACGGGGCGCACAGCGAGCGAGCAGGCCCCATGGCCCAGGTCATTCCGACGATCAAGTTCTCGGTCTACCGTGGCGACGAGTTCGTCGCGGAGCACACGTTCCAGCGAGATGTGATCAACATCGGCAAGCTGTCACGCTCGCACCTCCGCCTGGATGACGACAACATCTCGCGCATGCACGCCGTCGTCGAGGTGACGCGAACCGGTGAGGTCGACGTCGCCGACCTCGGGAGCACCAACGGGACGTTGCTCAACGGCGAGAAGATCTCCCGAGCGCGTCTGCGTGACGGGGATGAGATCAGCCTCGGCGGCACCCGGCTCGTCGTCCAGATCGTCAGCGCACAGGCGGAGGACGCGACGGCGACCGCCTCATCCAAGAAGGCCGCCCGCCCAGGAGCGCGGCGCCGGAAGCTCCCCCCCGCCCTGAACCCCGAGACCTACCTGGACGAGAAGTCCTTCGACGAGGGGACCGGGCGCTTCGGGCTCGAGATCGGGATGTTCCTGGGCCAGTCCCTGCTGGACGTGCGCCACTTCCGCAGCCCCACGACGGTCTCCATCGGCGAGGACACCCGCTGCACCTATCGGGTCCCCGAGGAGATCCTCACGACGGGGCGCTACGAGCTTGTGCGCCCCCACGGGTCGGGCTTCGCCCTGAACATCGGCCTCGACGCGTTCACGGGAGCGGTCCGGGCCGGCGGCAAGGTGATGCCCCTCGGCGAGGCGCGCGCCTCCGGCGTGGCCAAGGGCGGTGTCATCGAGGTCGACCAGGACACTCGCGCCTGCCTCCGCCTCGGAGACCTGACCTTCCTGGTGGCCTACCAGCCCCTCCCGAAGAAGCCGAAGGTCGGCCTCCTGCGTCAGATCAACGTTCAGGAGCAGATCTACCTGGCCCTGTCGGTGATCATGCACCTGGCGTTCCTCATCTTGTTGAGCCTCATCCCCGAGGAGCAGCTCCGCGCGAGCAAGGACCCGCGCAAGGAGCGCAGCTCGCTGATCCAGGCCATCCAGGTCGCAGACCAGGAGAAGAAGAAGGAGGAGGAGGAGGCGGCCAAGGAGGAGGACAAGCGTCCCAAGTTCGAGGTGGAGGACAAGAAGGTCGAGGTCGTGGAGGTCGAAGAGAAGGACCCGGCGCCTGTCATCGAGGTCGAGAAGAAGGAGCGCAAGCCTGACCAGGGTCTGACGAGCAAGCTCACGCCCAAGGAGATCAAGGAGCGCAACAAGCAGATCGTGCAGAACGCAGGCCTGAACAAGGTGCTCAATCAGACGGACCTGCTCGCCAACGTCATGGGTGGGTCGAGCACGTACCTGGGCGATGCCAAGAAGGGCATGAAGGTGCTCGGCTCCACCGCTTCGGGCGACATGGCGTATGACAGCGGGCTGAACCCCTTCGGGGGTGAGCTGAACCAGGGCGGGCCCGGGGGCACGGGCGGCTTCGCCGGCAACCTGTCCAGCCTGGGAGGCGGCACGGGCGGCCCCGGCGGTGGCGGGATGGTCGCAGGCCTCGGCAAGGACGAGGCCGGTGGTGACCGCAAGGTCAACGTGGCGTTCAAGGACACGACGCAGAAGATCAAGGTGACCATCTCCGACGTGTCGGTGAGCGGCGAGCTGGACAAGGCCACCGTGCGCCGCGTCATCCAGAGCTATCTGGGTCAGATCAAGTGGTGCTACCAGAAGGAGCTCCAGAAGAACCCCGACCTCGGCGGCAAGGTGGTACTGGCGTTCTTGATCGCCGCAAACGGGAGCACGGTGAATCCGAGCGTCTCGCTCAACACCATGGCGACCCCCGAAGTGGGTAGCTGCATCGCCCAGAAGGCGACCCGCTGGAAGTTCCCGTCGCCGCGCAACGGTGGCGTCGTCAAGGTGAGCTACCCGTTCCTCTTCAAGTCCAAGTAGGCTCAGCGGAGGGCCCTGTCCCATGCCCGGTCCCACTGTGCCGTCAAGGCTCCCGCGAGCCGCCACCCTCCTGCTGGCGGCGGTCTTCGTCCTCGCCGCACTCGGTGGGTGCAGCAAGGCCCGAAAGGAGTCCGTGTCCTTGACCAACCGTGGTGTCAAGGCCTTCCAGCGCCATGACTCGCGAGTGGCGCTCGACTACTTCAAGCGCGCCGCCGAGGCAGATCCAAGCAACGAGGCAGCTCATTATCACCTTGGGTTGGTGCTGTACCACGACCTGGGGGACATGGAGGGGGCCCGCAAGAGCTTCCAGACGGCGATGGGCCTCGACCCCAAGGACATCGATGCTGCCTATCAGCTCGGGCGGCTCGACTACGACGCCGGACGCCCAGGTGATGCACGCAAGCAGTTGGAGATGGTACTGGAGCGGGAGCCTGAGCACGCTGGCGCTTGGTACTTCATGGGGAAGCTGGCTGAGGACCGAGGGGACCTCGAGCAGGCGGACGCTGCGTACCGGAAGGCGCTGACCTACGACGCGAGCCATGCCGCGGCCTTTCACTCCCTGGGCCTCCTGTATGAATCCGTCGGCGCCCGAGAGGAGGCTGCCCAGGTCTTCCGCGAGGCGATCCGTCTGAATCCCGACGATGCCGAGAGCCACAACACCCTTGGGGTGATGATGCTCGAGCAGGGACGGGCCGAGGAGGCGATCAGCCTCTTCTACTCGGTGGCAGAGCTTCAACCGGGGCGACGGGATGTCCTGTTCAGCCTTGGAAACTCGTTCCTGCATGCGGGTGACGACACCAAGGCCATCTACTACCTGCAGCGCTACGTCTCCGGAGTCGAGGGCGCACCAGACGACCCGGCGCCGTATGTCCCCGTTGCCCGCATCATGATCGACAACATCCAGAAGAAGCTGGGCATCGTGCAGGGCGAGCCGTCTGCGGTGGTTGGTCACTGACGACACTCTTGCTCGCGCCACTGCGGCTCGGGTGCTACGCCTCCGGGTAACCCACGAGCCGTGCTTGGCTCGCGCCAGAGGGCCTGAGTGGCCGACACCGTCCGCATTCAGACCGCTATCCTGGCGGCCGTCATCGCCTCGGCCGTTGCAGCGCACTTGCTGCTTCGCTACAGGCGGAGCCGCCTCCATCTACACTACGCCTCCCTCAACCTCAACCTGGTCGCGTGGTACGTGGCGGATGCCATGTGGGTGTCCTCGGGCTACGAGGTGCCGGCGATCAAGGTCTTCAGGCTCCTGGTCGCGACCGTCATTCCGGTGAGCGCGCTCCGGTTCTTCCGTACGTTCTCCGCGGATGACTCCCCGACCGGGGCGCGCGCGTTCCGTGCAGCGTCGCTCGTCTCAGGAGCGCTCGCCGTGCTGGTGGTCATCGACGACGCGCGCATCGACACCTTGGTGCAGGGCGCCATCTTTGCCTACATCTTCCTCTCGCTGTTCCTGACGGTCTATGTGCTCCGGGTGCGGACGGAGCGCCTCGCATCGCTGCGAGAGCGGGATCGCGGCCGCGTCCTCGTGGTCGGGGGCGCGGTGACCTTCACCCTGGCCCTGATCGACTACATGCCGCACGTCGGGACCTACTTCGCCGGCAACATCCTCACCGCAATCTACATCTACTTTCTCTACGAGGTGCTGGTGAGGCTGAGGCTGATGGACCTGTACGAGCTCATCGCCAAGGCCACGATGACGGCGACCTTTGCGGTCCTGTTGACGTGCATCTGGGGGCTCGTCGTGTTCTGGTGGCGAGGAGCGACCGGACCGTTCTTGCTCAACGCCGCCCTGGCGTCATTCGTCGTCGTGATCCTGTTCGACCCGCTGCGAGTCGTCGTCGAGGAGCGCCTCGGCGGCGTGCTGGTGCGAAGGCGCCGGGAGCTCGGCTCGCGGCTGAAGGACATCGGGGCACAGCTCGCTGGCACCGTGGAGCCTCGCGAGCTGGGGCTGGTCCTCACTCGGGGCCTGGACGCCACACGCCGCGTCACGCATGCAGCGGTCTACCTGGCGGAGGGGGAGAGGGAGGAGCTCAAGCTGACCGCCTGGTGCGGAGCCCGACCCCGGGAGACAATGGACCCGGCTACACATGGTCCACTGTTTGGCGAGCTGGGCCGAGGGCGGCCGGTGGTGCTGGAGGTGATCGAGGCGCGGCGAGAGGACCTCTCCCAAGACGACGCCGACCAGGCCACCGAGCAGAGGCAGCACCTGGATGCGCAAGCGCGGGCCATGAGGGAGCTTGGAGCGTCCGTGGCGGTCCCGCTGCTGTCCGGGCGGCGCGTCGTCGGCTGCATCACGGCGCGCGATGAGCGGGTCCATGACGCCTTCACCAGCGACGAGCTCCGTGCGCTCGGGGAGCTGGGGGTCCAGGCGGCCATCGCCTTCGAGGGGACCCGGGCCTACGAGCGGGTACTCGCGCGAGATCGCCTGGCGGCCCTTGGCGAGATGTCGGCAGGTCTGGCGCACGAGATCCGCAACCCCCTCGGGGCGATCAAGGGGGCCGCACAGCTCCTGGTCGAGGGCCCGGAGACCTCTGGCGAGTTCGTCGACATCATCGTGGAAGAGGTGGACCGCCTCGATGGGGTTGTGAGACGCTTCCTGGACTACGCCAGACCCCACGCCCCTTTGTTCGCGTCGCATGATGTAGGCGAGGTGGTGAGGCGCTCTGTCCAGGTGCTCCGCGCTCGGCGTGAACCACACAGCGTCGTCGTGGAACTTCCTGAGTCACTCCCGCGGCTACGCACGGACGCGGATATGCTGCATCAGGTGTTGCTCAACCTCGGGATCAACGCTTTCCAGGCAATGGCGGCCCCTGGCACCCTGCGCATTCGGACGGAGCTCGGGCAGATCCAAGGCGTGGAAGCACAGCGGGTGTGCGTGCGTTTCATCGACACGGGCATCGGCCTCTCCCCAGAGCAGGTGAGCAAGGTGTTCATGCCCTTCTACACGACGCGCAAGGGTGGAACGGGCCTCGGGTTGGCGATCTGCGACCGAATCGTGCGACAGCTTGGCGGCTGCATCGAGGTGGAGTCTCTTCCCGGGCGGGGCTCCACCTTCTCCGTGTGTCTGCCGTTGGAGGATGAACCAACATGACTCGAAAGCTCGCGCCTCTGGTGCTGACGTTCTGCTGGGTCGGAGGCGCGCTCGCGGAAGAGCCCCTCTGGACAGAGGCGCCGCTGGTCGAGCCCCTCGGTCCGGAGGCGCCCATCGGCATCAAGACCTTCGCCAGGATCGCCAAGGCTGCCGCGCCAGGGGTAGTCCGCGTCATCACCAAGCGTGCCGGCGAGGGCGCTGGACACGATCACGATCACCAGAGCCAGGGGACCGGCTTCCTGATCCGCAGTGACGGCCTGACGCTCACGAATGACCACGTCGTTCGCAATGCGTCCGACCTGGCTGTGCGCTTCAAGGACGGCGGGGAGGCACCGGCTCGGGTGGTCGGGCGGGACCCATCCACCGACCTTGCGCTGCTTCAGGTCGAGATCCCACGCGGTGTTGGCCTCGTCCCACTCCCCTTGGGTGACTCGGACGTCATCGAAGTTGGAGACTGGGTGCTGGCGATTGGGGCGCCGTTTGGGCTCGACAACACGGTGACCGCGGGCATCGTGAGCGCGACCGGGCGACGGAGCGTGCGCCCCGCGGGGCCACAGAGGTTCTACGCCGACTTCATCCAGACCGACGCGTCCATCAACAGAGGCTCGTCGGGGGGGCCTCTCCTGGACACGGGCGGCCGCGTGGTTGGAGTGGCGACCGCCATCAATGACAAGGGGCAGGGGATCGGCTTCGTGATCCCCGTGAACATGGTGAAGGCGCTGCTCCCGCAGCTCCACACCGGGTCGGTGGAGCGGGCATGGCTTGGGGTCCGGTTTGCTCCGGTCCCTCCCGAGCGCGGGGGAGCGGTCCCGGGTGGCGCCCTGGTCGCGAGTGTGTTCCCCGGGGGGCCGGCGGACCGGGGCGGACTGCAGAAGGGGGACGTGATCCGCACCTTTGCGGGTCGGCAGGTGGATCGGCACGACGACCTCCCCTGGGTCGTGAGCACGGCCGGTGTCGGGAGGTCTGTCCGCGTCGAGATCGAGCGTGGCGGCAAGAGGGTTGAGGTCGACGTCGTGCTTGGAGAGCTCCCGGAGAGCGACGCTGCGGAGCCCGCGGCGCCCAAGGAGCACCGGCTGAAGGCGGCCGGCATCCATGTCGCTGACGTGACCGACTCCCTCGCGCGGACCTACGGCATCGCAGCGCAGCGGGGGATCGTGGTCACCCGCGTCCACGCTGGGGGCTCCGGCGCCCTCGCCGGCGTGCAGGAAGGAGACGTGGTCGTGGGGCTCGACGGGGCGCCCGTTCGCCGCGCCGCGGCCCTGGCGAGTGCCTGGCAGGGCGGCCGGCAAGGCCCACGGGAGCTGACCATCGATCGGCTCGGGCAGTCGATACGAGTCACCGTCGCTGGAAGGTAGCGCCTATTGCTTTGCGTCGAGGCGCTGCTTGGCCGCCGCGTTGCCGGGGTCCAATCTCAGCGCCTGCTGCCACGCGCTGCGCGCCCTGCCCGTCTCGAGCGCTGCGGCGTAACGATCCCCCAGCCGCACCAGGTAGCCCACGTTGCGCGGTGACAGTCGACTCGCCATCGTCATCTCGTGGAGCGACATCTGCACGTCTCCCTGCTGCTCCGCCATGCGGCTGAGGATTACGTGGAGCTGGGCCAGGTCGTTCGGACGCTGCGCGACCAGCGGACGAAGTCTGCCGATGACCTCCCGTAGCCGGTCCCAGTCCTCCAGGGCGACGAGGGAGCGCGCCAGACCAAGGAGGGCGTCCGGTCGGGACGGATCGAGGCGATGGGCCTCCTGGAACATGTGGCGTGCGACCAGCAGCTCGCCCGCACGCTCGGCCAGAATGCCCTGCAGCAGGAAGCCACCGGGGAGGAGGTCATGGCGGGCGATGAGCTGCGTTGCCTCGGAGTCGGCAGCCGCAAGCGCCCCGGACTCCACGAGGAGCAGGCCGAGCTGACGGCGAGCGTCATACAGCTCGGGCTCCCGCCGCAAGCGATGGCGCAGCATGTCGATGCCCAGGTCACGGCGCCCCGTACTTGACAGGCGCAGGGCAAGGCGCACGGCCAGCTCCTCGGACGTCTCCGTCACTCGATCGAGGGCCGCGGCCGGGTCTCGCAAGGACAAGAGGTCCTGCACGACCTGATCCCAGCGCTCCCGGTAGGCCTCAAAGATCCGCTGGTACAAGGTCAGCGCTCCGGCCTCGTCGCCGCTGCGGGCCTTCGTCCGTGCCAGCATCCGGAGCGGTCCGAACGCGAGGGGCGCACGCGACAGCGCACGCTCGAACCAGCGCGTCGCCTCTGCCGTGCGGCCCAGGCGGAGCTGGACCATGCCCTCCTGGAAGTAGACGTGGTGGTCTGCGGGCGTTCGGAGCACCGCCTCCACCACAGCGGCGTCGAGATCAGCCGATACGGGCTGACCCGCGTCGAGAGCAGCCGCCGCTCGCTCGTAGCGCTCGCGGAGCTGCGCATCCGTGGCGCTGCGGTCGTGGGCGAGGATCCACCCGGTGGCCAAGACCACCCCGACGAGGGCCACCCCGGTGAGCGCGTAGGCGAGGGGAGCAGGCACGCCGAGCCGAGGTTTTGCGCGACCATCACGGCGGGCATCACGCCGGTCGAGGCCCATGAGGACGCCTAGCGCTGCGGCCGCAGGGACGGCAACCCCGGCGACCGAGAGGGAGAAGTCGACCAGGTTGTGAACAAGGAGCGTGTAGAGACCAACGCCGACGCCGAGGAGGAGCGCCTGGGAGGAGCATCGCACCAGCGCGGGGAGTGTCGCGACCCCGCCGAGGAGGAGCGCTGCGGCGGCCGCGGGGACTCCCCAGTTGATCGCGAGTTGGAGCGGGAAGCTCTCCGCATGGGAGAAGGACACCCCAGGGCTGACGTCGTTGACGAGGGCAAAGACGTCAGCGGTCGCACCGGGGCCCACACCTGCCGTGGGGAAGGCGCTCACAATCGAGCGCATACCGGCAAATGCGGCGACCTTGACGTCCCTCCCCGCGTCGGCGAAGCCGGGCACGGTGCCAAGCGCAGTGAGCACCGCGTCATAGCCGATCATGGCGACCGTGGTCACTACTGCGAGAACGCCCAGTAGCCAGAGGCGAGCAACGGCGGACCGCAGCCCGGGGCGCTGGTTTCGGATGGAGACACCGCCATACACGATGGAGCCAGCGAGCGCCGCAACCATTCCGCCCCGCGACAAGGTGAGCACGGCGGCGACGATGCACGCGAGGAACAGCGCTCCGAACACGATGGTCTCGCGAGGCTGATCGGCGTTCTGTGACTGGCCGAGCGCGATCAGCCCGCTGAAGGTGAGAAAGCCGGCCAGGTGGTTCGGGTTGACGAAGGTCGACCGGAAGAAGGCGGTCGCGCCGGAGTCCGCGACAGGATACACGTCGAGCACGCCCTCGAGCCCGAAGGTCGTCTGGATGACCCCAAGGCCCAGCACGAGGGCCCCGGCGGTGACGAGCGCGCGCAGCAGCCAATCCGCGGTGTCTTCGCTGCGGCTTGCCAACGTAGAGCAGGCGACGAACGCAGCAGCACAGGCCCAGATGAAGATCGCAGCCTCCAGGGCGCCAGGAACGTCCAGGGCCACGGGGAACGCGGTCCGGCCTGCCGCAGCGGGCCCGAGAAAGTCGACGGCAGACTGATAGATGTCGTGGTTCTGGGGAGCCACCAACCTGAGGAGGAAGGACGGCAGGGGCACCGTCTGCAGGAGGGTCAGGGCCAGGAGAGCGAGGGGCACGAACGCAAAGAGATCCAAGCGAATGCGAGCACCGCGGGAGGAGGCATCGCGGACCAGCAGCCCCAGCGCAGCGGTCAGGAGGATGGCCGCCACGGAGACGGTGACGACGTGTACCCCGCCCACGGCCAGCGGGAGGCCGACCAGCGTAATGGCGACCAACCACGCAGCAACCGTCGCTGCGCGCAGGTTCGTGATGATCCTCCCGCTTCGAGCCACTTCAGTCCCCCTGCCCCTGCGTACCAGGTCGACGTGCATGCGCACGGCCACCTGGGGCGGAGCTCCGCGCCCCCGAGCACGGACCCGTCTCCCCATCGATCGGCTGAGCGTGCCACGGTGGTCCGGCGTGGCGGTGGTCTCTCCGCATCGCCTCCCTACTTGGGGACCTTCTCCCAGTCAGCCATGAAGCGTTCGATTCCGCTGTCCGTCAGCGGGTGATTGAACAGCGCATCGAGGACCTTGAAGGGGATGGTCGCGACATCCGCGCCGATCTTCGCAGCCTGGACGACATGGACCGGGTGGCGGATGCTCGCGACGAGCACCTCCGTCTCGAAGTCGTAGTTCGAGTAGATGGTGACGATGTCCTCGATGATGCCCATGCCGTCCTGCGAGATGTCGTCGAGGCGACCAATGAACGGGCTGATGTAGCGCGCACCCGCCTTGGCAGCCAGCAGGGCCTGCGACGGCGTGAAGCACAACGTCACGTTGACATCGATCCCCTCGTCCGCACAGGTTCGGGTCGCACGGATGCCCGCTCGCGTCAGCGGCAGCTTCACCACGATGTTGTCGTGAATTGCCGCGAACTCGCGCGCTTGGAGCATCATCCCGTCATAGTCGAGCGCGGTGACCTCGACGCTGATCGGACCATCGACCACCGCAACAATCTCACTGACGACGCGGCTCAGTGGCTTGCCGGTCTTCGCGACCAGCGACGGGTTCGTGGTCACGCCGTCACAGATGCCGAGGTTGACGGCCTCCCGAATCTCATCGATGTCCGCGGTGTCGACAAAGAACTTCATGGGCTCCTCCAGGGGGCTTGGTCCGCGCACCCCGGTGCGGGTGGCGGCGGGCAACTTCTATAGCACACGTGAGCGCACCACGAACAGCGCTGCCCCACCGTCACCAGGGGGGGAGCCTCCACCCGACCAGACGTGCGTTGCCGCTCCCGCTCGGACTGATCGGCGAAGTTCGAGGTCACTCGCTCGGCAGAACGATGCGCGGATCCGTAGGGTGCGGGGCATAGAGCAGAAAGGTCCTGCCCACGCTCTGCACAAGTGCGGCGCCGACGCGCTCCGGCAGCTCTCGCTCCGCGTCCTCCTTGTCCAGCTCGCAGTTCTGGTTCAGCTTCACCTTGACCAGCTCGTGGTCGATCAGCGCCTCGCGGATACCCAGCACGACCCCATCGGTGATACCGTCCTTACCTACCTGGACGAGCGCCGCGAGCGGGTGGCCGAGGCCACGAAGGTGGCGCCTCTGGGCGTGTGTCAACGTAGCTGGCGGGCGTCCGGGCGAGGCTGGCCGCTCCTTTCGCGGCTTCGGCTGGGGCTTGGGGGTGAGCTTCCTGGGCATTCTTGGACCTCCGGAACGTGTCGGGGCAACGGCATCTGCGGGTTGTGCTGGGCGTCACCCACCGTAGAGAAGAAACGCCAGCCAGACGACGACCGCGACGAGCACCGTCAGCACGACGCCCACAGCGACCATGGTCCCCCCCTTCACGCTGGCGCGCGGCGTCACGGCGGGGGGGGCATCGTGCTCGGGATCCTTGCCCTCCAACATATCGACCAGGCTGCCCTGATCACCCGGACGAGCAGGCGGGCGAGCCGAGGGCACCACCGCGGCGATCTCCGGGCGCGAAGGCGGACGCCAGATGTCCGCGAAGGCGACGCGCGAGGAGGCCGGGAGCTTGATGGTCAAGTCCGCCTCGGTCAGGGCCTGGCGCCCCTCCGTCGACTCGATGCCGAGCCCTATGGTCGAGAGGTTGAGGATCTCCTCCTGGATCAAGGCCCCGATGCGATCCTCCATGGTGTCCGACTCGTCCTGCTCGAACACCCTCCGCGCGAACTGGGCCAGGTCGTAGGAGGTGACCTTCATGTTGCGCGAGAACAGGACCCCTGCGAGATCGTTGGCCAGCTCGTTACAGGACATGTAGCGCTTCTTCGGGTCCTTGGAGAGGACCCTCAACAGCACCTTCTCGAACTCAGGCGGGAGGTCGGCGTTGAGCTTCGATACGCTCGGGATCTCGGCTCTCTGGACCAGCTCCACCGTCTCCAGGTCCGTCTTGCCCAGAAACAGGCGGCGGTTGGTCAACAGCTCGAAGAGCACGGTGCCCACCGCGAAGATGTCAGCCCTGTGGTCCACCTCCTTGCCCTCGGCCGCCTCGGGGGACAGGTAGCTGAACTTGCCCTTCACGATGCCAGGATCCGTGAGCTCGAGCTGCGTTACCGCTTTAGCCAGACCAAAATCCGTCAGCTTCACCTCACCTGCACGAGAAATCAGCACATTTGGCGGGCTGACGTCGCGATGCACGATCCTCAGCAGTTTTCCGTGAGCGTCTCGCTTCTCGTGCGCATGTGCGAGACCTTTGCACACCTCCATGGCGATGAAGATGGCGATCTCGACGGGGATCCGGATGTTGCGCTCGCTCGCCTTCTGGAACAGCCTGCGCAGGTTGAAGCCGTCGACGTACTCCATCACGATGAAGTAGGTGTCGTCGGCGCGGCCCACGTCGAACACCTGCACGATGTTCGCGTGGTTCAGGTGCATGGACAGGCGCGCTTCATCGAGGAACATGGCGACGAACTTACGGTTCTTGGTGAGCTGCGGGAGGACGCGCTTGATGGCGACCTCCTTCTCGATGCCCTCGAGGCTCATGGCGCGGCCGCGGTAGATCTCCGCCATGCCGCCCATGTCGATTTTCTCGATCACTCGAAAGCGCTGCCGCGTACCCATCGCCGTCCTCGTCCGACCCAAGTCCCTCAGGTCGGCCATGAATACCACGGATGCCACCGGGCCTTCAAAGGAAAAGCAACCCCTTGAATTCGTTACGACCTGAAGGATGCGACGCGGGTCAGCAGCGGGGCGGCTCGCGCGCCAGCGAGCGCCCCGAGGGCTGGCGTGCCGCAGGTGGTATGGGTAGGATGCGCGGCTCGACCATGTTGATGCCACATCCCACCCTCCGCCTGGCCCTGATCGCTGTCTCGAGCCTGCTCCTCACCCACCCCGCGCGAGCCGAGCTGAACCGTGCCGACCGAACCGCCGCGCTGTACTCCACCCAGCTCTCCTTCGATGGCGACAACGTCCCGGTGATCACCATCGCCGTGATGGAGGGGCAGCAGCAGATTCGGATCGGTTCGGCGAACGGGCTCCTGGTGCTCCCTGACGGTCCGGGCGGAGCCGAGATCGAGCTGGCGCCGTCGCGACGCCCGTGGGAGGCTCGACTGGAGGGTCCCAGCCCGTCGGTCGTGCGCTACCAGGTGGTGGTCGCGCGCATTCCAGCGGCTCGGGCGACGGAGGTCAAGGACACGCGGCAGCGGTGGCTGGACCGGGACTTCAAGGTGCGTGTCGTGGAGCTGGGGAGCGTGTTCGGGTTCTACGGGCGGGTGCTGGACAGCCGAGTCTCGCTGGTGTGTATCGACAAGACCTACGAGACGGCAGACGAGGCCCTCGAGGTCGCAAGCACCCTTGCGAGCGCCTATGACGACGCGGTCGTGTCGCTCCATGAGGAGGCCGTGAGGAGGGCAACTGGCCAGGTGATCTTGACTGATGGGACCACAACCATCCGGAACAGGGACGCGATCTGGGTAGAGGCGCGCGGCGGAGGGGTCACCGTCGAGGACGTGGAGTTTGGTGTGGGGTTCCCGTGGCACGGCCGTGAGACGAGGACCTATGCCGGGCGTATCGCGCTGAGCGTCGACCGGAGCGGGCGTCTGGCGGCGATCAATCAGGTGGCCGCGGAGAAGCTCCTGAAGGGGCTCGTCCCGGCGGAGATCTATGCGTCGTCACCGGAGGCCACCCTTCGGGCACAGGCGATTACCGCGCGCGGTGAGCTGCTCTCCAAGATCGGGCTCCGGCACCTTGCCGACCCCTACCTCATCTGCTCCGACCAGCATTGTCAGGTCTACCGCGGAGTGGGTCACGAGCACACCCGCACGAGCGCCGCGGTGGATGCCACCAAGGGGCGGATGCTCTTCCACGGCGAGCGACTGGTGGACGCGGTCTACAGCTCGAGCTGCGGGGGGCACTCGGAGGACAATGAGGACGTGTGGGATCAGCCTCCCCGCCCGGAGCTGCGAGGACGGCTGGACGCGGCCGTCGCTGACCGCAGCGCCCCCGTGACGGACGTGGCCTCCTTCCTGAAGGCGCCCCCCGATGCCTGGTGCAAGAAGGCGACGAAGGGGTCGGGTTCATTCCGGTGGGAGACGCGGCTCACGGCGGAGGAGCTCGCGGCGCGAGTGAACCAGCAGCAGCCCATCGGACGGATCAAGGAGCTGCGCGTTCTGCGGCGCGGCGTCTCGGGCCGGGCGCGGACCCTTGAGGTGATCGGAGAGAGCGGCACGCTGATCGTCGAGCGTGAGCTTCCCATTCGGCAGCTCCTCGGGTCGCTGAAGAGCGCCATGTTCATCGTGGAGGCGGCTCCGGGACCGCAGGGATATCCGGCGGCGTTCGTGATCCGTGGTGGCGGCTTCGGGCACGGCGTGGGCATGTGCCAGACGGGGGCGATCGGCATGGGTGAGGCCGGCCTTGGCCACGAGGACATCCTGCATCATTACTATGAGGGCACGGACGTGCAGCAGATCTACTGAGGACATCCCAGGGGAGAGGCGACGGAGGTGCTCGACCACCCCACCTGGAGCACCGGTCGAAGGTCCCCCGGTGGGACGGTACTGCGTCCCATTGCGGGACGAGCTGAGCCGACACGGCACACTCCCGCGAGCCTCAGCGCCGTCACACTTGGTTTGAATTCCAGCCATTGCGTCGGGCCGCCACCCTTGGCATGGTCCCTGCTCTCGTTCGGTTTCGACCGGCACGGACCCAGCCGCTTGAAAGGCTGGGCATCCATTCGCTATTGTTCCCAGGATCTGCGCTAGCCGTTCGCCGGCTCTGTTGCCGCCACAGGAGGCGTTCATGAACTTCCGCCGCTCGTCCGTCCTCTTCGCTGGACTCGCCCTGGTCATGCTGACCGCGTGCCCAGAGGACCCCGTGACCGGCTTCGCGGGCGACGGCACCGTCGATGGCCAAGCGCCCGGCGATGGAACGGGCATCGTCGGCCGCACCCCCTTCGACAAGGATACGGGCGGCACCGGCGGTGATGCCGGGGGCATCTGCATTCCGAGCTGCGTGGACAAGGCATGCGGAGATGACGGCTGCGGCGGTTCGTGCGGATCGTGCGCTCTCGGCCAGGTCTGCTCTGCAAAGGGCAAGTGCGTGGAGTGCGAGCCAACCTGCACGGGCAAGAGCTGCGGGGACGACGGCTGTGGCGGCTCGTGCGGAAGCTGCCCGGATGGAGTGGAGTGCGACCCGGGCGGCACCTGCGGTACGTGCGTTCCAACCTGCGATGGCAAGCAGTGCGGCCCCAACGGATGCGGAGGCATCTGCGGCACGTGCCCGCTGGGGCAGACGTGCAACGCAGGCAAGTGTGGTACCGCCTGCACGCCGAGCTGCGCGGGCAAGGCATGTGGAGACGACGGCTGCGGCGGAAGCTGTGGAAGCTGTGGGCCCAAGCAGCAGTGTACAGCCTTCGGCACTTGCCAGGATCTCCCGTGCCAGCCGGACTGCTCCGGCAAGGCGTGCGGCGACGATGGCTGCGGCGGCGTGTGCGGCTCGTGTCTCGGCGGTGAGTCCTGCAAGGCAGGCAAGTGTGTCTCGGACTCGTGCGTGCCCAAGTGTACGGGGTTGGCGTGCGGCGACGACGGATGTGGCGGCGTCTGTGGGACCTGCGGAGCCGGCGAGATCTGCAAGAAGGGGGCGTGCGTCACCGGAGTATGCACTCCGACGTGCGTCGGCAAGGAGTGCGGCGACGACGGCTGTGGGGGGCTCTGCGGCACCTGCGCTCCTGCGGAGATCTGCAACATCAAGGGCCAGTGTCAAAGCAAGGAGTGCATCCCGAGCTGTGTAGGCAAGAAGTGCGGCGACGACGGATGTGGAGGCCTCTGTGGCACCTGCCCAGGGGGCTTCAACTGCACGGAGGCCGGCGCGTGCAAGCCCGGCTGTACTGCGAAGTGCGACGGGAAGCAGTGCGGAGACGACGGCTGCGGAGGGCTCTGCGGGTCCTGCGGGGCTGGGAAGTTCTGCGGCGCGGGCGGGACCTGTGAGTCGGGTGCGTGCACGCCTTCCTGTCAGGGCAAGCAGTGCGGCGGAGACGGCTGCGGCGGCCTCTGCGGGAGCTGCCAAGAGGGGCTGTTCTGCAACGCCACCGGCAAGTGCGAGGCGCTCGGGTGCATCCCGAAGTGCGATGGCCTGCAGTGTGGCCCAGACGGCTGTGGTGGCATCTGCGGACAGTGCGGTCCGGGGCAGTTTTGCACCGAGGCCGGCACCTGCAAGGGGGGCGTATGCACACCGCAGTGCAACGGAAAGCAGTGTGGAGCGGACGGGTGCGGCGGGCTCTGTGGCACCTGCGGCGCGGGGAAGCTCTGCTCGGGTGCTGGCGTCTGCGAGGACGCCATCTGCAAGCCCTCCTGCAATGGGAAGACCTGTGGGCCCGATGGGTGCGGCGGTCTGTGCGGGAATTGCCAGGGAGGATCATTCTGCAACGCCCAAGGGTCATGCGAGGTTGGTGGCTGCGTCCCGTCGTGTGCCGGGAAGGTCTGCGGAGACGACGGGTGCGGTGGCCTCTGCGGTACGTGCCCGGACAACCTCCCATGCGGCAACGACGGAAAGTGCAAGGACGTCGGGTGTGCCCCAAAGTGCACCGGAAAGAAGTGTGGACCTGACGGCTGCGGTGGGGTCTGTGGGACGTGCACGGGCGGGCAGTTCTGCAACGCGGGCGGGACGTGCGAGGTCGGGGGATGTACCCCGTCATGCACCGGAAAGGAGTGCGGTGACGACGGCTGCGGAGGCATCTGCGGTACGTGCCCCGGCGGCCTCCCCTGCGGAAATGACGGCAAGTGCAAGAACGCGGGGTGCGTACCCAACTGTACGGGCAAGACCTGTGGTCCCGACGGATGTGGCGGCACGTGTGGAGCGTGCCCGCCGTCCCAGCAGTGCACAGCTCAGGGCCAGTGCAAGGCAACGGACCCGGGCGGCGACAAGGACGGCTGCTCGGTCAAGGCAGGCCCAGGCTGTGGCGGGTGCTCGTGCGAGTCGTGCGTGTGCGGCCTGGATCCCTTCTGTTGCGTGACCTCCTGGGACAACCTGTGCGTGCAGGAGTGCGAGAAGGACTGCGGCGTCGATTGCGGCGGGGGCGGCGGAGCAGGTGGCTCCTGTAAGGGCGTCTGCGGCGGACAAGCCCCCGATGGATCGTGCTGGTGCGACTCGACGTGCGTCTCCTACGGAGACTGCTGCGGTGACGCCTGCGCCGAGTGCGGCTTCTGCGGGGGCGGCGGAGGGGCCGGTACGTGTGCCGGGGCGTGCGGGTCGCAGGCTGCGGACGGGTCGTGCTGGTGCGACGAGACCTGTGCGGCGGCTGGGGACTGCTGCTCCGACGCCTGCGCCCAGTGCGGCTACTGCGGCGGAGGCGGAGGCGGGAGCAGCTCCTGCGCCGGCGCGTGTGGGGGCCAAGCGCCCGACGGCTCCTGCTGGTGCGACTCCACGTGCGCCACCTACGGCGACTGCTGCTCCGACGCTTGTGCCGAGTGCGGCTACTGCGGCGGAGGCGGAGGCGGTGGGAGCTCCTGCGCCGGCGCGTGTGGGGGCCAAGCGCCCGACGGCTCCTGCTGGTGCGACTCCACGTGCGCCACCTACGGCGACTGCTGCT
>BTVJ01000021.1:0-99445 GCA_045863395.1 Myxococcales bacterium
GCGATCCAGTTCATGAGGAGGAGGCCGCAGAGCATGGCGAGGAGGCCGGCGCGCGTCCGGCCGAGCACCACCCAGACGCCGGCACCCACCTGCCCGACCCCGTTGACCAGCAGGAGCCAGAGCCCGGGGACCAGAAAGTTGGCGAAGGGGCTGTCCGCGAGCAGCCCCACCTCCATGCCCAGCTTCGCCCCAGTTGGATCAGCGACGAGGAGGGCTCCACCGGCGAGGGCAGCGAGGCCCTGGACCAGGAGCAGCGCGACGAGGACTGTGCGCATCCTACTGTGGCCCCGTCCCCGCGACGGGCGTGGTCTTGAACTGGGTGTAGTTGATGCTGCCGACCACCATCTCCTGGACGTGCGTCGCGGTCGGGACCGTGACGCCCCAGTAGTTGCCCGTCGCGCTGAGGGTGCCGCCGCTCAGCACCCCCGACATCTCCGTGCCCCCGGTCGCCGGGGTCGTGTGGGCGATGCGGGCGAGGGTCATGGTGCCAGAGCCATAGGCGTAGGCGTCGTTGACGATGATGGACAGCGCCGTGTAGGTGTCGAACGCAACATCGTAGAAGGTCAGGCCCAGGTTCGTCCCGAAGCTCTGGAGCGTCGTCGCTCCAGAGTAGACCTTGCCGCTGATGGAGGTGGTCGAGGTGTCCTCGGAGTAGCTCGCCTCGAAGTGCAGCACGTGGCCGGCCCCGGGCACCGACCAGGACTTGGACCCCGAGTCGCCGCTCCCATAGGGCGAGGTGGTGGACAGGGCCGCGTTGGCGTAGGCGGTCCTCCACGCCGTCGCGTTCCCGAAGATGTTGTTGCCCGTGACACTCAGGGTCGGGTTGGCGCCGTCGAGGATCGTCGCCTGCACACCCTCCCGGGCGTTGGACTGGATGTTGCTCGACTGGACGCTGCCCGTCGCGGTCCCCTGGATGAGGACGCCGTAGCCGTTGAGCTTCACGTTGCTCGCCGACAGCGCCAGGTGGCTCTTGCGGACGCGCACGCCACCGAGCGCGTTGTCCTGCACCGTCGCGTTCGTCAGCGCGTTGCTCGTCGACGTGGCGCCGTCCAGCTCCAGGCCCCAGAGCCCGCTCCCGGTCAGGGTCGCCTTGTCGAAGGTGCGAGCGCCGGTGCCCTCCAGGCGAACGGCGTCCTTGCCCGCCCCGTCGACGAGCAGCTCGGTCGCCACCACGGCCGACGTCCCCGTCGCGTGCAGCCCGTGCTCGCGGCAGTCGAGCACGGTGACGTTGCTCAGGTTCGTCGCCCCGGCCTGGGCCCGGAGGCACGTCCACCCGTCGCTCAGGGTCGCGTGGGTCATGGTCGTGGTCCCCGCGCCCGTGCCCTGGACGAACGTGTAGCCACCCTTGGCCGGGATGGTCCCCTCCACATCGAAGGACACGGGGCTCCCGGGCGCCCCCTCCACGCTCAGGGTCCCGGCAGCCCGGTCGATGAACCAGTCGCCACGCCCGTCGCCGTCCTGGTCCGTGGGGACGAAATTCACCGTGGTGCCGGGCGCGATGGTCAGCGTCGCCCCCGATCCGACCGTGACGCCGCCGGTCACCCAGACATCGCCGGACCACGTGGTGCTGGCGGTCAGCGTGACCCCCCCGACCCACGGCCAGGGGTCCCAGGTCGCGTCGAAGGGCGCGCCGACGAAGCCCTGGATGGTGAGCTGCGGCGGGTCCTGGTAGCTCACCATGGAGAGCGCGTCGGGCCACGCCCCCAGGTAGTTGAAGCGGGCGTCCACCGTGCCGCTCGTCAGCAGCGACGCGAGCTGGCGGGACTTCGTGGGGTCCAGGTACGCCACTCGGTTCAGCGTCATCGTGCCCGAGCCGTAGGCGTAGGCGTCGGCGACCTTGACGCTCAGGCTCTTGATGGTCTCGTCGGGCATCTCCAGGAAGACGAGGGACGTGTTGCTCCCGTAGCTCTGGAGCACCGTGCTCCCGCTCAGGAGCTGCCCGGTGATCGAGGTCGTGGACGTGTCCTCGGAGTAGGTGACCTCCGCCGCCAGCGCCGGCCCCCCCGGCGACGTCCAGGCGCCCACCGAGGCGTCGCCGCTGCCATAGGGCGACGTCACGCTCTTGTTGAGATACACCACCTCCATGGACCCCTCGGTGGCGTTCTCGAAGATGTTGTTCCACTGCACATCAGGGGTGGGGTTGCCGTTCGAGACGTTGGTGACGCGCACCCCCTCCTGCTTGTTGAAGCGCAGGGTGGAGTGGGTGACGCTGCCGTCCGAGGGCCCCTGGAACCAGACGCCGGTACGCCCGTTGGACGTGATGGCGCAGCCGTCGATGTCCGCCGTCCCGCCCTTGAACCAGAAGCCGTGCAGGCCGTTTCCGGTGACCGTGCAGTCTGCGATCTGGCTCCCCGTGCCGTTCACGAACAGCACGCCCGTCTTGCCGGACGCCTTCACCGTCAGGTCCGTCGCCAGGATCTTGCCGCCGCTCACCTGGATGCCCTCGTCGACCGAGTCGTGGACGTTGACCCGCGTGAGCGTCGCCACGCCGCCTACCCCCACCAGCATCCCCAGCCGGTTGTTGCGCAGCTCCACGTCCGTCAAGGTCGCGGGCGCTCGCACCTCCAGCGCGATGTCCCCATACTCGAAGACCGCGTGCTCGATGGAGTGCGGCCCCGACCCCGTGGCGAGGGTGACCCGGTTCCAGGAGCTGGCGTTGACCTTGCCGTTGGTGTCGAGGGTGGTGAAGATCACCGGCTCGTCGGCCGTGCCCTGCACCACCAGCGTGCCCCCGATGGTCAGGTCGAAGTCCCCCACCTGGTCGTTGTTCTGGTCGAACTCCAGGAACACCACCGTCGTGCCCTTGGCGATGGTCAGAGTCTGCCCGGCGGGTACCGTAGTATCGCCCGTGATGTTGATGGTCCCGTACCAGAGCGTCGTGGTCACCGCGCCGGAGACGTCCTGCACCGACTGGAAGTTAACGGTGCGGGTGGTGGAAGACACCTGCCCCACCGCGTCTCTCACCTCCATGCGGATGGTGTGCGCGCCGTCGGTGACGTACTGGTGGTTCTCCACCTTCTGGGTGCTCCACGGCGTGTCGAACGTGCCGTCGTCCTCCCAGTCCCAGCGGACCTGGAGCGCAGCAGCCAGCGTCTCCGTGTCGGTGGACCCCGTGGCGTCCACCGTGGCGAGCAGGTTGCCCGAGATCACCGCGCTGAAGGAGGCCACGGGCTTGTCATTCTTCACGAAGAGCTGGCGGGGCGCCGAGCTGCCGGCGCTGCCGAGGTTGTCCGTCGCCCGCACGCGGAGCGCGATGGTGCTGTCCGTGAGCGACCCGAGCGGCACCGTGAAGTCGAAGACGTAGGGGGCGATCAGGTCCGGCTCGCCGACGACGACCCCATCGGCGACCAGCTCCGCCTTGACGATGCTCCGGCCCGGCGCCGGAGTGACGTCCGCCGTGATCCCGGCGACCAGCGTCCCCTGAGTCACCTGCAGGTCCGCCGCCGGCTTGGTGATCAAGACGACCGGCGCGTTGGCGTCGGTGATCTCGACCGTGCAGGCGGCCACGCCGGTGGCTCCCTGGTTGTCCGTCACCACCACCGTCACCTCGAAGGAGCCTACCTGTGAGAACGCATGCGTCACCTTGCCGCCAGGTCCCGCCGACTGGAAGCCGTCCCCCCACGTGAACTGGAAGCCCACGATGGTGCCGTCCGGGTCCGATGAGCCGCTGGCGTCGAAGCTGAGGCTCGCGCCGGTCTTGCCGCCCGGCGGGCACACCAGGGTCGCGGCCGGCGGCTGATTGCCCGCGCCATTCGGGGCGCCGGGCGTCCAGGTGGCGTAGGCGTGGAAGTCCTTGGAGTTGTCGTCCGTGTCGGTCCCCACCGCGTCGCGCCCGTGGCTCGACCCCTCGGGCGCCACTGGGGCCGGCGCGCCCTCCCCCGCGAAGATGGCGCCGGCGAAGCTGCCGTACCCGAACGCATCCACCACCTGGGCGCCCCACCGGAGCTGGATGCTGTCCGGACCGTTCTGGTAGTCGGCGAGGGTCGAGATCTGGTCCGACGCCGCCACCACCTCCGAGATCGACCCCGTCTTCCCCACCACGAAGAGGCCGTCGTCGCCGATGCTCCCGACCAGCGCGATGACGTTGTACTCCTGCCCGTTGGCGCCGTTGATGCCCACCAGCGAGAAGCCGTCCAGCGGCAGGCCCGGCTCGCCGAGCAGCTCCACGAAGGCGGTGGTGTCCGACCCCTGCGCGTTGTAGAGGACCTCGTTCAGCACTACCTTGCCCGGGGCCGCCGTGCCCTTGCACTCGCCCGCCACGCAGGTCTGGTTCTGGCCGCAAGAGACGGTCGTACCCCACCCGAGGCAGCCGTCCTGGTTCCAGTCGCCGCACTGCCGCGTGCCGTTCCCCGTCGGGGTGCACTCGACCAGGCCCACCGCCGGGCAGTCGTCCACGCAGGTGGTCGCGCAGTTCCCCGCCGAGCAGACGAGCCCCGGACCACAGGCGACGCCAGACCCCCACTCCAGGCAGCCGTCCACGTTCCAGTCGTCGCAGGTCTCCACCGCGCCCGCCACGTTGCACTGCTTCTCCCCCACCACGGAGCACGTGCTGGTGCAGCCGAGCGCGCAGCTCCCGGCGGAGCAGATCTCGCCGTCTCCGCAGGCCGTCGGTGTGCCCCACTCCAGGCAGCCGTCCTGGTCGTGGTCGTCGCAGGCCTGCCACGCGGCGCCCGCACACTGCTTGGCCCCCTTCACGGTGCACTCGTCCTTGCACCCGAGGGCGCAGCTCCCGTTGGAGCACGTCAGGCCCGGGTCGCAGGCCACCGCGGTGCCCCACTCCAGGCAGGGATCCGCGTCCGTGTTGCCGCAGGTCTTGACCCCGTTGCCGTCGCAGGCCTTGGCGCCCGCCGTGGTGCACTCGTCCACGCAGGTGGACGAGCACGAGCCGTTGGAGCAGCTCTGGCCCGCCTCACAGGGCACCACCGAGCCCCACTCCAGGCAGCCGTCGCCGTTGGCGTCTCCGCAGACCTTCGTGCCGGCCCCCTCACACGCCTTTGCCCCCTTGACCGTGCACTCGTCCTTGCAGGTGGCCGTGCAGAAGCCGCCGGAGCACGACAAGCCCGGGGCGCACGCCTGAGGCGTCCCCCACTCCAGGCAGGGGTCGGCGTCCGTGTTGCCGCAGGTCGCGACCGCGCTCCCGTCGCACTTCTTGGCGCCGACCACGGAGCACTCGTCCGTGCAGGTGGACGAGCAGTTGCCCGACGAGCACGACTGCCCGGCCTCGCACGCCACGACGGAGCCCCACTCCAGGCAGCCGTTCTGGTCGAAGTCGTCGCAGGTCTTCACGCCGCCGCCCTCGCAGGCCTTGGCGCCCTTGGTGGTGCACTCGTTGGTGCAGGTCGTGCCGCAGAAGCCGTTGGAGCAGGTCTCACCGACGCCGCAGGGGGACGCCGTGCCCCACTCCAGGCAAGGGTCCGCGTCGCTGTTGCCGCAGACCTGGACGGCCTGGCCCAGGCACTTCTTGGCGCCGGTCACGGAGCACTCGTCGATGCAGGACGTGGAGCAGGAGCCCGCCGAGCAGGTCTGGCCCGCGGCGCACGCCTGGACCGTCCCCCACTCCAGGCAGCCGTTGCCGTCGGCGTCCCCGCAGACCTTGTAGCCGTTGCCGTCGCAGGTCTTGGCGCCCTTCACGGTGCACTCGTCGGTGCAGCCGATCTGGCAGAAGCCGTTGGCGCAGGTCTGCCCGCTGGCGCAGGCGACCGCCGTCCCCCACTCCAGGCACCCGTCGCCGTTGGAGTCGCCGCAGGTCTGCACCGCCGCGCCGCTGCACTTCGTGGCGCCGATGACGCTGCACTCGCTCACGCAGTCCGACGAGCAGAAGCCCGACGAGCACACGTCGCCGCCGGCGCACGCCGTCACCTTGCCCCACTCCAGGCAGCCGTCGCCGTCGTGCTCGCCGCACTCCTGCCATCCACCAACCCCAGCGCACTGGCGCGCGCCGCTGACCGTACACTCGTCGGTGCACGAGGACGCGCAGGAGCCGCCGGAGCAGACCAGCCCGCTCTGGCACGGGGTGGAGCTGCCCCACTCCAGGCAGCCGTCGAAGTTGAGGTCCGCGCAGACGACCACGGAGTCTCCGTCGCACTTCTTGGCGCCCTGCACCGTGCACTCCTCGGTGCCGGCGCAGCCGACGGAGCAGAAGCCGCCCTGGCACACCGTCCCCCCGATGCAGTCGACGGGCCCGCCCCACTCCAGGCAGCCGTCCTTGTCGTAGTCCTTGCACGTCACGACGGCGTTGCCGTCGCACTGCTTCTCGCCGACGACGGCGCAGGCGTCCTCGCAGGTCAGCGCGCAGTGGCCGTCCACGCACAGCAGCTCGCCGCAGGGCTCCGCCTTGCCCCAGTCGAGGCAGCCGCCCGTCTCGACGCACGTCTGCACGCCGTTGCCGTCGCAGCGCAGCGCCCCGGCCGCGGGGCATTGGTCCTCGCAGGTCGGGACGTCCGCCGCGGCATCCGGTGCGTCGGTCCCGCCGTCCGATCCCCCCGTGTCCTGGGTCGCCGTGTCTGCCGGCTGTGCTCCATCCTCCCCGACGCCCCCGGCGTCCTCTGCACCGATCCCGCCAGAGTCCGCGGCCGCCCCATCCGTGCCGCCGCCCGCGTCGAACGTCCCCGTCCCAGCGGTCCCCCCGCTGTCACACGCCCAAAGAACCAGGACCAGGGCGGCCCACGCTCCGCCACACAACGTCAAACGCATCGGACACCTCCTGTGCGCCGGGACGGTCCCCGGCGTTGCGAGGCAATATCGCCACGCGCGCGCCGGATCAAGCGAAATGGGCTGACGTGAGTGACTCTACAGCTTGCGCGTTGCCAGCAGGCGCCCCACGTGCTCGGCGGCCTCGTCGAGGGCGGAGCGGCCGGGCCAGCCGGCCATGGACACGATGAACCGCTCCCCGGTGTCGCCCCGCTTCACGAACACCACGTCGCTGAACCACTCACGGGCGTAGCCGGGCTTGCTCCAGGTCTGGATCTTCACGTCCCCGAAGCCGCGGCGCAGCCCGTCGAGCACGCCGTTGCCCCGGGAGCGCTTGGCCGACATGGCGCTTCGGAGCAGCTTGAGCTCCACGGCGCCCAGGGCGAACCGCTGATCCTCGGGCAGCTTCTCGTGCATCATCACGCGACGCAGGTTCTCGGCCAGCTCGCGCAGCGTCGTGCAGTTGCCCTCCTCGGGGCAGTCGAACTGCCGCTTGCCCGCCCGCTCCGGCACCTTGACCGTTCGCCCACCCTCCACGAGCTCGATGGGCGGCGAGTGTCGGGTCGTCGTCGTGTTGGTCTCCGGGTCCTTGACCCGCCCCGAGTAGGCGCGCAGCAGCACGGTCTTGCTGAAGCCGTTGCGGGGCGTGAAGAAGCGCCCGTTGAGGTCATCGAAGCCCACCAGCTCCACGAGCATGTCGTAGGCCTTGTTGTCGCTCGGGGTCAGCGCGCGGCGCACCACCTGCTCGACGGTCAGCGTCTTGGGTCCCGACCCATAGAGCCACGTGCCCCGCGCCTTCGGGGTCAGCCCCAGCGCCTTCGTCTTCTCCAGCGCCGCGGTCGCCGCGAAGAGCTTGACGCAGGAGGCCGGCCACCAGTCGTCCCGGTGCTCCGACGAGCCGCCGGTGTCGTAGGCGGCGATCACGGCGCCCTTGTCGTCGAGCTTCAGCACGAGCGCCTTGAACTGCTTGGGTGGCTTGAACCCGCCCCCCTCCAGCAGCCGGGGCAGGGTCACCTGGTCCACGGGCTGAGCGACCGCGCTCACCGCGACCGACAGGACCGCCGCGACCATCCACCCCACGAGCTTGCCGTGCGCCATCGACGTTCCTCCAGTCTGAAGACGCCGTGGGTACCATGGTCTGGGCGCGGCGTCCACGTCCCGGGCTTGCGCACCCCCACCCAGGCGGACCATGTTGGAGGCAGGGTGGACGGAGTTGCTCAGATGGACGGCCCCCTGGTCACGCAGGACCTCGTCGCACGCGCCCTGGATCGCCAGTCCCTGCGCGAGCTGGACCACGACGGACTCCTCTACCACCGGTTCCGTGACGACGCGGCGGGCGTCGCGCGGGGGACGGTGCTCATCGCCGGCCACGCGGTGCCGAGCTACCCGTCCATCGGGCGCATCTTCGTGCTGGAGCGGGGCCTGCAGCGCACCTTCGGTGACGGCCCCTTCTGGGCGGAGGAGAAGATCGACGGCTACAACGTGCGCGTGGTGCGCGTCGAGGGGCGGCTGTTGCCCCTGACCCGCGGGGGCTTCGTCTGCCCCTTCACCGAGGACCGCCTCGCCGACATGGCCGACCTGCACCCGCTCTTCGACGTGATGCCCGACGCGGTCCTGTGCTGTGAGGTGGCCGGGCGCGACAACCCCTACATCGACGCCTGCCCACCCCAAGCGGGGGACGACGTGCGCCTGTTCGCCTTCGACCTGATGCGCCTCGACGCCCCCGGCTTCGTGCCGCTCGCCCGGCGCGACGCGCTGCTCGACGGCCTGGGCGTGCCGCGCGCCCGGGTGCGGGGGCGGTACACCATTGCGCACCTGGACGCCATCCGCCGCGACGTCCTGGCGCTGGACCACCTCCGCGCCGAGGGCTTGATCTTCAAGCCGCCCGGCGAGGGGCTGCGCGTGAAGTACGTGACCCCGTCCATCGAGCTCGTGGACATTGCCGAGGACGCCGAGCTCCTCGCCGAGCTGCCCGGGGAGTTCTTCTCCAACCGCCTCCTGCGCCTGGCGATCAGCCTCGCGGAGCTCGGCCTCACGGCCGGCGTCGCCCACGCGGAGGCGATGGTCGGCAAGGCCCTCGTCCGCGACTTCCTGGCGACGGTGCGCGAGGTGATGGACGGGGGCGTCGTCGGAAAGACCTACCGGGTGCGCGTCCACTCGGACGGGGTCGCCGACCAGGTGCTCGCGCACCTGCAGCGGGCGTCGAGCAAGATCCAGGTCCGAGAGGTGGGTCGCCACCGAGAGGGCGACTTCGTGGTGCTGACCCTGCACAAGACCTGGCAGCACTCCACGGCCAAGCTCAAAGGCCTCCTCGATGGACAGGTCGTGATGGACTGACTCTACGTGAACTGGGAGCACTGGTCCCGGGCCGCGGTCTCCACCGTGTCCCGCAGGTGCCGGGGCGGGATGAGCCGCAACCCGAGCTTGTCCGCCCAGGTGACGACGCCGTTGTCGCTGGAGCAGACCGCCGCCTCCAGCTCGTGGGCGAGCAGCACCACGTCCACGTCCTCGCGGGAGTCGATGAGGCCCGCACGGAGCGCCTGCCGATACTGGTCGCGGAGCCGGTTGATGCTCCTGTCCACGCTCTCGGCGCTGACCTCCCGCACCGCCTGCTCCGCGACGCGAAGCCCTCGGTCGATGCGCCGCCGAAGATCGTCGATGAGATCGTAGAGCAGGTAGCCGGGCACCAGGACCCCGAAGCGGCGGGGAGACCGCAGCGCCACCACGAGCTCGAAGCCGCTCGGGAGCCCCACGTCCCCGAGGAAGGTCTGGAGCTCCTCGAAGATGGACGTCGGCATGTAGAAGTCCAGGCGCCCGCGCGCCTTGGACGCGATGCCGAGGAAGGTGGTGAAGGCCTGGTGGGGCGTCTCCCCCCACTGGCGGGCGGTGTCGGGGTTGGTGAAGACGCTCGTGTCGAGGACGACGCGCAGGGTCTCGGGAGGCTGGGTGTTCATGGAGCACCTCCAGCTTCAATGTAGCACGTCCAGGGAGCGCCGGCAGCCGGGGGCCGGGGCTGTTGTCCGAGTGACATCGACGTAGCCCCAATGACAACGACATGGCGCTGTCAATTTGACTACGCATGCGTATCACACATTTTCAATTCAAGCACTTACACGACTGGCACGGCACGTGCTTAGCCGGGCACGCGAGAACGGCGACCCACGCAAGGAGACGACGCCATGACCACCTTCGAGACCTCCACCCCAGTCGGCCAGATCGCCACCTCCCACCCCGGCGCCGGCCGCGTCCTGATGCGACACAACATCGACTTCTGCTGTGGCGGGCGCCGCTCCCTCGCCGACGCCTGCGCCTCCGCCGGCATCGACGCGGCCGCCCTGCTCTCCGAGATCGCCGCGGAGGAACCCCAGCGCGACGACGTGCGCTGGGACCTGGAGCCCGTCGACGGGCTCATCGGCCACATCCTCGAGGCCTACCACCGCCCTCTGGACGAGGAGCTGCCGCGCATCGCCGGCCTGATGAACAAGGTCACCCACCGCCACGGCGACGAGAACCCCTGGCTCGCGGAGCTCAAGTCCAACGTCGACGCCGTCATCCAGGACCTGGTCGAGCATATGGTGAAGGAGGAGCGCGTGCTGTTCCCCTGGATCCTGTCGGGCAACGGACGGACGGCGGGCGGCCCCATCCAGGTGATGCACACCGAGCACGACACGGTCGCCTGGTACCTCGGCAAGATCCGCTCGCAGACCGGCGACTACGTTCCGCCCGCCGGCGCCTGCAACTCCTGGCGCGCCCTCTGGATTGCCCTGGAGGGCCTGGAGGTCTCCCTCAAGGAGCACATCCACCTGGAGAACAACGTCCTCTTCCCCCGCGCCCTCGCTGCCTGACCCTGCATGGCGGCCCGGGAGCCATTCCCCGGGCCCCTGCCCCACCGCGACTCCCCAGCTTCAGGACCAGCGCCCCCGGTGGAGACACCGGGGGCGGGTCTACCTCAGGGGCACTGACCGCAGCTCCGCCGCCAGGAGCTGGAGCTCGTGCTCCATGGGGTGGCTCCCCCGCCAGATCAGCCGGAAGAAGTCCCGGTGCGGCTCTACGTGCTCGACGAGGGGCACCAGCCGCCCCGCGGCCAGATCCGGCTCGACGAAGTAGCGGGGCAGCACGGCGACCCCGGCCCCCTCCAGCAGCCGGTAGCGGACCGCCGCGATGGTGCCAAGGTGCTCGGCGCCGCGGAAGGCCCACACGTCCGACACCGGAGCGGCGTCCAGGAAGTAGCGGAACAGGGGCAGATCCGGGTGCGCGTCCAGCAGCACGTGGGCCATGGCGTGCTCGGGCTCTGTGAGGGGCCGGTCCGCGATGAGCCCCGGCTCACCGACGAACACGTATCGCTCCTCGTGGAGCGGGGCGTAGCGCAGGTCTCCGAGCGTCAGACGCACGCTGGAGATCATGGCGTCGATGCGCCCGCTCCGCACGCGCTCCAGCAGGTCGGCGCTGTCCCCGAAGTACAGATCGAGCAGGCGCTCCGGGCGCTGCTCCCGCATCCGCTTGAGTTCCGGCAGGACCCAGCTCATGCCGAGCTCGAAGCGCGTGCCCACCGTCAGCGCGAAGGGGAGCGACTCGTCCACCTCGACCACCGCCTCGATGCAGGCGCGGGCCTCCTCCAAGCACCGCTGGGCGTGGGGGAGCAGCGCCTCCCCTGCCGGGGTCAGGCGCACCGTCCGTGTGGTGCGGTCGAAGAGCGGCACGCCGACCAGCTCCTCCAGGGCCCGCACGCGGGCGCTCAGCGCCGACGGAGACAGCATCACGTGGCTGGCCGCCGTCTTGAAGTGCAAGGTCCGGGCGGCCGCGACGAAGCAGCGCAGCGTCTCGATGTCCGGCAGCATCGCGGGGATCAGGTTCCTCATGGTCTCGCTCCTGCCGATCCCCGCGGAGTACGGCGCCCATCGGTGGCGGCGGCGCTCACGCGGACGCTCCCAAGACCTGCACCTCGCTGCGCCCCGCACCGAGGGGGCGCACCACCACGCGAGCCCCCAGTCGCTCGGCGAGCCCGTCCACGTGGGAGATGACCCCCACCTGGCAGCCGCTGGCCTGCAGCGCCTCCAGCGCGCCGACCGCCCGGTGCAGCGTGTCCGGGTCCAGGCTGCCGAAGCCCTCGTCGATGAACAGCGACCCGATGGCCACGCTGCGCGACGACAGGGACGACAGGCCCAGCGCGAGGGCGAGGGACACGAGGAAGCTCTCGCCCCCGGACAGGCTGCTCACGCTGCGGGGGTCGTCGCCCATGTCGCCGTCGATGATCTGGATGTCGAGCTCTCTGCCTCCCACCCTCTCCAGCCGGTAGCGCCGGTGCAGCTCCTGGAGGCGCACGTTGGCCGCGGCGAGCAGCGCGTCGAGGGACAGGCTCTGAGCGAAGTTTCGGAAGGTCTTGCCCGCGGAGTCCCCAATGACGCTGGAGAGCTGGCTCCAGAGCTTGGACTCGCCCTCCTGCTGCACCATGCCGGGCGCCAGCTCGGCGCGGCGCCGGGACGCCTCGTCGTCCGCGCGGAGCCGGACCTCCGACTGCACGCGGCGCTCCTCCAGGGTGGAGAGGGTCGCCTCCGCCTCCGTGAGGACGTCGGCTGCCGCCTCGTGGCTGAGGCTCGGCGCACCGGAGGCCTCGTGGGCCGCCAGGGCGCGGCGCCGCTCGTCGAGCAGCGCCGTGCAGGTGGTCCGGTGGTCGTCGATGGCACGGAGGTGGGCCCTGCGCTCCTCGCGCCACCGATCGTCCCGGGCCAGCAGCGCTGCAAGCTCGGCTCGCGCGAGGCCGAGGCGCGACAGCTCGCCCTGGAGCGCCTCCTCGGCAGCCCGCCCCTCTTCGATGCGCCGGGCGAGCTCGCTCGCGCTGGCGGCGGCCGTGGCCACCGCCGCAGCCGACGCGGTCCGCGCCAGGTCCAGGCTGACGGCCGCCTGCCTGTGGCGCTCGCGCGCAACCGCCACGGCCGCGCCCAGCTCCTGGCGGACGGCCTCCACCGGGCGCCCACCGAGGATGCCGCGCCGCTCCTCACGGAGCACCTCCAGGGCGGCGACCCTCGCGCGGTGAGTGGCCCGGCGCTCCTCCAGGTCCTCACGGGCGCGCCGCGAGGCCGCACGAAGCTCGGCGAGGCGCGGCCCGAGCGCCGCGAGCGCCTCGCGGGCCCTCGCGAGGCCGGCCGTCCGCTCGGCGTGGGCGGACACCAGGGCCGCCAGGGCGGCCTGGCCCGCCTGCGGGTCGCGACGCACCAGTGCGCGCTCCACGGGGCAGCCGATCAGGGCCGGGCCGAGCTCCTCCCACGCGGCGGCCGCCTGCGCCGTGGCTCGCGCCAGCTCTCCCTCGTTGCGTTCGACCTCGATGGAGGCGAGGGTGCGCCTCCGCTCGACCTCCCGCAGCGCGGTGATCACGCCCTCCCGTGCCTCGCGCGCCGCCTCCGCGGCCCTCCGCGCCGCCTCCAGCGCCGCGGCCTGGGCCTCGACCCTCCTCTCCTGCGCTGCGATGGCGTCGAGGCGGGCGCGGCACGCAGCCGCTGCGGCGTCTGCCGCCACGGCGTCCGGCGCGTGCGGCAGGGGCGGCACGGGCCAGGGCGCGCCGGCGTGACCCCCGCCCGCAGTGTCGCCGTGACCGGGTACGAGCGCGTCGCCCTGGCTCCCCGCGGACGTCGCCGTACCGCCCGGGGAAGACCCGCCCGTGGCTGCGTCGTCGCCGTCCCACGCGAGCCGAGCCCCTTCGCCCCCGGAGGTGCGTGCGGCGCTCGCGGCGGCGGCCGACCAGGCCCCCTGTGCCGCCGCGAGCGCCGCCCGGTGGCTCCCCGCCGCCGACTCTGCGTCCTGCTCCCGCTCCCTCAGGGCCGCCGCCCTCTCCGCCGCCGCTGCTGCCTTTCGCTGGGCCTCGCTGGCCCGGCTCCGCAGCGACGCCACCCGCTGCTCCAGCTCCCCGACGCGGGCGTCTCCTGGGCCATCGCCCGCCCACGGGTGCTCGACCGCGCCGCACAGGGGACACGCCTCCCCCTCTCGCAGCTCGGCCCTCCGGTGAGCCAGCTCGGATGCCGCTCGGGCCGCGACGAGCGCCGCCTCCGCCGCGGCCAGCCCGCCATCGTCAGCGCCGAGGCGCGCCGCCTCTTCGGCGGCCGCGCGCCCCGCGCGTGCCTCGGTCGCCACACGGAGCGCCTCCGCCAACGCTGCGGACTCCCGAGCCGCGTCGCGGGCGATGCGGCCGAGCGCCTCGCACGCGCCGAGCCGCTCCGCCGCATCCTCCCGGGCGCTGCGCAGCGCCGCGGGATCGGGGCCGGCCGCCTGCGCCGCCCCGGCGAGCGCCGCCTGCGCCTTCGCGAGGGCGCCCTGGCGCCGCTCCAGCTCCTGCTGCCGCTCGGCCTCCGCCGCGACGAGGGACTCCTGGGCATCGCGCGCCACCCGCAGGGCCGCGGTCGCCGCTGCGGCCAGCTCACCGGCCGCCCGGAGCCGGTCGATCTCTCTGCGCCAGCGACCCCACTCGGCGGCGACGGGCGCGACTCCCGCGTGGGCGTCGAGCCATGCCGCGGCCTCGGCGGCGGCCGCGAGTGCTCCCGCCTCGGCGGCCGCGCCCTCGGCGGCCGAGGCATCCGCGAGCACGGCACCCTCCTCGGCTGCTCGGGCGGCCCGCTCCGCCGCGTCGGCCTCCTCGCGCGCCTGGCGGCCGCGCACGTCGAAGGCGGCCGCACGCTCCAGCTCGGGCTCCGCCGCCTCCCGCGCCTCCTCCACCCGGGCGACCTCCACCGCCGCCTCCGCCTCCAGAGACGAGGCAGAGTCCTCGCCGCGGCGGGCCTCGGCCTCACGCTCTCTCGCACGCTCGAGCTCCGCGCGAGCCCCTACCACCGCTCGCGTGGCGACCTCGGCGCGCTCCAAGGCGGCTCGCCCCCGCTGTGCCGCGTCGACCGCCTCCAGCTCCGCGCGCTCCGCAGCGGCCTCCCTGAAGCGCTGCTCCGCAACCTCCACCTCCGCGGCCGCGGCGGCGACGGCGCCCCTCCGCTCCTCCGCCGCCCGGTGCCAGGCCTGCGCCAACCGCGCCCCCTCCGCCCGCGCGCGCACCGCCTCCCCCTCGGCCACGGCCTGGGCGCGCGCGGCCTCCACCTCGGCGCGCGCCTCCACCCCCAGCGTCTGCACCGCGTCCAGCTCCGCCTGGCGCCGGGCCAGCTCCTCGCCCTCCCGCTTGGCCCGCTCGAAGGCGAGCCTTCCGACCGTCCCGTACAGCCCCGTGTCCGTCATGCGCTCCAGCAGGGCGGCGCGCTCGTCTGCCGACGCCCGCAGGAACGCGGAGAAGTCCCCCTGCGCCAGCAGCACCGACCGGGTGAACTGCTCCCAGGACAGGCCCAGCCGCCTCTCGACCCCCGCCCGGGTCTCTTCCACGCCGTGGGCGACCACGTGACCGTCCGGCTCCGACAGCGACATCGTGACCTGCTGGAGCTGCCCGTCCGCCCGGCGCCTCGCCCGGCGCACCGACCACGTCGAGCGCCACCTGAGGCCGTCGACCCCGAGGAAGTCCACCTCCGCCTCCCCCTCGCCTGCACCCCGTCGCAGCACGTTGCGAGGGTCGACGACGGTCAGCCCGTCTCCGTCCGGATCCGTGCGCGAGGTCCTTGCGGCGTCCCTGACCCGGGGGACGCGGTTGAACAGCGCGAGGCACATGGCATCGAGGATGGTGCTCTTGCCGCTGCCCGTCGGGCCGGTGATGGCGAACACGCCAGCGCCGCCGAGGACGGGCCCCGTCAGGTCCACGTCGAACCGCCCCTCCAGGCTGGCCAGATTGGAGCCGCGGATGGCAAGGATCCTCATGGCTCCCCCTGCGCCTGCTCGACCAGCGCATGGAAGGCATCCAGCAGCGCCGCCGGCGGCTCCCCGGCCTCGGGGAACAGCGCGCTCCAGCGCCTCAGGAACACGTCGCCGGGCTGGATCTCCCTGATCCCCACGGTCTCGTGGTCGGCGAGGGCCCCCGCCGCGGACCGCACCACGTGCGTACACAGGAGCCGCGCGGCCTTGCCCTCGACCGCCGCCTCCACCCGCGCCTTGAGGCCGGGCTCCGGCGCGTCGAGGCGCACGCGGACCTCCAGCCACGGCAGCTCGGCAGCTCCCTGCCCATCCCGCCCGGGGAGCGCCTCCAGGAGCGCCAGGACGTCCGCCAGGGGCCCCGGTCCGTCCGGCGGAACACGCAGGAGCTCGACGGCGCGGGGGACGTGGAGCGGCTCGATGCTGCGCTCCCCGTGCAGCTCGACGAGCACGACCTGGTGGGGGTACGCCTCCTCGTCGAAGGCCATGGGGATCGGGCTCCCGGCGTAGCGCACCTCCGGGCGCCCTCCCACCGCCTGCGGGCGGTGCAGGTGACCGAGCGCCGCGTAGGCCACGTCCGCCGGGAACAGGTCCACGGGCAGCGCGTGGAGGTTGCCGCCGAGGATGCGTCGCTCGCTCAGCTCTGACAGGGAGGTCCCCGTCATGTAGCAGTGGCCCGTGACCACGAGGGGCTCCCCGTCCACCCGCCGGCGTGCTGCCTCCGCGAAGACCTCGTCGTGGACGGCCCGCACCCCGCCGATCAGGGGGTCGGCGAGCGGATCGCCCACGGCAGGAAGATCGGCAGGCCGCAGGTATGGCAGGGCCGCGCACAGGGCGGTGCTCCCGTCGGCGCCGTGGAGGCGCACCAGCACGCGGCCCATGTCGATGCCGTCGTCGCCCCGGGGGAGGCCCCCGACCACGTGCACCCCGAGGGCGCCGAGCACGCTCCGCGGAGCGTCCAGCCGCGCCGCCGAGTCGTGGTTGCCGCCTACGATCACGGTCTGGAGCGCCGGGAGCCGCCGGCGCGCCTCCACCAGGGTCTCGAACAGCATGCGCTGAGCCTCCGCAGGGGGGTTGGCGGAGTCGAAGACGTCACCGGTGACGAGCAGGGCGTCGACGCGGCGCTCCTCGAGGGTGTCCACGAGCCAGGCGAGGAAGCGGCGGTGCTCGTGCTCGCGCGGCACGTCGTGCAGCGTGTGGCCGAGGTGCCAGTCCGAGGTGTGGAGGAGGCGCATGATTCCCTGCCCGACGTCCGTCAGGAATTGGGGCAGGCCCAGGTGAAGTACCGTCGCCGGCGGGTTACGTCAAGACCCTTCTCGCGCCATTGTGCGGAGACCCGAAACCGCGACGGGATCACTGTGCGGCCCAGGCGCAGAATCGGGCCGTCGACAACTACCGGTGGGCACCGCTACACTGGGGGTCCATGAGGTTCATTCCCCCACAGCGCGCGCACCTGGTCGCGATCCTGGCGGTCACGGGCGGGTGCGCCGCCAGCGGATCGGCGCCCTCTGGCGAGGCGCCGCCGGCCGACGTCCCGTCCATCGCAGCCCCGGACACCAGACCGGGCTCGGACGCTCGTGACGCTGGCTCCACGGGAGAGACCGGGGACGCCCCCTCGACCGCCATCGAGGACGCCCTCGTGGACGGCGCGCCAGGGGACGGAGCCTCCGCCGACGACGCCGCAGTGTCGCCCGCGTGGGAGCTCCCTCCGTGCTACCGCGCCTGCGACCGGGTGGTCTCCTGTGGGGTCGACGCCTGCGAGGGGTGGACGTGGGCGACGTCCGGACAGCTCTTCGAGGCCTGCTTTCAGGCGTGCACGGGCCACCTGAGCGATCTGGTGCTGGGCGCCGCCGCCTGCACTTCCGTCCTCGACGCGGCGCGCCCGCACGTAGCCCTGCTCGACGCCGGGTGCCCTGCCAGCTCCTGCCCCGACGGGTGCGCGCGGTTCGCCGACTGCACCGTGCAGGAGTGCCCCGGCGTCGGCGCGGTCCAGCGCGCGAGCCTGGACGCGAGCTGCCTGACGTGGTGCACCGCACCAACCGCCTCCTGGCTGCTCCAGCCCAAGGACTGCGCCGACCTGGTCGACGCCGTGAGCGTGAACAACCCGGGCTTCGTGTCGGCGTGCGGCAAGAGCACGGTGTGCGCGGAGGCGGCCCAGTGCGGACCGTGGGCCGCCAAGGTGGCGGGCTGCATGGTGGAGCACTGCGCGGGCAACCTGGACCCATGGGCGGCGAGCGTGGAGCAGCTCCTCGCTGCCTTCTGCTCGACGCCGCCGGACTGCCCGCCTCCAGCAGACGTCGCTGCGCTGCTCTCCGGGGCGGTCACCTGCGACCACCCTGCCCTCGCGCCTCTCGGCCCCGCGCCCCCGTTCACCGCCCTGTGCGACGGCAGCGCCGGCGTGACCCCGGCCGAGGCGACCGGGGCCTGCGAGGCGCTCCTCGCGTGCCCGGCGACCGCGGGGTTGGGCCCCCCGCAGAAGTGCGCCGGCCAGGTGGCGATCCTCCCCGACGCGGCCGTGCGCATCGCCTGCCTCGCCGCCGCGCCGGGCTGCGCTGACGTGTACGCCTGCCTGGAGGGCCTCTGATGAGCTGGCGCATCGGTGCGCTCCTGGCGCTCGCGTCCCTCGCCTGCGAGCAGGCGCGCCCACCTGCCCTCGGCGTCATCGAGGCCCCAGCCAGCGCCAAGACCGCGTGGCTCTTCGACGACGCCGCCGCCCCGCGCCACCTGCGCCTGGAGGTCGCCCCGAAGGACTGGGAGTGGCTCAACGCGAACCCGCTCCTGGAGCAGTGGGTCCCGGCCACGGTCCACTTCGAGGGCCAGACGTTCACGAACGCCGCGGTGCGGTACAAGGGCGCCGTCGGGTCCCTGTACTCGTGCGTGGACGCGACGGGTGCGCTGACCTGCCGCAAGCTGTCCCTCAAGGTGAGCTTCAACGAGGTGGACAAGTCCGGCCGCTTCTACGGCGTGCGCAAGCTCGTGCTCAACGCGTGCAGCCGCGACGACACGTACCTCCGGGAGCGCCTCGCCTACGCCGCCTTCCGCGACGCCGGGGTCGTCGCCCCCCGGGCGGTCCACATGCGCGTCAGCGTCAACGACGGCCCGGAGAGCCTCTACCTCGCCGTGGAGAACCCGGACAAGGAGCTCCTGGAGGAGCGCTTCGCCGACCCCGACGGCGACCTCTACAAGGAGGCCTGGCCTCGCTCGCTGGATCCCGCGTGGTATGCGTCCAAGCTGAAGACCAACGAGAACACCTCGACGGGCGCGCGCCTGCTGACCCTCGCGAAGGCGCTGGCAGCGACGCCCAAGCCGGACCACCCCGCCCTGGTGGACGCCTGGATGGACCGCCCCCTGATGGCGCGCTACCTGGCCGTGGATCAGGCGGTCAACAACTGGGACGGCGTGACCCGCTTCTACTGCGGAGGCGCCTCCTGCTCCAACCACAACTTCTACCTGTACGACGACCCCACGAGCGGGCGGCTCGTCGTGATCCCCTGGGACCTGGACTTCACCTTCGTGTGGCCGGACGACCAGCTCGGCCGCTCGTGGAGCGACGCGGGGCCCGGCGCCTGCGACCCCGAGCCCGTCAACGGCGTCGCGACGGTCCTCCCAGCCCAGTGTGATCCGCTGGTCGGTGTCCTCGTCGGGGACGAGGCCGCCTGGCTGGATGCCTTGGCGACCCTGTCGGCGCCGGGCGGCGCCCTCGACCTGGACCGGCTCCTCGGGCGCCTCGACGGCTACCGGGCGCAGATCCGGGAGGTCGCCGAGACCGACCCGCTGGGCCCGGGCGCGGCCGAGTGGCGGCGAGCGACGGCGCGCCTCCGCGAGACGCTGCGGGCGCAGGCAGCGCACATTGCGGCCCGGCTCGCGGAGGGCCGGTAGCCGCTCTCGTCGAGCGTCAGTTGCTCGGGGTGAAGATGGTCGTGACCCCCTCGACCAGGTAGCGCGCGGACACCGCCATCTGGAGCGTCGGGGCGATGGCGTTGACCACCGCGTTCCAGTCGGCGACCTCGGTGGTGGTGACGAACACGATATCGCCGGGCGCGAGCAGGACGTCCCGTCGCTTGCCCGCGCCGATGTCCTCGGCGTCGACCACGTACACCTTGGGGTCGACCAGCGCGCCCCGGATGACGCGGACCGCGGTCTCCTTGCCGTTCTCCGTGACCCAGCCGGCCTTGGTCAGCGCCTGCATCAAGGTCAGCATGCCCTTGTGGTCGACCACCGCCGGGGAGCGCACCTCGCCGAGGACGTACACCTCGCCGGAGACGTAGGGCGGCACGAACACGAGGTCACCGGGGCGGATCCACACGTTCTGCTTCGCGTCCCCGCCCAGGAGCCGCGAGAACCGCACCGGCACGATGGTGCCGCTCCGCATGAGCGAGGCCCGGTCGATGTCGCCCGATGCCCGCCCCGTTGGGTCCACCATCAGCCCGCCCGCGAGGGCGAGGGCCTCCAACATGCTCATGGGCCCCTCGAGCGGGAACACGCCCGGCCGCTGCACCGCCCCGAGCACCATGAAGCGCTGGCTCCGCGCCTCGGTGAGGGAGACCACGACGTGGGGGTCCGGCACCAGCCGCTTGAGGAGGCCCTCGATGTGCCTCGCGGCCTCCTTGGGCGTCCTGCCGGCCACGTAGACGTCCTCGATGACGTAGAGGGTGATCATCCCGTCGGGGCGCACGAGCAGCCCCTCGCGGGCGAGCGCCGGCTGCCCGGCCACGTCGACGCTGAGCCGGTCACCGGGCCCGATGCGATACTCTGGGACGACTGGGTCCAGGTAGGGCGCCATGTCCACGTCGAGCGGAGGGGACCCCGCCATGAGGACGCGGTTCGCCTCGTCCAGAGACTCCGGCGCCTCGTTGACCGCGACGCCACAGGAGACCAGGAGGAACACGACGGCCAGGCGCGGCCCATGTACGGTCATGCGGCGTCCTTTGAAGGGGGGGGGAGCGGCGACACGCGCTCCTCGGCGCCGACCCAGGCGCGCTGGACGCCCGTCAGCACGGCCCCGATCACGGTGGAGCCCGCGTGGAGGAGGCGCTCCAGTGCGGCGTGGACCTCCTCCTGCTCGGTCTGGCCGGCCGCCACCACCAGGATGACGCCGTCGACGGACTGACCGAGCAGCTCCGCGTCGACGCTGGGCAACACCGCCGGGGCGTCGACCACCGCCAGAGAGAACAGCCGCCCGGCCTGCCGGATCAGCCCGTCCATGCGCTCCCCCTGCAGCAGCGTGACCGCGTCCTCCCGGGGACCACCGCTGGTCACCGTGCAGACGCCGTCCGTCAGGCGCTGCACGAGGGGGCGGTCGCTCTGGCCATCGAGGAAGCTCTCCAGGAGCGGGGGCCCGCTCGCCGTGTCGCGCAGGTTGGCGTCGAGCCGGATCACGGGGATCCTCCACTCGGCGAGCACGTGCGTCAGGGAGCGGGCCACCTTGGTCTTCCCCTCTCCGGGGCGGGCGCTCGTGATGACCACGGCGTACGACCCCGCATGCGCCGCCTTCTGTCTGAGGTCGAAGGCGACCTTGCGGATCCCTTCCTCCCACCCCGCGGAGTCCTGGCGGATGTCCGGCAGCGTCGCGAGCACGGGCAGACCGACCCGCCGCAGCTCGCTCGGGGCGCGCACCCGCGTGTCGCGGAACTCGAGGACCACGGCACCCATGAAGGAGACCACGAACCCGACGACGATGGCCGCAGCGGTCAGCATCTGCCGCAGCGGCCGCTCGGGCTTGTCCGGGGGCGTCGCCTGCGTGGCGATCTCGACCAGCGGGCGCTGGTTGGCTGCGACGCGCTCGATGGCGGCGAGCGCCGCCAGGCCCTCGCGCAGGTCCTCGCCGGCGAAGTCGCGCTGGACCGTGAGCGCCTGGAACTCGCGCTGCAGGGTGGGCACCTCCGCGAGCTGGCGGCGCACCTCCGTCCGCCAGCCGGTGACGGCGTCCAGCTCGGCCTGAGCTGCGCGCAGCTTGGACTCCTCCTCGATGACGGCCATGCGCAGCGACTGGCGGACGGGGTTCGGGGCGACGCTCGTCGTCCGGACACCCTTCCCGGCGGCCTTGCTCTCCACGGCCTTCGCGGCGAGGCCCGGGTCGGAGCCCGCAGCGAGGGCCTGGTGCATCATGGCCAGGCGCAGCCGGTCCGTGTTCGGGCTCTGGACGGCCGCGGAGGGCATCACGGTCGCCGTGTGCAGCAGCTCCTGCTCCGCCTCCATCTTCTCGGTCAGCAGCTCGAGGACCCGCTGCCCGGCGGCCATGGTGGCGGTCAGCTCGGCGATGCGGTCGTCCAGGGTGCGGGAGCGCTGGGCGAGGAGCCCTATCTGCGAGTCGTCCTGGAGGCCGTTGCGCTGCACGAACTCGGTGATCGCGTCCTGACCGGCGGCCACCTTCTCACGGGCCGCGGCGACGCGGCGCGCCTGCTCGGCCCTCTCGGCCTCGATGCGCTCGGCCAGCAACACGCGCTGGCGCTCCACGAAGGCGACCGCGACGGCGTTGGCCAGCATGGCGGCTCGGTCAGGCGTCGTGGACGTCCCGTGCAGCACCAGCATCCGGGCCCCGCCCCGGTAGCCCTCGAAGGCCACGTTCGAGCGAACGTCGCGCGGCGAGACGTCGGGCACCGAGCGGAGCACGGCGTGGACGATGGGGTCCTCCTTCACCAGGTCGTCCAGGGCAGAGGTGTCCATGGGAACGGACCAGGAGGTGGCCAGCCGCGTCCCCCCCAGCACCTCGGCCGAGTCCTGCACGACGAGGCGCACCGACGCAGTCCACTCATTGTTGACCTTCGCCAGAACGACGGCCGCCAGGCCGGCCGCCAGCAGCAGCCCCACCAGGGCGATGCGCCCCCGCCGCGCGAACAGGCCACGCAGGATGCGGCCAAGGTCGAGCTCAGGTGGGGCCAGGCCTCGCGGGGCCTGTGGGTCTTGCGGTCGGTTCGCATCCATCGGGGGGTGCTCCAGGACACGTTTATCGTGGCGACTCGCCTCGGGACGAGGCCGGTCTCGCACTCTACCATAGGCGGGACCGGAAGGGCGTGCAATTGACCACGGCGTCCCAGTGGGATAACTGTAGCCGCGATTGCGTGATGCCCGCACCGCGGAGGAGCTCCAGTAGTTGGTCTGCTCCCCCGGGGACCTCTGGTCTGCGCCTGGCCATCCGCCAAACAATGAGGAGGAGCTCCATGAGGTGGTTCGCAGTTTGCCTGGCCGTCATGACGCTGAGCGTGGCCGGGTGCTCGAAGAAGTCCGCGCCGACGCCGACGACCGTCAAGTCCGACACCTACGTCCACCACGCGTCCGGAGGCGGCTCGTCCACTGGCGGCGTCTGCAACGGCAACAACGTCGAGAGCGTCATGCAGAAGTACGGAAACCAGCTCCGCAACTGCTTCACGGCACAGGTGCCGAACAACCCGAACTTCGGCGGCCGGGTCACCCTGAACTACACCATCCAGACCAACGGCGCGATCAGCAACATCAGCACGTCCGAGTCCACCATCAACCACGGCGGGGTCGAGAAGTGCCTCAAGGACTCCGTCGCCGGGGCGCAGTTCGCCAAGCCAAACGGGGGCACGTGCAACGTCCGGTGGCCGCTGTCCTTCAACGTGAAGTAGGGACGCAACGGGCTCGCACGTCCGGGACGTCTGGGTGAAGAGAACGCTCAGGCCCAGGCACCGACCTGCCGATGCAGCCCGCATGATTGCCCTGCCAGATTCGCTGGGTTTGCACACCCATGGCCCTTGGGGAAATACTCCCCGCATGCAGCAGCCCTCCCCTGCCCTCTCCGACCCGCCCGAGCCGACCGGCCCCCCGGCAGAGCCGCCGGATCTCTCCGACCTGGCCGTGCGGATGGCGCGCCTGTTCCCGAGCGGCCTGGAGACGCTGGAGGTGCTGCGGGGCGTCGGGCTCGACCTGAGACACGTGCCGCCGAGCGCCCGCCCCGGAGCGCTCCTCGCCGTGTGGCAGGCGGCCGTCGCAGCGGCCGACGCACAGGGGCGCCTCCCTGCCCTGCTGGACGCTGCACGGCAGCGCTACGGCCACGAGCGCGCCATCGTCGCGAGAGACCCCACCGAGCCCGTGCGGACCTTCTTCCTCCCCCTCGCGCTGCTCGGGGTGTCCCTCGGCGTCGCCGTGGCGCTCGCGTCCTTCCTGGCCAGCATCGACTCCAGGCGGTGGACCCGCATGGACACCATCACCCTCGACTTCGCAGACCTGGAGATTCGAGCGCGGTTCAAGACGGTTCCGCCGCCTCCATGGGCGTTCTGGCTGCCGCAGCCCCATGTGACCGAGACAGCTCCCGCTGCTGCGCCCGTTCACGCAATGGCACTGCCGGAGGTCGCGCCAGTGTCGGCGCCCACGACTCCCGGAGCGCCTGCCCGTAGCTGGCTGGACGCGTCTCCGCGCGCGGCCCATGGGGCAACACCCGCGGCGCCTGGTCTGGTCGACTCCGCGCGGGACGCCCCCTCGCTGGACGGCGGGCGGGCCGGTCGCGGGGAGCCGGTCGTCGTTCCCGGGATCCCCCCCTTCGACGCCACCGCACTGCCCACTCGTCCGGAGCTGGCGCGGCCGCTGCTCCGGAGCCCCTGACGTCACCGTCGACAGGTCGCGGTCCCCGGGCTACCATGCGGTCCCGAAGCGGGTGTGGCCGAGAGCCGCCCCCTCAGTGGAGGCCGCCATGGAGACGAGCACACCGCCCTCCCCCTTCGAGGACATCGACGGCGCCGCGCTGCGGGCCCAGGTTGCCGCTTGCGACGCGGCCCTCGGCAAGTACGTGGACGAGATCGACTACCGGAACCTGAGCTGGTACGTGTCGCGCGCCTGTCTGCGCTATGCCCTCGGCGGTGACCCGGCCGCGGTGACCGATGACCTGTGGCTCGCGGCGCGGTGCCTCCAGGGACGCGAGTCCATGCACCTGGATCGCATCCCCGTGGAGAGGTTCCTGACCCGCCGCATCCTGCCCATCGAGCTGGGGCTGCTGAGCGGCCAGCCGGCCATCACGCGGGACCTGGCCGAAGGGGCCGGCTTCTCTGTGCCGACCGTCATCGCCAACGAGTCCGAGGAGCTGTTCCGCGAAGCCGGCCGCCTGACGTCGTGGTTCCGCCGCGGCTCCTGCGCCACCCACCAGGATCTCGCCGGCCTCGGCGCGGTGGTGTTTGGGGGTGCGCTGGCCGCCATCTCCCGCGGCTTCGACGACGAGGCGGCGCTCGGTCTCAACCTCTTCGCGGACGCCCGCGAGCCGTTCCGGCACGTCGAGCCGCCAGAGAAGGTCGCGGCCGTGCTGAGGCGCTACGACGGGCTGCTCTTGTCCCTGGCCTGCCTGCTGCGCAATGAGCCGGACCGGCTCGCCCACGTGCTCGCCGGGGTGGTCGAGGGCTACTGCGCCGACCTGCGGCACAAGCTCGGCGCGGAGCTGCTCACCCCCACCGAGCCCCACCACTACTTGGACCTGTCGTCGCTGGCGATCCTGGCCATCGCCGCGCTGCGCCGCATGGAGGTTCCCGTCTCCAGCGACGGGCCCGTCGGCGGCTACGCGGCCATCTACCGCTTCTTCATGACCTCTCCGCCTCGTGAGGCGCAGCCCCTCTCCGGCCTGGACGAGCAGTCCAAGGCATTGCTCCGCTCCATGGGCGTGTCCGACGAGACCATCGACGGCGCCCAGGAGCCGCCGCCAGAGGGATAGACAGGGGGCCAGACGGCGGGCGAACCCGAGGGACGGGCGGTCAGGACACCTCGGCCTCGTCGTCGTAGACGATGGCCATGACGTCGTCGGGCAGGTCGGCGCGGATGCAGAAGTCGAGGGCGTGCAGAGCGTCCATCGCCGCGACCGCTGCCCAGGCCAGCTCGTGGAGCAACGACTCAGGCGAGTCGTCCTCCTCCATGGCGACCCGGATGCGCTCCGAGGTGGCCTCATTGGTCACGATCAGGTTCGGGACGAGGCGGTTGTCAGCCATGAAGCCCGCCAGCGCCGAGAGGACCTCCGCGTGCCACCGGCTCCAGTCCTGAACCTTCACCTCCTGCTTCACGAACATCGGGCCACCTCTCGCTGAAGAAGGTGCCAGTGGAGGCGGAACGGGGTCAACGGGCGAGGTGTGACTTGCTGGGGCGTAGTGGCCGTGGGAGGGGGCTTGCGGCGCCTCATGGCGAGGCCCTGAGGGCGGGAGCTGACGGCCACGCCGCCCGGGCACGCCTCGAAGGGCACGCTCGGGCGACGCGGTCGCCGCCACGGGGTCTGCCTACTTGTCGGGCTTCGCCTTGCCCTTGTGGCACTCCATGCAGTCGCCCTTGGCGACGTGCTCCTTCGCGACCTTGTACAGCGGCGTATCCGACGCCTCCTTCTTGGGCTTGCCATCCTCGTGGCACTGCGCGCACTTGAGACCCGTCGCCTTCGTGAAGGGGGCCTTCGCCTCGGCGCCCGGCCCCATCGTCAGCCCCAGCCCCGCCATGATCGCCAATGCGAACATCCAACGCTTCATGATTGTCTCCTCGCGGTTCCAGCGGGCATCCAGTCGCCCGTGAACCCGGGGGGGAACCCTCTCCCCGGCCGGGCTGAGGGAACTATATGGATAGCGGGGTACGGAAGTCCACTGAATCGGAGCTGGGTCGGTATCATCCTTCCGCGGGTCGGTTACAAATGGGGTAGTGGGCCGATCTGCATGGGGTCGGCGCCTGGCCAGGCCCCGCGCTTGCCACCCACTCGCGGTGTGATACGGTGCGACCCCCAGGAGGGTCCAATGACCACCGTCCACCCCCGGCTGTCCCGGTTCGCTTGGTTCGTCGTCGCCTACAACCTCGCCGTGATCCTGTGGGGCGCCTGGGTGCGCATCTCGTTCTCGGGCGCGGGGTGCGGCAGCCACTGGCCGACCTGCGGCGGCGAGCTTGTCCCGACGGCGCCGACGGCCCGCACGCTCATCGAGTACGTCCACAGGCTGAGCAGCGGCGTGTCGCTGTTGCTGGTCCTGGCCCTGGTGGTGTGGGCCTTCCGCGCGCTGCCCCGCGGGCACCGGGGGCGGCGCGGCGCCGTGTGGACGGCCGCCTTCCTGCTGGCGGAGGCCGCCCTCGGCGCCGGGCTGGTGCTCTTCGGGCTCGTGGAGAACGACGACTCCGTGCAGCGGGCCTTCGTCATCGCGCTGCACCTGGTCAACACGCTGGCTCTGACCGCCTTCGGGGCCTTGACCGCGTGGTGGACCGCGGGAGGGCCACCGCTCCGCGGCCTCGGCGCTGGGACGCTCCGGTGGGGCCTGCTCGCCATGATCGCCGCATTCGTCCTGACGGGCATGACCGGCGCGATCACCGCGCTGGGCGACACGCTGTTCCCCCTCTCTCCCACCGACGGAGACAGCCTCATCGCCCGGATCCGGGGCGACCTGTCCCCCGCCGTGCACTTCCTCGTGCGGCTGCGCATCGTCCACCCTGCGCTGGCCATCCTGCTCGCCGTGGCCCTCGGCTCCCTGGCCACGTCCATGCTCTCGAAGCGGCGACCGCCCGGCGTGCGGCGGCAGGCGCGCCTCGTGTTGGCCCTGACCCTGCTTCAGGTCATCGCGGGCTTCGTGACCATCGCGCTGCACGCGCCCGCGCTGCTCCAGCTCCTGCACTTGCTGCTCGCGCAGCTCTTGTGGATCGCGCTCGTGCTCCTGTTTGCCGAGGCGCTCGCGGAGACCGCCCCGCCCCCACTCGCCCCTGAGCGTTGACCTGGACGCGTCGGCGGGGGTAGAAGGCCGGGCCAAGGAGGTTTCCATGAGAGTGATCGCAGCGGTCGCGGTGGTCGCGGGGGCCCTCGCCGCCTGCTCCGACCCGGGGGCGAGCGCCGACGCCGGGTCGAGCGTCTCCGACACCGGCGTGAGCGCCGGCGATGGTGGCGTCGGGGACGCCGTGCAGGACACCGAAGCCGACGCCACCGACCCCTTCGGAGGCAAGGACGCGCTGACCGATGGCGGCGACCCGAGCGACGCGAGCGACGCGAGTGACGGGATGGCCACGGGTGACGCGGCGGCAGAGGTCGCGCCGCAGGATGCCGGCGCCGGCGACGCCGGGGAGGCCCCCTGCCCGCCCATCGAGCACTCCCCGCTCACGCAGATCGAGCTGGGCGACATCCCCATCGCAGCCGCGTCGGAAGAGGCGCTGACGCTCCACTGGAGGCGGGCGCTACCGGGAGAGGCGTTCACCACGGTCCCCCTGGCAGGCTCCGCGACCATCCCGGGGAGCGCTGTCACCTTTGCCGGCATCGACTACTGGATCGGCTCGAGCTGCGCGTCCCACCCGGCGGGGGCTCCCGCGGAGGTCCACCACGTCGACGTGATCGGCGAGCTGCGAATCACGACGGATCCCGGAGTCTACGACTACCTGCCGGACGTGGACGGCCACCGGGTCGTCTGGGCCAAAGAGGAGAAAGGCGGCACGGCGGACAACGTGTACCTCTTCGATCTCCACACCTTCCAGACCACCAAGCTCACGAGCCTGCAGAAGCCGCAGGGCGACGCCCACATCTCCGGCGACAACGTCGTCTGGGTGGACGGGCGCAACGCGGAGAGCGCCTGGGACCCGAACCAGGACGTCTACCTCTGGGACCTCGCGGCGGGGAAGGAGTCGCCCCTGGCCACGGCGCCGCTCGGCCAGTACGGAGTGGCAATCGCCGGCCGCATCGTGGCCTGGCGCGACGACCGGCACATGAGCGGCCCCATCGACGGCGACATCTACCTCTTCGATCTGGGCCCGGACGGAGTCCTCGGGACGGGCGACGACCAGGGAGAGCACCGGCTGACCCCGCACCCGGCGGACCAGACGGCCCCGGCCGTCGCCGTGGACGCGGACGGGCGCGCCCGGGTGGTCTGGGCCGACATGAGGGACGACGCCGACGGCAAGTGCGACCAGGTGTGCGACTGGAACATCTACCTCCACGACGCGGGGCCGGACGGGGTCTTTGGGACGGAGGACGACCAGGGACCCCTGCAGGTGACCTCGCACCCGGCGGAGCAGCACTCGCCGTCCACCTGGGGGCGCCGCATCGCGTGGCTGGACGCCCGAGGAGGCAACTGGCTCGACCCGGACGTCTGGGTCTACGACCTCGGGCCGGATCACGTGCTCGGCACCGCGGACGACGGCGGCGAGAGCCAGCTCCCGGTGCCGGTGGTCGAGCCCGGCCACCTGTCCATGTGGGGCGACCGCATGGTCTACGAGGACTTCCGCAACGAGACGTGGGACCTGTGGCTGTGGGACTTCGCGAAGGGGACGGAGGCGCCGCTGGTCACCGAGCCCTTCGGCCAGTTCTACCCGCGCGTCCAGGGGCGCACCGTCGTCTGGCAGGACGCACGCAACAACGGGGTCGACGGGGAGGCCTTCGACGACATCTACGTGCGGGTGCTGCCCAAGTAGATGGGCGCGTCACGGGACCACGTGCAGCCCGCCCTCCGGCGCCTCGACGATCTCACCGATGACGGCGGCAGCGAGGGAGGGGCCCGCGTCGCGGAGCGCCTCCAGGTAGCGGGCGGCCTCGCCCTCGGGCAGCGCGACCAGGAGGCCCCCGGAGGTCTGGGCGTCGGCGAGGAGCAGCCGGTCCGCCGGGTCCACGGCGTCGTCGAAGCGGGTCCACGGCGTGACCCACTCCAGGTTGCGGCGGGAGCCCCCGGGCAGGACCCCCTGTGCGGCCAGCTCCCGGGCCCGCGGCAGCAGCGGCACGTCCGCGAGCCGCACCCTCGCCGTCACCCCGCTGCCCCGCGCCATCTCGGAGAGGTGCCCGAGCAGGCCGTAGCCCGTGACGTCGGTGCAGGCGCTCGGGGAGAGGCCGTCCAGAGCCTCGGCGGCCACCCGGTTCAGCGTGGCCATGCACACGATGGCCGCCTCGATGGAGGCCGGGTCCAGGACGCCGCGCTTGATGGCCGTCGTCAGGACGCCCGTGCCGATGGGCTTGGTCAGCACGAGGACGTGGCCGGGCTTCGCCCCCACGTTGCGCAGGACCCTGTCCGGGTGGACGAGGCCCGTGACGACCAGGCCGTACTTGGGCTCCTGATCGTCGATGGAGTGGCCGCCGACGATGTCGATGCCGGCCTCCCGCGCCTTGTCCTGGCCGCCGCGGAGGATGGCGGAGAGCACCTCCAGCTTGAGCTTCGCCACGGGGAAGCCCACGACGCCAAGAGCGAAGATGGGACGCGCGCCCATGGCATACACGTCGGAGAGGGAGTTGGCGGCAGCGATCTGCCCGAACTGGTAGGGGTCGTCGACCACCGGGGGGAACAGGTCGACGGTCTGCACGATGGCGAGCTCGGGCCCGACGCGATACACCGCGGCGTCGTCGGCCGTCTGGTGGCCGACCAGGACGGCCGGATCGGTGATCGGGGCGAGGCCGCGCAGCACCTGCGCGAGATCGGCTGGGCCGATCTTCGCCGCTCACCCGGCCGCGTGGCTCATGCTCGCGAGGCGGGCCTCCGCGATGCCGATGGGTGTCGGGCAGGTCTTGCTCGTGTCGGTCATGACGTCCTCCTTGCCGGGCCGCATGATAGCGCTTGACGCCGTGGGGCGCGAGGAGGAGCGGGTGGAGAGAGCCGTGGTGGGGCAGAGGCGCCGGGACCTGCTGCCGCTGGCGCTGGCGGTGGGCGCCGCCCTCGCGCTGGGGCCGGGACCGGGCGGGTACTGGGACTCCTTCGACTACCTGCGCCAGATGGCGACGGGGGATCTGAGCGGCGCCCTGCTCCTCGGGCGCGCCGGCTTCGTCACGGCCGGGCGCGTGGCCTGGGCCCTTGGGAGCTGGCTCGGTCCCGACGGGGCCGCCTGGGTGGTCGCGGCGGCAGTCCTGGCGACGGCCGTCGTGGCGACCTGGGCGATGATGGCGCTCGCGGAGGCGCTGGGCGAGGGACCCCGCGACGCGGCGCTCCTGTGGGCGCTCTCTCCCGCGGTCGCCTCCTTGAGCTTCGCCGTGATGTCCGAGGTGCCGGCCATGGCGCTCGTCCTGCTGGGGCTGGCGGTGTCCGCGCGGGCCTGGCGCACGGGAGGGGGCGCAGGCGCGGCTGCGGGCGCGGCCCTGGTCGCTCTGTCGCTGAGCGCCCGGGAGACGGCGGTCGCCTGGCTCGGTCCCCTCGTGCTCGTGCCGCTCCTGTGCCGAGGAGTTCCTCGCCGCTTGGCCCTGTTCGCCGCTCTGGGGGCGGCCGTGGGGCTCGGTGCGGCGCTCGGCGTCACGGCGCTCGCCTTCCCCGAGCTGCTGCCGACCCTCACGCGGTGGCAGACCCACATGGCGGACGAGGCGGCGCGCTACCCGGTGGACTGGGGCGCCCAGCTCCGCACGTGGGGTCTCTGGGTCCTCGCGTGCGCTCCGCTGGCCGCCCCGCTGGCGCTCCTTGGCGCTCGTGGCATGAGATGGCGGGATCCTCTGGGTATCCTGGCGCTCTGGAGCGGAGCGATGCTCCTGGCGCTCACGTTCTACCAGGATCTCTCCTGGGGGCCTCGATTCCTCGTCCCCGCGCTCCCGGGGCTCTGCCTGCTCGGGAGCCACGCCATGGGGAGGCTGGGGCCGCGCGCCCGGGGGGTCACCGCGGTGGGGCTCGCAGGGGCGATCACTGCGGGCTTCTTCGCCGCGGCGCCGCTCCGCGGCCTGGCCGCCCGAGGCCGGGACGCAGCGAGCGCCGCGGCGGCCCCCGAGGGCAGCGTGCTCATCGCGGGGTGGCTCTGCCCGGCGCTGCGCTTCCGCGCGGCCGTGGATCCGGGAGCGCCCCGGCCCACGCTGATCTGCCCCGGGTGGACGTGGCCCGGCGAGGAGCTGGCCGACGTCGTCCGCGCCCACCTGGCCGCGGGGCGCCCCGTCCTCGCGGCCGTTGACCCGGCGCTCTGGCCGGGGGCGCGCTTCGAGGAGAGCCTCCGGGACGTGCTCGCCCTGGGAGAGCAGGGCTTCGCGCTGGAGCCAGCCGGCAGCCTCGTGAGGATCCGGGCGACATCGCGGTGACATGCAGCGCCAGGCGCCGCTTGATCGGCGGGGCCCGCTCTGCGACGATCACGCCGCCCGCGCACCCGACCCCCAGGGTCAGAGACACCCCGTGGAGGATCCCGATGGCTCGACTCACCCTGCTCGCAGCCCTGCTCACCCTGGCCCCGGCGGCCTACGGTGCCGTGCTCTTCGACGACGACTTCGGCGGCACGGGCAACCTGAACGGCTACAACGACTGGAAGGCGCGGTACTGCAGCGACCCGTGGTCCCGCATCGACGGCCGGGCGGCCCCGCTGACGGACGACGGCTGCTCCTGCGGCGGCTGGTCCCCGTGCAAGTTCGCCGTCTACACGAACAACGGCGGGTGCGGCGGCTCCGAGGCCATCGACAACGTGGTGACCAACGGCGACGAGGGGTGGACGGACTACGTGCTGGAGGCGACGTTCCACCACTCGGACAACGACACCATCGGCGTGGCCTTCCGGTTCAAGAACACGGCCAACTACTACCTGCTGGTCATGAGCAACGACATCGGGCCCGGGGTCAACGCCTGCGACACCGAGTTCAAGGGGTCGCGCCTGTACCGCATCATCGACTCCAACGTGACGCAGCTCGCGCAGAGCCCACTGACCTACACGCCGGGCAAGAAGGGGAGCCTGCGAGTGCGTGTCGAGGGCAAGGCGATCCTGGCGGAGATCGACGTGCTCGGGGACGGCGTGTGGCAGACCATCGTGTCGATGGAGGACGGGTCCCAGGGGACCCTCGTGCAGGGGCGCATCGGCATCTACGCGTACCAGAGCGGCCTCGTGGACGCGGCGTGCATCGGCAAGCCCTGCGGCTTCGAGCGCGTGCGCGTGCTGACGCTGGACGAGGGGGTCCCGCTCCCCGACATGGACGGCGACGGGGTGGCCGACTTCGAGGACAACTGCCCCGGCGAGCCCAACGGCGACCAGGCGGACGGCGATGGGGACGGCATCGGGGACGCCTGCGACGAGCCGACCACCGAGCCGGATGCCGGCGGCTGGGAGGACGCCGGGGCCCACGCCGACGCGGGGGGCGACGACGCGGCGCCGGGTGATGACGCTGCGTCGGGAGCTGACTCGGCGAGCGGCGGAGGCGGCGACGGCGGCGGGAGTGGGAGCGGTGGAGACGGGGGCGGAGGCGGAGGCGCTGGTGGAGACGGGGGCGGCGGGGGCGGCGGAGGCGGCGGGGGCGGCGGGGGCGGCGGAGGCGGAGGCAAGCCCGGCGCCGGAGACCTGGACGCGGAGCTGCCCTCGGCGGACCTGTTCGGCTCAGAGCCGGATCCCTCTGAGGGGGCGGGCGGGGGCGGCAAGGTCACCGTCAGCGCCGGAGACGGGGGCGAGGGCTGCTCCACACGCGCACCGTCCTTCGGCCTGGGTGGCCTCCTCCTCGCGCTCCTCGCGGTGCGGCGCCGTCTGGCGCGCTGACCCCCCTCCCCCGGAGACACCATGCGCACACGCGCGACCCTGCTGGCGCTGCTGGTCGCCTCCTGCGGCGCCTCCGATTCGACGCCGTCGGGCACCGTCGACGCCCCGACGGACGACGTCACGTCCACGGACGCCCCCCCAGGCGACGGAGCTGCCCCCGCCGGGGACTCCAGCGCACCGGCGCTCCCAGAGGGCCCCTTCTTGACCCCAGAGGGCTGCAACGCCCTTGCCCCCGAGTGGAGCTGCCTGCTGCCGTTCCCCTCCGATGCCTTCCTGCAGCCGGACCCGTCCATGCCCACGGGGCGCCGCGTGGAGGTGCCCGACGCCGCCGTCCCCCGGGATCTGGACGACGTGGCGCCCGACTTCGAGGGGGTCACCCCAGTGGACGGCTTCTCGGTGTTGCCCCAGATCGGCGTGCTGATCCCCGGCGGCATCGACGACGGGCCGCTGGTCTTCCATACGGAGGACCTGTCGCTGTCCATGGAGTGGTCGAGCCCCACCCTGCTCATCGACGCGGAGACCGGCGAGCGGGTCATGCACTTCGCCGAGCTCGACCCGCGAACGTCGCCGGACGTCGGGGCGTTCCTGATCATCCGCCCGCTGGTGCGGCTCAAGGACGCCCACCGCTACGTGGTGGCGCTGCATGACCTGACGACCCCGGGGGGGAGCGCCGTGGAGCCGCCGGCCGCCTTCCGGGCACTTCGGGACGCGACACCCGACCTGAAGCTGGCGGAGCTGGCCCAGGTGTACGAGGCCCGCGTCTTCCCTGTGATCACCGGGGTGCCCAGAGGGGAGCTGCAGCTCGCCTGGGAGCTGACCACGGCCTCGCCGGACGTCGTGACGCGGGACATGATGGCCGTTCGCGCCGACGCCCTGGAGCGCATGGCCACCACCGCCCCGGCGGTCCAGGTCTCGGCGGTCACGGACGACGTGGACTCGCACATCGCCCGCCGCATCGAGGGCACCCTGACGGTCCCCCTCTATCTGGGCGACGCCAAGCCCGGCGCCACCCTCCATCGAGGTCCGGACGGCCTGCCCGCCGCCAACGGGATCGTCGCCGTTCCCTTCACGCTGCTGGTGCCGCGCAGCGCCTGGGACTCCGGGACGCCCGCGCGGTTCCTTCAGTTCGGTCACGGCTTCTTCGGGGGGCGAGGCGAGATAGACGGGGAGTTCGTGCGCACGTTCGCCGACCGGACCGGCGTGGTGGTCGCCGCCGTGGACTGGTGGGGGATGTCCAAGGACGACCTGCCCGTGGTGCTGGAGAAGATGGTCCTCGACGTGTCGCGCTCCCTCGGGTTCACGGAGCGCCTGCACCAGGCCATGGTCAACCAGCTCGCGCTGGCCCACGCCCTGCCCGCCATCGCGGCGCTGCCTGAGCTTCAGGGAGCGGGCGGCCCATTGCTGGACCCCGGCCACGTCTACTTCTACGGCATCAGCCAGGGGCACATCCTCGGCGCCATCTACGTGACCCTGAGCCCCCACGTGGAGCGCGCCACCTTCGCCGTGGGCGGCGCCGGCTTCGGCCTCATGATGTCCCGGGCCAACCCGTTCCTGGCGTTCATGGCGCTCATCGACGCGCGCTTCGGGAACGATCCGGTGAAGACGCTGCAGATCCAGCTCCTGATGCAGACCACCTTCGACCGCATCGACCCCATCACCTACACGCCGCGCCTGCTCTCCGACACGCTGCCAGGCTGCCCGGCGAGCCGGCGCGTGCTCCAGCACATCGGCATCGGCGACACCTCCGTGCCCAACCTGGCGAGCCACGTGTTCGCGCGGGCGCTGGGGCTCCCGTCGATTGCGCCCGCCCCGCGCCCCATCGCGGGGCTGTCGACGAAGGCGCCGCCCATCGACGGGTCCGCGGTCGCCGAGTACGACTTCGGGGTGCCCATCCCCGACATCGTCGCGCGGCCGGTGCAGACCAAGAACGAGGTCCACGAGGGGCAGCGCGCGCTGCCCGCCTCCATGGATCAGATCGACGCCTTCCTGCGGGAGGGCGGCACCATCCAGAGCTTCTGCGACGGCGTCTGCGACCCGGAGTGACCCTCGACGTGACACGCTTCACCATCACCGACCGCCCCCTGGAGGAGCTCGGCGCGCCGCTTCGGCGCTCGCCCATCCACGAGCGGGTGCTGGTCGTCGAGCGCCCGGACGGCTTCGAGTGGGTGCTCACCGTCTGGGAGGACCCGGGTGGAGACCGGGCGCTGCACGCCGGCGTGCGGCGCCTGGTGGAGGCGACGCTGCTCAGCGCGCTCTCCTGTCCGGCCTCGAACCGGGAGGCCGTGGAGCAGACCCCTCGGGCCCTGCGCCTGCTCCAGCTCGCCGAGGTGCCCGGGCGCGCGGACGCGGCCCTTCGCGCCTTCGGCTTCCAGCCGTGGGAGGCGCCGGAGTCGTGGCTCGACGAGCGGCTGGCCGCGCTGCGTACGGAGGCCCGGGCGGTGGGGGCGCCGCTGGGCGACGTGCGCGCCACGTGGAGCGCAGAGGTCCGCGCGCCCGGCGGCATGCTCGGCGACAAGCTGCGCGCCCTTCATACGGTGATGACCGACCGGCTCGGCGCCGACGTCTGGGGCGCCACGCCCGGCGGCCCCTCCCGCCTGCTGGCGGAGCTCCTGCGGCGCTTCTTCGCCGCGGAGATCACCCCGACCTTGGACGGGTTGCGGACGGCGGAGCTGCTGCTGGTTCAGCGAGAGCCGGGGTTCGTGCGCTGGATCTCGCCCCTGCTCTTCCAGGCCCTGTGCGACCTCGTGGGCGTGGTCACGGTCGCCACGTGGGGAGAGCCCGTCCAGTGGGCCGTCTGCGCCCCAGAGCCAGGCGGCTTCGTCCCGCCGCCCACCTTCCGCATCGCCACCCCGTCCGGGGCCTCGCACGTCCCCATCGCCGCACACCTGCTGCGCTGGTGCGTCATGCCGCTGCAGCCTGGCGAGCAGCCCCCGCCCCTGGCTGACTGGATCGCGAAGCAGTACGCCTGACGGCTGGGTCCGCGGCGCTCCGCGACTCGGGAAGTGGAGCGGGACCGCGGCGCCGTTCGCTTCTACCGAAACCGCCGAAGGCGTATACTCCGCGCCCGGGGGGGGGGAGGCGGAGCACATGGCCGTTCGGTCCTGGCGTTGGAGAGTGACCGCGCTGCTGGCCCTGGGGGTGGTCGCGTGCGCCGGGGAGGCCGGGACCGCGGAGGACGCCCAGACTTCGGACGCGGGCGACGCGGGGGACACGGGCGCGCCCGGCGATGCCCCGCTGAAAGACACCTCCCACGCCTCCCTGCGCATCGCGGCGGTCTCTCCGACACTCCCTGCCTCCGTGCGCTACGTCGCTACCCTCCTGGACGGGCGCGTCCTTCGCGCGACGTGTCCCGGCGAGGGCGACGGAGAGCTCGGCTGCGACGGCACGGACGCCCTCCTGGCAGAGGCCGGCTCCGTGGTCGTCAAGGCGCGCGGGCACCACTTCACCTCAGTCACGGTCGCGGGCGACGTCGTCGTCCCGCTGGACCCTCTCTCGCCACTGGAGGTCACCGCCGACTACCGGACCGGGCTCGTCGAGCTGGCCGACTTCAAGACCCTGGCCGTCCCCGCCGCGACAGAGCTCGGCCCGGTCGAGCTGGTGAAGTTCCTGGTGGACCTGCGGGGCGACCCGGTCGTCTACCTGCAAGACACGAAGAAGCAGCCGCTCCACTACGCCTTCGCCCACCAGGTGCTGGGGGTCGCCATGACGCTGGCGGAGTTCGAGGCGGCGACCTACCACGGCGCCGATCGCACATTCATGGCGGGGACCCTGGTGCGATACCCGGACCGCACGATAGAGACCGCCCGCGGGCCGCTCGACTCGCCCGTGGCCGTGACCTTCTTCCCCAGCGACGACCTGAGCCCCGGGCAGGCGCTGCTCGTTCACCAGCTCCTCGAGGAGCGGCTGGCCTTCGCCCCGCTCGACGGGTCGGAGGGGCGCCTCGCCTACCTGCCCGCCGGTTCACAGCAGCAGGGGCAGCTCGACGGAGAGGCGCCCCTGTTCGCCGCGCACGACGCCGCCTGGATGAGCCAGGGCGAGCTCTGGGGCGCCGTGGACATGCAGCTCCTCAACCCGGGCGTGGCCTACGGCACGCTGCGGGTGATGACCCCCGAGGAGCTGGAGACTGCGGTGGTCAGCTTCACGGACGTGCTGGTGCTCGTCCGGCTGCCCAACCACCTGCCCATCGTGGGCGGCACCATCACCGAGGAGCTCCAGACGCCGCTGGCCCACGTCAACGTGGCCGCCCGGGCCCGGGGCACCCCCAACATGGCGCTCCTGGGCGCGTCCCTGGACCCGCGGGTGGCCCCGTTGCTGGGGACGCTCGTGCGCCTGGAGGTGACTCCGGCCGGCTTCGACCTGCGCGCGGCCACGCTGGAGGAGGCGTCGACGTTCTGGGCCGAGCGTGCGGACAAGCCCCTGCTCGTTCCCGGCGCCGACGTCGAGCGGGACGGGCTCCTCGCCTTCGCGGACATCGGCTTCGGCGACGCAATCGCGGTGGGCGTGAAGGCCGCCAACGTGGCCGAGCTGTCTCACCTGCTCAAGGGCAAGGCGCCGTCGGGCTTCGCGGTGCCATTCCACCACTACGACCGCTTCATGCGCGAGACGCTGGTCAACGGCGTGCTCTGCAAGGGCGCCAAGGCCGACTGCCTCGCCGAGGGGCGCCCCGCGGAGGTGTGCGACGGTGCGCACGGGGTGTGCCTTGGCGCCGCTGGGAGCGACCTCTACACGCTGGTGGACCGCCTGCTGGACGAGCCGACCGTCACCGCCGACACGCCGCTGCGGGAGGCCACCCTCGACATGCTGCGCTGGATCATGCGGAACAGCCCCGTGGCGGCCGACTTTGCCACCGCCCTCGACGGGATGGTGGCGGCGACCCACGGCGCCGCCAAGGTGCGGCTGCGGTCGAGCACCAACGCGGAGGACCTCACGGAGTTCAGCGGGGCCGGCCTCTACGCCTCGACGGGCGCTTGGGCGACCGGAAAGCAGCGGGCGTCGGCGGAGATCCGCAAGGTGTGGGCGTCGGTGTGGAGCTTCGCCGCCTTCGAGGAGCGGTCCTTCTGGAACATCGACCACCGGGCGGTGCGCATGGGGGTCGCGGTCCACGAGGCCTTCGAGGGCGAGGAGGCCAACGGGGTGCTCATCACCCAGAACATCGCGGACCCCATGGTGGTGGGCATGTACGTCAACGTCCAGGCGGGCGACGCGCCCGTGACCAACCCGGTCGGGGGCTTGCTGCCCGAGGTGTTCAGCATCGTGCCCGCGCCGCAGGGGCTCCAGGTGGTCCGTCAGCGATACTCCAGCCTGTCGCCCGGCGTGCCGGTGATGACGGACGCTGAGATCGGGGCGCTCGCCTCGGCGGCGAACAAGGTGCAGCTCCACTTCGCGCCGCTCTACGGCAAGAGCCCGTCGGTGCTGGCGCTGGACCTGGAGTTCAAGCTCCGCGCGGACACGCGGGAGCTGGTCGTCAAACAGGTGCGCCCCTACTACCAGGCGCAGTGAGGAGGTCGACATGAGGTGGACGATGGTGCTGGCGCTCGGCGCGACGATGCTCGGGTGCGACGGCGACGACGGTGGGACGAACCCGGGCGCGGACGCGACGGTCGCGGACACGGCGGGGGACGCGGGCGGCAAGGACGTGCAGGCGGGGGACGCAGCGGACGCGGGCGGGGGAGAGGACGGCACACCGGGCAACGACGTCGCGGACACGGCCGGCGACGACGCGGGAGTGGACGCGGGCCCCTTGGACGGAGGGACCACCGACGGGGGGACGGCGGACGCCGGGCCGGGAGACACGGGACCCGACGACGCCGGGACGACCGACGGTGGCGCGGGAGACGCTGGCAGCGACGCAGCGCAGGACGCGGGCCTGCCGGAGGGGTTCGAGATCCGCATCCCCGGCAGCAACGAGATCACCTGCCCCGGGGTTGGGGGCGGGACCGAGACCATCGACCAGCCGGACACGGACCACGTCTGCACCTTCGCGCATGGCGGCGGCTTCGGCCAGCTCTACGTCCAGGCCAGCGCGAGCGGCTGCGCCCCGGGCGGCTTCGGCGGCACACCGATCTACGACGTGGTGGGCGCCTGGATGGCGATGGACGGGAAGGTCGTGTCGCTGGGTGAGCCTGGCTACGACTGGGGCGGCAACCACCACAACGACTTCATCACGTTCTCGTGGGGAGGCACCAAGTACAAGTACTACCACTCCTCCTTCGGGTGGGGCTGGCGCGCCTGCCAGCCGCCCGACTGCATGCAGGTGTTGAGCAGCGGGGGAGCGGTGGTGGAGGACGGCTGCACCAAGGATCGCACGCTGCCCGTGGTGTGCGTCCTCGTGGAGGCGGACGGCACCGTGCCGCCGCTCGTGGACACCTTCGAGCCCTGCGCGGGCGACCCCAACTACCAATGATCGCGGTGGTGAGGGAGCCCGCCCGGTCGCTGGCGGAGTGCGAGCTGTCCTTCATCGACCGGGAGCACGTGGACGCCGCGCTGGCCGCTGCGCAGCACGCCGCCTACCGGGACGCGCTGGCCGCCTGCGGGTTTGGCGTGCAGTGCCTCCCGGCCCTGGAGGGGCTCCCAGACAGCGTGTTCGTGGAGGACGCCGCGGTGGTGCTCGACGAGCTCATCGTGCTGGCCCGGCCGGGAGCGCCGTCGAGGGCGCCGGAGGTGGAGGCCATCGCGCCTCACCTGACATCGCTGGGGCGGGTGGAGCGGCTTCAGGGTGGGCGCCTCGACGGGGGCGACGTCCTGAGGATCGGCCGGACGCTCTGGGTGGGGCTCTCGGGGCGCACCGACGCAGCCGGCATCGGAGCCCTCCGCGCCATCGCCGCGCCGCTGGGCTACACCCTGGTGGCGGCGCCCATCCGCGGGTGCCTCCACCTGAAGACCGGCGCCACCGCGGTCAGCGACGACACGGTGATCGTGAACCCCGCCTGGGTGGACCCGACCCCGTGGCGCCACCTGCGCGTGGTCGAGGTCCACCCCACGGAGCCCTTCGGCGCCAACGTTCTGCGGGCGGGGGGCCGGGTGCTCGTCTCCGACGCGGCTCCCCGGACGGCGGACATGCTCGCGGCGCTCGGATTCGAGACGCTGGCGGTGGACATCGGCGAGCTGGAGAAGGCAGAGGCGGGGCTGACGTGCCTGTCGCTGCTGCTCGATCCCAGGCCGTAGCGCCGTAACGTCCCAGGTCACCGGGCCAGGACGCTCCTACCGCGCCCTCCTTCGCCCTCGGGTGGCGGCGACGACCCAGAGCGCCATGAGCGTCAGCGCGGCCGGCGGCGCGCCGGGGGACGCCGCCCGGCAGCCATCACTGGCGGTGCCGGAGGGCGCGGCCGCGTCGGTCCCCTGGGCGTCAGGGCCATGCGGGACCACGTCGTCGCCTGCCGTGTCCACCTCGAGGTCGCCTGCGCCCGCATCCGCGGCGTCGACCCTCGCGCCGACGTCTGGTTCGTCGTGCACCTCAGATACGTCGTCCGTTGCGTCGCCGACGGCGTCCTCGGTGGGGCCCGCGTCCGGCTCCGGCGGCGCAGGCGGGAGCCACTTCAGGGTGGTCTGGTGGCGCATGGAGCGGCAGTGGGCGCTCAGAACGTTGATGTGGACCGTGGCGCCGGGCTCCAACTCCAGGTCCGTGACGGTGACCGTCGTGGGCGAGCCGTCCCGCACGGCGTCAGCGACCTCGACGCCGTTGACGATGCTCAGGGAGGCCCCGCCGAACTCCAGGGGGACCAGCGCGAGCTGAGCCGGCGCGCCGCGCCGCAGGACCACCTCGTGGAGCACGTCGCCCTCCTCCAGCGGGGCGCCGTCGAGCCGCTCCAGCGCCATCGTCAGCTCCAGGCCCCCGACCGGCTCCTCGGGCACGGTTGCGACGTAGGAGACCACCAGGGGCACGCGCGCCCCGATGAGGCGCAGCGCGGAGCAGACGCCCTGATCGAGACCGAGGGCCTTGGCGACGGTGTCCGCGCCGATGGCCGTCCCCATCCTTGGGAGGCCGGCGGTCAGGGGGACGCTGCGGCCGCAGACGTCGAGCCCCCGCTCAGACAGCACCTGGGCGGCGACCTGGGCGCTGCCTGCCGGGAGGACACCGTCCTCCTCCAGGTCCGCGACCGCCTGCTGGACGATGGCGGCGGCGTCCGCGAAGGTCGGGGCCCCGGCGAGCTGGTGGATCAGCGCCCACGCCACCTCGTCGACGGCGTCCCCCAGGAGGCCCCGCAGCTCCCAGAGGGCGGTGGAGATCAGCGGGCCATCCAGGTGCGCCTCGCCGATCAGGTCGTCGGGACACCGCGGGGTGCCCTCCAGGTGGCGGACGGACCGCTCCAGGTCCTCTCCCTTCGACAGGTACGCCATCAGATCCACCTCGCCGGTGATCACGCCCGCCCAGTAGTCGGACATGCCCTCGTTGAGGGCGGTCGGCGCAGAGTGGAAGCCCTCCGCGTCGATGTTCACCGGGTAGTCCGAGTGCCCGGCGGTGTCGTTGGCGAGATCGAAGAAGGGGTGGCCGATCTCGTGGGCCGCGATGGGCCCGCTGTAGGCGAAGTCGAGGGCCTCGGTGTGGCCGAACACGGTCACGAAGAGGTCACCCGTGTCCAGGTAGGCGTAGGCGTTGGAGTAGCCCTCGCCCGGCGACTCCTCGTAGTTGACCAGGACGCTGGCCGGGGCCGCGAGGGCGACGCCGAAGCGCTGCGTGAAGTAGCTCAGGGCCCGCTCGACGTGGTGGTAGGCGTTGACCTCGGCGAAGGGGTCCGGCGCGTCCCAGGGAGCGGGATCGTAGAGGAAGTCCCCCGCCTCGTCGGCGGCGGCGTGGCGCGTCTTGGCGTAGGCGCCGTCGGTCCAGGCCGCGCTCCACACGTCGGCGAGGGGGCTCGTCAGCTCCTGGGCGCCGTCGGGGAGGCCGGACAGGGCGACCTCCTCGGGAGCGCCTGCCAGGGGGTGCAGGGGGTAGACGCGGCCCTGGGCGGTGTGCGAGGCGCGGGAGAGGCGGACCCCTGCGGCGTCGAAGGTGACGCGCCATCGCTCAGGAGGAGCAGAGGTGGTGGCCGTGGCCACCCAGCGCGCGTGGCCACCCCGAGCGTCAGGGACGATGACGAGCGTGGGATGCAGCGACGCGGCTGGCAGGGCCTCCGCCATCCGCCGCGCCGCCTCTTCCCGCGACGGAGCGAGCGCCGGATCGAGCACCAGGCCCGTCACGAGGCGCTCGTGGACCAGCGCGGGACGCCCGAGCCGGTCGAGCCGCACGACGGCGCCCCCACCGCGCACCGGGACGCCGCGATGGAGCTGGGGGAACGCGACCGTCGTCCTGCCCCGCCAGGTGTGGACGCGCGGCTCCCCGAGGGCGCTCGCCTCGACGCCGAGCGCCCGCAGCGTCGCCCGGGCGTCGGCCATGGGCTCGCCGTGCAGGGGCACCGTGACGGAGGCCGCGGTGGCGCCGTGGTCACGGAGCACACGCACGGACAGCGGAGGGGGAGGTGCCGGCGCGCAGGCTGCGGCGAGCAACGTGAGGACCAGGGCGATTGCGGAACGGGACACGGCGACCTCCGGGTGCGGGGCGGAGGCGATTGTGCCACGCGGAGGGCAGCGCGCTCCACCCCCGATGTGCGGGCGCACTTGCTGCTCAGGGCACGTCGTGATCCGCAAAGGAGAGGCTCCAGGAGCGCGGATCCTTGACGAGGGCGGGGCAGGCGGCGCCCCAGCGCCCCACGCTGAGGGTCATGGGCTCCGGGTTCGCCCAGGCGGGGACGGGGAAGAAGCCGGCGCGAGCGAGGGAGCGGCGGCCGGGGGTGCCGCGGAAGGCCAGGGCCGCGGCAGCCCTGCAGCCGTACCGGGCCGCGCTGTGAAGCATGGCCTCGTGGAGCTGGCCCAGGAGGTGCGGAGGAGCGAGCGCGTCCATGATCAGCGCCACGGGGAGGCGGCGCACCCGCCGCACGGCGAACACACCCCACGCGAGGAGGCGCCCTGCGCCCCTCACCTCTGCGACACCGTAGGCAGCACCCGGGCGCCCGTACCGCCAGCGAAGGGTCGCGAGATCCGACTGGACCGCGACCCAGCCCAGGTCGTGACTCAGGAGGCCGGTCACGTCGCTCGGGGGTGCGACGGGCGCGGGACCGTGAACCTGGCGCGCGAGCGGCAGCGGCCGCGCCAGCAGGGGAAGGGGCCCCAGAGCCACGCGGCCTTGCCGCGCAAGGACGCCCGGCGTGGAGGCGGGGTTGGAGAAGCCGTAGACGGAGGCGGGCCCCACGAGTCGCTGGAGGAGGGCGCGCAGCCGCGAGTTGAGGCCCTGGTGGCGCCACCCGTCCGCGGTGGCCGCGTCGATTGACTGCACGCACGGCTCGACACGGCGGCCCACCCGGAGGGCTCGGCGTAGTCCCCCGGCATGAGCCACGATGCGCCCCTGGACCTCTGCGATGACGGAGCAGCCGGGCCCCGCCGGCGTCGCGCGGTAGAGCCACGACCAGGTGCCGGGCGGTCGCGCGACCCCGAACACCGACGCCAGGAACGCATCCACGGCGGGGCCGTCCTCGGGCATTGCCTCGCGGAGCGTCGGCTCGGGGGTCACTTCTTGTCGCAGGAGAGGGTCCAGGTGAAGTCCGCCTGCGGAGAGCCGCGCCACGTCACGAACGTGGACTCGGCCTTCGGGGCGACGTCCTGGGTGACCCCGTCAGCGTTCACGTCGGACCTCACCGTGCAGCGGATGACGTGATCGCACCGGTTCTTCACGTGGACCAGGTGGTCGTAGCCAGCGACGTAGCGGACCTGCTTCGTGGCCTCGGCGCAGCCATCGGCGTCGCCGGCGATCATCGCGAGCACCAACCAGAGCGTGGCCATGGGGTTCACCTCCTCCCCGACGCTACGCCGCCAGGGCGGCGCGCGCAAGGGTTGTGGGCGTGCCGGGACGCCGCTATCCTCGCGCCATGGACATCAAGACCACGTGCAACCGCGACTGCCCCGACGCCTGCGGCATCGTCGCCACGGTGGAGGCCGGGCGCGTCACCAGGCTGCGGGGTGACCCGGCGCATCCGATCACCGGCGGCTTCCTCTGCTACCGCACCAACCGGTTCCTGGAGCGGCAGTACGCCCCCGAGCGGCTCACGGCGCCCCTCGTCCGGCGCGGCGGCGCGCTCGTAGAGGCGACCTGGGAGGAGGCGCTCGACCTCGTGGCGTCGACGCTGCTCCGGGTGCGCTCGGCGTCCGGGGGCGCTGCCATCCTCGCGTACCGGAGCGGGGGCTCCCTGGGGCTCGTCAAGCACTTGACGGAGCACTTCTGGGAGTCCTTCGGGCCGGTCACCGTCAAGTCCGGGGACATCTGCTCAGGCGCGGGCGACGATGCGCAGCTCACGGACTTCGGCGACGAGGACAGCCACGACCTGCTGGACCTGAACAACTCCCATGGCATCGTGCTCTGGGGAAAGAACGTCCACGCGAGCAGCGTGCACCTGGTGCCCATCTTGAGAGCGGCGCGAGGGCGCGGGGCCCGCGTGGTGCTCATCGATCCGGTGCGCCACCGCGGCACCGAGCTCGCAGACGCCTACGTGCAGCCGCGACCGGGCGGCGATCCGGCGCTGGCCCTGGCGGTGGCGCGGGCGCTCTTCGATGCGGGGCGGGCGCGGCTCGATGGCTGCGACCACGGCGAGGCGTTCAAGGCGCTGTGCTGCTCGCGGACCGTGGAGGAGTGGGCCGCCGTCGCCGGCGTGACCGGGGACGAGGCCGCCCTCGTCGCGGCCACCCTGGCGGACGGCCCCACGAACATTCAAGTGGGCTGGGGCCTCGGGCGACGGCGCAACGGCTCGGCGGCCGTGCGGCTCATCGACGCCCTCGGCGCCATCTCGGGCAACCTGGGGGTGCCGGGCGGTGGTGTCTCCTTCTACTACAAGCGGCGCGGCGCCTTCGACACGTCGTTCATCCACTCGAGCCCGCCGCGGCGCCTGCCCGAGGCGCTGCTCGGGGAGGCGATCCTCGCCGCCCGCGACCCGGAGGTGCGGGTCGCCTTCATCACGGCCGCCAACCCCGTCGCCATGCTGCCAGACTCGGAGACGGTCGCCCACGCCCTGCGCACCCGGGAGCTGACGGTGGTGGTGGACGCCTTCCTGACGGACACGGCCCGGTGCGCCCACGTCGTGCTCCCCACCACCACCATGCTGGAGGACACGGACCTGGTGGGCGCCTACGGTCACCACTGGATCGGCGCGGTGGAGCCGGTGGTGGCCCCACCACCGGGAGTGCTCACCGACTACGAGATCATCCAGGCGCTGGCGCGACGAACGGGAGTGGCGGGCTTCGACGAGCCGGTGGATAGCTGGCGCCGGCGGCTGCTCTCGAGGGTGGAGAGTCACGGGGTCACGCTCGAGCGACTCCAGAGGGGGGCGGTCCGCAGCCCCCTCGCGCCCACCGTGTTGTTCGACGGTGGGGTGGCGACGGAGAGCGGCCGCGTCAACCTGATCCACGCGGTCGATCCGACTCCGCCAGCCGTGACGGCCGAGCGCCCCATGCTGCTGATGGCGCTCTCCACGGATCGGGCGCAGGCGTCGCAGTGGCCGGCCCACACGCAAGATTCGCCACCGGTCGCCCGCGTGCACCCGGACAACGCGGTGGTGCCCCACGGGGCCCAGGCGTGGCTGGAGTCGGAGGTGGGGCGCATGGCGGTGGTGGTGCACCACGACCCGGGGCAGCGGCGGGACGTGGCCATCGTGCCGAAGGGCGGGTGGCACCACCGGGGGCGCAGCGCCAACGCCCTGATCCGGGGTGAGCTCACGGACGCGGGCGGGGGAGCGGCCTACTACGACACCCCGGTGCGCATCCTGCCCATGGACGCGAGGGATTCGGGCACCAGCGGCGCCACGATCTGACCCACGTAGCTCCGGGGGGTCGGCTCGTCGATGCCGAAGCGCACCGGGGCCAAGCCGCGGGGATCGTGGAAGGTCCCGAAGGCCAGGTCCATCAGCGGGCTCAGATTGGCGAAGTTGGCGCGCTGCCCGACCTCCACCTCGTGATGCCAGTTGTGGAGCCGGGGCGAGCCCACGAGCTTCTCCAGGGGGCCGAGCCGCAGCGACACGTTGGAGTGGATGAAGAGGCCCCACAGCCCGCGGAAGGCGACGAAGCCTGCGATGTGCTCCAGGGGGAAGCCGAGCAGGAAGGCGGGCAGGTTCTCCACGAGCCGCGTCAGGAAGCCGTCCACCGGGTGCTCCCGATAAGCAGCGAGCCAGTCCAGGTGCTCCGTCGTGTGGTGGACACGGTGGAAGCGCCAGAGCAGGGGGACGGCGTGGCTCGCGCGGTGAAACCAGTAGACCGACAGGTCGCAGAGCGCGATGGCCAGCGCGACGCGGGCCCACAGGGGGAGCTCGCTGGCGGCCTCCCGCAACCCCGAGAGTGGGAGTCCATGGAGCCCCTGCGCTACGAGGACGAGCCCTCCGACGACCAGGCCGTTCCAGACCAGCGCCTGCCCCGCGTAGAAGAGGAGGTCCGTCCCCCACTCGGGCCGCAGTGTACGCTGGGCGCGCGCCGGGAAGGACCGCTCCAGGCCCCAGAAGATCGCGGCCATGGCCACGAAGAACACCAGCTCGGTCACTGCGCCTCCTGGGGCTGCTGCTGCGGCTCGACGAGCGGCGCGAACAGCCCTGGATCCGCGGCCTTCGACGACGGAATCAGGATACGCGGCGGCGGAGGGTCGTTGGGAGGAGGCGGCAGATCGGTGGGCATCATCGCCTTGGAGGAGTGGAACATCACGGGCGGCGCCTCGGGACGGGGCCTGAGAGGACGGACCTTGGGGGGCCGAGCGACGTCGGCCGGAGCCTCCGCGGGGGCGACGGCGCCCGGCGCGGCGGGGGCGACGGCGCCCGCAGCCTCCGCGGGGGCGACGGCGCCCGGTGCGGCGGGGGCGACGGCGCCCGGAGCCTCCGCGGAGCGGTCCGCTTCTACGGCCGGAGCGGTGGGCTCCGAGCTGGGCGTGTCCGAAGGGGTGGGCGCCTTCACAGGGCCCGCCTTTCCCCGCGCTCCGGCGGGAGGTGCCTCCGCGGGAGCCTGCGCCGCGCCCGCGGCGGGTGAAGGAGCCTCCCGCGCGGCATCCGGCGCCCCGACGGGGACCGGGTCCGCGTCGGGCGGCACGGCGGAGCGCTGGGTCGCCCAGACGATGACGACGAGGGCAGCAACGGCGACGGCGAGCGCAGCAGCCCGGGCGGGCCGCGGCCAGGTGGAGCGGGCGGGCGTTGACATCGGGTCCTCCATGGGTGGCGCCGGCTCGGCGGCGTAGACCTGCGTGGAAGCTCCCATCAACGCACAGGTCGTCGCCGGGATCCACTCTCTGTTGAGCACGGCGGGCCAATTCACGGGCTCAGCAACACGGATGGGCTCGGACCCCACCCGCAGCCGACCGAGATCGCGACGCATGCTCAGAAAAGAGTCACAGGTAGCCAGCGTCCGGAGTCCTCCCCCCGGAGCCAGGTTCGGCCCCGTCAGCGCATGACGGCGATGGCGTCGGGGATCGCCTCGGAGCCCGTGCCCAGCTCCACCTGGCCGAGGTCCGTCACGACGCCGACGCCGTCGATGCGGAGCACCGCCACGTTCGGGCCCCCGTTGACGTCGACGGAGGGGATCAAGACGAGGCCCTCGCTCGACCCCCGGTCGATGAGCGCCATCTGGTCGGCGAGCCCGATGCCCTTGATCTCTCCCGTCACCGAGAGGCCCGAGCCCAGGTCCGAGAGGATCGCCACGCGGTTGACCTCCGGGCGGCTGATCAGCGCCGTCAGGCCGTCCGGCGAGAAGAGCGCCTCGCTGACGGCGCTCAGGGTCGTGATGCGGTCCACCTCGGTCAGCACGCCGTCGCCGATGGCCAGGACCGAGATGTCTCCCTCCTCGAAGGAGAAGGCCGACGCGTTGGGCACGAGCACGCGGCTCCCGTCCGGGGAGGCGGCGATTCGCCCCGTGTTGACGAAGTCCTTGAAGACGTCGAAGGACCCCATCTCTACCCAGGCGTCGCCGTTGCGCCCCAGCAGGCGGATGTCGTCCGGGTCCTTCGGCGCAAAGACGGTCTGGCCGCCCAGGAGCACCGCGGTCTGCTCGCCGGGCAGCACCGCGATGGACTCGGCCAGGCGCACGTTGTAGAAGCCCGCCGTGTCCACGGTCAGGGTGCCGTCGCAGCCGATGTGCACCACGGAGACCCCGCTGGTCTCGTTGACGTTGAGGCCCACCACCCAGGCGACCGAGCCGTCCTGAGAGATGGCGATGTCTCCGTAGTCGGCGGACGGCAGCTTGACAGAGTCCACCACGGCCAGCTCCTGCGCGCCCTCGACGGACACGGACACCACGTCGCCGTCCTCGCCCACGACCAGCGCGATGGTGCCCGAAGGGACGAAGGCGATGCGCGCTGGCCGCACCCCGACGTCCAGGAGCACGCCGTCGTCGACGGGCATTCCGCCAGGCTCCAGGCTCATGGAGCGTATGGTCTTGCCCGGAGTCCCTGGCTTGGCCGTGAAGGGGTGACCGACCAGCACGACCCGGGGGCGGTCGTCGTCGCCGGGATCGCCCAGGTCGCAGAGTGGTCCAGGGTTCTCTCCGATGTCGGGCGCTGGGGGCCCGGAGTCTATGCCGGCGGCCGAGTCTCCGGCGGGCGACGCGACGTCAGCGCCGGGAGTGTCACCGGGGCTCAGAGTGTCTGTTGCGGCGTCCGTCAGCTCGGCCGTGTCAGGCAGATCGAGCGTATCAGCCAAGTCAGCCGTGTCGGGCAACGCAGGGACGTCGTCCACCGTCGCCGAGTCCACGGGGTACGTCCCGGAGTCCTGGAGCGTGTCCGCAGTGGCATCCGCACCGGCGCCCGCACCGGCGTCCGTGCCGGCGTCCGTACCGGCGTCCGCACCGGCGACGCCCGGGCCGGCGTCCACTCCCGCCCCACCGTCCGCCCCTATGTCTGCCGCGGGCACGCCGGGGCCGTCATCCCCCCCTCCGCACGCGGACAAGCATCCGATTGCTGCAAGCGTCAGCGCGAACCTGCGCATGATCTCCCTCCGCGCCAGTCCCCATGTCCAGGGGCTCCGGGCGCACACTACCCCGCTGGGGGACAGCGGTCCAGGGGGATCACGGGGCCGGAGCGACCTCGGGTGACGGACCGGGGAGGTCCGACGGGGCCGGCGCAGGGCTGGGGATCGCGGTGGCGGGGACCATGGGACCATCCGAGGGGAGGCCTGCGCCCATGGGTGCCGGCGACACGGAGGTGCCTGCGCCCATCGGTGCTGGGGCCGGCGGCAGGGGCACGGGCGCAGCCTCCGGGAGCCGGTCCGCCTTGACCGAGGCGACGAAGGACGGGTCGCGCACCGCGATCTGGCCTTGGCGCGAGAGATCCACCGACTTCGTGAGGATCCGCGCCGCCTCCTGCGGGGCGTGGAAGCCGGTGGAGTTCTCCGCCTCCACGAAGTCGAGCAGGAAGGTCGCCTGCCGCTGCAGCGACCGCGCCTGAGCAAGGTCCGCGTCGTTCTTCCCGTCTCTGCGCGCCTTCTCGATGTCTCCGATCAGCGCCACCAGGGCGTCCATGGCCCGGTTCCGCATCTCGAAGTGGCGGTCCTGGATGGTCTCGACCCTCGCCTTCAGCTCCGTCTCGGGGACGTTGTGGCAGGTCTGGCAGGCGCGGTTGATGTTCAGCATCGGGCTGCGCACGTGGTGGTCGCTGATCTTCTGTGCCCCCTCCCGCTTGTAGGGCATGTGGCAGTCTGCGCAGGCCACCCCGGACCGCGCGTGCACGCCCTAGCTCCACAGCTCGAACTCGGGGTGCTGCGCCTTGAGGGTGGGGGCGCCGGTGGTCGCGTGGACCCAGTCCTTGAACCCGGTCTCCTCGTAGTACTCCAGGATCTCGTCGGCCTTGAGCCCCTTGAACCACGGGTAGGTCAGGCGCTTCTCGGGCCCCTTGAAGTAGTACTCCACATGGCACTGCCCGCAGACGTAGGAGCGCATCTCCTGCCGTGTCGCCATGGCGTTGACGTCGTAGCCCTCGACCCCCTGGCTCGCCTTGTAGGCGCGGATGCCCTCGATGAACCCGGGCCGCGTCACGCGCAGCGCCATGGTCTGTGAGTCATGGCAGTCGATGCAGGCCACCGGGTGCTCGACGAGCTTGCGGGCCTCCTCGTAGGGCATCTGGTTGACCTTCTCGAAGCCCGCGATCAGGTCGCCGTTGCCCTCCTTCATGTAGGCCGCATAGACCGACGCGTGGCAGTGGAGACAAGTGCCGGGCTGCTTGGCGACCACCTGGCGCTCCGTGTAGATCTGGTCCTCCAGCATGTAGGCGTGGCCCCGCTCCTCGCGGAAGTCCTTCGCAAAGGCGTAGCCGGCCCACATGACCTTCAGGCGCGGGTCCTCCTCGACCTTCGACTGGCTGACGCGCGTGCGCGGGTCCCGCGGGTCCGGGGTGCGGGGCATGGCCTCGCTGCCTCCGTAGCGCGTGCGCTCCATGTCGACGGTGCGCTTGTAGTCGTCGTACTGCAGCGGGAAGTTCTTGCCCCACAGGGCGGGGTCGACACTGGTGTCGGCCAGCTCCACGACCCGGAAGAACGGGTTCTTCGCCTCCTGTTTGTGCTCGAACACGTTGACCAGCAGCGCGGTGAGCCCTGCGGTCACCACGGCGGACGCCAGCACGACCACGCCGGCCACCCAGAGCCGGATCTTCCTCGGGTTGCTCTCGCTCATCTTGGGCTCCTTGCAGCTCTCACTTCTGGGATCGCGTCAGGGGTGACCCACACCGGCGTGGCACCGGACGCAGGCGGCCTCGCCCGCGCCCGCGTGACCCTCGATGGCCTCCACGATGGGGGCGTGACAGCCGCGGCAGCGCCGCTCCACGATCTCGAGGTTCGACGCCTTGATGCGGATGGGCTCCGCAAAGTCCCCGGACGTGAAGGCGGCCGAGTGGTGCCAGCCGTTGGACATCTTGGCGACCATCTTGGGGATGAAGGCCTCGGGGGTGTGACAGTCATTGCAGACGGCCACGTGACGGTGCGACGACTTCGTCCAGCCATCGAGCTGCTCCTGCATCACATGGCAGTTGGCGCAGGCGTTGGGGTCGTTGGTCAGGTAGGAGCCCCCCTTCGCGTAGAAGAAGGTGTAGGCCCCGACCCCGGCGGCGGTGCCGACGGCGATGGAGAGCGCGACGACCACGGTTGCGAGCGACAACAGGCGGTTCGGGTTCATGGAGCCTCATACGTGACCACAGGTGCTATAAACCCCGTTATCCTTTTTCACCGCTACCAATCCAACGAGCCTCCGCGTCATGCATGCCACGAAGTGAGGCATGGAGCAATACACACGACCGTAACAACATGAAATCACGACACACTCAATCCTCACGACCAGGGGGCCGCGAGACACCTCCCCCTCAGGGGACGTACCACCCGATGCAGGTGCCCCACTGGCAGTGGTCGTCCCAGGTGTTCCAGTCGCCGTCGTCGCACCAGGTCCCCCAGGGGGCCTCCTCCCACTGGCAGCCGCTGCCCGGGTCGCACCAGGCGGTGGCGCACTGCCCCCCGTCGCCGCACCAGACGGGGCCGCCACTGCACCCGCCCGGGGCGCAGGTGTCGCCCTCGGTGCAGGCGTCGCCGTCGTCGCAGGGGGCGTAGCTCCAGGCGGACACGCAGCTCCCGCCCTCGCACCAGTCGTCGGTGCATGGGTCGCCGTCGTCGCAGCCGACCGGGGCCCCGGCGCAGGTCGCGCCACCCGTGCAGGCGTCTCCGGTGGTGCATGGGTTCCCGTCGTCGCAGGGGTCGCCGGTCTCCGGCTCGAAGTGGCACGTACCCCAACCGCAGAAGTCCTCGGTGCACGGGTTGTCGTCGGCGCACCACACGGGCTCGCCGCCGCACCCCCACCACCGACACCAGTCGTCCTCGGTGCATGCGTCGCCGTCGTCACACCAGGCGCCGGAGCCCGCTTCGTGGATGCAGCCGTACCAGGGCGCACAGGAGTCCGTGGTGCAGGGGTCGCCGTCGTCGCACGAGACCGGGGTGGGGCCCACGCACGCGACTCCGTCGCATCCGTCGCCCGTCGTGCAGGCGTTGCCGTCGTCGCAGGGGCCGGGCGTGGGGCTGTGGACGCATCCGGTGGCCGGGGAGCAGCCGTCCGCCGTGCAGGGGTCGCCGTCGTGGCAGCCTGTCGCGTAGAGGCCCACGCACGTGCCGTCCTGGCACGCGTCGCCTGTCGTGCAGGCGTCGCCGTCGTCGCAGGAGCCGGGAATGGGGGCGTGGGAGCAGCCCGACGGACCGCACGTGTCCGCCGTGCAGGGGTTGCCGTCGGCGCAGCTCATCGGGGGGCCCGGCTGGCACGCGCCGGCCGCGCACAGGTCGGTGGAGGTGCAGGGATCGCCGTCGTCGCAGGGGCCGGACGCGGGCGTGTACGCGCACCCCCCGCTGCCGCACGAGTCGGCGGTGCACGGGTTGCCGTCGTCGCAGGCCACCAGTTCGCCGGCACAGATCCCGCTCGCGCAGAGGTCGGCGGTCGTGCAGGGGTCGCCGTCGTCGCAGGCCCCCGGGACGGGCCACTGCACGCAGCCCCCCGTGGCGCACACTGCCACCGTGCAGGGCGACCCGTCGTCCGGGCAGGCGAGCGGAGCCGACGCGCACACGCCGCCGACGCAGCCGCCACTCGTGCAGGGGTCGCTGTCGTCGCAGAGGAGCGGCGACTGGATGCAGCCGCCCCCCTCGCAGCCGTCGGTGGTGCAGGGGTCGCCGTCGTCGCAAGGCAGCGCCGCGTGCCAGCAGCCGGGGGGCGTGATCGGACGCTCGCACAGAGCACAGGCAGCCTCGGAGGCCACCACCCACCCCGCGGGGCCCACGGCGACGCGGTCCCCCTCGACGGGGACGGGAGCCAGGCCCACCCAGGCATCGAAGTCGTAGGGCTCTCCGGTGTCCCAGCTCCACGCGTCATCCAACGCCCCGAGGCCGATCCAGGCCGGACCGCACTCGCCGGCCAGGTCACTGGCGAGGGCGTCCTCGGGGGCGCTCCCGAGTGTCGCGAGGTGGCCGCCCCAGCCGGCGCACAGCGCGGCCGCGTCGGCCGGGCCGATGGGCTCCGACGAGAGCGCGATGAAGCACGCCCCTCCGAGGGCGGTGCCGTCGCAGGCGGAGAGGTCCACCGGGGTGCAGCCGTCGAGAGTGCATGGGTCGCCGTCGTCGCACGTGAAGGGCACCCATGCGAGGCAGCCAGAGATCGAGGCGCAGACGCGAACGCCGTCTCCACAGTCCCACGTCCCTTCCACGTCGCACGGGTCCGAGCAGGTGCCACCCGTGTCGGTCGTGCCGCCGGTGTCCCCGCTGGCGCCGACGTCAGGAGCGGGGGCACCGGTGTCCTCCTGAGTGTCCAGGCTCTGCACGGCGTCCTGCGACACATCGGACCACGGGGTCACGGCGCCGTCTGCAGCGTCCTGGTCCGAGCGACTCCACCCCGCGTCCCCACTGCCGCCGTCCAAGCTCCAGGAGTCATCTCCGTCTGGTTCCGCGACGCCCTCGCCCGAGTCCCCACCGAGCGTGTCAGGTCCGGCCGACGTGTCCAGGCCCAACGCATCGTCAACGTCCCAGGCGTCCGCGCTGGTTGAGTCCCCGTGACCGACCCCGTCCTTTGGCGGGCCTGCTCCTCTCGCCTCCGCGAATTCGTTGAGATCTGCGCCCTGTCCGGGCTCCCAGTCGGGGAACAGCAACCCTACGTCCGCGCCGGCCTCGGGTGCTGTGTCATCGCCATCGCCAGGGACCGGCGCAGCGCAGGACGCGATCATGAGCAGCATCGCCGCCAGGGGTCTCCACGCAGCGCGCCCCCCCCGTGGGATGGCACCCAGGACCCGCGGTCTCATAGCCGGCCATGACATCGCGGCCTCCGGGGCTCGATCCCGTCCGCAACCCGGAACCGGGCATGCAATGCACGTCTTCCAGGACCAGCAGACGGTACGGCTCAGCCGTGAACGGTGTCAAGGCGACGGACACCCAGCAAATCGAGGCCGGGATGCAGCCGGGAGGCGGCCGGACCGAGCCGTGACATATGAGATCTGAGTAGTCTTGACCCCTCTTCTGACCCCTCTTCTCGCCGTCGAGGGCCTCGAAGAGGGCCTCTACTTCCGGGCGCTCGCGGCTCTCCTGGCCGCGGCGCCCGCGCGGGTCGACCTGGTGCGGATGGAAGAGGCCGACGCGAGCCTCCGCGAGCGTGTCCTGATGCACGGTTTGCTGCTGGAGACCGCGCGATGACCGCCGCAGACCGGATGCGGGTCCTGCTCGCCGACCTCGCCGCCGACAGGGTGGCTCTCGACCGCCACGCTCGAACCATCGATCAGTGCCTGGCAGCAACCCCGTGGGAGCCGGACGCCCCGGTCCTTTCCGTGGTCGCCGTCTCGCTCCACCACTGGTACAGCGCCGCCGAGAGCGCCCTGGAGCGCATCATCCGCTGCTTCGAGGGCGTCCCATCGCGAGACGACCGGTGGCACCGGCGCATCGTGGAGTTGGCGACTCGCGAGAGGAGGGGGTCAAGTATACTCATATCTCATATCTTCGCCGGGTCCCGGCGCCACGACTCCACCTCCGGTCAGCCTCCGTGGCACGCCTCCAGGCGCAGCCACTGGAGGCGGGTCTCCGCGTCGAGAGCCACGAGGATCTCCCAGGCGAGGTCGGCGCCCGTGCGGCAGTCGTGGGTGACGGCTCCCGTGAAGGCGTCGACGAGGCGATACGCCGCGTCCGCCTTGATTGACGCCGCCGCCGTCACCTCCGGGGGGAGGAAGTAGCTCGCTGAGGCGTCCTGCCTCCAGAGGTTGTGGAAGACGAGGACCACGTTCGCGTCGTCCGACCACCGGACCTGGGCGAAGAGGCGGGGGTCGATGCCGCCGTCCCTCTTCCGCAGGAACGCGTGGTGTTCCCCCACCAGGGCGCGGTTCTTCGGGTCGAGGCGCGCGCGGGCCATGGCGCCGTAGAAGTCCACCAGAGCATCCGCGTCGGCTCGGTGGTTGGCGCTGCCCTCGAAGCGCGAGCGCAGCAGGTCCGAGCGCCTGAACCCGAGGCCCCACGGCTCACCCAGCTCCTGGCCCATCAGCAGCATGGGCGTGCCGCGCACCGTGGCGCCGATGCCCCAGAAGCCGGCGCCGGTCCACGGGTCGAAGCCGGTGCCGTCGGTGAGGCGGTGCTCGTCGTGGGTCTCGAGCGCCGTCATCACCAGGGCGCCCTCCCCGAAGCGCCCGGTGTTCCCGACCACCCACTCCACTCGACCCGCGTCCTTGGTCACGCCGTCGCGCCCGCACATGTCGCGCACGTAGCCCTCGGTCATGATGTCCACGATCTGCGCCATGCCCTTCTGGTCGTGGAACTCCTCCGCGAGCAGGACCGGCCGCTCCTGCCCCCGCAGCGCCGCGTAGTGGGCGAGCTTCCCCGCCAGGTAGCGCCAGGTCTCCGGTGAGAGCCCGTTCGCGTCCTCCGTGGTGTGGTCGAGGCGGAAGCCGTCCACCCCCCTGGACGACCAGTAGTTGAGAATCCGGAACAGATACTCCCGGTTGCGCCACAGCTCGTGACGGTGGGCGACATTGGTGGCGTGGTGGTAGAGGAACTTCACGTCCTTCCACTCATTGGTGTAGCCGTCACCGAGCGTGCGTGACGGGCTCCACCGGTCGGCGCCCAGGTAGAAGCCAGGCGCCGCCGCCTCCAGGTACGGAGAATCACAGGGGAACACGTCCCGCTCGCCTGCCAGCGCGGCTCTCCACGCATGGAAGGCGCGCACCAGGTCCTGGCCCCCCAGCTCCGGGCACCGCGCCTCGAGCGAGGCAAGGTCCGCCGCCGCGCTCGCATCGACCGCCGCCCAAGCGCGGACCGCCTTCTCCGTGTCGGCGAGCAGCGGCTTCACGTGCGCCTGCTCCTGCGTCGCAGCGAAGTCCCAGAGCCCTTCGAGGTCCTCCCCAGCCGCGATGCGCTCGCCCACGGAGGTCGCCACGGTGTCGTACATCACGTAGTTGTGCCCGAAGTGGTTGAAGGCCACGTCGAGCATCACCCGCAGGCCCTTGGCGTGGGCGGCGGCGATCACACTGTCGAGGGCCTCGTTGCCCCAGCACGGGTCACCGGACCACTCGTCGCGCCCAGTGACGATGCACGCCCGCGACAAGGTCCCCCGCGCGTGCATGTAGTCCCGCACCGCGTAGGGCGAGCCCAGGTTGTCGCACGGGTCCGGGATGTTCCAGGTGTCGTTGTTGGGGAAAAGCGGCATGAGCCAGACGGCGCGCGCGCCGACGCGCTCGGCGACGTATCGCAGCGTGATTCCCGCGCGAAAGTCGGCCGTGTCCTCCAGAAGGTCGTCCAGGGTGCCGAGGCGGATCTTCTGGAGCTCGTCGAGGGTCGGGCAGCTCATGCCCTCCGCCCGGTAGGGGATGATCGGCGCGACCTTGGCCGCGCACGCCTCCCGCTGCCACGGCGCGCCGAGGTCCACGCGGCACGCGTTGGCGGAGCGCACCTGGATCTCGTACAAGATGAGCCGCTTTGCCAGGTCGCTGGCCCCACCGAACGCGTGGTCGGCTTTGCCGCCGCTGGGGCCCGCCTCGGCAGGAGCCGCGGGATTCGAGTCGCTGGGGGCGCACGCTGCGAGGAGCAGCGCGAGGAGTCCGAGGAAGGTTCGCATGGCGTCCTCCGTCGGGGCCCTTCTCCCACCATGCCTGCCGAGTGTCAACCAGAGATCCGGCGAGGACGCCCCCACAGCCCGGCCCATGTCACCGCACGGAGGGCACGGTGGGCGGAGGAGCCCCCGGGCGCGGGGCGGCATCATGCCCCGACGCGCCCCGACCGGAGCGCCCCCACGAGAGAGGCGGTCGAGGTCCCGCCGCCTCACCCGTTGACGTATCGCGGTCGATGCGCAGTGCCTGGAGGTGCTGAGAGACGCGGTGTTGACCGGCTCTGGAGGCCGGGTCGCGCCGCGCCTGCTCCTCCGCGCGCTCGTCGACCTGGCGCGGGCTCGCGGTGCGCACTGCCGGCAGCCAGGCGCGCGGCCTGGTCAGTCGGTCCCAGCCTTGTCTGCTACCGGAGGCCGAGCGCCGGCTCCTCGCGGGGCGGCTGCTCGACGTGGTGGTGACAGGGACGGTGTCGCGGTGCGTGCGAGCGGAGGGCCAGGGACGGCGGTCGATCTGGAGATCCGCGGGGGATGGTGGATTGAACCGTCGGGAGGCGGCCCCCCCCCAGGGGGAGTCGCCCGCCGGGTGCGCTGGCGCCTCGGTGCCACCAGCGCGTGGAGGCCAACTCTTGGGTGTGAGTGACCGTGCGGCGCGGCCGAGCTCGTCCAGGCAGGCGGGCCAGGGGACCGTCGCCGCATGACGACGTCACCGCCCCTGCACCAGGCCCTTGTGGAGCTCCTGCGGCTGCGGCCAGATCGGGTGGTCCAGCTCGCAAGCCCCGAGGAGCAGGATCCATCGGCAGCCGTCGCGCTGTCCGACGCCAACCTTGGCGACCTGGCTCCGCTGGTGATGCCCGGTGACCATCGTGGTCTTCACGCCGGCCCGAGCGGCGGCGACCTGGGCAGCACGCCCCATCGAGGTCGACGGGTGCGGCGCCGTGGTGGCGACCGTGGTCCTCGGGCCGGACCGGATCCCGCCGCTGTCCGGTCCTGCTCAGGCGGCCGCATCCCCTCACCGGGCGGTGCTCTCGGCGCTCACCCACCCTCCCGGCCGAGGAGGCGCCGAGGTGCTCGCCGCTGCCCTGGCAGCGGCCGCCTGCCTGGACCCGGCCCGGGCTGCGTTCGACCATGGCCTGGCGTGGAGCCGTGTGGACGAGGCGGCCCGCATTGCACTGGGGGCACTCGGCTCGACCGCGTCATCGACGCGTCCCCCGCGGACGCGCTGCTCTCCGACGGCTGAGCCTCCAAGCAGGCGCCACGGCCGGCGACCTCGCGTCGCCCCGGGCATCACCGACCTGGCGGCCGACTTGGGAGGGTGGCCAACGTTCGCGGTCACCCTTGCGACTCTGGCAGCAGCCTGCGCAGGCGAGCCCCAAGGCGAAGGGCCCGGAGAGGGGGCACGCCGCGATGTGAGCCTGATCGACGCGGCTCCGCAAGGTGACTCGTCGAACGGGTCGGGATGGCAGGAGGACACCCTGTCGAGGTGGCCCGATGACTCGGGCTCGGCCGGTGTCGGCGCCGGGAGTCTGCCCGACCTGCGAGGCCCACGGGGCGACGTGCCCGCCTCCCCCGTGGGCGCCAGCGACCCGGCCGACGAGCCCCCGTCCCCGGAGGTCTCCGGCGAACCGGCCGGCGTGCCCGCCCCTCCCGTGGACGCCGGCGAGCCCGCGGACGCCCCGCCGCAGCCCGTGGGCGCGGGCGAGCCGACCGACGCGAGCGATGCGCAGGAAGGCGTCGTGTGCGTGCCGTCGTGCGACGGGGAGGGCCGCGGGGACGACGCCTGCGGAGGGCCCTGCGGCACCTGCGGGGACGGCGTCCTCGCCTGCGACGCAGAGGGGACGGCGCTCCTTGCCGCGCGCGCTCCATCCGGGGTGTCGGTTCCCGCGAGCGTGAGGCGCCGCATCGAGCTGAAGTAGAACGGGTTCCCCGAGCCGGACATCACGAAGTCACCCCCGTGCGCGCGGCTCGCCGACGGCGTCCCTAGCGCCCTGAGCATGACGGGCCTCAAGTTCGGGTTCGGAGTGCCCTACTCTCTCCAAGCCGGGGTCGGCTGGGATCCGTCGCCCCTCGCGTCCATCCCCCCTGCACGGCCGACCACGTGCTCGAGTGCCGCATCAGCAACCGGAGGTCCTGGTGAGGTGGGTGAGGGCCCCACTCCTTGGCCAGTCCTGAACCGGACACGGCAGCCGGCCCTATCGCGCGAGACGCCACCAGGAGTTGGAGCGCACCGGCAGCCGACGGCGGCCCTCGACGTGCGCACCCAGCAGCCCAGGAGCCGGAGTGACACCTGGCGCCACACGGTGCGGGGCCCCGCCAGTCCTGGGACGTGGATCTTCCGCCGGATCGGCGCTACCGTCATGGGCATCGCCTCCGGAGGGCCCCATGCGCCACGCCTCGCTCGTCCTCGCCCTCGCCCTCGCCGCCTGCGACGAGACCGTGATGCTCGGAGAGAGCGCCGATCTCCAAGGGCCCGCCCCCTTCGGTGTGCCCGAGGGAGGTGGCTGGACCCAGGACGCGCTCCCCGACGCCTTCACGCCCGACGGGTGCACGACCTGCGAGGCCCCGACCGGCTTCTGCGGCGGCCGCGCGGACGGCGACTTCTGTAGTGGGGCGAAGCTCATCCATTGCCAGAGTGGCGCAACCACTGGGACCACGCCCTGCCCCGCCGGCTGCATCGCGCCTCCGGGCGGGCTGCCGCACGTGTGCGCCGCCCCCCCGGGCGACGCCTTCTGCGACGGGCGCCCCGACGGTGCGTGGTGCGACGGGTCGACCCTGGTCGCCTGCGAGGCGGGCGCGGTCTCAGCCGAGGTCGCCTGCCCCCTCGGGTGCGCCAGCGCGCCCCAGCCCCACTGCGCGGCCGACTCTGGCGAGGCCCTGTGCTCCGGCAAGCCGGACGGCCCGACCTGCAGCGGATCTTTGCTGGTCACCTGCGCGGGCGGGCTCGCCACCGGGCAGACGCCGTGCTCCCTCGGGTGCGCGGCGGGCCCGCCGGCCCAGTGTGAGGCGGCGGTGGGCGACGCCTTCTGCGCGCCCCTGCAGGACGGCACCCACTGCAAGGGCAGCACGCTCGTCACGTGCAGCGGCGGCAAGGCGGCGAGCCAGGCCCAGTGCCTCAACGGCTGCGTGGCGGGCGCGGGGGCGGGCTTCTGCGCCAGCGGCACCGAGCAGGGCTTCTGCGCGGGGAAGGCGGACGGCCCCTGGTGCGACGGCCAGGCGCTCCGCACCTGCGCCGGCGGCCAGATCGCCGCGACCACCCCCTGCCCCTTCGGCTGCGTGGTCCACCAGGACGGCGACGCCTGCGGCGACCCGAGCAACCCCACCTTCTGTGCGGGCCTGCCCGACGGCCCCCACTGCAACGGCCCGGCCCTCGCCGTCTGCCAGGGCGGGCAGGTCACGTCCGAGCTGGGCTGCCCCTTCGGGTGCAAGTCGGAGGCGACCGGCGCCTCCTGCGCCGCCGACACCTTCTGCGCAGTGGTGCCCCAGAAAGCCTCGCAGAGCCCGCCGGCGGCGGCGTGCAGCGCCATGGACTGGACCCTCGAGCCCGACGGCTTCTACCTGATCAGCCAGTTCGGCACGACCAACGACCCGACCACCCTCGGAAAGCCGACGAGCTGCGGCTACCTCCAGAGCCAGTACAACGCCAAAGGCTGCGCCTGGGACGCGGGCGCGGGCGCCTGCACGAGCGCGGGGGCGCAGATCCCCTGGATTCAGGGCCACGTGGACTGGGACTATGCCAAAGTGGTCGGCGCGGGCTTCGGCGGCCCGTCCGCCTACTTCTACGTGGCGGGCGCCCAGCGCTTCGGCTGCGGGGCGTTGCTGCGGGTGACCAACCCGGCCACGGGGGCCTGCGTGGTCGCCTACGCCGAGGACGGCGGTCCCGGAGCCCTCTACGAGGGGGCCACCTACGGCGGGCGCCGCATCGTGGACGCCTCCCCGGCGGTGATCGCGACCCTCGCCATCCAGAAGACCGGCTGGAAGAACAGCGACCTGGTGCGGGTGGAGTGGGGCAAGCCCGGCGACGTGCCAGGGCAACCCTGCGCGCCCTGCGCCGCCATCCCGGCCAAGCTCGGCACCGAGAACAACGCGGCGCCCTGGAGCCTCCTGCACATGGTGCCGAGCTGCGGCACCGGCGGCGAGGGCTGCCCCGCCGGCCCGGGCCTCTACTGCGGCACCCCTCCTCAAGACACGGCCGCCCTCTACTACTGCGCCAATGGCAGCTACACCCTCCAGTCCGCCTGCACCGGCGGCTGCCAGCAGAACCCGCCGGGCACGCCCGACTCCTGCGCCGGAGAGACGCCCAAGACCTGCCCGTCCGGTGACGGCTTCTACTGTGGCGCCTCCGTCGGTCTCGACCCGCAGACCCTCTACGCCTGCAAGGGCGGGTCCTTCGCCACCGCCCAGGTGTGCCCGAGCGGCTGCCAGACCATGCCCGCCGGCCAGAACGACCAGTGCCAGGGCGCAGAGACCGCCTGCCCCGCCGGCGACGGCGCATACTGCGGCGGGTCCCTCGGCAAGGACCCGGGCACCCTCTATCAGTGCACCGGCGGCCAGGCCAGCGTCCTCCAGGTGTGCCAGGAAGGCTGCCAGGTCAAGCCGCCCGGCTCTCCCGACGCCTGCTACGCGGGCCCGGCCGCCTGCCCCGGCGGCAACGGAGCCTACTGCGGCGCCTCGGTCGGCAAAGACGGCAACACCCTGTACCAGTGCACCAACGGCACCTGGTCGGTGCTCCAGAGCTGCCCGAGCGGCTGCCAGCAGATGCCGGCGGGCACCCAGGACCAGTGCAAGGGCGGCTCGTGCCCGTCCGGCGACGGGGCCTACTGCGGCTCGTCCGTGGGCGGCGACGCCAACACCCTATACGCCTGCAAGGGCGGCGCACTGAGCCCGCTCCAGACCTGCTCGGCGGGCTGCCAGGTCAACGCCGCGGGCACGGACGACGCCTGCAAGAGCGCGGGCGGCTGCCCGGCCGGCAACGGCGCCTACTGCGGCGGCGCGCTGGGCAAGGACGCGAGCACCCTCTACCAGTGCACCAACGGGGCCACGAGCGTCATCCAGGTGTGCCCGAACGGCTGCCAGCAGAACCCGCCCGGCACCCCCGACTCCTGCGCGGGCTCTCCGACGGGCAAGCTCGTGATGTGCAACCCCTTCAAGCCTCCCAAGGGCGTGACCTGCGCCGTCGGGTGCTACGCGGGCCACGCGGGCAGCGACTACGCGACCAACGAAGGCACCCCCGTCTACTCCCCCATCGACGGGACCGTCTCGAAGGTGGTGAACACGGTCCCAGGGCAGACCTGCGCCCCCGACTTCGGCAACCACGTGCGCATCGCCCAGGGCAGCTACGAGGTGATCCTGGCCCACATGCGCAAGGACATCCAGGTGGGCGCAAACGCCCCCGTCTCCATGGGGCAGCTCGTCGGCTACGTCTCCAACACGGGCTACACCTTGTCTCTCGTCGGGGGCGCGTGGAAGTGCCAGGCGGGCGGCGGCTACCACCTGCACCTGGAGACCCGCAAGAGCGGCGCCGCCTTCGACCCCTACGCGTCGAGCAACGTGACCTGGGCCGAGGGCTGCGGCGGAGGCGGCGGAGGCTCCTGCCCGAGCGGCGACGGCCTCTACTGCGGCGGTAGCGTGGGAAAAGACTCGAACACCCTCTACTCCTGCGCCGGGGGCAGCTACTCGGTCGTCCAATCCTGCCCGAACGGCTGCCAGTCCATGCCGGCCGGGCAGAGCGACCAGTGCGCGACGGGCGCGTCGTGCCCGAGCGGCAACGGAGACTACTGCGGATCGAGTCTCGGCAAGGACTCGAACACCCTCTACAAGTGCACCGACGGCGTGATCACGGAGATCCAGAAGTGCAGCAACGGCTGCGAGACCATGCCCGCGGGCACCAGCGACCAGTGCAAGGCGGACTCTCCCAAGTGCCCGAGCGGCAACGGCAACTACTGCGGTTCCAGTCTCGGAAAAGACGCGAACACCCTCTACAAGTGCACCGACGGCTCCATCACCGAGCTTCAGAAGTGCAGCAACGGCTGCGAGACCATGCCCGCGGGCACGAGCGACCAGTGCAAATCGGGCGGGGGCTGCCCGAGCGGAAACGGACTCTACTGCGGCGGCTCGCTCGGCAAGGACGGCAAGACCCTCTACAACTGCACCAACGGTTCGACGAGCTTCTCCGCATACTGCGCCTCTGGCTGCACGGTCGCGCCACCGGGGCAGTCCGACTACTGCGCCGGGGGGAGCTGCCCGAGCGGAAACGGCGCCTACTGTGGACAGACGGGCGGCCTCTCGTCGAGCACCCTCTACAACTGCAGCAACGGGAAATGGACAGTGCTCCAGCAGTGCGGCGGCACCTGCGTCGTCGCGCCGCCGGGGCAGCCGGACAAGTGCCCATGACCGCGAGGCGCCCGTGACCACCCCGCTCCTGACCCCGTGGCCGACGCTGGCGCACCTCCCGTGGCGCGCCATCGAGGACGGCCTGATCAACGCGACCTTCGCCGTGGGCTCCCCGCCCGTCGCCGTGGTGCAGGCGCTCGCCCCGATCTTCACCGCGGCGGTCAACGACGACATCGACGCCGTGACGCGGCACATCCAGTCCCGCGGCCTGGAGACCCCGCTGCTCCTGCGCACCGGCGACGGCGCCACCTGCGCCACCCAGGACGGCCGCTGCTGGCGTGCCCTGACGTGGATCCCCGGAGAGACGGTGCACCGCTTGACCAGCCCCGAACAAGCCCGGGAGGCCGGCGCCCTCGTCGGCCGCTGGCACCGGGCCACGGCCGACCTGGATCACGCGTTCGCCTTCGCCCGCGCGGGCGTCCACGACACACCGGCCCACATGCGCGACCTGGAATCCGCGGTCGCCGCCCACCCGGACCACCGCCTCGCCGCCGAGGCCGCTCCCCTCGCGGCGGCCATCCTCGCCGCGTGGCGAAGCCTCCCCTCCTCTCCGCCCGCCCCCCTCCAGGTCTGCCACGGCGACCTGAAGGTCTCCAATGTGCGCTTCCGTGAGGGCCGCGCCGTCGCCCTGGTGGACCTGGACACCATGGGCATGCAGTCCCTGGATGCCGAGCTGGGTGATGCGTGGAGGAGCTGGTGCAACCCCCGAGGCGAGGACACCACGGACGCCACGCTCGATCTGGTCCTCCTGGAGGCCGCCGCCAAGGGCTATCTCGCCGAGCGCCCGCTCCCCCCGGACGTCCGGGAGGCGGTGGCCACAGGCCCCGAGCGCATCGCCCTGGAGCTGGCCGCCCGCTTCTGCCGTGACGCACTGGAGGAGCGCTACTTCGGCTTCTCGCCGAGGGTCGCCCCCACCCGCGGCGACCACAACCTGCTCCGCGCCCGAGGGCAGCTCGCTCTTGCCACCGCGATGCGCACCCACCGCGACGCGATCCGGCGCATCCTCGCAGGCGCCTGATCCGCCCCCTACCGCGCGAGCCGCGACACCTGCTCCGCGTACGCCCGCGGCGAGAGCGCCTCGCCGGTGACCGCCCGGGTCAGCTCACCCCACGACAGCCGCGCGCCGGGCTCGAAGAGGCGCTCCTTCAAGAACGCCCCCACCTTGGGGTCGCCCACGTACACCGCCTCGAAGGGGTCCGCGACCTTCTGGACGTCCCGGGCGATGACCGCGTGGACCTGGGCCCCGAACAGCTCCCCCATCATGTAGTTGTGGTAGTAGACCGGCGCCACCACCAGGTGGACCTTGCTCGCGAAGTCGGGCGCCGTGCGGTCCGGAGGGCGCTTCATGCCCTGGTAGCGCTCGACCAGGTCCCACCACAGGCGCGACAGGTCCTGCTTCGGGTCGGCGTAGAGCGCCCGCTCGAAGTGGAGCATCACCAGGCACCACCGCGCGAAGGCCAGGGAGTTGAAGGCGACCATCTTGCGGGCCGCCGGGAGCATGGCGTCCCGCCGCTCGGCGTCGAGCCCCACCATCGCCTCGATCCAGTGGGGGTTCAGCACGAGCTTGTTCAGCATCATGGCGAAGCCCTCGGTGGTCAGCCAGTGGGAGGGGCCGCGCAGCAGGTACGGCGCCTTGCGATCCTTGAACTTGTCGTAGACCGCGTGGCCCAGCTCGTGGACCATGGTCGAGGCCCAGTCGAACCCGTCGACCACGTTGGCGAGCACCCGCACGTCCTCCTCCCGGTCGATGTCGGCGCAGAAGGCGTGGGGGGTCTTGCCGGGCTTCTCCTTCAAGTCGCTGCGCGCGAGCACGTCGTCGACGGGCAGCCCGATGCCCTCGTAGAAGCGCCGCGAGAGCTCGATGACGTCGTGGCCCCCGTAGATTGCCTCGTAGTCCACGTCGAAGACCTGCGGCGGCTCCTGGAAGAAGAAGTCCTGGTAGTGCCACGGCCGGAGCGCCCCCACCTCGATGCCCAGGCGCGCCGCGAGCCGCGCATCGGCCTCGCCCTTCAGCGCGAGGAAGGGCTCCCGCGTCACGGCGTCCAGCTCGTCGAACAGCGCGAGCAGCTCCTTCTCCCCCTGCTCGTTGATCTCGAGCGCCAGTGCGTAGTGGTCGCGGAAGCCCAGGGTGCGGGCCACCTGGTTGCGCAGGTCCACGAGCTCCAGCAGGCTCGCCAGCACCACGGGCCCCACGGCCTTCTGCCCCTCCCAGGCGGCGCGCAGCTCGCCCTCGTCCTTGGACTCTCGCAGCACCTTCTTCAGCTCGTTCTGCGACAGCTCCTTGCCGCCCACCGTGGCCCGGTAGGCGTTGAAGGTCTTCTCCGCCTCCCCCTGGAGCTTGTTGATGCGCTGGAGCAGCTCCGCCGGCACCTGCTTGCCGAGCATCTCCCGGTAGAGGATGCCCACCTGGCGCGCCGTCTCCGGCCGGAGCCGCTCGCGGTCCTTCCAAAAGCCGCGCACCTGCTCGAAGCGCCGCGCGTCGCCCAGGAAGGCGTCCACCGCGTTCTGCGCGTCCTCGCTCGCCGCGAAGTCGGCGTCCGCCCCCGTGACGCTCGCCTGGTACCACGACAGGTTCACCGCCCGCTGGAGCGGCTTGAGCTGATCCACCAGCTTCCCCAACGCCTCACTCACCCGCGCGTCCCGCGACGGGGCGCCCGCGTGCGCCAGCCCACTCCACGCGACGGCCAGCGCCACCACCACCGCTCGTGTCATCGGTTCCTCCTGCTCGCCTCACCGTCGTCCACTCGCGCCCAACCCTAGCGCGGAGACCCTCACCAGGTCCAGCGAGACCCCGCCAGTCGCGCTCGCGGACCCTCTGTGGGCTTGACACTGCCAGCAGCCGCGCTACGGTGGCGCCCCAGAAGCGCGGAGAGCGGACCCCGCCACCTTCAAGCCCCAGGGGGACCGGTCGCCGACCAAACCGAGGAGTCCATCATGAGTCGAGCCCTTGCAGGCGCCCTGGTTGCGGCGCTGACCCTGTCCGGGCCCCTTGCCATGGCGCAGGACATCATCGAGGACGACCTGAAGAAGCAGGTCACCGAGACCCCTGCTGAGTCCGCGGACGGCTGGAAGCTGGGCCTCAACCTGGGCAGCACCATCTCGTTCAATCACAACAGCAACGTGGTCGGCGTCGCCGACGGCATCAATTTTCAGATCGGGGTGCTCCTCGGCGCCTTCGCGAACCTCCGCGCGGGCCAGCACGAGTGGCTCAACTCGCTGGATCTGAAAGAGACCTTCACCAAGACCCCGACCATCGACCAGTTCCTCAAGTCCAACGACGAGCTGGTCCTCAAGACCACCTGGCTCTACCACATCGAAGACCTGGACTGGCTCGGCCCCTTCGTGCGCGCCGCCATGAACGCGCAGGTCTTCCCGGGCTACGACGCGCGCCCCGACGACGTGGTCCTGCGCAAGACGCTGACCGACGGAACAGTGACCCAAGACACCGTCGAGGGGCAGCACGCCATCACGCTGACCGGCGCCTTCGAGCCCACCAAGCTCAAGGAGGTCGCCGGCCTCTTCGCCAACCCCGTGGACATGGAGTCGGCGCGCCTCCAGGTGCAGCTCGGCGTCGGGAGCACGCAGACCTTTACCGACGGCGGCTTCGTGGTGACCGACGACGACAAGACCCCGGAGCTGGAGCTGACCCAGCTCGAGGACTACATCCAGGTGGGCGCCGAGCTGGAGATCACGCTGGGCGGCAAGCTCCAGAAGATCATCGCCTGGGGCGTCAACGCCTCGTTCTTCCAGCCCTTCTACTCTACGGAGGAGCGCGGCCTGTCGGGCGTGGATCTCATGACCATCGGGGTGGCGGCCAACCTGTCCGTGAAGCTCGCCGAGTGGGCGTCCCTCGACTACGTGCTGACTGCGAAGCGCGAGCCCCTGATCCTCGACGAGTGGCAGGTCGCCAACGGCCTGCTGTTCACTGCGGGCTTCAGCGTCTTCGATCCCGAGCCCGCGCCGGCGCCCTAGCTCAGCCGCCCGCCCCGTCGACCACCTCCCGTACCGCCCGCGCGAGCTGCTCCGGCGAGAAGGGCTTGTGCAGCACCGGCGCGTCCAGGCGCTCCACCCGCATCCCGGCGGTCTGCCCGTACCCGGTCACGTAGAGCACGCGCGCACTCGGGCGTGAGGCCCGCACGCTCGCGGCCACCTCGGGACCGCTCAGCTTCGGCATCACGACGTCGGCCACGAGCACGTGGATGTCGCCCGGGTGGTCCGCGGCCATGCTGAGGGCCTCCATGCCGCTTGCGGCCACCAGGACGCGATAGCCGCGGTCGGACAGCGCGCGGCGCATCAGGCGACGCACGGAGGGCTCGTCCTCTACGCACAGCACCGTCTCAGCCCCTGCGAACGGCAGGTGACCCGGCTGGACGATCGCGCCAGATGGCAGATCAGTCTCCAGCAGCGGCAGATACAGGGCCATGGTCGTCCCCTCCCCCGGCGCGGTCTCCACCTCGACGAAGCCCCCCGACTGCATGACGAAGCCGTAGACCGCCGAGAGCCCGAGGCCCGCCGCCTGTCCGAGGGGCTTCGTCGTGAAGAAGGGCTCGAACATGCGCCGGCGGGTCTCCTCACTCATCCCGACGCCGTCGTCCACGACGGACAGCACCGCGTACCGGCCCGGCGCGGCGTCGGGGTGCATGGAGGCCTCGGCCTCCCCCACCTCCGCGACACGCGTGCGAAGGGACAGGCGCCCGCCCTCCGTCATGGCGTCCCGCGCGTTGATCACCAGGTTGGTCAGGATCTGCTCGAGCTGCCCCGGGTCGGTCTTGACCCGCGGCGCCGGGTCGCACAGGTCCAGGCCGAGCCTGATCCGATCCCCGGCGAGCCTCAGGATCGTGGGCTCCAGGCGCTCCAGGACGTGATTCAGGTCCACGACGCGAGGCGCGAGGACCTGCTGGCGGCTGAAGGCGAGGAGCTGCTTCGTGAGCTGGGTCCCGCGACGACCCGCGGCGAGGATCTCTCGGATGTCGGCGTGCACCGGGTCGGACTCGGGCACCGCGTCGAGCAGCAGCTCGCTGTAGCCGACCACGGTCGTCAGCAGGTTGTTGAAGTCGTGGGCGATCCCGCCGACGAGGCGCCCGATGGCCTCCAGCCGCTGCGCCTCCCGGAGCTGCCCCTCCAGGCGTGTGCGCTCCGACACGTCGTTGACCATCACGATGCGGGCGTCCCTGCCCTGGATCCGCACCGGGTGGGAAACCACCTCCACCTCGAAGACGGCGCCGTCCTTCCTCCGGTGCCGCCACGGGCTGGCGCTCGCAAACGGGAGGTCTCCGAGGCTGCTCATCATCTCCTCGACGGGCACCGCGTCGTCTGGAGGGCGGATGTCTCGTGCCGTCATGGCGCGGAACTCGTCGCGGGTCCACCCGTACTGCCGGACGGCCGTCTCGTTGACGTCGAGGAACGCCAGGGTATCGGAGGCCATGATGAGGATGGGAGACGGGCTCTGCTGGAACAGGGTGCGGTAGCGCTCCTCGGACTCCCGCAAGGCCGCCTCGGCGGCGCGGCGCTGGCTGACGTCCCGCACCAGGCTCAAGACCGTGCCGTCCCGCATGGGCACGAAGCGCGCCTCCCAGTCACGAGCGCCGAGCGCCGCGGCGCCGCGCAGCTCGACGGCCTCCGTGATACCGTGCACGGCGGCTCGGGCGACACGGTCGCGCACGGCTTGCGCCTGCTCAGGGGCCACGAGCTGGTCCAGTGAGCGCCCAGCGAGCATGGGGATGGCCGGGTCCAGGGCGCTTCCGTGTTGCTCGAGGACCCGCCCGTCGGGAGAGACGCGGAAGATCAGGTCCGGGATTCCGCTCAACAGCGCGCGCTCCCGGAACTCGGTGACGGCAAGCGCTCGGGCCATGCTGCGGGTCGAGGCCAGGGCCCCCGCCAGGACGAGCGAGGACACGGCCGCGACGGACACCAGGCTCTGTAGGAGGATCAGCTTGGACCGCGGGTCCGTGTGCGCGAGCGGCCCCAGGCCGGCCATCGTGCACACGGCCGCCACCATCCCCGCCACGAAGGAGGCGGACGCGGCCCCCCGGGGGCCGTGCCGGACGGCGCTCCAGACCAGGAACGGCACCAGGACGAAGGCCAGCGGGTAGCTGGTGTTCCGGAAGGGGAGGACGTCCGTGAAGGTGACGGTCGTCGTCGCGGCGAGGGTGAGGAGCAGGACGCCCAGCTCCCAGCCGGGGCCGGGCACCACCTCTCCGCGGTTGACCCAGGTGAAGGCGACCGGGGCGACCACCAGGATGCCGATGAAGTCACCGAGCCACCACATGCCCCACAGCGCGGGGAGGTCCCCGGCAGGGACTCCCCCCACGCTCGCCAGCGCGAGGACGCCTCCCGTGGCGCCGACCAGCGCCATGAGCGGCGCGGCGACGGCGACCAGCACCACGGCGCTGCGCACGTCGCCCAGGGAGGGGTTGAACAGGCCGGCGGCCCGCAGCACCCGCGCGCCGAAGAGCACCTCGGCCGCGGCAGTGGCGGCGCCGATGGCCGCGGCGAGCGCCGGGGCCCTCGCGGACGCGGCGGCGAGCACCGCGCCCAGGATGACGCCCGGCAGCAGGCGCTCCCCCCACCGGTACACGAGAGCCAGCACGACGCCGGAGGACAAGCAGATGGTGGGGATGGCTCCGGGAACGGCCGCGACGAGATCACCGGCGCGCGCAGCCGTCCACCAGGCGACAGCGACGCCGATGCTCCCCAGGATTGTCCGTCCACGCTCCACGGGCTACGACACCCCTCCCCGGGCTCGCGCCGAGAGCGCCCCGCGGAGCCAAGCCAGGCGCCGACGGGCTTCGAGCGAGACCCGAAGATCACCTACGGCATCTCCGGCCAATCCCTGGAGGACTTTCTCATCGTCGACGACACGATCCGCCTACCGCTTGCGCCGACCCGCGCGGGCCGTCGCGATGCCGTGAACCGCGAAGAGCACGACGGCCAACATGCACGCGGCCGAGAACACGTCCCCGAGCCGCCGGTAGGGCGACGGGAGGTCGAGCATCGGCACGTCGAGCATGGCGATCTCCGCGTCCTCGAGGCGCGTCGCGTGGCGCAGGCGCCCGACGGCGTCCACGTAGGCGCTGACGCCGGTGTTGGTCGAGCGCACGAGCCACATGCGGTTCTCCACCGCGCGGAACATGGCAAGCGCCAGGTGGAGCCACGGCTCGGCGGTCTGCCCGAACCAGGCGTCGTTGGTCACGTTGATGATCACGTTCGGGTGCTTGTCGGCGAGGCGCGACGTGAAGCGCGGCAGGATGTCCTCGTAGCAGATCATCACGCCGAGCTGGTTGCCTCGGAACGGGAAGGTCTCGACCGTCGTGCCCGCCTCGAACTGGCCCGCCTCGGGGATCCAGTCGTAGAGCACGGGGAAGAGGTCCCCAAACGGGATGTACTCCCCGAAGACCAGCAGGTAGTTCTTGTCGTAGGAGCCCAGCACGCGCCCCTCCTCGTCGATGAGGAGCGCCGCGTTGTAGAGGCGGGGGCGCCCGTCGGGGTTCGCCGGGTCCGGCTCGTAGGTCAGCGCCCCGAAGAGCACCGGCGTGCGGAAGCCGCGCTGGACGGCGTTGCGGTCACGCAGGGGCAGGTGCCGGTCCGCGCTCCACTCGGCGACCACGGCCTCCTGGCCCGTCGGGGACGGCACCTCGGGCAGCGGCTCCGGCGACTGGTAGAGCCAGCGGACGTCCCGCGGGACGTTGGTGTCGAGCACGTAGCCCACCCCGGCGACGCCGAGGAGGTCCGTCGGCAACGGGGACGGGTGCCGGGTCCAGGTGCCGTCCCGCTCGCGCTCCAGGATGGTGCCCCCGTCGCCCACGGCGAAGACGCGCCCCGCCTCGTCGCCCGAGACCGCCCGCAGCGTGACCGCCGTGCCGCTCGCCTCGGGGATCCAGGCGCCGTCGTAGCGGGCGATGAAGCCGCCGTCCCCCACCGCCCACACGTGGGTCCCGTCACGCCCCCACACGCCGCGCAGGTGGGTGGCCCCCGGAACCGTGGAGGATCGCCACCCCTCGCCCGGCTCCAGGGTGGCGACCGCTCCGCCCTGCCCCACCACGATCCCGAAGGAGCCGTCCGGCGCCATCCACGCTGCGTCGAGGCGCCGGCCCCCTCCGACGGTGCCGTAGCGGCTCCACCGCCCCCCCTGCCGCTGCCAGAGGGCGCCGCCGTCCCCCGCGGCGAAGGCGAACCCGTCATAGGAGGAGGCGACGGCGCGCAGAGTGTCGGTGGCCGCATCCTCTACGGTCCAGACCCCCTCGCGCCACCCGGCGATGACTCCCTCCCCCACAGCCCACGCGCGCGGGGCCGGCTTGGAGAGCGGCATGGTGGCGCGGCTCGCCCACACGGCGAGCAGGGCCTTCGTCGTGCCCGTCTCCTCGGCGGTCCAGGTGCGGCCGTCCCAGCGCAGGGCCAAGCCGCCGTGCCCCACTGCCACCGCGAACGTCTCGCTGGAGGCGGCGACGGCGTGCAGGGAGCGCGCTCCGAGAGCCGGCGGCAGGGTCGTGGCAGGCGCCACCCAGTCCCGCGGGCCCCGCTCGACGAGGGTCCCACGGGCCCCCACCGCGAAGCCGAAGGTGTCGGTGCGCTTGATGGCCACGTCGCGGATGGGGATGTAGGACGACTCGGGCCACACGATGAGGTCGGCGCCCTGCGCCTCCAACTGGGCCGACAGCCGCTGGTGCAGGATCAGGTTGTGCATCAGGGTCGGCGCCTGCATCTCGGGGGCGAGGGAGCGGGCCTCCTTCTCCCAGATGCCGATGTTGCCCTCCACGAGGCCGATCTTCAGCTTGGGGGCGGCCTCCATGGCGGAGTCCACCTGCGCCACGCGCACGAACCCGTAGACGAGCGAGGCGGCGAGGCACGCGGCGGCAACCACCAGCGGGCGACGCGGCAGCTTGCGGCGCGCGACGGCGGCCTCGAGCGCGAGGAAGAGCGCCGTGTTGACCAGCACGAGCAGGAAGGTCAGGCCCGCCACCCCGAAGACGTCCGTGATCTGGATGACATGGATGAATCGAATCTGACCGTTTGCGAAGTACCAGGGGAACACGAAGGGGATGAGCTGCTCGGCGACGACGAAGAGCACGGGCGACGCCAGCAGCAACGGCACGCGCCCCTTGCGGACGGCGATGGTCGTCCCCCAGGCCCACACCGCGAACACGAGCCCCTGGTAGGCGGCGAGCAGGGCGGTGATGGGCACGCTGGCCCAGACCGGGAGGTGCCCGAAGTCCTGGAGCATCCCCGAGATCCAGTAGAAGCCGCCGGCGTTGGTCACGAACCCGGCGACGAGGCCCCACCCGAAGGCGGCGCGAGGCTTCGCCCCCCGAACCGCCCACAGCGCGGGGACCAGCGAGAACCACTGGAGAGGGAACAGCTCCCACCCGGTGGCGTTCGGGTAGGTCATGAAGACCATCACGCCGGAGAGGACCGTGAGCAGCGCCCGCATGGGGGCGCCCGCCACCTTGGACGGCCCCGCCATCAGCCCTGGAGCCTCAGCGCGCCGGGGAGGATCTCGAAGGTGGCCGGCAGGCGCCCGGGGGTCTCGCCGTCCACGTCGAGCAGCACCTCGTCCGCCGACTCGGCGCGGACGTGGGTGCCCGACTCCACGATGACGCCGGGCATGTCGACGTGGGTGCCCTTGTAGATGCGCGAGCTGAGGGCGATCTTGCCGCCGAGGGACAGGTCTCCCAGGACGACCACCTCCAGGCGGCCGTCGTCGATGCGGGCCGCTGGCGCCACGTGCATCCCGCCGCCGAAGTAGCGGCCGTTGCACACCGCGACGTTGAAGATCGGCAGCTCCATCTCCACGCGCCCGTGGTCGATGGAGAGGCGCACCCGCTGGTTGCGGTAGCGCATCATGGCCCGCAGGGACGCCACGAAGAAGGACACGCGGCCCCCGAGGCGCTTGCTCGCCGCGTTGACGATGCGGTCCACGAGGCCGCTCATGCCGAAGCTCGCGATGTTGACGAACATCTGGGCGCGCTCGGCGCCGTCGTGGTCCACGTGCGCGATGCGGCCCACGTCGATGGTGCGCACGGGGGCGTCGAGCGCCACGGCGAGGGCCTCCAGGGGGTCGTCGGGCAGGGCGAGCACCCGGCGGAAGTCGCCGCCGGTGCCGCTCGGGACGAGGCAGAGGACGGCCTCGGGGGCGATGGCGGCGCCGCGCTCGTCGAAGAACCCGTTGACCACCTCGTTGTTGGTGCCGTCCCCGCCGATGGCGATCACGCGCTCTGCGCCGGCCCGCAGCGCCTCGCGCACCAGGGTCGTCGCGTGGCCTGGCCCGCTCGTCAGGCGGTTCTCGGCGCCGGGCACGGCCCGCTCGATGGCGGCGTGCAGCGCCGGCCACGTGCGCCCGGCGCGGCCATGCCCGGCGTTGGGGTTGACGACGACGACGGTCCTCATGCGACCCCCAAGGCGCGGGCGACCAGGCCCACGCCGCTCAAGACGGGCAGCTCGCCGCGGGCCGCCAGGTGGAGCCGACAGGACGGGTCGAAGGTCACCAGGGCCTGCGCACCAGCGTCGCGGGCCATGGCGAGCACGTCGCTCGCGGCCTGGGCGGCTCCGTCGGGGTTCGTGCGCTCCCAGCCGCCCGAGGCGCCGCAGCAGTGGGTCGCGTCGCCGGACCAGCGCAGGGTGATCGGGGCGTGGCCCGTCACCCGCTCGACGACGGATCGCGCCTGCTCCACGAGGCCGAAGCGCCGCGCCAGGTGGCAGGAGTCGTGGAGCGCCACCTGCTCACCCAGGGGGCGAAACGTGGCCGTGCCGAGACGCTCGGCGATGACCTGGAGCACGGGCCGCACGGGAGTCCCGAGGCTGACACCCGCGTGCTCGTAGAGATCGCGTAGGGTGTGGGCGCAGGTGCCCGGCCCCACCAGCACGACCTGGTGCCCCGTGAGACCGGCGGCGAAGGCGGCGGCGGCCTGGGCCAGCTCGGGCAGCGCTCCCGCCGCCCACTGCGGGTAGCCGCAGCAGCGGGAGGGCCCGATGGATACGTCGAAGCCCAGCTCCTCCAGCACCGCCAGGGTGGCGCGCACCTCTGCCGGGTCGTTGACGACCACGTCGCAGCCGGGCACGTAGACGGCGTGGGCGAGCGTGCGGTTGCGCTCCTCGTGGATGGCAGAGAAGGGCTCCGTTGCGAGCGCGATGGCCGCGGAGTCCCGCGCGAGCGCTGCGGGCGAGACGGGGGCCAGCCCCGCCCGGACCGCCCCCGCCCGCGCGTGGAAGAGCGTCGCCGAGACGTCGACGCCGTGCTTGCAGGCCGACGTGCAGGCCTGGCACCCCGTGCATTGCCACAGCACGCTCGCCGTGTCCCGGTCCTGGGCGACCGTCCCCTGCGTCACCCAGCGCACCAGCGACATCTTGGCCCACGGCGCCAGGGACGAGCGGCGCGTCGCGTTGGACACGGGGCAGGCGTGCAGGCACAGGTTCGGGCAGTAGGAGCAGTAGGAGAGATCGCGCTCCTGGCTGGTGCCGTGCTTCATCTACAGGCTCCCCAGCAGGTTGTGCGGGTCGAGGGCGAGCTTCAGGCGCTGGAGGTACTTCTGGTTCACTCCCCGCGGCGTGGACCCGAGGGGGCCGTCCGGCGCGGCCACCTCTGGCGGGACCCGATCAGCCGTCGCCACCTGCGCGGTGTGGGAGTCGAAGCGATCCACGCGCAGGGCACGGCGGGTGGGGGCCGCCGCCCACGCATCCAGCAGCCGCGCCACCTGGGGCAGGGTCAGGCGGGCGCGGTGCTTCGCGTCGTCGATGACCGGCGGCGAGGGCAGCATGGGCAGCTCGCTGAGCGCCACCGGGATGCACGAAGCGCGAGCGGCCTGCTCCGCGACGGCGGTGTCCGTCCCCCAGAGCGAGAGGAGGAGCGTCGCCGACCCGTCCGGGCGCCCGGTCAGCTCGATGAGGTGCGGCCGGCAGCAGGTGCGGAGGAGCGCGCCGACTCCCCGGACGACGGCGCCCGGATCGCGGGTATCGGCCGTGAGAACGAGGCGTGCGGCGGGCCTCGGGAAGACCCGCAGGGTGGCGCCGGTGACCACGCCGATGCGACCGAAGGTGCCGAGCGCGAGGGAGGTCAGATCGGGGCCGGTCGCGCGCCGCGGAGACAAGCGGGACCACGCGCGGCTCCCATCGGGGAGCACCACGGTCAGCGCCCGGACGGCGGCAGCCACGCCGCCGTGGGCGGGCCCCCACCGATCCTCGACGGCCCCGGCGAGCACCCCGCCGAGGGTGTGCGGGTCGGACCAGGCGGGGGACCAGCCGAGCGTCAGGCGCCGCTCTGCGAGCCGGCTCTCCAGGACCGCGACGGAGATGCCGGTCTGCACGGTGACCAGGCTGCTCGCCACGTCGATGGACACGACGCTGCCCATGGTGGTGGTGTCGATGCGGATGACGCCGCCGGGACGCACGCGGGTGCCACCGAAGCCCTGGGTGCCACCGACGGCGACGGGCACGATGAAGCGCTCGGCGACCTGGAGGGTCCGGCAGACCTCCTCCTCGCCGTGGGGGGAGGCGACGATGCTCCAGGCACCCGAGTCCATACGGTCCCACTCGGCGCCCGGGGGGTGCACCTGGAGGCGCCCGCTCGGGAAGTGCCGGACCAGATCCGCCATGACGTCAGCCAGCCGTGCCACCGCGCCTCCCCTTGTGATACCGCCCGGCGAAGACCTTTCCCGGGTTCATGATGCCGTTGGTGTCGAAGGTGCGCTTCAGCGCGGCAAAGATGCGCTCGCCCTGGCCGTGCTCCTCAGCCATGAGGGCTCGCTTGGACAGGCCGACCCCGTGGTGGTGCGAGAGCGTGGCCCCCTCCTCGGACGCCGCCCGCTGCGCCTCGGACCAGACGCGGTCATAGAGCAGCTCCAGGTCCTCGGAGGCGGGGCGAAAGCCCGCGAAGGTGAAGTAGATCGAGCACCCCTCCCGGTAGGCGTGGGAGAAGTGGGCCATGATGAAGCCGTGGGCCGAGACGCGCGCCCGCACGGCGTCATAGACGGCCGCGACGCGGCTCCACGGGCAGGCGACCTCCATGGTGTCGCTGAATGCCCCGGCCGTGAACACCTTGGACTGCTTGAAGGACACGTCGTAGCGGTGCTCGTACCAGTGCTTGCCCGGCTCCTCGCCCTCGTCGGAGGCGCCGCTCGCCGCCAGGATGGCCTGCGCCTCGGCCATGCGGGTGCGGACGGTGGCCTCCTCCCCCTCGAAGCCCACGATGAGGCGGGCCCCCACCGGCACCAGCCCCGCCACCCGGTTGAGCAGCGCGGGGTGGGTGAGGGCCGCATGCAGGGCCTCCTTCTGGAGGGACTGGCGGAGAGGCTGGAGCCGCTCGTGGAGCAGCCGGGAGAGGCCGCTCGGCGCCTCCGACGGGGAGGGGCGAAGGAACCGCAAGAGCGCGTCGATGCCGCGGGAGTCGTCCTTGTCGCCCTTCCCGCCGGCGATCAGCGTGTCGAAGGGGTCGTAGAGCCGCAGCACCGACGGCGCGAGGCCCGCCTGCATGACGCGGCGCATGCCCTCCAGGCCGTCGCCCACGGACCGGAAGCGCATGCCACGGAATGATCGCACCGCCGGGGCCGGGTGGATGCGCAGGAGCACCCGGGTGATCACGCCCAGGGTGCCCTCGGACCCGACGAACAGGGGCGTCCAGTCCACGGCGCCGTCCAGGGGGCCGAGCTCCCCCATGTGCAGCACGTCCCCGTTGGCGAGCACCACCTCCAGGCCGAGGACCATGTCCTCGATCTTGCCGTACATGCTGGAGAGCTGCCCCGCTGACCGCGCCGCCACCCAGCCGCCGACCGTCGAGCAGAGGATCGACGAGGGGAAGTGGCCGAGGGTGAAGCCCCTCTCGGAGAGCGCCTGCTCCAGCAGGTGGCCGACGACGCCGGCGCCCACGTCGAGGGTCAGGGACTCCCCGTGGATCCTGTAGATGGCGTCCAGCCGCCGCACGTCGACCACGACGCCCCCGCTGATGGGGACCGTCCCGCCGCACACACCGGAGCCCGCGCCGTAGGGGACGACAGGGATGCGCTCGTCGTTACAGAGGCGCAGCACGGCGGCCACTTCATCTACGGACGCCGGCCACACCACGCAGTCCGGCGGGTGGCGGCAGACGACGCCCCGGGACTTCCAGATCTGGAGCCGCGGCCACATATCGCCGCTGTAGGTCACGCGATCCGGCTCGGAGCGCGACACGGACCCCGGCCCCACGATGGCGGCGAGGCGCTCGACCAGCTCAGCAGGCTCCACCGGTCCTCCTCTTGCGAATTGCCAGCGCGAGCAGCGCGAGCAGCGCCCACGGTCCGCTCGGGGCGCCGACCGCCCGGCAGCCGTCGTCGGGTGGGGGGCGATCCACGGCCTGGTATGCCTTGCCGTCGAGGGTGCCGCCGCCGCCGGACCCGGCGTCGGGCGCGGGCGGCGGCGGAGGCGACGGCAGGATCAGCACGGGGACGTCACCCGCCGCCACGCAGGCGCCCCGCCCCGGGAAGGCGTCCGCCTTCAGGTCGACGCACGCGCCGGGGCAAGGGCCGTCCGGCGGGACGCAGTCGGCGGCGCAGGTGGCAGCGCCGCCCACGGACACACAGGCGAGGCCGGGCTGGCAGGGCTCCACGCCCGAGCAGGGGGCCCCCGCGGCGGCCCCGGTGAGGGGCTGGCAGGTCCCCGCGGGAGGCGAGCCTCCGCCCCAACTGCACCCGGCGCCGTCCGGGCAGGCGCCGCCGGGCGTGCAGGGGGGGCGGCAGAGGCCGAAGTCGCCGTAGGAGTGGTCGCAGGCGAGCTCGCCCGTGCAGTCGTGCCCGGGACCGCACAGCTCGCCGTCCTTGGACGGAGCGGTGGACGCCTCGCAGAGCTGGAGCTGGCACACTTTGGGGCCGAGCAGCCCCGACACCCCGCAGGACTCGCCAACCCCGCACTGCTCATCGGAGGTGCACCCGCAGATGCGCCCGCCCTTGACCTTGACGCAGGGAGCGCCGGCGCAGTCCGACTCCGAGGCGCACACCCGCGCCAGGTCGAAGCGCTGGCAGGTCGCGCTGCCGCCGCAAGGGCTGGCATCGCTGCACACCGCGCTGCACTGGGCGCCGTCGCCGAGGCTGATGCAGAGCATCCCGGTGCAGTCGAAGCCGGAGTCGCACGGGGCTCCGGTGGGGCGCGGCCCGGGCACCATGCAGAGGCCCCCGGGGCAGCTCGCGCCGTCCGGGCAGGGGGCCCCGCCCGGGTCACAGAACGCCGAGCACTTGCCCGTGTCGCCCTCGCCCACGCACAGGGCGCCCGCGCAGCTCGTGGCGTCCTCACACGGCTCACCGACCTTGCCGTCCCCGGTCTTCATGCACAGCGCGCAGGGCCCGTCGCACTCGCCGCTCATGGGCACGCAGGCCATGCCGGCCGGGCATGCCACCTCGTCGTCGCACGCGTCGGTGCACTGGGCGCTGGTGCGCGTCGGCAGGCAGACGCCCGAGGCGCACGTGGCGTGCCCATAGCAGTAATCGCCGAGGGCGATGGTGCCGCCCCCCTCGTGGCAGAACTGGTTGTTGGGCAGGCAGAGCTTGCCCTGGCCTGGGACCGTGGTGCACGAGAAGCCGCCCGTGCAGTCGGCGTCCTTTGCGCAGGCCGGGGCGCAGTAGTCTCCCCCCTCGGGGAACGTCAGGCAGCGCCCCTTCCCACAGTGGGAGTGCGCGGAGCACGTGTCGCAGGCGTGGCCCTCCGTGAAGGGCGCGGCGGGGTACTGGTAGCAGACGGCGCGCACGTCGTCGTCGTCCAAGGTGCGCAGCGAGGCGTCCCCTCCCGCGAAGTACATGGTCGCCATGCGCCCCCGGGAGTGGGACAGGCCGATGGCGTGGCCCAGCTCGTGGGTGATCACGCCCTCCACGTCGTTGTTCTCGGGGAACGCGGCCTCCTCCGCCGTCGCCCACGCGAAGAGCGGGTTCAGGTGCATGTCGGCGCGGAAGATCTCGCCCGAGGCCGTCAGCCAGGTCTCGGTGACGGCGGCGGCGTCCACCCCGACCACGTCACCGACCATGGAGGGGTCGGCCCAATGTATATAGATGCCGAACTTGGGGGGACCGGCGACCAGCCCTGCGTACTCCAGGCGGAGGGTCGAGCAGTCCGGCGCGTTCCAGGCGGCGAGGCTGCCGGCCAGGGCGGCCTCCACCGCCGGGAGGCTCACGTCGGGCGCGACGAGGACGTCCAGGAACACCGGGACGGTGATCACGGTCCAGGTGGCGTCCCCGGAGGTCTCGCCGGCCAACGTCGTGAACGCCCGCGCGGGCGCCGCGAGGGCGAGCAGGAGTGCAGTCACGAGAAGGGGCGCGTACCTCACCGAACCTCCGAGCGCCGTCGCGGCGGCGGGCGCCATCTTAGCCGAGGGCAGCGCGCGCGGGCAACCGGCGCCCCGCGGGAGTGTCCTGGCGGTCAGCCCGGCTCGGACCTCTGCGTGCACTCGGGCGGCCCCAGGAGTACACTGCTGCCGACCGTGAGAGGACTGCCGCCCAGCGCCGCACACCGCCGGTGGCGCGAGCGGCGCCGAGCGGGGTGACGTGCCCGGGTCCTGGGTTGTGGCACCGCCCGCAAGGGAGACCGCCCATGCGCGTGGCCCTTCTCGCCACCTCGATCCTGCTCGCAGCACCGGCTCACGCCGAGCGGCTCCACGTCGTGTTCCTGAGCGCCACCTGGTGCGGCCCCTGCCAGTCCATGAGAGAAGAGACCTGGTCCGATCCCGCCCTGGGCGCCTGGATGTCCGAGCACGCCACGTTCGAGGCCGTGGACCTGGACGAGCAGCCGGCGCGGGCGGCGGCCTTCGCCCCTCGCGGCGTGCCGACCGTGGTAGTCCAGCGCGAGGGCGCCACGCTTGACCAGGCGCTCGGGAAGCTCGGGCCCGAGGAGCTGCTCGCGTGGCTCCAGGACCTGGACGACGGCTTCGTGCCGCGGGTGCCGGGAGAGGGCGGGCGCCTCGATGATGCCGTGCGAGCGCTGCGATTTGCCTGGGTTCAGGCCAACATGGGGCGCTGCGACCAGGCCCTCGCGGTCTGGGAGTGGGTCTGGCGACGCCTCCCCGCGGACCAGCCGGTCGTCCATGAGCTGCGAGGTGCCGGCACCGGAGGGGCGACGGCGAGCGCACTGGCGGGCCGGTGCCCCGCGGCCCGACACGTGATCACCGAGCTGCGCGACGAGGCGGCCCGCTCCTTCGCGACGGCGAAGACCCGCACGCAGCTCGACGACCTGCTGGGGCTCGACATGGCGCTCCGCGACGCGGACGCCATGGACGCCGCCCTCGCCGCCCTGGAGGCCAGCCCGAACCTCCGCGCCGACGTCGCCGCTCGCCCCTGGCCCACGGTCCACTACGTGGCTCTTCGCGAGCGGTGGGAGCTGCTGGCGGCCGTGACGACCCAACCAGAGGGAGATGTCCTGAAGGCGTGGGTCGAGTCCGGTCGCGTGGCCGCCACTGCGGGCGACCCGATGGTGGCGCACCACCTGGAGCAGGACCTCTGCGCCATGGCCGGCTACCAGATGGCGGGCCTGCTCGCCGCCGGCCGCGCCACGGAGGCGGAGCAGCTCGGCGAGCTCGCGCTGCGCCTCGTGGATACCCCGTTCATGGCGCGGATGCTCGTGGACGTCCCCCTGCGCATGGGCATGGCGCTGCCGGCGATGGAGCGTTGGCTCGAGGAGCACCCGGTCTCCGACTCGCTTCGGACACGCCTCCGCGAGGTCCTCCGCGCCTCGGGAGGTCCACCTGGGGGTGCGCGCGCCCCTGGAACCCGGCCCGCCGCGCCTGCCCACGGCGTCCCGCTGGCGCGTGTGGAGGCAGCGCCCGGTCGCCCCCGGTGAGGGCGTGGCGGCTCCGCGCCGCGGGGGTATTGTATTAGGTCCGGCGCGCGCGGACATGCTATGGTGCACACACGTACAAGCTGCCCGGGTCGCAGACCCGCCCCGAGGAGGACCCCATGGGCTCCGTTCTTCGCGTGTGCGCGCCCTTGCTGGCGCTGCTGGGGGGCGTCGCCCACGCCGCCATCCCATCCTCACTGACCGTCCAGGGGGTGCTGGAGACCTCCGGCGGCATGCCCGCGAGCGGCTCCTTCGACCTGGTGCTGCGCCTGTGGTCGGCGCCGTCGGGGGGAACGAAGCTCTACGAGCACCCGGCGCAGGCAGTCCAGGTGGCCGGGGGGGTGTTCGACGCGGTCGTGGGTCCCGTCCCGGACGGCGCACTTGGTGGGGGCGCCTGGCTGGAGGTCGCCGTGGACGGCGAGCCGCCGCTGCCCCGCCGGCCCCTCGGCGCGGTCGCCTACTCCATCGAGGCGCAGCATGCGGCGGTCGCGGACACCGCGGGCGCCCTCGCCTGCTCGGGCTGCGTCGGCGCCGGCCACACGGGCTTCAACTGGGCGGCGGGCACGACCCAAGGAGGTGCCGCGGCGGCGCTGGACTGCACGGGCTGCGTCGGGTCCACGATGGTGGCGGCGGGGGCGATCACGTCGGCGCTGATCCAGGACGGGAGCATCGGCGCGGCGGACGTGGGCTTCGCCTGGGCCGCGGGCGCCAGCCCCGGCGGCGCCGCCACCGGGCTCTCATGCACCGGCTGCATCGGCAGCGGCCACCTGGCCGCGAACCTGGCGCTCAAGGGGGCGGTCACCTCCGAGCTGGGGGTCGGGGCGTGCCAGGCGGGCGGCGCAGGCTGCGGCCTCACCTTCGGGGCGGGCGGCGTTTCGGGCGGCATCGTGGCAGCGGGCAGCGGCGCAGTGGATCTCCGCGCGCCATCGCTCGTGCGGGTGACCGACGGCTTCGGGGGCTTCCAGCAGATCGAGGCGGGCGCCATCGCCGCTCACGGCGACGCGGTGGTCGACGGCTCTCTGAGCCTGGGTGGCACCTCCACGGCGCGCCTGACCGTGTCTGCGGCGAGCAGCGCCCCCGATCTCGCCCTGCTGCGCTCCGCCGGCACGCAGCGGCTGCGGGTGCGCGGCGACGGCTTCACGGCCATCGGCGCGAGCGGCCCGAACGCCGCGCTCGACGTGACGGCGGGCAACCAGATCCAGATCCAGAACGCAAAGCCGGAGCTGATCCTCGACGACACCCAGTCGAGCGGGCGCCAGTACCGGGTCCACAGCGGGCGCACGGGGGCGGGGACCTTCGGGGTCTACGACTGGCAGAAGTCCGCTGACGTGCTGTCCATCGACGCGGCTGGAGCGGTCACCGTGCCGGGAACCCTGAAGGCCGCCGGCACCATCCAGTTCGCGTCGGGCCAGGCCTTCGGGTTCCGCGTCGCCAACCTGGGCTCTGCTCCGGGCACGTGCTCCGGCTCCCTTCAAGGGACCATCTATTTCGACACGGCCCAAGGCGGCTTCTACGGGTGCGACGGCGTCAAGTGGATCCGCTTCGGCGAGGGGCTCCCCGCGGGCTCGCAGGGCAACCCCGGCCAGAGCTGCGAGACGGTGAAGACGAGCGGACAGGCAGCGGACGGCCCCTACTGGATCGACCCGGACGGCAGCGGCGGCAACGCCCCCTTCGAGGCCTGGTGCGACATGACGACGGACGGCGGCGGCTGGACCCTCGTCGCCAAGGTGAGCACCGACGACCGCTACAGCATTGGCGAGCCCCGCGCCTGGTTCGCGAGCCAGATCAACACACAGCACGCCACGTCACCCGCGGTCGTCCGTTACCAAGGGCTCATCAGCCTCGGCGCGAGCCGCTTCACGGCGCTGATCGACGGCGACACCCTCGCGCGGATCACCGTGGTCGCCGAGGACGACGACAACCAGCGCGGCACCTGGTACAAGCGGGTGGCGTCGGCGGCGAGCTTCACGCAGTGGTTCCAGAACGACCCCACGGCCTCGCAGGTCTGCTCCAACCTGGCGATGACCTCCAACTGCTCCACCGGGTTCATCCGCACCAACGGGGACTCCACGAACCTCGACGGCATGACCCTCTCCCACCACGGCTATCCAGCAGGGTCCTGCCCCATCCACATGCGCCTCGACGGCGACGGCGCGTCCCAGTACACGGCGGTCTGCTCCTGCACGGGCAACAACAACGGCAACCAGTGGCATGACGACGCCATGGACGGCCACTGGGGCAACGGGCTCCTGATATACATCCGGTAGGCGCCGTCGAGGCGACGGGGTTCAGGAGTCTCGATGCGCATCGCGACCCTCATCGGCGGCGTGCTCCTGGCAGGCTGTGTGGTGGTGCTCGGCAGCGTGCTTGCCGGGGCCGCGGGGCCCGTGACCCTGGTTGCGCTGGCGCCCCTCGGGATAGGGGCCACCGTCGCGCTCCTCATCCGTCGCGGGCTCGCGCGCCAGGATCGCCAGGCCGAGCGGGTCCGCGAGCTGCCGACGCGCGGCGTGCGGCGACGAGGGCGCGTCGTGGACGCCGTCCCCCATGCCAGCCCGCACGGGGGACCCGTCATCCATCTCGGGGGCGTCCTCGTCCTGCTGCGGGTGGAGCTCAGGGCGGAGGGGGAGCTCCCTCAGAGGAGCGTGTCCGTCCTGGTGACAGAGCCCACGGAGGCGGCGCGGGCGCGAATTGGGACAGACGTCGTCGTCCTCGAGCACCCCGAGGACCCGGACATCCGCACGCTGGACGGGTGGCTCCCGAACGGCGTGCGCGGCGGCGGTCGGGGACTTCCCTAGCCGGCCGGCCCGGCTGGCGCCCCGAGCAGCTCTCTCCAAGCGCGCACCACCTGCACCCCCGCGGTGTCCCCCTCCCCGTCGGCGGCGGCGCGGGCCCGGACCCGGTCGACGAAGGACGGGAGCCAGACGGAGCCCAGGGTGGCCGCCGCCGTCGAGCCTGCGGCGATGGACCAGCCGACGGGGCCGAGCGGTGTGCAGCCCAGCGCGCGAGACACACTCGGCACCTGGATGGCGGCGGCGAGGAGCGCCGCCGAGCCGATGGTGGCCGCGAGGACCTCCTTGCTGCGCCCGGTCTGGAGGGTCTGGGCGAGCTGGGTGCCGACGAGGGATGCGAGGGCGACCGTGCTCGCGCGCCGCCTCGTGCCCGTGAGCCGCGCGAGGACCCACCCTGCGGTAGCGCCTGCGCCGGTGGTGATCGCGCGTTGGACGATCTCCCGGTCAAGGGCCTTGCCGAGGGACGCCTCGGGGCCCTCGTGGAGCAGCGCCTCCATCGTCGTAGGCTCGGGGGGCCGCAGGGCGATGGCCATGGCGGGCGCCACGTCCGTCAGCAGGTTCACGAGCAGGAGCTGGCGCGCGTTGAGCGGCGCCGTGCCGCCGAGCAGCGTGCCGAGGATGGTGAAGCCCATCTCGCCCAGGTTGCCGCCGACGAGGATGGCGACCGCGTCCCGCACCGACGTCCACATGGCGCGGCCCTCGACGATGGCGTCGACCAGGGTCTCGATGCGGTCGTCCGTGACCACCACGTCGGCCGCGCCGCGGGCCGCGGGGGTGCTGCGGCGCCCGAGCGCGATGCCCACGTCCGCCAGGCGGATGGCCGCCGCGTCGTTGGCGCCGTCCCCCGTCATGGCGACGACCCGCTTCGCCTGCTGGAGCGCCCGCACGATGCGCACCTTCTGCGCCGGCGTGGTGCGGGCGAAGGCCGCCGTGTGGGGGGCGACCGCGGCGAGGGCCTCGTCGCTCATGCGCTCCAGCTCGGCGCCGGTGACGATGCCGCGGCCGTCCAGGATGCCGAGCTCCGCGGCGATGGCCTCCGCCGTGCTCGGGTGGTCCCCCGTGATCATGATGACGTCGACGCCCGCCCTCCGAACCCCGTCGACGGCCGCCGCCGCCGACGGGCGCACCGGGTCCGCGAAGGCGACGAAGCCGCGGAAGGTGAGGCTGGTCACCGTGTCGTCCGCGAGCGGCCCCTCGAAGGGGCCCTCCGCGATGGCCAGCAGGCGGAGGCCCCGGCGCGCGAGCTGGCTGGCGCGCCGGGTCAGCTCCGAGCGGGCGCCGGCGTCCAGGGGGCGCTGCCCGGCGGGGTGGGCCCACGACTCACAGCGCGGCAGGACCACCTCGGGAGCGCCCTTGAGGCTCAGGACCCCACCCTGAGACAACACCGCGTGGAAGCCCCGGTCCGGCTCGAAAGGGAGCTCGCTCGCCAGCGCCCATCCCGGGGCGCCCTCCTCACGTCGCACGGCGGCCGCCTCGGCAGCCGACGACAGGGCCCGGTCGGCGGCGTGGAGCGGGGCGCCGTCCGGGCGCCCGTCGGGGCACGCGCGCAGCGCGGTCGCGAGCACGGCGCGAGTCATGGCGCCTGGCGAGTCGCCCACCGGCTCCTCGGAGACCCCGTCGGTGACCATGCGCAGCGCGATGCGCCCCTCGGTGACGGTGCCCGTCTTGTCGACGCAGACCACGTCCACGCGCCCGAGGGCCTCGATGGCGCGGGGATTCCGCACCAGGGCCCCCCGCTCCGACAGGCGGCGGGCGGCGGCGAGCTGGGCGGCGGTGGCGATGATCGGGAGCCCTTCGGGGACGGCGGCCACGGCCAGGCTCACCGCGGAGCCGATCATCTTGGCCAGGGACTGCCCGCGCAGGAGGCCCGCGCCGACGACGGCCGCGCCCCCAAAAGCGACGGCGGGGGCGGTCAGCTCCATGAGCTCCTCGAGGCGCGCCTCGACCCCGCTGTGGGGGAGCGTACCCCGGGCCGCGGCCATGCCACGGCGCGCCTCGGTGCCCTCGCCGGTGGCGACCACCACGGCCACGGCGTGGCCAGACGCAACGGACGTGCCCTCGTAGATCATGGACGCGCGCTCGCCGACCTCGTCACCGTAGGTCGGGGCCGACGACTTTGCGACAGGCACGGACTCGCCGGTCAGGGTCGACTCGTCCACCTGGAGACCCCAGCCGCGCATCACGCGACAGTCGGCGGGCACCACGTCGCCGGCGCGGACCGTGACGATGTCGCCGGCCACGAGGCGGTCCGCCGGGACCGTCGTGTCCTCGCCGCCTCGGCGCACCCGGGCGGTGCTGCGCTCCCGCTGCCCGAGGGCCTCGATGGAGCGCTCCGTGTCGTAGCGCTGGATGCCACCAAGCAGCGCATTGACGCCCATGACCCCCGCGACGAGGCCCGCGTCGGCCAGGGAGCCCACCACGGCGGAGAGGCCCGCGCCCGCGGCCAGCAGCGGTGCGAGGGGATTGAGCAGCTCGTCCGCGACGGCCCGCCCGAGGCGCGCCACCTCGGGCAGCGGGTTCGCCCGTGGTGGGCGGCGGCGGACCGCCTCGCGCCGCGTCAGGCCGGCGGGGGTGGTGCGGAGGCGCGCGAGGACGCCGTCGACGTCCAGGGCGTGCCAGGGCGTCGGGTCGCGGAGGGGAGCGGGCGGTCGCCAGTCCAGGGCGGCGGCGAGGCGACCGCCGTTGGCCATGGCGACCACCGTCGCCACGTTGACCACGTTCATGACCTTGCGCCCGGTCTCGGGCCGCAGCCCGCCCGCCGAGATGAACGCGCCGAGGGACGCGGACGCCAGCGCGATGTGGGTGCTCTGCTTGGAGGCGTCCCGCGCCACGGCCATGGACTCGAAGACGTAGCGGAGGAGGCCCAGGTCCTCAGGGCACATGAGGTGTGCGCCCCAGGGCGTCTTCCCCTCGCGCACGAGGCCGATGCCGACGTCCGCCGCCCGCAGCGCCGGCCCGGGCCCACTCGCGACCAGGGCGACCACGGCCCCCTCCTGCTGGAGGGCGGCGACGGAGGCTGCGAGGCGGCGGCCGCCTGGAACCACCTCGTCCGCGTCGAAGCGCTCCAGGTCGGCGGGGCGATCCGTGGCGACCAGGACGCGCAGGCCGGCGTCGTGGGCGGACCGGATCAGGGCCTCGACGTCGGTCTGCGGGGAGACCCGCACCTCGATGATCGCCGCCAGCGCGTCCCGGCGCGTGAGGCCCAGGACCAGGGCGCCGCGGCTCGCGAGCTCCCTCCGCCGGGCCTCCAGACCGCCCGCGCTCTGCACTCCGAGGAGCGGAAGCGGGCCGAGCGCCCACCCCCGCGCGCGGTGGACGGTCGTGGGGCTCGACGGATCGAGCAGCGACCGGGCGACCCGGCGGCTCTCCGCTGCGTCGACCGTGCGCTCGTGGACCACCTCGCCGATGGAGAAGCTGGCCCTCGCGACGAGATCCGCCTGCAGGACGACGGTGTCCACGCGGTCGAAGTGGCGCAGCACCCGGCTGTCCATGGGGACGACGCCTCGGAGCGCCAGGGCGCGGCCGAGCTGGGCCGCGAAGGCCTCCCGGCCGAGCCGCGCCGGCTTTGGCATGCACCCGATCATGGGCGCGAAGGCCCGGTGGAGGCTGCCCGTCGTAGCGACTCCCACCCCGAAGGCGCCGAGGGACGCGTACCACGCGCGCTCCGCGTACTTCTCGACTGGGCCCTTGGGGAGCGGGATCGGGCGGTCCGGGAAGGGCCGGTCCGCGGAGAAGCCCGCCTTGGCGCGGCACAGCTCGGGCTCCCGCCGGTCCCAGACCCGGCGGCGCGCCTGGATCTCCCGCACCAGCAGCGCCCGGTACACGATGTCCGCCCCAAGACTCGTCGCCCCCTGGCTCAGGCCCTGGGTCACGGACGAGAGCACGTTGAGCATCAGCTCCGTCGTGAGCGGCCCGAGGCGGTCGTCGAGCTTCTGACGCAGGGACGGCGCGCTGTCCAGCACGGAGAGGATGGTGGCGGCGTCGGTCTGGAACGGCAGTGGCGGGACGCGGGCCATGCGCAGGATGGCCGCGAGCACGAGCCCACCCGCGTCCGTGCCCATCTCGACCAGGGTGCGCGCCAGCGGCTCCACGTCCGCCGGGTGCTCGGGCTTCTCGTCGCCGAAGGGCGCGAGCCCCGCGTCCGCGGCCTCCTCCGCCCGTTGCACCGCGGCGACCAGGTCATCGAGGCTCACCTGCCGCTCGTCGTAGGCCACGATCACGCGGCGGGTGTAGGGGTTGAGCTCCGCCCACGCCACCCCGGGCACCGCCTCCACGGTCCGCTCGACGGCCCGCCCCAGCTCGGGCAAGCGATTGGCCTCGACGCGGCGCACCTCCACGTGGGCGCGCCCATCGGCCCCCCAAGCCCGCCGCGTCCGGTGCCCGACGATCTTCAGCGCAGGCCCGACCACGGAGGCGACAGCAGCGCCTACAGCCGGCACCACCTTCTCCAGCAGCGGCTTCACGAGAGGTTGCAGGGTCTTCCCAAACGGCATGAGCACCCCCTGGGGGGTCAAGTATACTCAGTTCTCATATCTCAAGACGGCACGTCACGAGCGCCGCCGAGTATAGACGATCCTCGCACAGGGGTGGTGAAGTGAGCGTTGGGGGGGTCAAGTTGACTCAGTTCTCATATCGACCGGACCCACACTACCCCGAACAGCCCGGGATCTGCTGGTGCGTGCAACCGACCACGGGATCGCAGGCGTCCAACGTACACGGGTCGCCGTCGGCGCAGTCCACAAGGCGCCCAACGCAGCGCCCGAGCTTGCAGCCGTCGGCCCACGTACACGCATCGCCGTCGTCGCAGCCTCCAAAGTTCGGAGCGTAGGTGCATCCGCGACGCCCGTCGCACGCCTCCGAGGTGCACGGGTTGCCATCCGCGCAGCTCAGCGGGGCGCCCGACAGACACGCGCCGCCAGCGCAGAGGTCCCCCGCCGTGCATGCGTCGCCGTCGGAGCACGGGACTGCGTTGAAGGTGTGCAAGCAGCCGAGGCCCGGCTCGCAGACGTCGTCGGTGCAGCGGTTTCCGTCGCTGCACGAGACCTTGACCCCCTTGCACACGCCGGCCACGCACCGATCGCTCTTGGTGCACGGATCGTCGTCGTCGCAGACGCCGACGGCGAGCTTGCAAGCAGCGCTGCAACACTGGGACGACCCCGGGTCGCACTGCTCGCCCGGGTCCAGCACGCCATCTCCGCATGCCGCGCTGAACGTAGCAGTGAGGGTGGTCTCCATCTCCGGTCCCACGATGCTGTGGCTGGCGGCCCCGCCGTCGGACCACGCGACGAACTTCCACGCCACGCCACCCAGCACCTGGAGGCCCTCGACCCCCACGGAGGAGACGGACCCCACGATGACCTCGCGCTCGAATGGTGCCACCTCTGAGGTCCCGCCTACGGCGATGGAGAGCCCCGGCGGGACGGACTCGAACCCGATGGTGACCGTCCTCGGGTGGATCTCGATGCTCGCCGAGTCCGTCAGCCCCGCCGAGTCCGTGACCGTCAGAACCAGCGTCAGGAACGAGGGGAACTCGTGGTCCGGCGCAACGAAGCTCCCGCCCGACACCCCCTCGAACTCCTGCAGCGGGTGCTGGTGGCACGCGTCGGGACAGTGCTCCTGGACGAGGGCCCAGCGGAAGGCCGCGGGCGGCAGGTCTCCATCTTGTGCGTCAGTGGCAGCGCCCTCGAACGGGACCTCGTCCCCCACCGCGAACGTCACTCCCACATCGGGGGCCAGGATGGCGGCAACGGGTGGGGTGTCATCGACGGTGATGTCCACGCTCGCGACACCGCTGTCGCCGGCCACGTCGGTCACCTGGAGCGACACCGGGTAGACGCCGGCCGTGCCATAGACCCACAGCGGGGCCACCTGCGTCGAGTCACCGAAGACGCCGTCGCCGTCCAGGTCCCAGCTGAATGAGAGCACATCCGCCGGGTTTGCGTCCGTGGAGCCCGATCCGTCGAAGGACACCGCGAGCGGCGCGACTCCAGACGTCGCGCTGGCGTCGATCTTGGCCACGGGAGGCACGTTCTCCGCGAAGTACCTGATGCGGCGGATGGCCCCCCCAAGGAAGTCCGCGTAGAAGAGGTCGCCCCCCGGCCCCACCTTCAGCTCCACGAGGGGCAGACCGGACGCGAACGTGGCCCGCTGCGATGGGTCCGGCTCGCCGTCCGGGCCCGGGAACATGGTCCAGATACACTTCCGCGAGTAGTCGCTGAAGAACAGGGCGCCCTTGTAGGCGGCCGGCCACGTCCCGCCCTGGTAGAACGCCACGTTTCCCACCGCGGACCCGCTCCCCCCCGCGCCGCACGGGTCCCCGGGGAGCGCGGCCTGCTTGTGCGCATAGGCGAAGGTCGGAGGAGTGACAGCGCCAGGGACGTCATAGAGGGACTGACACATGGACAGCCCCGCCGCGGCGTACCCGCTCTGCTTGCCGGCGCCCTCGTAACAGGGCCAGCCGAAGTTCTCCACGACCGCGTCGCCTGCGTCATCGACGACGTTGAGCTCCTCCCACGAGCTCCAGCCCACGTCGCCAATCCAGATCTGCGAGGTCCCTGGACGGAAGGCGAAGCGGAACGGGTTTCGGAGCCCGAACGCGATGATGCGGTCATCCCCAGCAGCAGCCCCGCCCACCAGCGGGTTGTCGGGCAGCGCGCCCCCGGTGGCGGGATCGACGCGCAGGATGGCCCCGTCCAGGCTCACCGGGTCGGCGGGCGTGAGGACGTCCTGCGCTCGGAGCGCGCCCCCCTCGGCGCTCGGTGGCGTCATCGTGCCCCCGACCCCGGCCGGAGGGTCCCCGCACGGGTTCTTGGGGTTGCCCGCCTGGCCGTAGTCCACGAAGTTGAAGCTCGCCCCGTCCCCAGCGCTCAGGTAGAGGGCTCCGTCCGGCCCGAAGGCGACCGTCCCGATGGAGTGGCTCGGGTACTGCTGGCACCAGTCGGTGATCAGGACCGTCTCCTGGCCGTCCCAGGAGTCCCCGTCCGCCGTCAGCCGCGACAGCCGCCCCTGGACGACGCACCCATCGGCGGTCGCGCCGGGCGGCGTCGGGCACCCATCGGTGGTCTCGCCCGCCTTGCCCCAGGTCGGCGCCACGCCCCCCGGCGGAGCGTCATAGGTGTAGAGCACGAAGACGTGCGGAACGGCCGGAAACGACGGGTGCAGGGCGAGGCCGAGCAGGCCGCGGTCCCAGAAGTTGTGGACCTGGGTGCGCAGGTCTGCAAAGACTGTGGCGCTCCCATCGCCGAGCCCGTCGAACACCTTGATGATGCCGCTCTTCTCGGCGACGAAGACCCGCCCGTCGGCGGCAAAGGCGAAAGTCGTGGGGTGAACCAGGCCGCCCAGCGCCTCCGTGTCCTGGAAGCCTTCGGGCAGGGCGTTGGCCTGCTGGGGGAGCGTCAGGAGGGCGAAGAGGGCAACGGCGCAGCGCGCCAGGGAGGCGGTGGTGCTCATGGGTCTCCTCGGGTGCGGGACGATGGGAACACGCTAGCCCGCTGGCGCGCGGTGACAAGCGGACCGGCGGTGGGGTGGCCGTCGTCAGCCCCGCGTGCGCACCCCCTCGGGCACCGCGCCAGCGTGGCCCTGGCCCACGCGCATCCGCAAGCACGCCTCCGGCTGGTCGGTGATGACGCCGCTCACGTTCGCGAGCGCCCACGCCATGATCTCCGGCTCGTTGACGGTCCACGCGAGGACCGGCAGCCCCAGCCGGCGCATTCGGGCGACGAAGCCGAAGCGGACCAGCCGGTGGTGGGGGGAGACGAAGTCGGCGCCGCAGCGGCGGGTGCGCACCTCGGGGAAGAGCTCCGTCATGCGCGTCAGGGGGCCGAGCCGAGGGCTCCCCACGCCGAGGAGCAGGCCGACCGTGCGCCCCGGGGCGAGGTCCTTCAGGCGGCGCACCACCTCATCCTTGAAGCATTTGAAGATCACGGGATCCAGGCCGGCGACCGTGCGGACCAGGCGCTCCTCGAAGCCCTCCGCCTTGATCTCCAGGTCCAGGCCGACGCGCCCCCCCGCGATGTCCACCAGCTCGGAGAGCAGCGCTGGCGCCGGGATCCCGGCGGCGCGAGAGGCGGCGACCAGCGCATCGAGGCGCGACGCTGCGACCGGCAGCCCCGCGTGGTCCGGGTCATGGAGGCACACGATGTGGCCGTCGGCCGTCTCCCGCAGGTCCACCTCGATGAAGTCCACGCCCAGGCGCACGGCGCGCTCGAAGTGCGCCACCGTCTGCTCGCCGGGGAGGTCCGCGTAGTGCCCGCCGCGGTGGGCGATGACGAGCGGCCGCGAGGGGAACGGCATCATGGCAGGGCCTCCCGGTCGAAGCGCTCGATGCGAATCCGGTCCGTGGACACCCCAGCAGCGCCGAGCCACGCCTCCACGGCGCGCATGTACCCCTCGGAGCCGCACAGGGTGTAGACGGCCGTCGGGAGGCGCCGCACCCACGCGTGGACCTCCGAGGCCTGCAGGCGCCCCTCCCGGCTCGTCACCCGCCGGCGCAGCGTCAGGTTGGGCGGTGTGGCCGACGCCAGCTCCGCGAGGATCGCCGCGTCCCGCTCGGAGCGGATCGACCAGTCGATGACCAGCCGGTTGGGCCACCCCTCGCGCAGCAGCGTCCGCGCGAAGGCCAGGGCGGGCGTCACGCCGATGCCGCTCACGAAGCACACCAGCGGCGCCGGACCCGGCTCCCAGGTGCAGGTCCCCACCGGCGTCGACGCCTCCACACGGACGCCCGGGCGAGCCTCGTCGAACAGCCACGAAGAGAACGCGCCACCGGGCTCGCGCTTGACGGTGATCTCCCAGGGCCCCCCCGCAGCGCCCGAGAGGGTGTAGGGGCGGTCCAGGTTGCGGCCTGGCACCCGCACCACCACGTGCTGCCCCGGCCGCGCAGGCGGCACCTCGCCGTCGGGAGCGAGGTCCACCCGCCGCACGTCGGGGGTCAGCTCCACGATGCGCCCGAGGGCCACCGGCAGGAACGCGGTCTGCCCGAGGAGCTCCACCACCGCAGGGACGCACGAGCCGCACGACATACCGCAGCCCGTCCTCTCCTGAATGGACTGGAGATCCGCGTGGCCGCTCCGGATCGCCGCCTGCACCGTGGAGCGCGTGACCCGCAGGCACGCGCACAGCGTGGCGTCGGCCTCCCGGGCCAGCTCCCCCGTGGCCGCAAGCGCGGCCTCCTCCGCGGCCGTGAGCGCCTCCCCCCCGATGGCGCGGCCGAAGAGCGCCGCCAGGACCGGCTGGGCAGCGCGGGCCTCCACGGCCCAGACCCGGCCGTCCGCCTCGACGCCGACGCGCACCTGGCCGTCCGGCGAGGAGATCCACCGCGCCGCCTCCCCACCCGACGCCTGGAGCCGCACCAGCTCCTCGCCGATGACGTGGGTGGACACCACGCTGCGCCCCCCGCGCAGGTGGAACATCTGCGTCACGCAGGGGCGGCCGTCCAGGTCCCCCGCGTATTGGGTCACGTAGCCCCTCTGGGGCAGCTCCCACACCCGCTGGAGGGTGGCCAGGTGGTGGCGCAGCTCCGAGGAGCTGGCCGCGCGGTGGGCGAGCTCCTCGGGCGGAACCTCAAGCAGCCTGGCGGTTCCGTCGACGACGGCCGTGGCAGCCCGCACCCGCTCGTCGCGCTCCCCCGCGCAGAGGCCCGGGCCCACGCGGGCTACGCGGACGGGGCCGTCCCGCTCGACGAACAGCTCCACGTGCCCTGAGAGCACCACGTAGACCGGCCCCGCGGGGTCGCCCTCCCGGTAGAGCACCTGCCCGTTACGCCAGGTGCGCTCGCGCATGCCGACTGCGGTGCCTGCGACCAGCTCGCGTACCAGGCTCGTGCGGCGCGCCAGGCGCTCCTCCCGCTGCCGCTCCCCCAGGCTCCGCAGGCCGTCCTCCAGCTCCGGGTTGCTGCGCAGGGAGGCGGCCAGGTGCTCGCGCCCGAGGCGCGCCACCGTGGAGACGGGCGCCACCCCGCGGACGCTGGCGCTGCGCCGGCCGCCCTCGTCGAGCAGCGCCTGCTCGCCGAAGTGCTGGCCTGGGTAGAGGTGCGACAGGACGACGCCCTGCCCGCCCGCGTGGGTGAACACCTGCAGCGAGCCCGAGAGCAGCACGTAGAAGGCGTCTGCTGGGTCTCCCTCCCGCACGAGCAGCTCGCCGTCGCGGACCTCCAAGGTCGCGGCCTGGCTCGCGAGCTCGATGAAGGCCGTGTCGCTGAGCGCCGAGAAGAGCCCGGAGCGGAGCAGCGCGAAGGTGGGGTCCATGGTCAGGCCCTCGCTGGCAGGCGCGAGAGACTGGCGAGCACGCCGTCCCGTGAGCGCAGCACGAAGTTCCCCTCCAGGGTGAGGTCCCGGGACACGGGGATGGCGCGGAACCGCCGGAGGAACGCCACCAGCAGCGCCTTCACCTCCAGGAGCGCGATCCGCGACCCGATGCAGCGCCGCTGCCCGACGCCGAAGGGGACGAAGGCGTACCGGTGGCGGCGCTCCACGGCCTCGGGCAGGAAGTGGTCGGGGTCGAACACGTCTGGCCGCTCCCAGAAGGCCGGGTGCCTGTGGGCGCGCCAGATGCTGGCGAAGGCCATCGTCCCCTGCGGCACACGGTGGCCGAGCAGCGCCGTGTCCCGCCGGGCGATGCGCAACAGGAACCACACCGGCGGATAGAAGCGCATGGATTCGTTGATGATTCTATCCAACAGAGGGAGCGCGTCGAGGTCCGCGAGCGGCACGTCGCGCCCCGCCGCCTCGACCTCGGCCCGGAGGGCGGCCTCCCACGCCGGGTGGTGCCCGAGCAGCCACACCGTGTAGGCGAAGGTGTTGGGCGGGTTGTCGGCGGACGCGATCAGCATGAGGCGCAGGTGGCCGCGCAGCGCCTCGCGGTCGACCTGGTGATCCTGCCGGATGCGCTCGAGGAAGGACGGCGGCTCTCCGGGCGGTGCGGGGGTGGCGAGCCCCCGGTCGATGATCCCGTCCAGGAACGCGAGGTCCTGCTCCACCTGCCGTGTGCGGGGCTGGCCGCCCGCGACCGCCCGGAAGGCCCACCGCTGGAGGCGCTGGACCACCTCGGGGAACCGGTGGGCCTCGTCCGGGCGGAGCGACAGCCCGAAGCTGCGCGGGGCGAGCAGCGCGAACAGGCGCGTCGACTCCAGCGCCAGATCCACGGCCCCGCCGTCTGCGAGGCGCCCCCAGCCATCGAGCTCGACCTCGGCGTCCCGGGCAAAGGAGGCGGCGGCCCGCGCGGCCATCTTCTGGTGGAACGAGGGCTGGGCAAGCTGCCGGTTGGCGGCCCACTCATCGCCGATGGTGGTCAGGACGTTCTTCCCGAGCAGCGCCGCGAGACCCGTGGACTTCTCCCAGTCGTCGGGCGAGTCCAGCAGCGCGGCGACGCCGTCGGGGTGGCCGGTCAGGCATGTCCGCCGGTAGAGCAGGTCCAGGCGGACGAGATCGCCCTGCTCGGCGGCCCGCAGCGTCTCGAAGGTGCGCTCGCGGAACCCGACGAGGCTCCCGAGCAGCGGCTGCCCCGAGACGGCCGGGATCGACGCGTCGAAGGACCCTCGCTGGCGGAGGGAGGACCGGAGGGCGTGGATGTGTTCGCGCAGGTCCAAGGCGCCTCTCGCCGGGTTGGAGGGTGACGGGTGCGAACTTGATAGCCGCAGCACACCGGGTGCGTCAAGCAGGCGGGGGTCCCGGGAGCCTTCGCCCCGTAACGCGCTGGCCCTGGGCTCCCCATCACGGTATGACTTGCCGTGAGTGTGGGGCAAGCACATGGGACGTGAGCGAGGACACCGCCATGAGACTGAGCCATTGGACCGCAGCGCTCACGGCGCTGGCCCTCGCCGCGTGCGGGGCGCAGGACGGCGCGGGCCCCGCCGCGGTGCCCGACGCAGCGATCAGAGACGGGAGCCCCGCGGGAGCGGACTCGGTAGCGACCGATGGCGGCGCCGACACCGCGGTCGAGCAGGCGGACGCTGATACCGCGGCCGAGCACGGGGATGCGGACGCCGGAGGCCCCTCGGACATCACGGACGCTGGCGACGATACCAGTGACGAGGACACGGGACCCGACGCGTTCGAGCCACACCCCGACTGCGTCCACCTCTACGGGGGCACGTGGCTCCTCCCGGGGCCGTGCGAGCCCGGGTACGACGCGGACCTGGCGGCGAAGGCGCGCCGGCATGACCGTGTCTGGCGAGCGTTCAATGCCGCAGCCATGGGAGTGAACACGGACGTCGCGGTGGCGGGGCCCGAGGATCGGGCGACCGTGGAGGCCTTCGCCACGTCAGGCGGTTGGGACTTCGAGGCATTCGCGGGCGCGGGAGCACTCTCGCTGATCACGAGGCAGGACAAGGTCGCGGGGCTGTATGCGGGCGTGGGGATCGCGGCCGATGCCTTCCGCTACGCCGTGCTCAGGGATCAGGGGCAGGACGCCGAGGAGATCGCGCTGGCGCGGGCGCACTTGCTGGCGGGCCTGGAGGGGCTGCACCGGGCGGTGGCCATCACGGGCGTCACCGGGGTGATCGCGCGGGGCTATGCGCGCAAGGACCTGCCGGGGAGCGAGGGCATCCAGACCGTCCCGCTCTTCGACGAGGACGGCCAGCCCCTGCCGCCAGAGAAGAACAACGGGACGTGGCGCGAGCCCGGCGCCCCGGGCCTTGCCGACTACGTCTGGGAGGACTCCATCAGCCGCGACCAGATGCTCGGGTGGGTGACGGCCTTCGCCGCGGCCTGGGAGGCGATCCGTGACGACGCCACCATCCCTGCGGAGGTCAGGGACCGCCTGCGCGACGACGCCCTGCACATCGGACGCGAGCTGATGGTGGTCAGGGAGAGCGGCTACGACCTGGAGATCCCAGACGCAGACGGCCGCACCACCCTGCATGGCTACCTGCACGAGACCAACGTGGAGGGAGTGTACCTGGGCCAGCCCCTCAATGGCTTCCACGCCTTGATGGCGCTCGGCTTCGCGTCGGCGTGGGTCTACGTCACCGACGACCCGGAGCTGAAGGCATGGCTGCTCGACGACCTCGTGGGCAAGCGCAAGCTCCACGAGCTCGTCAGGAGCTACGTGGTCCTCGCCTGGGCTGGCAACAAGACCAACTACTCGAACACGAACATGGCCTTCGGGTCCATGTGGCTGGCGCAGCGCTACCTGGACCACGCGGGGGCGCAGACCACACTCCGAGAGGCCCTGGCGACGAGCATGTACGCCATCCCGGGCGAGCCCGACCAGCCGGAGACCCTCGGCCAGAGCTACTTCGACTTCATCTACGCGGCGGGCATGGCGGGGCAGCGCGCGGGCGGCACCTTGAGCGGCGACGTGGACGCAGCCGCCATGGGCCGAGGGCTCGACACGCTCCGGGCCTTCCCGCAGGCGCCCTACTGGAACGAGGGCGTGGTCAACTGTCCGGCGGCCGTCTGCTCCTGCGAGGAGCCCGCCGTCGCGTCGAGTGCCTGCACCGGGCTCGACGGCACCCAATTGACCGTGCTCGGCTGCGTGGGGAGGAGCTGCGACCTGATCTGCGACGAGCCCGTCCCCATGGGGATCCGCCCGCCGAGCAACTACCACTGGCGGTCCAACCCGTTCCGGCCCAACGGCGAGGGGGACGGGACCACGCTGCTCCCCGGGGTCGACTTCCGCATCGCCTACTGGTCGGCGCGCGCGGTCAGGCGCTCGGACGCTCAGCCAGCGCCTTGAGGCGAGACAGCCCGCTCTCGTAGTCCTTTCCGATCATCCCCTCGAAGAAGAGCCCGAACCAGCGCGCGACGGGGTTCATGCCCAGATCCGTGTCGAAGCTCCACGTCAGCTTGGTGCCAGCGCCGTCCGGGGTGAGCGTGAAGCTGGCGATGGCCACACCCTGGTCACCGAAGTCCAGCGAGGTCTTGACGTGCGAGCTCGGGACGCTCTCCAGGATGGTCTGGACCCCCGTGCCGACGTCGCTGTTGCCCGACCAGCTCATCTTGGCATTCACGCCCTGGTCGGGCCCCTCGAAGGTGTACCTGGTGTTGGGGTCGAGGCCTGCCCACGGCGACCACTCGTTGAAACGGCGGAGGCTGTTGACCAGGGGGAAGACCGCCTCGGGCGGGGCCGCGATGGTGACGGACCGCTCGACGTGGACGGTCCGCGGGAGCACGAAGGCCACCGCGACCAGGAGGACGATCAGGGCCAAGAGCCCGAGGAGGATCCTCTTCAGGATGCGCATGGGAGACTCCGCTGCGGGGGTTGATGGTCCGACCGTAGAGCAAAGGTCCGTCCAGCGCAAGCCTCCCTGCTCGCAGGTCTCACCCGCCCTTGCGCGCCGACACGATGACCCAAGGCAGCGGATCCCGCGCCTCGACGACACGGAAGTGGCCGCGGACCATGCGCATGAAGTCGCCCTTGTTGAGGTCCTGGACGTGGCCGGGGTGGTGGCCCATCTCGTCCAGCCATGCCAGGCGGACCATGTTGAGCGCGCGCCAGTGGGGCTGCCGAGCGACGCTGAGCAGCGCGTGGCGGTGTGTCACGCGCACGATCTCGCGCAGCGCCTTCTGTGGGTCGTGCAGTGTCTCCAGCACCTCGGCCGCCACGACCAGGTCGAAGCTGCCGTCATCGTAGGGGAGGTCGTAGGCGGAGCCCACGAGGAACTCGACCCCCGGGACGTGCTCCCGCGCCTCGCGCACCATGCGCTCCGAGAGGTCGACGCCGACGATGCGCGCCTCGGGGAGTGCCTTTCGCAGGACCTCGACGAAGTGCCCGGCGCCACACCCCACCTCGAGGACGGTCCGCGGGTCGAGGCGTTGGACCATCTCGGTGACGTCCTGCAGGTAGCGCTGATAGAGCGCGCGAGCGAGCGGGTTGCGGGTGCTGTGTCTGTCGCGCGGCTCCCGGTGGAGGAGCGCGCCCGTAATCCCATGCACTTCGCTCGGTTCCCGGTTGCTCATGGCCAGCCTCCGCGGTAGAGCCGGCGGGACTATATGCAGCCCCTGAAGGCGCGTCAATCGACGGGGAGCATCGCGGTGTGAGGAGGAACGCGAGACGCATCGGCCGGCTGCCGAGCGGACGTCAGGCGAGGCGCGCGGGAGAGCCGCCGGGACAGCGGAGTGGTCAGACGCGGCGCCGCCTGGCCAGGTACAGGGCGCCCAGGGCTGCCAGGAGGGCCATTGTCGGCCCAGGAGTCGTTCCGCCCGTGGACGAGCACCCGCCCGAGGACGCACCGCCGAGCTGCTGATCGCCGCCAGCGCTGGGCTGCCCCTGACCGAGCACGTCCGTATCGGGCACCCAGTCGCTCGGCTCGTTGCCGCCGCCGCCGCTGCCGCTGCCGCCGCCGCTGCCGCCGCCGGCTCCGGCGTCGGGACCGTCTTTTCCGCCACCCCCGCTGCTGCTGCCGGCGTCGGTCTCTCCGCCGCCACCGCCACCGCCACCGCCACCGCCACCGCCACCGGTCTCGATGCCGCAGTTCGCGTAGCCCTGACCATCGATCACACAGACGAGGCCCTTGGCGACGCAGTCGTCGAGCTGGAGCGCCTCGTTCTGGCACCACATGGCGACGTTGCCCTTGCACTCGCCCTGGTAGGTGACGCTCCCGCAGGGCTGGGTACGTTCACCGCCGCCGCCGCCGCCGCCGCCGCCGCCGCCGCCACCGCCGCCACCGCCGCCGCCGCCGCCGCCGCCGCCGCCACCACCGACGCACGTCGCATAGCCGTTCGCGTCGATCATGCACGTAGCGCCCGCGGCATCGCAATTGTCCTGGGCGACCTGGCCGTTGCTGCACCACACGGCGGTGTTGCCTTGGCATGACCCGGCGGCAGTCACGCTGCCGCAGGCACCACCACCACCACCACCACCACCACCGCCGCCACCACACGCCTGGGCGTAGTCGGCGCAGCAGTCACCGTATTGGGCGCACTCGGCGTCGCAGTAGCACTCCCCGCTCGGGGCGGCGCCGCCGCACGCGCCCACGCACGAGGACCCGCCGCCGCCGCCGCCGCCGCCGCCGCCGCACGCCTGCGCGTAGTCGCCGCAGCAGTCGCCGTACTGCACACACTCCGCGTCGCAGTAGCACGCCCCGCTCGGAGCCGCCCCGCCGCACGCCCCGACGCACGAGGACCCACCGCCGCCACCGCCGCCACCGCCGCACGCCTGCGCGTAGTCGCCGCAGCAGTCGCCGTACTGCACACACTCCG
>BTVJ01000022.1:0-99442 GCA_045863395.1 Myxococcales bacterium
GCCCTCGTCCGTCTCCCCGTCGCAGTCGTCGTCGATGCCGTTGCCGCACAGCTCAGGGCCGCCGACCACCGCGGGAGCCCAACACACGGTGCCGGTGCCCCCAGGGCCGCACAGCGTCGTCCCTACGGTCATGCAAGCCCCAACCCCGGTGCTGCACGTCTCCCCGACGCCGAAGCCCTCGTCCGTCTCCCCGTCGCAGTCGTCGTCGATGCCGTTGCCGCACAGCTCATGGCCGCCGACCACCGCAGGTGCCCAACACACGGTGCTGGTCCCGCCCGGGCCGCACAGCGTCGTGCCCACGGTCATGCAGGCGCCGACGCCCGTGGTACACGCCCCCCCTATCCCGAAGCCCTCGTCGGCGAGGCCGTCGCAGTCGTCGTCGACGCCGTTGCCGCACAGCTCCGGACCGGGTGCCCCGGGTACACCTTCACAGAGCACGGAGAGCCCCCCCGGCGCGCAGGCCGTCACGCCCGCCGCGGCGCAGGCGCCGACCCCCAGCGAGCACGGCTGCCCCACTGCGTACCCTTCGTCCGTCTCCCCGTCGCAGTCGTCGTCCACGCCGTTGCCGCACAGCTCCGCGGTGGGAGCCTTCGGGGTCGCCGAGCACACCACCGAGGTGCCCCCCGGGGCGCAGACCACCCAGCCCGAGGCCGCGCACGCGCCGGCCCCCACGACGCAGACGGCGCCGACCGCGAAGCCCTCGTCCGTCTGCCCATCGCAGTCGTCGTCGATGCCGTTGCCGCACAGCTCCTGGCCCGGGGCGACAGTGGGCCCCGCGCAGTACACGGTCACCCCCGAGGGGGTGCAGGCGGTCTCTCCCGTCGACACGCATGCACCGACCCCGACACTGCACGGCGCGCCCAGCTCGAAGCCCTCGTCGGCCTCGCCGTCGCAGTCGTCGTCGATGCCGTTGCACAGCTCCGTGTCCGGAGGCAGGATCAAGGGAGCGCAGTCCACCGAGAGCCCGTCGGCGCCACAGACCCTGAGGCCACCGATGGCACAGGAGCCGACCCCAGCGACGCACCCCGCCCCCAGACCCGGGAAGTCCTCGTCCGTGAGGCCGTCGCAGTCGTTGTCCACCCCGTCGCAGAGCTCCGCCTCCCCTGGGAGGGGCACCGCGTCGCAGACCGTCCCTCCCCCGTCCGGCGAGCAGACCAGGATACCCGCGACCACGCAGGGCCCAAGCCCCACTGAGCACGGTCCCCCGAGATCGGCGAAGGCCTCGTCCGTCTCCCCGTCGCAGTCGTTGTCCAAGCCATCGCAACGCTCGGGCTGGGGCTCCGGCGAGGCGGCGCCGCACACGACCCCCAGGCCGGCCACCTCGCACAGCGTGAGGCCCGACGCCGCGCACTGGCCGATCCCCGAGACGCAAGGCACCCCAAGCTGGAACCCCTCGTCGGTGTCGCCGTCGCAGTCGTTGTCCAGGCCGTCGCAGAGCTCCGGGGCACCCGGGAGCGGCTCCGCGGAGCACCGCGTCCCCACTCCATCCAAGGTGCACACGACCGCGCCGCCCTGCCGGCACTCCCCCAACCCTGTGACGCAGATTGCTCCGAGGCCCGGGAAGTCCTCGTCGGTGGCCCCGTCGCAGTCGTCGTCCAGCCCGTCGCAGGTCTCGGCAACCGGCCCGGGAACGTCCGGCGGGGGCGCGCAGACGGCCGACAGGAGATCCACGGAGCAGTGCAGGACACCCTCCGCCCGGCAGGCGCCCTGCCCGACCCAGCAGCTCGAACCCAGCACATCGCCCCCGTCGATCACCCCGTCGCAGTCGTTGTCCAGCCCGTCACCGCAATAGTCGGGCCAGGCGGGCGGCCCGCCCTCGTCGCGCTCGACGACCACGAGGACCTGGTCCGCGCCAAGGTCTGCCAGGGTCTGCACCACGCCGGAAGGCCAGCGGACCACGACCTGGTCCACCTGTGCGACCTCCCCCAACCCGAAGTGCAGGATGCCCTCGCTCCGGCCCATGTAGGCCGAGGACTCGTAGCGGAGCGTCCGCCGCCACTGGCCCCCTGCGAGGAGCTCCACCCAGGCGCCGACGCCCTCCCGGTTGCTGGTCGTGCCGACGAGCGCCACACGGAGGGAGTGCCCACCCACCGTGTCGTTTCGCAGATAGCGGACGACCCCTTTGCCGCCCTGCCCCAGGTCGGCGACGAAGAGATCCAGGTCACCGTCCAGGTCCATGTCTCCGGTGACGACCGTGTAACTGTCGAGGGTCGCGCCGGCGTAGGCGGGCCAGCTCGCGTCCTTGAACGTTCCATCGCCGGCGTTCTGGTAGATCCGGTTCGTGGGGTTCCCGGTCATGGTGCGGTCGTGGGCCACGTACAGGTCCGGCAGGCCATCGTTGTCGAAGTCCTGGAAGGCGACGCCCCACCCCCACTGCATGGCGAGGGTCCCCGACTCCAGGCTCGCGTCGGTGTAGCCCCCGCAGCCTCCCTTGGAGAGCTGGTGACCGTAGGCGACGTTCGTCATGTAGACGTCGGGCCACCCATCCAGGTCGTAGTCGCCGAGCGCGGCCCCCATGGCGTCGAGGCAGAGATCGAGCCCATGGGCCTCTCCCCCTTCAAGGAACGTCCCATCACCCTGGTTCAAGAACAGCAGGTTGCGTGTGAAGCCGCCGTAGCAGCGGTCATTCAACTCGTACAGGTCGAGGTCCCCGTCCCGGTCCACGTCGAACCACAGGGCCCCGAGCGAATTCGCGGTCCCCGTCCCCGGGCCGACGAGGCCCGCGGCGGCGGTGACGTCCTCGAAGGTCCCGTCGCCCAGGTTTCGGAAGAGCAGGTTCTGCTTGTTGTAGTAGCGCACCACGTAGAGGTCGAGCAGGCCGTCGCCGTCGTAGTCTCCGAAAGCCCCGGAGTTGGCGATTCCACCAACGAGCGCGCCCGCGGTGACGGTGACGTCGGCGAAGGTCCCGCCGTCATTGCGCAGCAGGACGGACTGGCCACCCTCCTGCCAGTTGCACACGAACACGTCCACGTCGCCGTCGTTGTCGTAGTCGGCCGCAGCGAAGCCGCGCATGTCTCCCGGCAGGATCCCGAGGCCGGACGTGGCCGGCGGGACCAGCTCGAAGGCGCCGCCGCCCAGGTTCCTCCAGAGCGTCAAGGGCTTGCCGACGCCTCCACCGGCCAGGACGTCCGGGAGCCCATCGCCGTCGTGGTCGTAGATGGCCAGGCCGACGCCGGTCCGCAGCGCGGGCTGGTCCGGGGAGACGACGATGCCGGACGCCGCCGTGGCGTCCGTGAAGGAGAGCGGTGCGGCGGAAGCGACGCGGCTGCCGGACGCCGTGGCCGCAGCGAGGAGAGCGAACAGGAGGCGCGAGGCGAGCATGGCTTCGAGTCCCTCCAGCAGGCCAGCGTTCGCCTCGCCCCGGGGGCGGGCGCACAAGGCGCCGATCCGCTGCGCACGGGCGGCCCCCGGGAGCAACTCAGCGGACGCCCGGCTCCTCGGAGGAGCGGGGCTGTGTGCTTGAACGCGGCACTCCGAGAGTAGGACAGATCGCCGAGTGGCTGCAAGGGGCCCCTCACCGAGCGGGGCCCCTCCCCTACTCGACGTCGATCAGGGACCCGTCGGGCGCGATGAGCCGGATGGTCCCCATGCCCCAGTCGGCGCGGAAGAGGATGGCGCGAATCCCTGCCCCGTCCAGCTCTTGCAGGGTCGCGGAGGAGACTCCCGTGTCGAGGCGTGGCTCGAAGAGGAACCACTCCGAGAAGTTGTGGTGCTCCGGCCGGTAGGTCTGGGCGTACCAGTTGGAGAGCACGAGGGGCTCCGCGGTGAGGCCCGAGATGGTGGTCCCTACCCACCGGATCAGCGGCGCCGTGTATCCCGCGACAATGCCGGTCGGCGGGTGGGGCCAGTGGAACTGCGTGGTGATGGTGACCCCACCGTCCGTCTGGGTGCGGGTCTGCACCTCGGGGGCAGCGTCGGCCTCCGTCGGGCACGGCACCAGGGACACGGACTCGGTGGTGACCCAGTCCATCTGGCCATCCCAGTTCAGGAAGGGGACCGGCGCCGGGTGGGTGATCTCCAGGGTCCACCACAGGTCGGAGAGCAGCGTGACCGGGCCCTGGACGCCCTCCGTGGACGGGAACAAGGCGTGCACGCGCCACGTACCGTCGCCCGCGGCCATGCCGACCTGGAAGGTCGTGACCAGCGTGTCGCCGTCCCATTCGGTCTTGGAGTCGGACCAGTCCGCGGGCGCCCCCATCAGGTTGCCGAGCAGGCCGTCGTCGACCCAGGTGACGTCCGCCGAGGCCGCGACGGGCGAGGGGGCCACCGCGTCGACGGAGCCGGAGGCCGCGATCAGGTCCCACTTCGACTTCAGCCGGTGGTTGGCGAACACGTCGCCGTACTCACCCTGGAAGGTGCACAGAGACGCCGACTCGCCGACCAGGATGCGCTCGCCCGTCGCGCCGCTCGGCACCGCCACCGCGCGCACCTGCTTGATCTGCAGGGGCTTCGCGGCACCGGCCACCTTCTTGTACTCCAGGTCGAGCAGGCGCGGCCCCTGCCCCGGGTGGACCTTCACCCAGGTGTCTCGGACCTTGTCGATGAGGCGGGCGAGCTCGACGTAGTCCTGCTCCCAGGTCATCACCGTGGCGCCCAGCGGCACGAGGGTCGAGCCCGTGTTGAAGGTGAGCCAGATCTCGTCGCTCCACGAGGAGTAGCCGGCGTAGACCACCTCGGGCAGCGCGCCCCCCTCCGGGTTGGTGACCGACACCGCGCCCTTCTGGGTGACCAGGGTCGCCTGGTCGTACCCGCTGTCCGTGCGCAGCGTCGCCACGCCGTTTGCCAGCTCGATCTCGTCCGGGTAGCTGTGGTGGACCAGCAGCGCCATGCCGACGGTCGCCTCGTCCACCTGGCGCCGGCGCCGCTCCAGGAACGCGTTGTCGTTCCAGAAGCTCGCGTACACCTTGCGGATGGCCCGCAGCACGCCCCGCTCCTTGGGCTCGCCGGGGTCGCAGAGGCTCGGCCCCACCGCGTCGCCGTCCAGGTCGTCGGCGAGGCAGCCGCTGTAGCTGTCGTAGAGGCCGGCGCCAGTGAAGGTGTCGCTGTCCTCCACGTTGGTCGAGCTGCGAAACCGGATCTTGACCGCGGCGTCGAAGGGCGCCAGCGCGGCGATGATCGCCCCCTCCTGCCCCTGCGTGAAGGCGCCGCCCTCCACCAGGGCGCGCACCTCTGCGAGCACCGCCTTGGCCGCCGCCACGTCCGCGGGCCACCCGATGGAGCCGACCTTGTCCGCGATGAGCTGGCGCAGGGTCTTGCCACCCGCCGGCTGGTCCAGGAAGGCGTCGAACAGGTCGAAGGACAGCGCGATGGCGGAGGGCGAGTTGTCGGGGATCGCCGCCCGCAGCACCGCGAAGTTGGTCGCCTTGCCGCCGAAGTACTGGATGTCCGAGGGGACGAGGTCCTTCGTGTCCTTGGCGACGGCGCCGAGCGGCTTCTTGGGGGTCAGCTCCAGGGGTGGAATCTCCTTGAGCGCGAGGAGCTCCTGCCAGGTCGCCTCATCCAGAGTGTCGAGGTCCACGACGTCCACCGCGCACGTGTTCGACCACCCCACGGTGCGCGTGCGGACCAGGACGCGCCGCCCGACGAGGGCTTCTGCGGCCGCCTTCGACGCGGCCAGCGCCAGGTGCACGAACGGGACGCCGAAGTTACCCGCCAGGATCGCCACGTGGGAGTTGGGCGTCGACGGGCTCAGCGACACGATGCCCGCCACGTAGGGGACCTCCGCGGGCACCCCGTCGGTGAGCAAGATGTCCGTCGGAAGGAGCGTGCCCGCCGCGTAGGCGGCGTCGATCTCCCCCCCCTCCACGAAGCGCAGCGTCCCCACGGCCCAGCCCGCCGCGTAGCAGGAGTCACCTTGGGCCCAGCGCGCGGCGTCGCTGACGGGGATCCCCTGCGCAGAGAGCCACTCGGCATCCGCCGCCGCCTGCCCCTTCTGCTCGTAGGTCGGGAAGTAGAAGGCCTCGACGGGTCCGCTCGCCTTCACCGCGTCGCGCACCAGCTCGAAGACCACCCGGACCATCTCCCGGTGGTACGGGTCCTTTCGCACGAGCTGGATGCCCAGCTCCTGGGGTCCGTCCGAGGTCGGCGGCATCAGGACCGCGCCCAGGATCGCCTCCTGCCCCAGTTCGTACAGGCTCACCGCGTCGAAGGCCCCCAGGCTCATGCCCTTGAACGGGTCCAGCCGCTCGACGGCGAACGGCGAGTGGAACGGGTAGGCGTTGCTGTCCTGGAAGTAGACCTTGGTCGGGTCACCCATGAGCACCGTGAACTTCACCCACCGCGGCTCCACGCCGTAGGCCCCGGAGCTCCAGTGCACGAAGGGCTCGGCCAGCGAATACTCGATGGTGTTCTTCCAGCTCGCGTGCGGCGTGATGGCGATGGGGCCGGTCTCGACGGGCCACTGCCACTCGCCGGTGTCCGGGGCGTCCGCGGCGTCGTGGGGGGTGCCGTCGCCTTGGGTGTCGCCCTGGGTGTCACCTTGGGTGTCGGTCGGGCCGCCGTCTCCGTGCCCCGTGTCTCCTTGGGAGTCACCCGGGGCGTCGCCCAGGCTCGCGTCACTGACGTCCCCCGGCGCCACGCCGTCGCCGGGCCCAGCAGCGTCGTCGACGGTGTCCCAGGAGCCCGTGTCGTCCGCGTTGGCCCCCGCGCCTCCGTCGTCTCCACAACCGGAGGTCACGAGCAGCGCTGCGAGCAGCGATAGTCCCTTCCATCTCTGCATGAGGTGCCTCCTCGGTCTCGCTCCACGTCCAGGGGTAGCGCCTGGCGCTCGACCCGTAGGCCGGAAAGCAACGGCCGTGCCATCGCCCCTCCTGCGGTCGCCTGACGCCACGCGGGCACACCGCGGCAATACGCTCACGTCGCGCACCGCTCCCCAAATTCTCACAATGTCGGGTTTCGCAACACTCAGGAGGAGACTCCGCCCCCACCCGATGGGGGCGAGGGGCACCGCACGGTCCAGGGCGTTCGGTCTGGGGAGACCCCTGGCGGATCATCGCCGCTCGACGTTGCCGTCGAGGCATCGCGGCTGCGCCACTCTCACGCCACCCGCCTCGCCGCCCCCCCCATCAGCGTGAGGCGCACGCGGCTGCCGCCCTCGTAGGCGCGGCACCCGTAGCTCCAGTCCGCTGCGTACAGCAGCTCCTGGACCCCGGTGACGGGCTCACGTGAGTCGTGAGGCGCGGCGCCGCGGAGGAAGACGTCTCGCGCACCGGGGTCCTCGAAGACCACCAGGTAGTGCTCTTCGCGACTGGATGCCGTGAGGGTCTGGAGGACGAAGCTGCGCGTCGGGACCGAGGCCATGGCCACTCCGTGCGGGGCAAGGGCACCCTAGCACCGCGGATCTGGGGTGTCCAGGGGGGGCGGACGCGGCACGGCGAGGGGGCGTCCCGGGCGCGCGCGGGGCTACGTCACGGACGGTGACGCCCTCGCCGCGTGGATGCGGGCGTCCCGGGCGCGCGCGGGGCTACGGACGCCAGCGCGCTACGAGCCACACCCCGAGGGCGCCCGCGGCCACCAGCACGCTCACGAGGGTGATGGGCGGGAGGCCGCCGTGCCAGGTGCCGGGCGTGAGCCACTTGGGGGCGCCGATCAGGGTGGCGTGGGCCGCAGCGAGGGCCAGGACCAGGACGCGCACGCGGGCCCAGGCGCCGGGGCGGTGGCCCTGCCAGACGAGGGCGATGGTCGCCACGACGCCGGTCGCCATGGCCAGCTCGCCGCGGCCCGTCAGGCGGCCGGCGTCGAAGAGGTCGGGGAAGAGCGTGGGGCCGAGCAACAGGAGGCTCGCCAGGGCGTGGCCCGCGGTCAATGCGCCGCCGGCCCGGGCGAGGGCTCCGCGGTCCAGGCGTCGCAGCGCCGCTGATCGTCCCTGGAGGGGGCCGACCACCAGCGCGGCTGCCAGGAGCGCCACCCCGGACAACGCCGCCGCCTTGTTCGCGACGTAGAGGGGGACGCCGGCCCAGGTCACGGGGCCGAGGCCGACGTACCGCACGAGCGCATAGGCGAGCGCGAGCACCACGGCGGCCACGACGACGCGCACCGAGGCGGCGTGAGCGGGCGTGGGGCTGGGCCTCTCGGACGACACGCCCCGCTGTATACCCGAGCGCCCGGCGGCTGGCCAGCGCGGCTGACCGCGACGACGACCCCTACCCGAGGCGGAGGACACCGGACGCCACCGAAGTGCTCGCCGTCCACGCCACCCGTGTCACCGCCCCCGGCGCCTGCCGCTTGCCCGCACCAGGGGGCGCGGTATGATGCGCTCCTGCCGCGTTGGACGCGGCCAAGGAGGACCCCCATGAAGACGCTGTATCTCGCCCGCTTCGCGCAGAGCCCCTTCGGCAAGCTCGGCAACACCCCCATCGAGACGCTGATCCGCGAGGCCGGCAGCACCGGGCTCGATGACGTGGACCGCACCAAGGTGGACCACGTCGCGGTGGCGGGGCTCCTCGCGCCCATCCTGAGCAACCAGTCGCTGCTCGCAGGCATGGTCGCCATGGACCCGGCCTACACGAACAAGAGCATCCGGGGCGTCGGCAACGCCTGCGACTCCGGCGGCCTGGCGGTGCTGGACTGCGCGGCACAGATCCTGGCGGGCCTCGCCCACGTGGGCCTGGCGGTCGGCATCGAGAAGATGCACCCGCTGGAGGGCAAGCTCGACTCGGACCTGGTCGGCAAGGCGCTCGGCAGCGCGGCGCACCCCGATGATCTCTTTCCGCCCCTGACGTTTCCCCACGCCTTCGCCGTGATCATGGACCGCTACATGAAGACCTACGGCTGGACGGAGGAGGACTTCGCCGTCATCCCGCCGCTGTTCTACGACAACGCGTCCCACAACCCGCTGGCGCACATGCACGCCTTCGTCCACGCCAAGGGGCCGGTGACGCGGCAGAAGGTGCTGGAGAGCCACCGCCTGTTCCAGGACCCGCCCCTCCCGCTGAAGCTCTACGAGTGCTCGCAGATCTCCGACGGGTGGGCGCGCATCTTCGTCTGCGACGAGGAGGGGCTCCGGCGCCTCGGTGTCCCCAAGTCCCAGGCGACGGTGCTCGCCGGCTTCGGTCAGGCGACCGATAGCCTGGCCATCGCCTCGCGGGGCGACAAGCTCCTGGAGCCCGTCGGCGCGCGCAAGGCGTTCACGGACGCCATGGGCATGGCGGGGGCGACCACGAAGGACGTCTCCCTCCAGGAGGTCCACGACTGCTTCTCGGTCATGGGGCCGCTCTCCATGGAGATCACGGGCTTCGCCGACGCCGGCCAGGGCCTGCGCTGGTTCCTCGACGGTCACGCGGCGCGGGACGGCAAGTGCCCGGTCAACACGTCGGGCGGCCTCATCGCCAAGGGGCACCCCATCAGCGCGACGGGCGTCGCCATGGTCGGCTGGATCCACCAGCAGCTCCTGGGGACGGTGCCCACCCCGCTCCAGGTCGCCGCGCCCAAGCTCGGCACCACGCTGAACATCGGCGGGCCCATCTGCAGCACCGTGGTCACCGTCCAGCGCCAGGCCTGACACCCGCCCGCCGGGGACTCCCGCGCCAATCCCACCTCCCACCCTCGTTACGGTCGCCCTCACAGGGGGAGGAATAAACAGGCTTGTGTTCGGCACAATCGTGCCCATACTCTCAAGCAACTGCCCGTAACCGGCGCCGCGCGCGCCGCGAACGCAACGAGGAGCCATCGTCATGAAGCGTCTCCTGCTGTGTGCCGCACTTGCCGCCACGACCCTCGGCGCCACCACCGCGCAGGCCTCCGAGCCCTCGCTCGGCGCCATCGCGAGCGCCCACGGCCTCTTCCTCTCCGGGGAGACCGGCATGACCGCGCTGCCCGGCGGCACGCTCTACGACGTCCGCTTCCTCGCAGAGTACAGCGCCATGGCAGCGACCTCCTCGGTGGCCTGGTACACGCCCGGCGCCCCCGGCAGCCAGGTCGTGGTCTTCACGGGGCCCGAGATGCCCGGCGGCACGGTCAAGGTGACGGCCCCGGCGGCAGGCCTCGGCTTCGCGCTCCAACCGGGCTGGTACCCGGGCACCTGGTGGTACAGCGAGCCCTGGCACAACGGCGACGGCTTCGATCACGTCGTCATCTTCAAGACCCAGACCGCGGGACAGTTCCTGGTCGGGTACGAGGACCTGGTCAACGGCGGCGACAAGGACTATCAGGACCAGGTACTGCTCGTCACGACGCTCTGCGGCGACAAGGACGGCGACAAGGTGTGCGACGGGCAGGACAACTGCCCGAACACGCCGAATTCGGGCCAGAAGGACTCGGACAGCGACGGAAACGGGGACGCCTGCGACGCCTGCCCGCTCGACCCAGCCAACGACGCCGATGGCGACGGCCTCTGCGCCAACGTGGACCCCTGCCCGCTCGACCCCGCCAACGACGCCGACGGCGACGGCCTCTGCGCCAACGTGGACCCCTGCCCGCTCGACCCCGCCAACGACGCCGACGGCGACGGCCTCTGCGCCAACGTGGACCCCTGCCCCACGGACCCGAGCAACGACATCGACGGCGATGGGCTCTGTGCCGACGCGGACCCGTGCCCCTTCGACGCGGGCAACGACGCCGACGGCGACGGCTCCTGCGGTGACAACGACCTCTGCCCCAACGACCCCGACAACGACGCCGATGGGGACATGCTCTGCGCAGACGCGGACCCGTGCCCCCTCGACCCGGACAACGACATCGACGGGGACGGGCTGTGCGGGAACGTTGACCCCTGCCCCTTCGACCCGGACAACGACGCCGACGGTGACGGCGCGTGCGCCGACAACGACCTCTGCCCCAACGACCCGGACAACGACATCGACGGGGACATGATCTGCGGAGACGAGGACCCGTGCCCGACGGACCCGACCAACGACGCGGACGGTGACGGGGTGTGCGGCGCTCCCGAGCCGCCCGCCTGCACCGTGGCCTTCACCTGGTCGTCCTTCATCGCGACTGCGTCGGAGGAGTACGGCTCCGAGAGCGACGTGGCGCGCTACGACACGCGGGCGGGCAGCGTGGACTTCGCCTTCAACGGCGGGCACGGCTTCGACGGCGTCTGGACGGACAAGCCCTTCGACGCGGCGATCCTGACGCTGCGTAACGGCATCACCATGATCCTTGAGCAGTGGCAGCTCAACCGGCGGTGGCCGGCCACCGTCGGCTGCGAGGACTTCTCCCTGTGGCCACGCTGCTGGATCTTCGCCCCCGAGGACTCCGTGGACGACGTGCTGTCCGCCGAGGTGCCGACCTACGCGGGCAGCTCCAACGATAAGCACGACAGCGTGGGCGACCGGGTCACGGTGTCCGGCGAGCTGCTCATCGACTACGCCGGTGGCGACGCGGCCACGGACAACTCCCACCAGACCTTCATCGTGACCTGGTACGCGCCCCACGGGCTCGATCAGACGCTCTTGCACCTGCGGGGACGCTACGACCACGACCTCAACGGGCTGACCCCCGCGGACGCCATGGTGCCCCTGTTCCGCCGCAACTTCCCGTGGGACGATGACCTGCACGACGACGCGGTGCAGATCCTGGAGGAGACCGAAACGACCCTGACCGTGACGGTCAACGTCCAGGCCGCGCTGGACGCCATCTGCCCGGCGTACCTGCCGTCCCCCCCGCCGGTCGTGGTCACCCCGCCGGCCACCACCCCCCGCAGGCCCTGACCCTCGGCCTCGGCCGCCACGCCCCGCAGGCCCTGAGCTGGCGGAGCGCCGCGGCCGCAGGCTCACCCCAGTCTCCCCCAGGCTCCCGCTCGGCCTCCGTGCTTTGGCGCAGCCGGGCGTCCTCCGACGCGCGCAAGAGTCCCTCAGCAGGCTGGTGCCCGCACCGTCTAAGGTGTGGGGAGCGGCTCAGCCGAGGACGTCGGCCATGGAGTAGAGCGCTGCCGGCTTGCCGATGACCCAGCGAGCGGCGCGCAGGGCGCCGTGGGCGAAGATGGCCCGGTCCGTGGCGCGGTGGGTAAGCTCGATGCGCTCGCTGTCGCCGAGCAGGTAGACGGTGTGCTCCCCCACCACGTCACCGCCGCGCAGCGTCTGCACTCCAATCTCCCCCGCCGGACGCTCCCCGATGAGGCCGCGACGCTCATAGCGCCCGACGTCCACCAGCGAGGCGTCCCGCGCCTGGGCGACGGCCTCGGCAAGGCGCAGGGCCGTGCCGCTCGGCGCATCCACCTTGTGGCGGTGGTGGAGCTCGACCACCTCGGCGTCCCACCCCGGACCGAGGGCCGCCACGGCTCGCGCCACCACGTCCAGGAGCACGTTGACGCCGACGCTCATGTTGGGCGCGAGCAGGATGGGCACGTGCGTCGCGAGCTGGGTGAGCTCGCCCTTCTGCGCCGGCGTGAGGCCCGTGGTCCCTGCGACCATCGGGACCCCCCGCTCTGCGGCGAACCGCGCGTAGCCGAGGGTTGCCTCCGGGGTGGTGAAGTCCACTACGACGCCCACATCCGCGACGGCCCAGGGGTCGTCGCCCTGGTCCACGGCGCCCGCCAACACGAGGTCCGGAGACTCGGCGACCACCCGCTGGACCGCGCGGCCCATGCGGCCGTGGGCGCCGGTGACCAGGACGCGCAGCGGCTCCACCTCAGGCCTCGTCCGCGCCGCGCAGGCGCAGGCCCAGCTCGGACATGACCGCCCGCAGCAGGGTGACCGTGCCCTTGGAGGCGGGCACGAGCGGCAGCCGGAGCTCGTTGCGCATGATCCCCAGCAGCCAGAGGGCCGCCTTGAGCGGGATGGGGTTGCTCTCCACGAAGAGCGCCTTGAACAGGGGCGTGAGCCGAGACTGGAGGTTGGCGGCCCCCGCCAGATCACCCTCCCGGAAGGTCGTGTGGATGGCCCTCATCTCAGCCGGCACGACGTTGGCGGCGACCGAAATCACGCCGTGGGCCCCGAGGGCGTACATCGGAAGCGACAGGGCGTCATCGCCGGAGAGCACCGCCATGCGGTCGCCCACCTGGTCCAGCACGTCCTGCACCTGGGCCAGGTTGCCACACGCCTCCTTGACCGCGACGAAGACGTCCGTGTCGGACAGCCGCGCGACGGTCTCGGGGAGCAGATTGACGCCGGTGCGCCCAGGGACGTTGTAGAGCACGATGGGGAAGTCCGCCACGCGCCGCGCCACCTCGCGATAGTGGGCCTCGAGCCCGGCCTGCGAGGGCTTGTTGTAGTATGGGGTCACGATGAGCGCGCCGTCGCAGCCGAGGCTCTTGGCCAGAGCCGTGGCGGCGACGGTCTTGGCGGTGGAGTTGGAGCCGGTGCCCGCGATGACGGGCACCTTGCCGCGCCCCTCCTCGACGGCGATCTGGATCGCGCGCTGGTACTCTTCGTCCGTAAGGGTGACCGTCTCGCCAGTCGTCCCGCAGGGTACGATGGCGTCCAGCCCCCCCTCTATGCAGTGGCGGATCAGCTTGCGGTAGGCGTCCTCGTCGAGCTGACCGTCGCGAAACGGTGTCGCGAGGGCCACCATCGTGCCATGGAGCTTCATTGACTCACCTCTGTGGTTGATCGGCTCGGCCCTTCGAAGGCTCCTTGGGGAGCGTAGGGCTGAAGCCAGGGGGGAACACGCGCACCGGCTGCTCGAAGATGTTCTCCGCATCGCGCCGGTCGCGCGCCATGTCGTACTGGCGAGACTGCTGGAGCGCCTTCTCGATGGCAAGACGCACGCGGATGGTCTCCTCCCGGTAGAGCCGGTTCTCGAGGAGCGTCGTCACCCGCGGATCGTCGATGAGCCCGATACCCATGACCGCCCCCTCGCGCAGAGTCTCGGACTGCTCGTCGAGGAAGCTGATCAGGTCGTGGAGCACCTCGCTCTGCCACCCGGCACCCAGGGAACGCAGCGCCACTTTGCGGCGCACGTCGTCCGTGTCTCGGTCGTAGACCACCTCCCAGAGCACCTGCATGGACTGCTTGGTGGGGAAGAAGGGGAGCACCTCCAGCGCGCGGAGCTGGTAGATGCGGGGGACTCCCTTGCCGGTCGCCAGGTCGACGAGGAGCTTGTTGGTGGTGAGAGGCGGGCCCATGCCAAGCCAGTCCGCCTTGGACGTCTCAGAGATCGGGCGGGTGAGCGCGTCCACGATGCGCTCTCGCTGAAGCATGGGGCGAGCCGTGGCTGTGACCGACAACAAGAGCACGAGCACGGTCCCCCACAGTGCGAACGGGCGGCGCGGGCCTCGGCTCATGGACGGCACCTCACTTCTTTCGAGACTTCTTGCGGGCGGCGCGCGCCAGCTTCTCTTTCTTGCGCCGGTCCTTCTTCACGTCGGCGGACACACCCGCTGCCCCGGTCTTGCCCGCGGCCCGCTGGCCCATGCCCGCCTGGGCTCCCTGGGCGCCTTGGGCTCCTTGCATCAGGGCCGCAGCGTTCATCAGCTCGGGGGACATGGGCATCCCCGCTCGCTGCATCGCCTGCGCCTGCCGGGCCAGCGCCATCGGATCCAGCTTTCCCATACCGGGAAGGCCCGGCATCCCGGGCATTCCCGGCACGCCGCCCGCGCCACCGGGGCCGCCGCCTCCGAACAGGGACCCGAGATCCATGTTGCGGAGCTGCTTCATCTGGCGCATCTGCTTGACGCCCGGCAGGTTGCCGAGCAGGCCCGACGACTGGCCGAGCTGGCCCATCATCTGGCGCATCCCCTTGAACCGCTCGACCAGCTCCAGAACTTCCTTGGGGGTGCGCCCCGCGCCGCGAGCGATGCGGGCCGAGCGCTTCTCGTCGATGAGGTCCGGGTTCGTGCGCTCCTGCTTGGTCATGGACTGGATCATCGCCTCGACCTTGACCAGCTCCTTGTCATCGAGGTTGACCCCTGCGGGGAGCCCGTCACCGAAGAAGGGCAGCTTCTCGAAGACGTCCTTCAGCGACCCGAGCTGCTTGATCATGCGGATCTGGTCGAGGAAGTGGGTCATGTTGAAGCGGCCGCTGAGGATGCGCTTGGCGTCCTCCTCGGCCTTGGCCTCGTCGACCACCTCCTCGAAGTCCTTCATCAGGCCGACGATGTCGCCCATGCCCAGGATGCGCGACGCGAGGCCCTCGGGGCGGAACAGCTCCAGCTTGTCGAGCCCCTCACCCATGCCCAGGAACTTGATGGGCTTGCCCGTGACCTCCTTGATGGAGAGCGCCGCGCCGCCGCGTGCGTCGCCGTCCAGCTTGGTGAGCACGACGCCGTCGATGCCGACGCGCCGGTTGAACTCGGCGGCCGTGTGCACCACGTCCTGGCCGATCATGGCGTCGGCCACGAAGAGAACGTTGTCGGGCTGGGTGCGGGCCTTGATGGTCTCCAGCTCCCCCATGAGCTCGTCGTCGATGGCCAGCCGCCCGGCGGTGTCGTAGATCAGCACCTGGCAGCCGTGCTGGCGCGCATAGGGCATGGCCTCGATGCACATCTCGACGGGGCTCGCGCCGGGCCGGTGATACACCGGCATGCCCAGGCGCTCGCCGAGCACCTTGAGCTGATCGACGGCGGCGGGGCGGTAGATGTCCGCCGCGACGAGGCACACGCGCTTGCCGTGGGTCTTCTCGATGAGGCGCGCGAGCTTGCCGGCGGTGGTCGTCTTGCCGGAGCCCTGGAGGCCGACCATCATCACCTTGGTCAGGCCCGTGGCCGCGAACCGGATGTCGTCCTCCACGGGACCGAGGAGCGCCACCAGCTCGTCCTGGCAGATCTTGATGAAGTGCTCACCCGGCGTCGCCCGAAGCTCCTTGCCGTCCTTCTGGACCTTCGTCAGCACGATCTCGCCGAGCGCCTTGTCCTTGACGCGGGCAAGGAAGGTCTTGACCACGTGGAACTCGACGTCCGCCTCGAGCAGCGACATGCGGATGTCGCGCAGCGCGTCCTCGATGTTCGACTCGCTGATCTCGCGGTAGCCCTTCAGGCGGTTGCGGGCGGTGCGAAAGCCTTTCTGAATCGTTTCGAGCATGTGCGCTCCGTGGGCCTTTGGATGAACGCGCTACCATATGAAGGGCGTCCGCGGGTGTCAAGGACGACGAGGCGGGCCATGGGCCCCGCTATTGGCGCTGAAGGCGGGTCTCGGCGCGCCGGGCAGCGTCAGCTCGCCTGCCCGGACCGCCGCGGCTCTACATCATCTTCGGCGGCGAGGCGGATGGGCCCGAACTTGTCGGGGAAGCGGCCCTGCATGCCCCCGTAGAAGACGCGGAAGGCGTCCATGTCGCGCGTGACGTCGCCGGTCAGGGTCACCGGCGGGCCAAAGCCCCCGACCTTGTTCGCGTAGTCCAGGTAGCCGGGAACCACGGGCACGCCGGCGGCCAGCGCGATCTGATAGAACCCCGACTTCCAGTGCTCCGCGCGAGAGCGCGTGCCCTCCGGCGGAACGGCCAGGATCAGCTCGTCGGCGCGGGCAAAGACCTCCACCATCTGATCGACGACGCTGTGCCGCGAGCGCCGGTCGATGGCGATGCCCCCCATCCACTTGAGCATGAACCCGAAGGGCGCCTCGAACATCGTGTGCTTGCCCATCCACGACAGGCGCAGCTTGTGCTTCTTCGCGATGGCCAGCATGAGGACGAGGTCCCAGTTGCTGGTGTGGGGCGCCGCGATGAGGACGAACTTGGGGGCGACCTGCGAGACGCCCTCATCTCGCCAGCCGCCGAAGCGGAGGATGAGCCTGCCGACGAGTCCGAGCACGGGCGACCTCCTGAGCGGGTCCACGGGCCGCACGAGGCGCGGCCGCCGGTCTCTCCGGGTGTACGTCGATCCGCCGAGGCGTGTCAAGGAATGTCGGGCCCACTGCCGGTGACCGGCTGAGACGTGCGGCACGCGACGCCCCCCGCACTCCGACCTGTGGGACGCCCTCCGCTACGCCTCCACCGCCTCCCTGCGTGTCCATGATGTGCTCTTCGAGTCCCATGGGGCGCACACTATCTCCGATTCGCCGGGTTGGGGCCGGAAGAACCCTTGTGTCGGGCAACGTCCGGCAGGACCCTTCCCAACCTCGCTCGGGGGCCGCCCGGCGCGTGCCGCCCTTCCCTGTTCGGGGACGGGCGCCGTCTCCCCCTGGAAGGAACCCCGGCGCCCGTGGTAGATGCCCAGGGCACACGGAGGTCTCATGCGCAGCTCACTCATCGCGCTCCCCGCGCTCCTCGCTCTGGCTGCCTGCGCGGCGGATTCAGACGGAGCCGCGCCCAACGACACGGCAGCCGCCCAGGACAGCGCTGGAGCGGACGTCCCGGTCGACGCGAGTCCGGGTGTCGATGTCGTTGACGAGGACGGCGAGGACGGCGCAGGCGCTCCCGGGGATGCCTCCGCGGACGCGTCCCCGGACGCAGCCGCGGACGCAGACCAGGACGTCGCCCCCCCGTGCACGCCGGGCAGCCTCCAGTGCGACGGCAAGGTGGTCCAGCTCTGCCAGGGGGGCGTCTGGATCAGCGGCCAGGTGTGCAGCGGCGAGAGCACCTGCGCAGACGGCCAGTGCGTCGAGGCAGCGGACTGCGAGCCGGGCACGGTGCTCGGCTGCGCCGCCATCGACGCCCGCAAGGTGTGCAGCGAGGACGGCACGGCCGCGCTCAAGGTGCCTTGCCCGCCAGGAGAGAAGTGCCTGGACGGGGTGTGCGCGGTGCTCGCGTGCCTGCCCGGCACCAGCTCCTGCGCCTCCCTCAGCGCCACCCGAGCGTGCGCTGCGGACGGCAGCGCCTGGCTCGACCCGGTGGAGTGCGCCCAGGGCACGAGCTGCATCGGCGGCAAGTGCCTCTCCGCCTGTGAGGGGGACCTGAAGTACAACACCAACGTCGGCTGTCGCTTCTGGTCGCTGGACCTGGGGCAGTGGGAGGTGAAGCCCGGCCAGCTCAACGTGGACAAGTCCGTGGATCCCATCCCCCACGCGGTCGTGGTGGCCAACCCGGGAACCCTTCCGGCCACCGTCACCTTCTCGTCGGAGGCGGACGTGACGTTCCAGATCGCGGACCCGGTGGTCCCCGGCGGCGCCGCCCGCGCCTTCGAGATGCCCGTCATGAGCCTTCAGAGCTCAGCCGTCTCCGACCTGAGCATCCGCTTCGTCACGGACCGCCCGGTGATCGCCGCCCAGTTCAACCCGCTGAACAACGTGTTCGCCTTCAGCAACGATGGGTCCCTGCTGCTGCCCGAGCCCGCCTTCGGCACCGAGTACATCGCCGCGACGCTGCCGAGCGTCATGCCACCACCCATCATCAAGTCGCCGACCGTGTGGGGCTACGTCACGGTCGCGGCCACGGCGCCCGGCGAGACCCAGGTCACCGTCGTCCCGCGCTGCCCCACGGAGGCGGGTCCGGAGCTGCCGAGCTTCCCTGCCGGGGAGCCCGCTGAGTTCACTCTCCAGCAGTGGCAGGTGCTGAACCTCAACGGCCTCGCGGACACCAACGGGACCAACGACCTGACCGGTACCCTCGTGACCACGGACAAGCCGGCCGCTGCCTTCAGCGGGCACCAGTGCATGTCCATCAGCTCCAACTGCGACCACCTGGAGACCCAGCTCCTGCCGGTCTCCTCCTGGGGCAAGTCGTACATCGCGGTGTCCACGGGCAACAAGGCCGACATCTTCCGCGTCATCTCGGGCGCCGACGACAACCTGATCACGGCGATACCGCCCGTCCCGGGAGTCTCGGGAGTCACCCTGCAGAAGGGACAGTGGGTCGAGTCCAAGGCTGCCCATGACTTTCAGGTGGCGGGCACTGGCCCCCTCCAGGTCGTCCAGTACCTGACCGTGGACGACCCGTCCATGAGCATCCTGGTCCCGACGGACCGCTTCCTGGACGACTACCCGGTCCTAGTGCCCGCGGGCTTCGCGAACAACAGCCTCATCGTGATTCGCAAGCCGGGCGCGCTGGTGACCCTCGACCAGATCCCCATCTCGGGGTCCACCGCGACCGTCGGCGCCGGCCAGTGGGAGCGCGTCATCGTGTGGGTCGGGGCGGGCGTGCACCGCGTAGAGAGTGACGCCCCCTTCGGGCTCATGCTCTACGGGTGGGACACGGCGGTGAGCTACTTGGTGCCGGGCGGGATGGCGACGGGGGCGGACTAGGCGCGTCGTGGTCCCGACAGACCGGGCATCTTGCCGCTGGTTGCGGGGGAGGCGGTCCCCGAAGATTGCACTGTGCCGTCCGGGGCGATGACCTTCACTGAACCGCAGACTCGCGGCGGCGCCAGGCGAGCCCGCAGACAATCGCCCACAGTGCCGCCGGCGGGGCCCAGGTCGGGCCGGCGGAGCACCCGCCAGCGCGAGCGTTCTCTGGGGAGGAGGCGTCCGGAGCGTCGAGGTGGGCGTCGATCCCCGCGTCCGCGCCATCGGCGGAGTCCGGGCTGATCGTCCCGTCGCCGGCCAGGTCGCCGGTGTCGCCGGTGTCGCCGGTGTCGCCGGTGTCGCCGGTGTCAGTGGCGTCATCGTCGCCCCCAACGGGACCAGCGTCGATTCCGGCGTCGGGTGCCCCCGCAGCCTCCCCTCCGTCTGGTGGGTCATCCGGCGCTGGCGGATCCGGTGGCATTCCCACCTTGAAGGTCGCGCCGAACTTCCAGCCGTTGCCCGCCGCATCGGTCAGCGTCGCGGCATACTCATAGATGCCCTTCGGGGCGACTTGCTTGTAGAACATCGCCGAGTCGACGTTGAACATGGGAATGTGGCTATAGCCGTCTTCCTCCATGCCCCGAGCCGTCACAGCATCGGGCGCGTCGTAGTCCAGGACGCCGAGAGTCGATGGGCCCTTCCTCGTCGCCAGATCGAGATGAAGCGGAAGAATTGACCTGGGGATGATTGGGCCTGACGCAAAGTCGGTCGAGGAGCCGTGCTCCGCTCCCTCGGCGGGGACAACCATGAAGATGAAGAAGACGCCGCGTCCGTTCCAGAAGTCGTCCTCGGCAAACTCGAAGGCATCCACGATGCCGAGCGCGGCAAGGCCGTCTGAAATCTCTTGGTCATAAGGCGCAGGGTGCGGCTCTCCCGGCAGAAACCCCCGGACGTCATCACTGTGGTTGGGGGGTGGAAGGACCCTGTGCGCTCTCACGAAGAACTCCTCGAACCCGCTCTCCGGCTTCCCCGTAGGACCGGCAAACACGTGAACATCAACGACATTCCACGACGGGGTCCCGATGACCTCCGGGCCCCAGAGCTGCGCGGAGGCGCGGCTGGGCAGGGAGAGATGGTCTGCGAGGAGCGCGACGAGCAGAGCGAAGCGGAGACGTTGGCTCATGGAGGGACCTCGCGCCACAGACAGCTGGTGTCCGTGCAGCACGACGGGGTCACTGACAGGAAAACACGGCTCGCTGCGAGAGTCAAGCGCGGTCACTGGCCTGAGGGTCGCGAAGGCTCCGCAGAGGTACGGATCACGAGGGGGGTGCGGTGATATAAGCGGAGAGCGGACCAGGCAAGGGGCACGGAGCCGCAACGCCGCTAATCCTGGTTGCCCTTGCCCCCGAAGTTGAACCACTTGATGTCCACGTCCCAGCTCAGGTTCCCGTCCTTGAGACAGACCTTGAACTCCGCCTGGACGAGCGTGAAGGAGAACTGGATGACCCCGATGGAGACCTCGCCGCCGACGAGACTGACAGGCACCACGCCGCAGCACTCGTTCTCGGGAATGTCGGTGCCGCACTTGTTGCACTTGGAGCACTTGAGCCCGGCGCCGACCTCCGCGACGGAGCCGCCGGCTTTGGCCCCTGCACCGTTGATCTTCACGCCCGGCGTCTCCGCGCCCCAGAGCTTGACGGCAAACTGGACAGAGGCCTCGACGCAGCGCTTGCCGTTCTTGATCAGGGTGCCATCCTCGGTGCAGCAGTCCTCGACCTTGTAGCCGAGATCGAACTTCACCTTGCCGATGCCCGCGTTGAACTCTGCGCCGACGCCGACACCTCCGCCGTTCCCCGGGCTCCAGTCACCACCTACGGAGGCCGACAGGCCGCGCGTATCGCTGTTGTGGATCGGGTTGTTCAGGGCGAAGCCATAGAGGTTGGACTCGCCGCTGGTGTCGAGCAGCGGATCCGCCGACAGGTAGCGGCCCAGCACCGGATCGTAGTACCGGTTCAGGTTGTAGTGGAGGCCCGTCTCGGCGTCGTGGTACTGCCCGGACTGGCGCAAGTTGCACGTGACTGTCGAACCAGGAGCCACTGCGGCGCGCCCGAAGGCCTCCGTCTCGACGCTCCACGCCTGCCCGCTCCCGTTGACCAGCTTCTGCGGCACACCCCGCTGGTCATTGAGGAACCAGTATGTCTGCGCCCCGTTGCGTTGGTAGACGGGCGCCGTCTGGACGTCCTGGTCCGGGCGCCAGCCATAGCTGACCAGCACCTGGCCCGTCGGTGACAGCTCCGCGGCCAGGCCCTCGTCCACGTACAGATACCACGTGGTCTCGCCGCCCACGGTCTTCCGCACCCGCTCGCCGTCCGGCCCGTAGGCGTAGGTGGCGACCGTGGCGCCGCCTCCGTCCTTGACCGCCACGAGCTGGTTGGCGCCGTTGTACTGGTACTGGACCGTTGTTCCCAGGATCGTCGCCTGTGTCAGGTTGCCGCGGCCGTCGTGCTGGAAGGACGCGACGGACCCGACGGTCGCGATGCGGTTGCCCGTCAGATAGGTGAACGGCTCCGCACCGAAGGTGCTGGCAGTGAGACGGTTGCCAGCCCCGTCATAGGTCAGCGCAAACGCCGGGAGACTCGGATAGGTGACCGCGGCAAGGCGATCATTTCCGTCGTACTGGTACCCGTAGCTGGTACCGCCCTCGACGTCGACACCCGTGAGACGGTGGGCGCTCCAGCTCAGGTCGCGATCCATGAGCACCGTACCGTCCGCGAGCTTGGACACGATGGACTTCGCCCGGCCGTACGTGTCGGACAGGGTCGTCGTCGTGATGCCGCCCGGCAAGGTCTGGACCTCCTTACCGACCTGCGGCCAGGCCCATGTGACGGTGCCGCCCGGCTGTACGGCCATGGACGCGAGGCGCCCGTGGGCGTCGTAGCCCCAGGTGGTCACGGAGCCATCCGGACCCGTGTACCCGACCTTGCGTCCGTCCGCGTCATACTCGTACGCGTAGCTCGCCTCAAAGGCGCCAAAGTCGGCCGTGACAGTCCGCGTCCTTGCAAAGTCGTCCCAGACGAAGGTGCGGGTCAAGCTCTCGTTGCCGAGGCTCGTGAGGCGCCCAGTGTCGTCGTAGGCGACCTCGATGACCTGCTCCGGCAGCGCAGGGTTTGCGCCATAGATGGCCAGTGTTGTGGGCCGCCCCTGCTTGTCCCGGTCGAAGGTCATGCGCGACCCGGCACTGGACTGCACGTCCACGACGGTTCCGCGGGCGTCATAGGCGTAGGTCAGGGTCTCACCATGGCCGAGCGTGCGGCTCTCGATGCGCCCCGTTGCGTCATAGGCGAGCTGCACGGAGGTGGCTCCGTTGCCGTCCTTGCGCGCGATGACCCGCCCCGCCGCGTCGTAGGTGAAGGTCTCGACGCCGCCGGCGCCGCCGGTGGCCGAGGTCACGCGCTTCAGTCCATCGTAGGCCAGGGCCCTCGAAGCGCCCGTCGCCGTGGTCAAGGACGTCTGGAGCCTGCCCTCATAGGTGGCGCTCTCCATGAAGGTCTCTCCGCTGGAGAACAGCCACGTGGTCGTCAGCAGGTTGCCCAGCGCGTCGTAGGTCAACAGCTCCGAGTGATCCGGGTACTGGATCTCGATGGGGTTGGCGCCCGCGCCCTGGTAGAAGTAGTTGACCTCTACGCCCTTCTCCAGGCGCCGGACCACGCGCCCGAGGGCGTCCCGGTCCACCTCCTGCACCACGACGCCGTCGCGGGTCTTCTTGGCCCGCACCTGCCCGAAGCCGACGTCCTGGTAGGTCACCTCGTCGACCTGACCGTCAGCGCCCGTCACGCGGACGAGCCGCCCCTGGGCGTCGTACTCCAGCGTCGTCGTTCGCTCCCAGTGGTCCGTCGAGGACACGAGGCGACCATCCGTGTCGTACTCGTTGGTGGTGGTCCGACCAGCCACGTCCGTGATGGTCTCGCTCTCGCCGACGACCTTGCCGGCAAGGTTCGTGACCTTTCCGAACGCGGTCGTCGCGAGCACCGTCTCCTCGGTGTCGCCCGGATAGGTCGTCGCCTCGCGGAGCACGCGCCCCGCCGCGTCATACTCCCAGGTCCAGGTCTGCCCGGACGCGACGTCCTTCTGCCAGAGCAGGTTGCGCGCCGCATCGTAGAGGGTCTCCGTCACCAGGCCGCCCGGCGCCGTGGCCTTGGTCACGTTGCCCATGGCGTCAAACTCGTAGAGGGTCACCTGATCCGGGAGCCCGGCCTTGCCCTTGAGGGTCCGCTTCGTCATGAGCCCGACGGCATCATACTCCATGAGGATGGTACGCTCCGCAGGCTTCCCGACGGCATAGACCTCCTTGATGCGGTTGCCGTGGGCGTCGTACTGGAACGTGGTCTTGATGCCGCGCTCGTCGGTCTGCTCCGTGACGTTACCCCACGCGTCGTACACCCAGGACCGCGCCTTGGTTCCGTCGCTGAGCTTGGACCCGGTCACGTTGCCGCCCTTGTCGACGACAGCCTCGTCGGGCTCCGTGATCTGGGGCACCAACGAGCCGTTGATCATCTCCTGGACGATCTGGCCGGTCTTGTTGAACCACTTCTCGTGGAGCGTGCCATCGGTGTGCAGCGCCGACGAGTAGTTCTGCTGCGACACGGTGTTGTACCCGTAGCTGAAGTACAGGCCGACGCCCGCCTCGTCGAGCACGCTGGCAACGACGCCGTTGCTCGCCCAGGCGATGTGGCGCTCCTTGCCGTTGGGGTAGACCTTGGACTTGAGCCGCCCCTGGGCGTCGTAGGTGTAGTTGATGAAGTCCCCGAGGAGGGTCTTCACCTTGGTGAGGTTCTCACCCGTCCAGGTGTACTCGATGCGGCGGCCGTCCAGCACAGACTCGGCCGCGGTCATCTTGCCCGCCCCGTTGCGGGTGAACGTCAGCACCGTCGTCCCGTAGTGGTCGGCGACGCCAGACAGCTTCCCTGCCGTGTAGAGCAGGTGGACCGCGCGGTCATTGCGATCACCCAGGGCAATCAAGCGCCCCTGCGCGTCGAACTGGCGCCAGACGCCCTTCGGGTCCGTCCACCGCCACCCGCCGTCCAAGGCGACGATCTTGGTGGTGCCCTTGCCGAACACCGTGCCCGCCTCGTCCTGCTTGGCGTAGGTGACGCCCATGTGGACGATGTCCGTCAGGACGTCGACCTTGTTCACGAAGGTGAGCTCGGTGTCCTCGAACGGGAGGTGCCACTTCCCGTTGTAGTAGTTCCGCTCGATGCGCAGCTCACGCCCGAGCACGCCCACCACCATGTCGAGCGCCTCGTCGGTGTAGCCGCCCGTGATCAGGTCAACCGCGCTGCCCGACTTCTTGCTCTTGTTCTTCTTGCAGCACTCCTTCTCGCCCTCGGACAGGCCGGGGTACTCGCAGGGGTCGCAGCCGGGGCTGCCGGGCATGGGGCTCGACGCGCCGGAGCCGCCGCCGCCCCAGCCGCCGCCGCCGCCGCCACCACCGCCATACCAGCCGCCGCCGCCGCCGCCGCCGCCGCCGCCACCACCGGAGCAGGCTGCCGGCACGGAGACCCACAGCGTGGTGCATGCCTCGCCCCACTGGCCGTTGATGCACACCCACTTGTAGCAGTGCTTCACCGGCACTGACTTGGTGCACCCCGACGGCGGAGGTGGGGGCGGAGGAGGAGGTGGCGGTGGCGGTGGCGGTGGCGGTGGTGGAGGCGGTGGCGGATCGCCGCCGTCGCCGCCGCCCGAACCACCGCCGCCCGAACCACCGCCGCCCGAACCACCGCCGCCACCGTCGCCGCCGCCACCGTCGCCGCCGCCACCGTCGCCGCCGCCACCGTCGCCGCCGCCACCGTCGCCGCCGCCGTCGCCGCCGCCGCCGCCGCCGTCGCCGCCGCCGTCGCCGCCGTCACCAGTCCCGGACCCGCTGCCCGACCCGGTTCCGCTTCCCGTGCTGACGCTGTTGCAGCCCTCCGGGTTGTAGCCGGCCACGTGGGTGACCTTGAAGGGCACGACCACGACCTGCTTGGCGTTGAGCACGTCGGGTGGTGGCACCAGCAGCTCGAACTTGTACTCGCTGTCGTTGGGCAGCGTCGGGAGAAGCGCCTCGGCCTTGATCAAGCCGTAGTTGGTCAGCGTGTACTCGCCCTTGTAGACCTGTCCGACGCACATGGGCGGGAGCGTGATGCTCGGCGGCTCCACCACGACCACTGGGGCCGGTACGTCCGTCTCGAAGGTGGCCTTGAGCACCACCGTGTAGACGTCCTTGATGGTGGTCTCCACAACCTCCCACTCGATGGTGACCAGCGGCATGGGCAGGAGCACATCGGTGGACGACGTGATGCCCGGCTTCACTGTCAGCTTGCCCTCGATGGCGTCGTGGCCGGTGGCGCTGGCGCGCCAGGTGTAGCTGCCGACAGGCAGGGCGTCGAAGAAGACCTCACCCTTGGTGTCGGTGTAGAGGGTCTTGGAGAACGCGGTGCCGAACACCTTGTCCAGCTTGACCTTGGCGCTCTTGACGCCCTCGATGACGGCGCCCTGCGGGTCCAGCGTGCCCGTGTAGATGTCCGTGACCTTGAACAGGGCGGAGCCGACGCCGCTGTCGTCCACGGTCACGTAGATGGGGATGTCCGCCGGGGGCTCACCCTGGGCCGCAAACCGCAGATAGAAGGTGTAAGGCTCGAGCAGGGTCAGCGCCACCGACTGGGTCGGCGCGAAGGACACGTTGACCTGCGTGGACTGCCCCACCTGGAGGTCGCCCAGGCTCGCCGCGCTCGCCAGGAACGCCCACGCCGGCGCCGGGTTCTTCTGCTTGTCGAGCAACGACAGGGTCACGTTCGCGAACTTGGCGAAGCCCTTGTTCTTGAGCGTGAGGACCTCCGTCACCGAGTCGCCGCGCGCGACGCCGGTCTGGAGCCCAGGTGGCTTCACCTCGAGGACCGGCTTGGCCTGCGACAGTGTGTAGGTCACCGGGATGGTCGCCCAGGTGCCCTCGTCGCTCTTCACCACGACGCTGAACGCCGACTGGGCCGGCGCCGTGTTGTCGCCAGTGAAGGCCACCTTGAGGGTCGTCTTCGAGCCCGCGGCCACGGTGATGGGCACCGGCGCGGCGACGGTCATGCCCGTCGGCTTCACCGGCGCCTCGACCCGCAGGTTGGTCAGCGGCAGCGCCTCGCTGGTCGTGACGACAATCGGCACCTCCAGCGGGTAGTTGGTCGCGAGGATCAGGGACGCCGACTTTGGCGTGACCTCGACCCGGTGGATGACGAAGGACTCCTGCGGAGTCTTGTCCAGCACGTCCGGGTGGGTGGCCCACGCCTGGTAGACTCCCGACTCGCCCGGCAGCGGCGCGAAGGTCAGGGCCCACTGGCCCGTGGCGTCCGTATAGACCGTGGACGTGCGCTCGAAGCCCTTGACCGCGATGACCACCTTGACGGGCACCTTGGTCGCAGCGCCCCCGCCAGACAGTGTCGCCGTGCCGTAGAGCACGATGTTCTGGCCGCCGAAGGACTCGACCGGATCCACCTGGGTGACGAGCGCCGTGTACGGCGGATCCACCAGGTTGACCGTGGCCGTGGTGCCGAGGCCGGGCACCTCGATGTGGTCGCTCTTGCCCACGTGCCAGTGGACCTTGGCCACGGACACCTCGACCCGCACCTGATCCGGGGCCCCCGCGGGGACCGCCAGCTCCGTCCACGCCGACGTGTAGGTCTCGCCGGGGGCGAGGCGCGCGACGCTGCTGCCGTTGCCCAGGGTCAGCACCGAGGCGCCGACGCTCTCCTTCAGGCCCGCCGTCGACATGATGTTGCCGTCGAGGTCCGTCAGGCGGAACAGCACGTCCGGCGAGGCGTTCTTGCCCGACGAGGTGGCCGTGACGAGCTCGATCTCCTGGTCGCCCGTGTTGTGGAACACGAGGCGCGCCTTGCCGGTCCCGCCGCGAACGAACTTGTCGTTCTGGAGCTCCACGGAGTAGGCGTCGAGCGTCGTGGGCACGGTGGTCGCCGTCGTGATGGTGACCTTCTCACCCACGTTCGGGGTCTGGATCACGCTCAGCGTCACCGGCGCTGCGTCCGGCAGCGTCGGGTAGCCACCGATCACCACCGGCACGGCGGTGAGCGTCCCGGCGGGCAGGCTGAGCTGCGCGGACGGGTGCTGCTTGCCGTTGATCGCCGCATAGACCCACATCCCGGGCACCGGCGTCGCCGACTGCACGTCGATGGACAGCGGGTGGATGACGCCCTTGCGGATCTGCGCCCCCTCGGACGGCGCCATGGACACCGCCGGCAGGGTCAGGCTGCGCGGGACGCTCTCGAAGTCGAGCGGGTCCACGGCCGTGACCGAGTACGTCCGGGCAACGCCCGCAAAGGCGGTGTCCGTCCACGTCGTCTCCGTGATGAGCCCCATGGGCGCGCCGTCCACCGAGAGCTTGTAGCCCTTGAGGCCCGCGGTCGGGTGGGTCCACTTGACCACCGGCGGCTCGCCGATGGTGTGCTCGATGGTCAGCGACGACACGGGCAGCAGGCCCACGTTCAGATAGCCCGAGTTGCTCGGCGGCGAGATGTTCCCCGCCGCGTCGACGGCGGCGACGGCGTAGGCGTGCTCCGTTGCCGACGGATACGGGTCCACCACCATGAGCTGCTTGACGTTCTTCGCCAGCGGCACGAGCCCGTCCAGCGACGTGATCTGATCCGCCGCAGCCCGGTAGATGCTGTAGGTAATCGGCTCACTGAGCGGGCTCGGCGGCAGCCAGTCGAGCTTGATGCCGTTGCCCGCAAGCGAGACGACCAGATTGAGCGGCGGCCCGGGGGGCACGCGGTCCGCGGTCGCCGAAGCCTCCGGCGACGGTGCGCTCACCGCCAGATCGCCGTTGACCTCGCGGCGGCTCGCCACGGCGTAGTACCACTTGCCGTCGCTGCCCGGATCCTCGGTCAGGGTGGTCTCCGTCACGACCACGTGCTCGGAGAGCTGGGTCTCCGCCTGGCTGCGCCGGTAGAGCTGGTAGCCGGCCGCGCCGGCGACCTCCATCCACGAGACCTGGATGAGGCCGCCGGGCAGGGCCTTGGCGACGATACCCAGCGGGGCTTGGAGCGGCGGGAGCTGCCCCTGGTAGACCTCGAAGGACTTGGGCCCGCTGATCTTCGTAGACTCGTTGCCCAGGTCGTCGATGGCGTACCACGCGAACTCCAGGGCCTCAGCGGTCACGCCTGCGTCCGCCGGCAGCGTGAAGCCACCCGTCCACGTCGTCTCGCCGATGCGGGCCAGCGGGAGCGTCGTGGGCTGCGGGCTCGTGGTGGTGAGGATCCACGTCAGCTCGGGCGCCTCCTCGTCGGGGAGCGCCTCGTCCAGCTCCACCGTCACCGTCAGGGTGATGGGCGCCTCGGCGTTGTTCTTCAGCGGGGCCGGCGGATCGAGCGCCAGCGCCAGCACCGACGGCGCGTCCGTGTCGATGAGGATCGTCCCGCCCTCGACGATCTCCGTGCCCCGGTTGTTGGCCATGTCGCGGGCGCTGAGCACGCCCTGGGCCACGCCGCTCGGCGTGCCCTGCGTGATGTCGAAGCTGCCCGTGAAGACGGTGCTCGTCTTCTTGGACAGGTTTACGGCGATGGGCAGGCCGCCATCGGGGGTCAGGCTGAAGAACGGGGTCGTCAGCAGGGGCTCGGAGAACGTGATGGTCACGTCCACCTTGCCGGGCCCGAAGCGGTCGTCCAGGAAGGCCCCCGTCGGGACGTACACCACGGACAGCGCCTTGGGCAGCGTGCGGTCGGAGACTCCCGGCACCACGTTGGAGAGCCCGCTCTCCGTGCCAGCCTCGTTGAGCCGCGAAACACCGTAGTACCACATGCCGTCCGCGGGAGGCGTGTCGTCCCAGGACAGTGGCTTGCTCAGAGACGCCGGGTTGAGCAGGGTCGCCTGGGCCTTGTCCGTGAAAAGCGACGCCGAGCGGTAGATGCGGAAGCCCGCGGTGCCGCTCGCCGTGCCGGTGCCATCGTCGAACCACGACAGCCGCACCACGCCGTCGGGCTTGGTGCTGGCGTTCAGGCTCTTGGGCGGCGCGGGGACGGAGTCGTCCCAGATCACGTTGATCGCCGCGGACTTGGGGCTCTCGCCGCCCTTGTTCGTCGCCGTGACCTGGATGGCGTTGGCCCCAGGCTGGAGCGTCGCCAGCAGGCTGAACGCGCCGGCCGCATCGACGGTCGCCGTGGTCGGCGACGGGACGTTGTTGACGTACAGGGTGGCCACGGACTTGGCCTTCGCCGTCCCCGTAATCAGGACCTTGCTCTGGATGGTCGCGAAGTTGTTGGCCGGGCTCTTGATGACCGGCGCCGCAGGCGGCGCGGCCTGTGCCGTGAAGGCGTGGTCCAGGGTGCTCTTGTTGGCGAAGGTGTCGAAGGCCTCGATGTGCAGCGTGTGGGCCCCGTCATTGAGGGCGTCCAGCGACAGCGAGGCCGTCAGCCCATCCGACGGCTTCTGGTCGATGCCGATGAGCTTCCCGTCCACCAGGAACTTGGCATAGCTCACGCCCTCGGAGTCCGTCGCCGTGACGCCGAAGGTGCCGTCGACGGCCACGAGCCCGCCGACCGCAAGCGGGGCGCCGTTGTACGTGACGTTGGTCAGGCTCGGCCCCGACGTGTCCTTGACCGGCACGCCGCTGACGGGCGTCACCGCGGGGTCGAAGCCCAGCGACTTGTTGACGGTCACCACGGCGATGTATGTGGTCTGGCCGTTGACCAGGCCGCCCACCGACGCGGTGGTGGTGCCCGCGGCCACGAGCTGCTGCGGCGTCTTGCCCGCCACCGAGGTGAACGGAGAGGTCGCCACGTAGACCGCGTAGTGCTGGATGTTGGCCTGCGGAGTCGCCGCGGTCCACGCGACGACCAGCTTCTCGTGCTTGGCCTCGGTCACGGCCAGGCCCGCCGGGTTCGGGATGAGCGTGTAGCCCGTGATCTGGGCGCCGGTGCTCTCGTTGTTGGCCACGTCGAAGGACGTGACCTTGATGGTGTAGGACGTCGCGGCGGTCAAGCCCGTCAGGGTCGTGCTCGTCTGTCCCGGCGCGAGGGTCTGCACCTTGGTGCCGTTGCGGTAGACGTTGAAGCCCGCCAGGTCGCCGTCCGGGTTGGCCGGAGACACGAACCCGATGGTCAGCGCGGTCGCCTGGCTGGAGGTCACCGACAGCCCCGTGGGGTTGGCCGGCGGCGCGTCGTCGTCCGGGACGCCGGTCACCGGCGTGACCGCCGTGATGGAGCCCCCGGACTTGTTCACGGTGACCACGGCCACGAAGTAGGTCTTGCCGTTGATGAGGCCCGTCGCCGTCGCGCTGGTGGCGCTCGCGGACGTGGTCACCTTGGGCGTCAGACCCACGACGCTCTGGAAGCTGGTCGGCTGCACGTAGACGGCGAAGCTCGCCACGTTCGCAATCGGCGAAGGCGGCGTCCAGCTCACGCCGAGGCTCTTGTCGTGAGGCGTGGCGACGACGGCCGTCGGGTTGGGCATCAAGGTGTAGCCCGTGATGCTCGCCGGGTTGCTCTTGTTGTCGTTGCCGTCGACGGCGCGCACCGCGATGGCGTAGGACTTGGCCGCCTGGAGGCCCGTCAGGGTGTACGTGTGGGTGCCTGCGGGCACCGACGCGATCTGGACCCCGTCCTTGGAGACCAGATACGCCGTGAGGTCGCCCTCGGAGTTGACCGAGGCCGTCCACCCGATGACCAGGGCGTCCTGCTGCGAAGAGGTCACCTGAAGTCCGGTCGGCGGCTCCGGCGCCACGTCGTCGCCCGGCACGGCGCTCACCGCCACCACGGCCGGCTCCTGCGCCCCGGACTTGTTGACCGCCGTCACCGCCACCCAGTAGGTGGTGCCGTTGACCAACCCCGTGACGGACGTGCTGGTCGTGGCCACGGTCTTCACCGCGGTCTTGCCCGCGACGCTCGTGAAGGCCTCCGTGTCCAGATAGACCGCGTAGTGCTGGAGCGCGTCCGTCGGGCTGACGGCCGTCCAGGAGAGGTCGATCTTCTTGTCGCGGCCGACGGCGACGACCCCCACCGGGTTCGCGTACAGGGTGTGCCCCGTGAGGCTCGCGCCCAGGCTCTCATTGTTGTTGGTGTCGTAAGAACGGATGACCAACGCATACGTGGAGCCCGCGCTGAGCCCCTCATACGTGTAGCCCGTGGCGTTGGCCGCGAGCGTGCCGACGAGAGCGCCATTGCGGTAGGCGCGGTAGCCGGCGAGCAGCCCGGCGCTGTTGGCGCTGGGCGTGAAGGACACCCCGAGCTTCGTCGCCTCGATGAGGACGAGCTGGAGGTTCGTCGGGTCCTCTGGGGGCGGCTGGTCGACGACCACCGACACCTGCGCCGACGGCGCGCCCTGGTTGCCAGCCGCATCGACGCCCGTCACCACGTAGTACCAGGTGCCCACGGCAGGCGGCTGATCGACCGTCGACGTGCTCGACAAGGTCTTGTGCGGCGTCAGCCCCACGATGCTCGCGATGGGCTCCGTCGAGCGGTAGAGGCGGTAGGTGGAAGGCACCTCGCCCGCCGGCGCCGTCCACGACAGGGCCCAGGAGCCCGCCGGCTGCTTCGTCGCGGTGAGCCCGGTGGGCGCCCCGGGCGCCACCGTGTCGATGACCACGTTCTTGCCCGACGTGATGGTCGTACCCACGTTGCCGACGGCGTCCGTTCCCTGGAAGGCGAAGGTCGCCGACCCGTCCCCAGTGGACCCGTTGATCGAGAAGGACCCGGTCCAGTTGGTGCCGCTCCCCACCATGGCGATGGGGATGGCCGCCTTGGCGAGCGGCGTGATGCTCACGGTCGGGGCGCCGGAGAGCACCTCGTTGGACTTCACCGTGACCGTCACCGTCCCCGGCCCCAGCGGCGAGACGGGCGCGACGGTGACGGTGGCTGTCGGCGCCGCGCTGTCGATGGTGAAGGTCGCTCCGGACGTGATGGCCCCGTTGGCGTTGCCCGGCACGTCCGTCGCCTGCCACGTGAAGGTGGCCGTCCCGTTCAGCGCGCTCCCAGGCACGTCGAGGGTGCCCTCGTAGACCGTGGTGCTGCCGTTCTTCGGGGCGAGCAGGATCGGGAACACCGGACCACCGGAGTTCGACTTCCACGTGAGCACCGGCTCGCTGGGCAGCGGCTCGGACGCGGTCAGCGTCAGCGCATAGAGCCCAGGCCCGAGCGGCATGGCGTGGGCGATGGCGATGGTCGCCGTCGGCCCGGTCGCGTCGGAGACGGCCGCGACCTGGTTCGAGCCCTCGCTCTGGTTCTCGACCTGGTAGTACGAGGTCACGCGGTAGTACCAGGTGCCCTGCGAAGGCGGGCTGTCCACGTAGCCCGGCAGCGGGGTGAGCGCCAGGGGGATCAGCCCCTCCACGGTCGGCATGGACGTCGTGGAGCGGTACACCGCGAAGCCCGCCACGGGCCCCGCGTCTGGGTACTGACTCAGGTCCGGCGGGTCCCAGGCCAGCTCCACCAGCCCCGCGGTCCCGGAGGTAGCCGCAAGCGTGGTGATGGCCGGCGGGATGATGTCGCAGGTCTCACCCGGGTCGACGACCCCGTTGCCGCAGGTCTCGTCGCTCTGGCAGTTGGCGCTGCACCCGTCGCCCCCTTCCAGGTTGCCATCGTCGCACACCTCGCCGGGGCCCGGCGGGAGCACGATGTTGTCGACCCAGTAGCGGTCCTCGCCGCTGTTGACCGTCGCGTTCTTCGAGTACGCCCACTGCACCGTGTGGGTGCCGGCGTTGACGGGCACGCAGTGGGTGGTCCACTCCTGGTTCACGATGGACAGGGCCACCGAGCCGTCGAGGCGGAACAGGAGCTTGTCGCAGCACGCCTCGCTGGTGCCTCGCGCCGCGAAGCAGAGGTCGCCGCCCGACGTGGTGAACGTCAGGGCCATGCTGGCCTCGCTGGTCGGGATGCCCGCGTTGCCGGAGCGCGCCGACCGGGTGCCCGTGAACGCCTTGGCGGAGTCGATGGTCCAGCCGCCCGCGCCGCTGAGCACGAGCTTCGCCTCAGTGAAGTTGGCGGACTCGAAGCTCACCGCCTTGTTGACGATGTCCACCTGGCCGTTGCCGCACTCGGCCTCCACGTGGCAGGTCGGCGTGCAGCCGTCGAAGGGCAGGAGGTTGCCGTCGTCGCACTGCTCCACGAGGTCGATGATGCCGTTGCCGCACACCTCCAACGACTTGCAGTCCGCCGAGCAGCCGTCGCCGTCCACGGCGTTTCCGTCCTCGCACACCTCACCGGCGTCGAGCAGGCTGTTGCCACAGGACTCGTCGGAGTGGCAGTGCGCCGCGCAGCCGTCCCCGCTGACGGTGTTGCCGTCGTCGCAGACCTCGGCCCACTTCAGCTCGATGTCGTCGACGTAGTAGGTGTCCTCACCCGCGGAGACCGCGCCGTCCTTCTCGTAGCGCCACTCGAGCTGGTGGGTCCCGCCGGGCAGGGTCGTGCAGATGCGGGTCCAGTCGGTCAGGTTGTTTCCGACCCACTTGTCCGCGCCGTTGACCTTGAACTTGAACTTGTCGCAGCAGGCCTCGCTGGTGCCCCGCAGGCGGAAGCACACGTCGCCACCCGCCGTGCTCACGGTGAGCTTGAGGGACGAGGCGCTGTTTGCCCCGTGGTTCTGGGTCTGGAGCGACTTGGTGCCCGTGTTGGCGAAAAGCGTGGTGACCGCCCACGAGGTCTGCGTGAAGGCTGCCTCGCTCAGGTTGCCCGTCTCGAAGCCGTAGTCCGGCCAGCCCGTCTCCAGCGCCCCGTTTCCACACACCGACGGCAGCCTGCACAGCGGCGAGCACCCGTCGAAGTCCACGAGGTTGCCGTCGTCGCACTGCTCACCGAAGTCCAAGACGCCGTTGCCGCAGATCTCGACCGACTGGCAGTCTCCGGCGCACCCGTCGCCGAAGGTCTGGTTGCCGTCGTCGCAGACCTCCGTCACGTCGACGATGCCGTTGCCGCAGCTCTCGTCCGACTTGCAGTCGCCAGCGCACCCGTCCCCGGAGACCAGGTTCCCGTCGTCGCAGACCTCCGGCTCCATGGACGGCAGGCTGACCGCGTCCACCCAGTAGCGGTCGGTGCCCGCGTTGCCGCTGTCGTCCTTGGCGTAGCGCCAGGTGAAGGTGTGGCTGCCGGCGGTGACCGCCGTGCACACCTGCTGCCAGTCCAGGTTGGCCCCGGTGAACTTGACCACCCCGTCCACCAGGAAGGTGAACTTGTCGCAGCACGCCTCGCTCGTGCCCTTCACCCGGAAGCACGCATCGCCAGCGGCCACCTTCGCCGTAAGTGAGACACCGGTGGTCGTGCTCGACCCGGCGTTCGTAGATGCCATGGACCACGTCCCGGCGTAGGCGTGGGTGGAGTCCGCCACCCAGCCACCGCCGATGGGGAAGAAGGGCGCCTCGGACAGATCACCATCCTCGAAGCCGAGCTGGATGGGGAAGGTGTCGAGGGCGCCGTCGCCGCAGACGCCGGACGGCTGGCAGCCAGGGGAGCAGCCGTCGCCGTCCACCTCGTTTCCGTCGTCGCACCACTCACCCAGGTCCACGATCCCGTTGCCGCAGGTCTCGTCGCTGGTGCAGTCGGCGTTGCAGCCGTCGCCGGCCACCGTGTTGCCGTCGTCGCAGGCCTCCCACGGGTCCGTGTAGCCCGTGCCGCAGAGCTCGTCCGACGTGCAGAGGCCGTTGCAGCCGTCGCCCGACACACTGTTGGCGTCGTCGCAAGCCTCCAGGTGGGGCAGCGACACGTCGTCGATGAAGTAGCGATCCTCGCCGGAGGATCCACTGGCATCCTTCTGATACTTCCACGCGAAGACGTGGGAGCCAGCCGAGACCGGCAAGCAGATGTTTGCCCAGGCGAGATTGGCGCCTTCCCACAGCTTCGTGGGCCCATCGTAGAACACGAGCTTGTCGCCGGTCTGGCTCGACCCGCTCACGCGGAAGCACACGTTGCCCGTGGCCGTCGTCGTGCCGAGGGTCAGGGTGCTCGTGGAGCTGTTCGCCTGGTTCGTGGACACGACCGAGGTGGTGCCGCTGTACTTGGCCGCCGTCGTGAGCTGCCACGCGTCGGCGGTGTAGCCGAGGGCAGAGAGGCTGCCCGTCTCGAAGGCCTCCACCTCGTCGTAGACGTCCACGGTCCCGTTGCCGCAGGTGGCGCAAGAGGCTGCCCCCACCAAGGCGTTGCTGCACTGCCCGGTCACCTTGCTGCAGGAGTCTGCGGTGCACTCCACGCCGTCGTCGCAGTCGGTCGCAGGGCCTGGCACACAGGCCCCCGCCGTGCACACGTCGCCCACCGTGCACGCGTCGTTGTCCGTGCAGACCGTCCCGTCCGCGAACACGGTCCAGGCATTGGGGCTGGCCGCCGCAACGCAGATGTGGCACGGGTTGGTCGGGTCGAGGGCGCCGTCGAGATAGGAGACCCCGTCGATGACGCAGTCGGCGGCGCAGAAGCCGTCCTTGCACTCCTTGGAGAGGCAGTCCAGATCCCGCGTGCAGGGCTTGCCCGCGTCGTACACATAGCCGCCGTAGGTGGCCGTGTAGATGGAGTTGCCGTCGTTGGTGGTCACGATGCCCGACGCGGCCGTCCCATCCGGGTTGAGTCGGCGCATGTACCCCGCCCCGCCCGCGATGACCCACTCGCCGCCCGTCCACAGGACCCCGTAGATCGGCTGGCCGCCGAGCATGACCACCGGGCTCCCAATGAACATGCCGTCGGTGCCCACGAACTGGATGTAGCCCGAGTCGCCGCCGACCAGCCACTGGGTGCCGTTCCAACCCACGGCGCGGATGGTGAAGTTGAGCATTCCTGATTGGTAGGAGCCTACGGCGGCGCCGGACGCGTTGACACGGTGAACGCGCCCGGTGTCGCCCACGACCAGCCAGTGCACGCCGTTCCACGCCGCCGCGCGGCCGACCGCGCCACCGAGCAGCGTGACGTTGGAGCCGAGCTGGGTGCCGGAGGCGTTGAGCGTGCGGAACACGCCGCCAGAACCGCCTACGAGCCAGCTCGTGCCGTTCCAGACGGACACATACAGGGTGGGCGATGAGGTGACGACGGTCGTGCCCTGCTGGACGTAGCTCCCGTTGAGGAACGCGTAGCGCCCGGAGTCACCCGCCGTCAGGACCTTTGTGCCGTCGTGGCCGGCGGAGCGGACGCCGTAGCCCCCCGACAGGGTGTAGGAGCTCGACGTGTACGGGTAGACGACCTTGCCCGCAGTGTCGTAGGCCTCGTGGTAGGCGCTGCCGACGACCACGTAGTTCGTGCCGTCGAAGGTGCTCCCCTCGATGGTGCTCCCCCCCATTCCCACGGCGTAAGGCACGATGGGGACGCCCGTGGAGGTCACGAGCTGCACGCGGCCGCTGGCCCCGCCGACGAGGAAGTTGGTCCCGTTCCAGGCGGCCGCGTAGGCGTGGGACCCGAGGATCGACGTGCGGATGGTCAAGCTCGACGCCCCCGACTTGGGGACATAGGCGGTCTGGCCACTGTTACCGACGAGGAGCACGCCGTTTGGCGACGCAACCGAGCCTTGCCACGTGGTCCCCTGGATCTTGTACGTGGCGGCCGCGACGCTGCCGTCTGCCGAGACGAGCTGCCACCGCCCGCTGTCTCCCGCGACGATGAAGGACTGGCCGCTCCAGGCCACGGTGCGGGCGATGCCGCCGGCCAGGGCCGGCTCCCAATCGCTGGCGAGGGCCCCATCCGCGGCAATGAGCTGCACGCGGCCCACGTCACCTGCCACGAGCCAGTGAGTGCCGCTCCAGGCAGCCCCGTAGATGGTGGAGCCGCCGATGGCCGTGATCTGGGAGCCGCTGGCGGTCCCCGTCAGGGTCAGACGCTGCGCGCGCCCGGAGGCGCCCGCCGCGAGGATCTGCCCGTCGCCCATGGACAGCGCCTGGACGGCGGACCCTTGGAGGATCTGCGCGTAGCTACCGATCGCCACGCCGTCCGCGCCGATGCGCTGGATGCGCCCGCTGGCGCCGCCGACGAGCCACGCGTCGCCGGTCCACACGATGGCGTTGACCGTCGACCCGCCCAGGAGCTGCACGTTGCTCCCGAAGGGCACTCCGTTGGTGCCGACGCGCTGCACGTAGCCGCCTCCACCACCGACGAGCGTCACGCCGTCGGGGTTCGCGGCCGCCGCCACGACGGTGTTGGTGCCGATGGCGGTCTGGGTGGACACGGGCGGCACGCTGAGTGTGGCCGGGACGATGGCCACGGTGCCCCCCTGGCCAGCGACGACGATGTTCGCGCACCCAGGGGTGGCCGGGCCGTCCATGCACTGGCCGTCGAGGCAGGCGTCGTGGTCATTGCACGGCGCGCCGTCGGAGCAGGGGGTCCCGTTCGCGACCGCAGCGCCGGCGAGGCATGCGCCCTCGGAGCAGAGGCCGTCGCCCGAGCAGGGGTTGCCGTCGTCGCAGGCAGCCTCGTTGGGCGTGCTGTGACAGCCGAGGAGCTCGTCGCACGCGTCGTCGGTGCAGGGGTTGCCGTCGTCGCAGTCAGTGGGCTCGTCGCCGGCGCAGAGGCCTTCCACGCAGACGTCGCCCGTAGTGCAGGGGTTGCTGTCGTCACAGCCCTCGGTGTTGACCGTGTAGGAGCAGGCCCCGGTCTCCGAGTCGCAGTGGTCGTCGGTGCAGGGATCCTGGTCGCTGCAGTCCACGCTGGGAGCTGCGACGCACACTCCGGCCGCGCAGGAGCCGTCGCCGGTGCAAGCGTCGCCGTCGTCGCAGACCAGGCCGTCCGCCCGCGCCGTCCAGGCCTTGCGGTCGGCTTGCGGGTCGCACACCTGGCAGGGGTCCTCGGGGTTCTCTGCGCCCTCGGCCACGCACGCGCCACCGACCGCACAGCCGCCACCGCAGTCACAGGTGCCCTCGTCGCAGAAGGCCGTGGGGCACTCCAGGTCACTTCCGCAGGGAGAGCCAGCGACCAGCGCCGCGCCGACCATGCTGCTCGTGTAGACCGCGAGGCCGTCGAGCACGGTGAACGTGGGCCCCACCGGAGCGCCGCTCGCGTCGACCTTCTGCAGGAGACCCTGGTCCCCAGCGATCACCCAGTTGGAGCCGGTCCACGCGATGCTGCGGATCGACTTGCCGCCCAGAGCGACCACCGGCTTGCCCACGGGCTTGCCGAGGGCATCGATTCGCTGGATGTAGCCGCTGTCGCCGCCGATGAGCCAGTCAGTGCCGCTCCAAGACGCGGCGAGGGCCGTCAGGTTGAACAGCGCCGACTGGTAGGCTCCCTGGCTGGTGCCCGACTTGCTCACGCGCTGCACGCGGCCCAGGTCGCCGACCACGAGCCAGCCGTTGCCCCCGGCGGAGATGGCGCGCACGACCTGGCCGCCCAGGGTCGTGAGGCCGTTGGACGCCGTAGCGCCGGTCTCGTCGATGACCCGCACGTAGCCGGCGGCACCGCCGACGAGCCAGCTCGACCCGCCCCACGCCGCCGCGAGCAGGTTGTTTCCGGCGCCAACGTTGGAGTCCGCTCCCGGAGCGCCCGCGGCGCTGATCAGCGAGAGTCGTCCGGCGTCGCCCACGGCGATCCAGGCCTTCTTGCCCCAGGCGACCGCGCGCACGGCCTGCGAGCCCAGGAATGGGACGAGAGTCCCCGTCTGAGGCGCCAGCGACTGGTCGATCACCTGAACGAGCGTGCCGCCGCCCAAGAGCCATCCACTGCCGCTCCAGGCGGCGCTGACGATGGCCGTGCCACCGAGCAGGGTCTGGAACGGTCGCACCAGCGTCGCGTCGAAGGCCACGCGCTGAATTCGGCCGCTCTGCCCCACGACCAGCCAGTTGACGCCGGCGTTGGTGACCGCGTAGGCCTCCAGGCCCTGCAGCGCGGTGCCGGTCTTGATGGTGCTTCCGGTGGGAGACAGGCGCGTGTAGGCGCCGGCGTTGCCCACCGCCAGCCAGCCGTCGGTGGTCGGCGCCACGCCGTAGACCGTGTGGCCCAAGGTCTGGAAGGTGCCGGCGATGGGCGCGCCCGCGGCGTCCACCGCCTGGATACGGCTTGCGTCTCCGCCCACCAGGAAGCGGGTGCCGTCCCAAGCGGCCGCGCGGATCAGTGATCCGGCGATCGCGGCCTGGTAGCCACCCGCGAGCGTGCCGTCAGGGTTGACGAGCTGGACGCGGCCCGAGGCACCACCGACCAGCCAGTGGGTGCCGCTCCATGCCACGGCAAGAATCTGGACTCCGTCGATGGCAGTGACGTGCGTGCCAATGGGGACGCCGTCGGCGCCCACGACCTGAATGCGGCCGGTGTCGCCGCCGACGAGCCACGCGTCGGCCCCCCATGCCATGGCGTTGATGCGGGTGCCGCCAAGGGCCGTGGCGTAGGAGCCCACCGGCACCCCATCGGCGCCGACCAGGTGGACGCGCCCCGAGTCTCCGCCGACCAGCCACTCGGTGCCGCTCCAGGCGGCCGCCCGAGCGATGCTCCCGCCATTGACCACGCCCACGGCAGAGCTCGTCAGGCCGTCGGCGCCGACCCGCTGCACCTTGCCTGCCGCGCCCACGACCAGGCTGTCCGTCCCGTTCCAGGACGTGGCAAGCGCATCGCTGCCCCCAAGGGTGGTCTGGAAGGACAGCGGGGGAACGGTCAGGTCAGACCCGACCAACATGGCGGCGCCGGAGGCCCCGGCCACCAGGAGCTGGGACGGGCACGAGCCGCCTCCGACATAGATGTGTCCGCAGGATCCGGTCTGCTGGTCGCAGGAGTCGACGGTGCACTCAGAGCCGTCGCCGCAGTCCTTGGGCGCTCCCGAGGCGCAGAGCCCCTGCTGGCAGGTGTCGCCGACGGTGCACAGGTCACCGTCCTCGCACGATGCGCCCGCCGCCAGGGGCGACCAGTCGCTGGTGTTCTGATCCGGGTCACACACGAGGCAGGGGTTGTCGGGGTTGGTCTGGCCCCGGACGAGCTGCGAGCCACCGATGCTGCAGTCCGCGAGACAATAGCCGGCGACGCAGGCGCCCGAGGTGCAGTCCGTGCCCAGGGTGCATGCGGAGCCTGGGGTCAGCGAGGGACCACCGTAGGAGACGTAGCGGACCGTCGTGCCATTGAGCACGGTGACCACGGCGCCAACGGGCGCGCCCGAAGGCAAGAGCCGCTGCATGGTGCCGCCATTGCCACCGACCACCCAGTCCGTGCCGGTCCAGGCAGCGCCATAGATGTGGTTGCCGGCGAGGACCGTCTGCTCCGCACCGGCTACTGCGCCTGCTGCGTCGATCAGGCGCACCTTGCCGCTGTCGCCAGCGACGAGCCACCGGTTGCCGTCCCACGCGATGGCGCGGATGGGGGTCGACAGCGCGGTGATGTAGCTCCCGATGGCCCCGCCTGCCGCATCGACGAGCTGGGTGCGACCGCTGTCTCCACCGGTGATCCACAAGGCGCCGTTGGAAGACACGGCTCGCACCGCGACTCCACCGAGTACGGTGCTCGACGCGGTGAGGGTTCCGTTCTTGTCGATGCGGCGGCACAGGCCCGAGTCTCCGCAGGAGAGCCAGTTGGTGCCGTTCCAGGCTGCCGCCTTCATGTTCGGCGTGCTCCCGCTGAGCACCTTGGTCCCACCCGTGGCGTTCCCATTGGGCAGGAAGAGGTTGTACCGGCCGCTGTCGCCGCTCACCAGCCAGTGGGCGCCGTTCCACGAGGCCGTGTAGACGCCGTAGCTGGAGAGTGCCGTGCCAACCGCAGAGAGGGAGTTCCCCGCGACACCGATCACGTGGTCGTAGATGTACCCGACCAGCATCCAACGGTCGCCGGCCCAGCCGCCACCGTAGGTCTGGTTGCCACTGAGGGCCGTGCCATAAGGGAGGACCGGGACGCCGTTCGAAGCCACCGGCTGCACTCGCCCGTAGTAGCCGGAGACCAAGTAGCGGGTGCCCGTCCACGTCACGCCCATGATCTGGGCACCGTCGAGGGCGGTGCGCAGGCTCCCGCCGGACGTGCCATTGGGGTTGAGCAGGCGGTTGTACCCACTGTTGCCGCCGGCCAGGCACTTCGTCCCGTTGCACACCACGGCCTGCCAGTGGCTACCGCCGGAGTGGAACAGGGTGTCGGGATTGACGAGACCGTCAGCGCCGACGATCTGGCTGTAGGAGTTGTTGCCGACCACCAGGTAGCCCTGGCCGGTCCAGGCCACCGCGTTGGCGGTCTGGCCGCCCAGGCCGTGCTGCGCCGCGGCCAGCGGCGCGCCGTTGGGGCCGAGGAGGCGCAACCAACCCGAGTCGCCTACCACCAGGAAGTTGGTGCCGTCCGTGGCGATGCCGCGGATGGTGACGCCGCTCATCACCGTGGTCGGCGACGACACGGGCACGCCGTAGGCGTCGAGCAGGCAGACGAGGCCAGCGCCGCCGCCGACCAGGTAGTTGGTGCCGTTCCAGGCGCCCGCCAGGATCTGGTTGCTGCTGAGCACGTTGGACGCCGCCGCGCCAATCAGGCTCCCGTCGGCGGCAACCCGCCGGATTCGCCCCGAGTCGCCTCCGACGAGCCACTCCTCGCCGTTGGTGATCACCATGTAATCGGCGCTGCCCTGGAGCGGCTGCACGCGAGTGCCCACGGGGACGCCGTCGTCGTCCACCTGCTGCATCCAGGAGTCGCCGATCACCAGAGATCCGGTCGGGCCGGCCGCGATGCCATAGGAGTAGGCCCCGCTCATCGCCACCTGGATGGAGGGCTTGGGGACACTCAGGTCCGATGGCACGATCTGGAAGCGGCCGCTGTCTCCCGACGCGATGAGCTTGTTGCACGCCGGGACGACGCCACCGCCGGTGCATGTGCCCGCCACGCAGCGATCACCGATGGTGCATGCCTCGCCGTCGCTGCACGCCGCCCCGTCAGCGAGGACGGTGCCCGCACAGGAGCCGGCGCCGTCGCAGGTGTCTCCGTCGGTGCAGGGGTTGCCGTCACTGCAGGACGCGTAGGACGGGATGTTCAGGCACCCGTCCTCGGGTGTGCAGGAGTCGTCGGTGCACGGGTTGCTGTCATTGCACGTCACGGCCGCGCCGGAGCAGACCATGTTGGCGCAGGCATCGCCCGATGTGCATGGGTTGCCATCGTTGCAGGAGCCCGCCGCGGCCGCGTAGACGCAGGCGCCGGTGCCCGGATCGCAGGAGTCCGCCGTGCACGGGTTTCCATCGTCGCAGGACACGATGGCGGGCTCACTGCACGTGCCGCCCGAGCAGACGCCGGCCTCGACACAGGGGGACCCGTCTGAGCAGCTCGTCCCATCCACCACGTCGCTCCAGCCCATGGGGTTGACGGCCTCGTTGCAAACCTCGCACGGGTTCTGGGGGTTCGGCGTGCCGTCGGCCACGCAGACACCGTCGGCGGCGCACCCGGACTCGCAGGCGCAGGTGCCCGCGACGCACTGATGGGTCGCACAGTCGGCGTGGGTGACGCACGCGCCAGCGGCGGGGATCGTCGGTCCGGCGGCGCTCAGCGCGTAGATGTGGAGATCGTCCAAGGCAATCTTGACCGCACCGATGGGCGTCAGGTTCGAGCTGACGCGCCGCACGCGCCCGGAGTCTCCAGCGACGATCCACTCGGTGCCCGTCCACGCGATGGCGCGAATCGGCGTTCCGAGCACCGTCACGGGGTAGCCCTGCGGCACACCGTCCGCGTCCACGAGCTGCACCTGCCCGGTGCCGAGGCCACCCACGAGCACGCGCTCGCCGTCGGTCGCGGCCGCGTAGATGGGCTGGTTGAGCACCGCGGACTTGTGCGTGCCGACCGGGACGCCGTTTGCGCCGACGATCTGAACGCGCCCGAGATCGCCCGCCACCAGGAAGCGACCCTTGATGGGCACACAGACTCGAGCGTTGGCGCCGCCGAGCGCCGTCTCATTGGCGCCCGGGGTGCTCGTATCGGGCAGGATGCGCCGCACGAGGCCGCTCGCCCCGACGGCGAGATGGGTCGTCCCGTTCCAGCAGGCGCCATACATGGTCGGGCTCGAGGAGATCACCTTGGTCGCCTGGATGGCGCCGTCCTTGTTGACGAAGGCGTAGCGGCCGCTGTCGCCGACGACGAGCCAGCGGTTGCCTTCGAACGAGAGGCCCTGCACCCCATAGCCGCCGGAGAGCGTATAGACGCCGCTCGTCACCGTGGACCCGGCGGTGCCGTTTTTGTTGACCACCTGCGTGTAGGCGCTGCCGCCGACGAGCCAGCGGTCGCCGCCCCAGGACGCCACATTCACGTGGTTGCCGAGCAGGGTCGTGATGTAGGACACCTTGGGGATGCCGTTTGTGGCGACCGCCTGGACGCGCCCGCTGTCGCCGCCAACGAGCCAGCCGTTGCCCGTCCAGGCGATGCCCCGCACGGTGCTCCCGAGCAGCGCCTGGGCGACGCCCCCCTGGAGCCCGCCGGACGCGTTGGAGCGCCGCACGTAGCCGGACGAACCGCCCAGCAGCAAGCTGGACCCGTTGGTGGCCACCGTGTACCAGGTCGCGCCGCCGCTGGGGTTGTACGAGTCCTGGATGATGGTCCCGTCGGTCGCGATCAGGTGGGACCGCTGGGATGCACCCACCACCAGGAAGCCGGTGCCGGTCCAGACGACGTCGTTGATGGCCGCAGCAACGAGGGCGGTGCGCCACTTGGGGTTCAGGGTCCCGTCGGCGGCCACGAGCTGGACGCGGCCAGCATCACCACCGACCAGCCACGTCCCGCCGCTCCAGGCGACGCCATAGACTGCGGCGCCGCTCAAGGCCGTCACGTAGCTGCCGATGGCGGTGCCGTCTGCTGCCACGCGCTGCACACGGCCGCTGTCACCGACCACGAGGTACTCGATGCCGTTCCACGCGAGGGCGCGGACGACGCTGCCGCCGAGCATCGTCGCGTAGCTCCCGATGGGGACGCCATCGGCGCCGACCCGCTGCACGCGACCTCCATTGCCACCTACCAGCCACTCCGTGCCGTTCCACGCGGCGTCATAGATGGCGTAGCCCGCAAGGGCCGTTGCGTAGCTGTTCTGGGCGACCCCCTGCTCATTGGAGAGCTGCACGCGACCGGAGTCTCCGGCCACCAGATGGTGGGGGCTGCCCGCAGAGACGGCGTAGATGGTGCTGCCACCGATCAGCGTCTGCACAGACTTGGGCGCGAGGTTGAGGGCGGGATCGATGAGCCCCGCCGCGCCGTTCTGGCCCGCAGCCAGCAAGGACGGGCACCCGAGCAGGCCGCTGCCCGTGCCGCACGAGCCGGCCACGCAGGCCCCGTCGCCGGTGCAGGCGTCCCCGTCGTCGCAGGCGGCTCCGTCCGCGACGGGCACGCCGCCGCAGACGCCCGTGGGACCGCACACGTCGTCCTCGGTGCAGGCCTTGCCGTCATCGCAGGGGGCCTCGGTCGAGGTGAAGATGCACGCGGCGAGTGGCTCGGTGCCTTGCCCGGTCGGCGTCGACGGCTTGCGGCTCCGCACGCCCACGCTCATGAGCTTGTTGGCGACGTTGGTGTGGCCGTTCTCGTTGAACGCCACGCCGTTGTAGCTGCCGCCGTCGTCTCCGTCCATGCGGAAGTAGGCGCTGCTGGTGTCGCCGCACCAGGAGTTGCACTGCTTCCAACACCCACCCGTGTAGCCGCTGACCATCAGGCCGGTCCACATCCACGAGGAGCCGCAGACGTTCACCTGGTACTTGATGCCCGCGCTGGCGACGCCGTTGGCGGTCCACTCGCCGAGCACCTCGCCGCTCGAGAAGTAGCCAGCCTCGGTCATGCGGAAGGTGGCCCCGCCGTCCCGGGTGAACCACGCCTTCTGGCTGTTGTCGTGCCGGACGTACAGGATCTGGGCGATGTCCACGTTCCTGCAGTCGGTGCGGTAGCCATCCTGTCCGTAGGGCTTCGCGGCGTCGTAGGTGACCTCCGACTGGATCTGGACCTCCAGGTCGTCCGAGTAGCACATGGTCCAGCCGCCGCCGTCCGTCTCCATGTCGCAGTAGACTCGGTATGCGTCAGCGGGGTCCCCACCGTTCGGGTCGATCCAATACTCGCCGCTCGCCGTGACCCCCTTCTCGTAGGCGTCCACGCAGTCCGTGTAGTAGTTGCCGACGATGCCGCAGGTGTCGACGGTGCACGCGTTGTTGTCGTTGCACACCTTGGGCGTGCCCAGGCACGTGCCTGCCGCGCACTTGTCGTTGATCGTGCACCCGTCCCCGTCGGAGCACGCCTTCGTGTTGTTGGTGTACGCGCAGTCGCCGGTCCCGGCCACGCACGCGTCGTCCGTGCAGGGGTTCTGGTCGTCACAGTCCACCAGGGGCTGCGCGTCGCACACACCCGCCGTGCAGGTGCCAGGTCCCTCGCAGGCGTCGTCCGCCCCACAGACCGTTCCGTCGGTAGCCGGGGTCCACCCGAGCTCGTTCGAGAGCGGATCGCACACGAGACATGGGTTGGACGGGCTGGGATCGCCCGGCGCGACGCAGGCCCCGTCGATGAGGCACGCGCCATCGCAGGAGCAGCGACCGCCGAGGCACGACGCGGTGTCGCAGTCCAGGTTCTTTGCGCAGATCTGCGACTCGGTGAGCCACGGTCCCGCGTACACGATGTCCATGACGGTGAGGTCGTCGAGCACCCGCTTGGTCGTGCTGGCAGCCGTCCCGTTCGCGTTGAGGCGCTGGATGCGCCCGCCGTCCCCTGCGATGACCCACTCAAGGCCCGTCCACACGATGCCTCGAATGGTGACCCCCTCCAACGCCTGGAAAGGCTCGCCGATCACCTGGCCGTCGAGGCCGATTCGGTGCAGGAAGCCCGCCCATCCTCCGACCAGGAACTCGGTGCCGTTGAAGGCTGCGGCGAGGATCTGACCGCCGGACATGGCGCCCTTCCAGCCGCCTATGGCGGTGAGGTTGTTGTCGAACTGCTGGTAGCGGCCGTAATCGCCGAAGACCCAGATGGACTGTCCCGTGGCCACGACCTTCTGGATGTTGCTGCCCCCGATGCCGGTCTGCGACACCTGCGTCGTGTTGCCGTCGGAGCTGATCAGCCGGATTGCGCCGCTTGCTCCGGCGGTCACCCAGCGCGTCCCCGTCCATGCGACGCTGTATTGAGTCGGGCTCCCGGTAGATACCTTGGTGGCGCCGACAGTGCCATTTGACTGGATGAGAGCGTAGCGGCCGCTGTCACCCGCCACCAGGAACCGATCCCCGTCGGAAGCAACGGCGCGCGCTCCATACCCACCGGAGAGCACATAGGTGCTCCCGTTGTAGGCGGTGAGCTGCTGCCCCGTGGGGCTGATGAGCTGCCCATAAGCCGAGCCGACGATGTAGAAGTTCGTGCCGTTCCAGGCAACGCGCTCGATCTGGTTGGTCCCGAACACCGATGTGTAAGGCGTGATGGGGACGGAGTTGGTTCCAATCCGCTGTACCCGGCCGCTGCCGCCGCCATACAGCCAGGACGTGCCCAGGAACGTGGTGGCGTAGGCAGTCTGGTTGTCCAGCGCCTGGCGCACCCCGGGAACCGAGGAGAGGTTGGACGGGAGGATCAGATACTGGCCGGACGCGCCCACCAGCATCCACTTGCCGTCGCCGGGGGCGATGTCGTACCAGGTGGGGCCGCTGATCTTGTACGTGGCGGCGTCGGGGATGCCGCTGTTGTCGATGATCTGGAAGCGCCCGCTGACGCCGGCGACGATGAACCGCGTGCCGTCCCACGAGACCGCCTCGATCTGGCCACCAGCCAGCGCGGGCGTGTAGGTGCCCACGGGCGCCCCGTCGGCGTCGACGAGCTGGACGCGGCCGCTGTCTCCGCCAGCGAGCCAGTGGGTGCCGTTCCAAGCAACGCCCATGATGCGCGCGCCGCCCAGCGCAATGCCATAGGTGCCCACCAAGGTGCCATCCGAGGCCACGCGCTGTACACGCCCCGCGTCGCCCGCGACGAGCCACACATCGCCGTTCCAAGAGATGCTCTGGACCGCGTTGCCCTGGATCACCGTCTGGTAGGTGCCGAGGGTGGCGCCAGCCCCATCGACCATCTGGATGCGGCCGCTGTCGCTGCCGACGAGCCAGTTCGTACCATTCCAGGAGATGGCCCGCACGGCCGAGCCCCCGTTGACCGTCTTGACGGTCCCCGTGGGCATGCCTTGCCCATCGACGAGCTGGACCCGCCCTGCCCCTCCACCGACGAGGGAGTAGGTGCCATTCCAGCTCGCGGCGAAGAGGGTCTGGCCCTCGATTGCCGACTGGATGGACCGCGGTGGCACGTTCAGGTCCGGTGAGACCGACTGCACGGCGCCGCTCTGACCGACGGCCATGAGGTTCGAGTCCCCGAAGCCGCTGAGGAGCGTCCACGCGCCGCCCAGCAGCACCGCGCTGGCCAGGACGCGCCCCAGCCTTCCCACTCCGTTCTTGGTTTCCATGTGTCGTTCCGTGCCCCCGCGGGGGGCCTGCGTGTCCATGTTCATTGGCCGGCGACCGCGTCAGCCTGCGCCTTGCTCCATGCCTGAGCGTGGATCATCGTGATGATCCCCTCCTCGTAGCCGGAGCCCGTGATCCATGCAGCGTCGGGGTGGTAGAGCCCGTAACGGTCGGCCAGGTAGACCTCGACCGAGGCCCTGTCCTCGTCGCCCAGGGCCCTGTCGTAGATCAGCAGCTCCGCGAGATCGCCCGTCAGGTGCCCCGCGACTCCGGCGCCTACCCGCGATCCGTCGCGCCAGGCCAGGGGCGGCAGGGTCGCCGACCCCGTCGCGCCGTCGAGGCCGTGCTGCCGGAGGGCCACCGTCCCATCGATGGCGTGAACCACCGAGAGCACCCGCCAGGAGGTCCCGCCAAGCAGGGCGGCGCCGTCGGCAGCCACGTTGCCACTGCGATAGCGGAGCGTGGTCGTCGTCCCCTTGCGGGACAGGGAGATCGGCGCGGCACCGCCGCTCGTCGCCAGCTCCACGATGTGACCCCACCGGTCACCGGCGGCCGGTCGCAGCACGACGAAAGCGGAGACTCCCCGATCGAAGTCCACGAAGCCGGGCGGCAGCTCCAGGGCATCGTCCAAGCCATCGAAGCGCACCGCGGGGGCGCCGCCGATGCCCACCTCGCTCGGGAGCACGAGGGGCTGGGCCCCCTCCACCGTCTGGCTCGCGTCGGCCGGCGAGGGCACGGGGGCGAGATCCGCCCACAGGGCCACGGCCCCGTCGGGCCCCGCGACCACCTGGTCGCCGCGCAGCCAGACCGATACGCCGGCGCCGGGGATCCCCGCGTCCGACGCGACTCCGCCAAACGCCACGAAGGCGTCGGCCTCGGCCTGGGACCAGCGCTCCGCATGAATCCTGGCAACGACGTCCTCCGCGTACCCGTCGACCCACGTGGCCGCCGGGTGGTAGAGGCCGTGCCGGTCGGCGAGCCAGGCGGCGACGGCCTGGTGCTCCGCAGCGGAGAGGGCGCGGGTGTAGACCAGCAGCTCGGACAGCTCTCCGACGAAGGGGGGGCCGCCAATGGCGTTCTCGGTGCGCAGGACGGCGACCGGGAGCGGCATGGCGCTCGCCTTGAGCACCTGCCCGTCGCGGGACAGGGTGACGCCCGACGCACCGTGGACCGCGGAGAGCACCTGCCAGCGACCAGGGAGCAGGCCCTTCGGGCCCGTGGCGAAGGCGGCCCCAGCGCCGTAGCGGACCGAGCCCGTCGCGCCGTCCGCGCCCAGGGACACCATCTGCTGCCCCGCCGCGTTGCCGAGGCGGAGAAGGGGCGCGCCAGGCGCCGGGCGGGCCGGGCGGGCGACGGTGAAGACCGTGACGCCCTGGTCGAGGCCCGCGAAACCGGCAGGGAGGGGCAGCACGTCGTCCACGCCGTCGAAGGACACGGCGGGGTGGTCGCCCCCGAGCAGCACGGGGCGCCGCGAAGAGTCAGCCTGAGCCGCGTCCATGCCGGCTGGAGAGCGGTCCTCCCAGCCCTGGACGGCGCCCCCGGCCGCATCCACGCCGGTGGTGGCGTCCAGCCACAGGGCGAGCCCAGGCGCGGGGATTGGCAGGTCCGGGTTCTGCGCCATGAACTCCCCGAGCGCCACCGTCTCGGCCTTGCCGAGCCCGTAGGTGTGCGCCGCGTCCACCGCCTCGGCGGCGAGGTCCTGGTCAAGCAGCCACGTAGCGTCCGGGTGGTACACTCCGTGCCGGTCCGCAAGGTAGACCTCCACCGCGTGGCGCTCGTCGGCGCCCAGGGCCCGATCCCAGACGAGCAGCTCGGCGATGTCCCCCGCGAAGGCCGGGAGCCCCGCGACCGGCGACAGGGCGATGCGGCTGCCGTCTCGCACGGCCGCCCTCGGCACCGCCACGGCGCCCGAGGCCGTGACCTCGCCGCCACGGACGATCTGGGTCTGGCCGTCCGGCTGCTGGATGGCGCCGAGCAGCCGCAGCTCAGGCACGGCGAGCCCCCCGTCGCCAGTGAGGGCCGTATCGCCGGACCGGAGCACGACGCCAGGGCCGGTCGCATCTCGCGTCAGGGCCAGCCTGCTCGCGGCGGTCGCCCCCGTCAGGTCGAGCAGCGTCCCCCAGCGGGCCGGCCCCGAAGCGCGCGCAACGGCGTAGGCGGTGAAGCCGCCGTCGAGGTGGGCCATGCCGGCGGGCAGGCGCAGCCCGTCGTTGAGGCCATCGAAGCGGACGACGGAGGTGCCCCCCTGGGAGGCCGCGGTCGGCCGAGCCGTCGCGTCCGTCTGGGTGGCGTCATCGGCCCAGGGGTCGGCCCCCTGGTCCGCCCAGGCGGCAACGACGCCTTCGGTCGCCGTCACCCCCTCGTCGGCGCGCAGCCACAGCCGCAGCGCGATCCCGGGGACTGGGGAGGCCGGGTGGGCCGCCGTCCAGGCGACCAGCGCGTCGGCCTGCGCCGCGCTCCAGCGGCGGGCGTGGATGGTCGCCTCCACCGTGGGCGGGTAGGCGGCGATCCACGACGCGCTCGGGTGGTAGAGCCCGTGGCGCTCGGCCAGGAAGAGCTCCACGTCGACGCGCTCCGCCTCGGTCAGCGCCCGGGTGTAGACCAGCAGCTCGGCGACCGCGCCGCCCAGTGGAGCTCCCGCCCCGCCGCAGATCAGGTTGGCCGTGCGGGTAGCCACGCTTGGGAGCCGGACGTTGCCGATGCCCGTGACGGCGCCATCACGCCGGAGCGTCGCGGCCTCGCCCGGCACATGGACCACGGACAGGGCCTGGAGCTCCAGCAGGCGGGCGCCATGAGAGGCCTCCGCCATACGCTTTGCCACCTGATAGCGGAGGCCATCCGCGCTGCCCGCGCCCCCCAGGGTCACGCGGTCGGCCCCGGCGCCGCCCAGATCCAGGAGCAGGCCGGCGCCGGCGTCCCGGTCTGGTCTGACCACCGCGAACACCGTCAGCCCTTGTGAGAAGTCCGCGTAGCCGCTGCCAAGGACGAGCGCGTCGTCCTGGCCGTCGCAGCGCACCAGCGCCGCGCCGTAGACGGGGTCTGCGATGAGCTGCGGCTGGAGCCCCGCCGTCCCCTGCGCCGCGCCCGCGCCTTGCGCCGAGCGGTCGGCCCAGGCCTGCACGCGGCCCTCGGCGTCCGTCGTGACGCCCTGGGAGGCATCGAGCCACAGAGCGAGCCCCGCGAGGAGCGGCGCCGGCTTCGACACGTCGACGGCGATGCTCACCTGGTCGTTGCCCGGCTGCGCGTCCTGGAATCCAGGCCCCAGCGCGAGGGTCACCGTCCAGGCGCCAGCTCGCGGTGGCGTCCACGTCGCCTTCAGGTGCAGGGTGCCGTTCAGGTAGAACCAGGTGGTCGGCGCGACGACGTGCGTCCCGAGGCCGTCGGTGGCGCGCCAGGTGACCGGCAGGCCGTAGTAGGAGTCGTTGCCGCCGACCGCGCCCGTCAGGGTGACGGTGCCGCCCACCTCCACGTGGTTCGGGCTCGCCATGACCGACGCCGCGAGGACCGCCGCATCGAACGGGTCACCGCTCAAGCCGCCGGCCCCCAGCGCCCCGAGGGGCGGGCCGCCCAGGGGCACCTGATCCGTGGTGCCCGTGCCCGTGACGCCACCGCCGGTGCCGCTCCCCACCGGGCCCACGCCGGGGACTGGCGTCCCCGGGTGCACGACCCATGGCGCCGAGGCAGCGCCGTCCATGAACGACACGACGGCGGGGGCGCCGTTCGGCCCGGTGTAGGGCGGCGCCGCCACCATGGGCGCCGGCGAGCCAGCGCCGCAGTCCACGAGCACCACCTGCCGCTTCGTCACGTCCTGCTCATCGCCCGCCGAAGCCGTGACCGTCAGGTCCAGCAAGGCCCCCACCTGCTGGGGCATGGGAACGTCCAGGCGCCAGGCGCCATTGCGATCCGCGCGCCCCTCGCCGCTGGACAGGGGGGCCCCGGCCGACGCCAGGGACCAGGAGACCTGCGCCCCCTCCGCCGCCACGTCGTGGCACCACTGCGCGCCGTCGGACAGGCCCCATGACGAGCGGCCACCCGCCGACAGCGTTGCGCCAGCGCACACCTTGCGCGCCTCGGCGGCGGCGGTGCCCAACGACAGCCACTCGGGCGACGCAGCGCCGAGCAGCACGCCCACGCTGGCGCCATTGTTGAGCTCGTTGGGCTCGGGCAGCTCCCCGGCCGCATCGACGGTCGCCACCAGCGCGAAGGCGCCGAGGGCCAGCGCAGAGTCCGTGAGATCAAGCCCGAGGTGAAGAGGGGTCACGCCCGCGTCCAGGGCCGTCTCGACCGTCGCGACCACCTTGTCGACGCCGCAGCCCACCGCGCGCACGTCGACCCGCACCGGGGCCACCGTCGGCGCCGTGCCCGTGTTCTCCACCGTCACGATGGCCGCGACCGGCACGCCCGCCGCGTCGCGCTCGAGCGTGAGGCCGGAGACCAGCAGGTCGTCCGCCCCGATGACGAGCACGGCGGCGGTGCCGATGACGGAGTCGCCGAGCTTGTCCGTTGCGCGGAACAGGAAGGAGTCGGGGCCCATGTACCCCGGGTCCGGGACGTAGACGAGCTGCTGGCCGGCGGTGACGAAGGCGTCGCCGTGCGCCGGCGCCAGCTCGATGGTGAACCAGTGGGCGTCCCCCTCGTCCGCGTCGACCACGGTCGGGGTGACGGGCGCGCTCGGCGTGTCCCGCTGGGTCACGATCTCGGCGCTGGCGGAGCTGGGCGCCTCGTTGGGCGTATCCGCGGGAACGACCTCGATGATCGCGCTACCCGAGGTGCTCGCCTTGCCGTCCGAAGCGTCGAAGTAGAGGGTATAGACGCCGAGCTGGTTCTCGCCGGGGGTCCAGGTCAGGACGGCCGTCCCGTTGCCCGCGTCTGCGAAGGACGCGCCCGCGGGCAGCGGCGTCGCCGCGATGGCGGGCGTCGTGCCGTCCGGGTCGGTGGCCGTGACCACGTACTCCAGGGTCTCGCCCACGCGGATGCTGCGGCTCGGGGTCGGGCCGAGGACCGGAGCCGCGTTGTCGGCCACCACCTGGCCCATGGTCAGGGTGTAGGACAGCCCGAGCGGGTTGCCCGTGTCGAACACGTTTATCTTATATAGATAGGACTGGCTGAGCTTCTGCCACTCGCGGGACGCCCACGCGTTGCGGGAGGACAGCACCTTCCCGTCGCTGCGCACGGCCTTGACGACGTCCTGGGTGCCAAAGAAGGGGTCCGCGAGCTTCAGGTACGAGAAGCCGGCCGTCGGAGGCACGGTGACCGTCACCGCGCCACCGGCGAGGGAGATGGCAGAGGCGCTCGACACGTCGAGGACCGCCGTGTCCACCAGCTCAGACTCGTAGACCTTCAGCGCCGTGCCGTCCTGCGCCAGGAAGTCGACGATGGCGTCCCGCCCGGGCAGGTCGACCTGGATGTCCCGGACCAGGGTGTGGGTGTTGACCTCCTCGAGCAGCGAGGTCAGCGCCCCGCCCAGGTCGTCCGAGTGGGTGAAGGTGGCGCTGAACTCGATGAACTTGCCCTGGAGCGTGGCGGTCATGATCCACTTGGCGATGCGCGCCTCGTTGGCGGGCACGGTCCCGAAGTCCACGAGCAGGCTCGGCGTGGACGGCTTGCCATGCACCTCGCTGCCGATGATCTGGAACGCGATGAGCAGCCCCAGCTCGTTCTCGACGATCTTGGGCTGGCTGGACTCGATGGCCAGCTTGTTCGCCGCGCCATAGCCCTTGTTGGCGACACGCACGCCCAGAGGGAACGGCTCGGGGGGCTCGATGGGGTCGGTGTACGGGTTGTCGCCATGCACCTCGTAGGGCAGGAAGTAGTCCAGGAAGAGCTTGGGCATGGGCTTGACGTAGATGCTGTCCGGGACGACCGCCACTTCGCTGAGCTCCCCGCCGATGCGATAGCTCACGTTGGCGCCCACGAGGTAGAGGGTGCCCTCCTTGGCGGGCCCCGCCGCCCCCGGCGCCGGGATGATCAGCCAATGGATCTCGGCGGCGGTCTGGGGCGCGATGGTGCCCGCTCCCGCCACGTCGCCGATGCCCTCCATGGAGTCGAGCACGATGAAGAAGCTCGCCTGCGTGTCGTTGGGGTCGGAGGTGGCGAGCACGGGCTCACCCGCGGCGTTCTGGAACACCACGGAGACCGCCACGTCGTCGACCGCCAGGCTGGTCAGGCCGTTGTTGATGCGCATGCGCGCATCGAAGGCCTGCCGCTCCAGCGTCACCTCCTGCTCGATCTCGATGTAGACCTTGGCGCACACCTGAGCGGACGCGCTGGTGGTCCAGAGCGAGGTCGCGAGGAGCACCAGGCTCGTGAGTCCCGCCGCTCGCCATGCCACGGGGACGCGGTAGCGTGGTCGCCGCCCCTCGACAACGCCGAGCGTGGCAGATCCCCGGGGCCCCGCAACAGACAACGGACTCGAGTCCATCATGACAAACCTCACGGCCCGCAAGCCGCGCCACAGAGGCCCTCGGCCTCGGCGGCGCACAGCGCGTCCCACTCGCCGATGCAGCACCAGGGGTCGGCGCCACATACACAGTCCTGGATCGTGGAGTCGGCGCAGCCGAGCCCACCATGATCGTCGCAGCAGCTCCCCTCGCAGGGCCCGCAGTCGGCGCCACAAGAGACGCAGTCCTCGTCCCCGTCACACGCGCCATCTCCGCACGACGGCGGGCAGACCCCACAGTCGGCGGCGCAGCTCGCGCAGGACTCCCCAAGGGTGCAGCTCCCGTCCCCGCAGACGTCGGTGCAGGTGAGGCCGCATCCGATGGCCTCCTCGACGCAGAGGACGTCCCACGCCGTGGCGCAGCAGAAGGGATCGATGGAGCAGACGCAGCCGGCGACGCTGCCGTCCCCGCAGCCCGGCTCCTCGGCCGGCGCGCAGCAGTCGCCGGTGCAGGGGCCGCAGTCCGCTGGGCAGCCCTGGCAGGTCTCCGCCCCGCCGCAGGTACCGTCCCCGCAGCCGGCGCAGGCGCCGCAGTCGGACGGGCACGTGTCGCAACCCTCGCTGCCGTTGCACGCGCCGTCGCCGCACGCCGGGCAGGCTCCGCAGTCGGCAGGGCAGAGGGCGCAGGTCTCGCCGCCCTCGCAGGCCCCGTCGCCGCACTCGGGGCCGCAGCCGCCACACGCCACGGCCTCGTCGACGCACGCTGCGTCCCAGGCGATGGAGCAGCAGAAGCCGTCGGCGGCGCAGACGCAGGCAGTGATGTCCGGGTCGTCGCAGCCGGGGGGCCCCTCCGCGCAGCAGTCGCCCTCGCAGTCGCCACAATCCGCAGGGCAGGAGAGGCAGCCCTCGTCCAGGTCGCACTGGCCGTCGCCGCAGCCGGGGCAGAGACCGCAGTCCTGGGGACAGGTGCCGCAGGTCTCGCCAGGCACGCATGCGCCGTCACCACAAAGGCCCGGGCAGTCCGCGCCGCAGAACAGGGCGGCCTGCTCGACGCACAGGGCGTCCCAGCCGGTCGTACAGCAGAAGGCGTCCGTCGCGCATACGCAGTCGGCCACCGCCGCGTCGTTGCAGGAGGGGCGGTCGTGGCCCTCGCAGCAGCCCTCGGTGCAGTCGACGGTCGGGTCCTTGGGCTTGCAGTCGTCGACGTCAGGTACGCCGTCGTCGTCGTCGTCGGGGTCACAGGCGTCGATGGTGCCGTCGCCGTCGTTGTCGAGCGCTTGGGAGAAGGGCTCCTTCAAGGCGAGCAGGATCAGCGCCTGGACGTCGATGACATTGCGGACGCCGTCGCAGTTGAGGTCCGCCTCCGCCTGGGTCACCTTGAGGCACGCGGGCGTGGGGGTCCCGCCGGCGTTGGAGAGGACGAGCAGGATCATGCACTGCACGTCCACGACGTTGGTCAGCTCGTCGTCGTTGATGTCGCCCGGAGGCACCAGGACCGCCGAGGACAGCGGTCGCGGCACAAGGACGAGCAGGGCGAACAGTAGCAGGAACGCGCACGTGCCGCGTGAGGCTCGGGGCGCGCCCTGGGGGAGCGGTAAGCTCATCGATCCCGTCCAGGTGTGACCGCAGCGCGCAAGACCCCTCCTGGATCATCGCGCAGCCGCTCGTCGGGCAATGCAGCCCAGCCTATGCCGGGGCCCGGGCGCATGCAATCACTATTTCCATTGGACGAGGGCCGCCGCGGCCTGACGCGACGGAGCCGTGCGTAACCCACACTGGGCCTGCCCCCTCTTCGGTGACAGGCACGCCGGGGAAGCTGTGTCGGCGAGAATTCGCGGGTTTCCATCCGCGGCAGGGGGGCGTATGCTCGCGCGCGTTCGACGGTTGGCCAAGACCACCACAGGAGACGAGAACATGGCAAGACACTGTGCGTGCGCCCTCCTGGCGCTTGTGCTCGCCGCCGCGTGCGGCGACGACTCCGTCACTCCGAGCGCGGGTGGCGACGACTCGGGCGGCACACCGTCCTTCGACAGCGGCCAGCTCCCGTCCGTGGACGCCGGGCCCACGGACACCGGCACGCCCGACACCGGAGGGCCCGACGTGGCCGAGGTGCCCGACGTCGTACCGGACGCCGGCAAGCCCGACGTCAGCGCCCCCGTCGACACGGGACCGGCCGACACGGGCCCGCTCCAGGGGATCTGCCTGCTCAACAACTGCAAGTCCGACCAGGAGTGCGCGGGCTGCACGGCGGGCCGCACCACCTGCAAGATCGACGAGGGCCGGTGCATCGCCTGCGACCCGACCACGCAGACCGGCTGCAAGGACGGCGAGACCTGCACGAGCTTCGGCATCTGCGCGCCCGTCGTGCAGACCTGCGCGACGGACGGCGGCGGCAACCCCCTCGTGTCCTGCGAGAAGAACTCGGACTGCGCGGCGTGCAGTCCGCAGCACCAGGTCTGCGATCCGGCGGACGGCCAGTGCAAGGCGTGCACCGCCACGAACACGAGCCACTGCCTCCAGACGCAGATCTGCGTCGAGGGGCGCTGCGCCGACAAGTGCCCGAAGGCCTGCCTCGTCGATGGCGACTGCCAGTGGTGCGGCACGGCGGAGAAGCCGGCCAAGGGGTGCTTCCAGCACCAGTGCGCCCAGTGCTCGGAGACCTGGCCCTGCCCCCAGGGTCAGGTGTGCGAGGCGGGCAACTGCATCAAGCCCTGCGGAATCTATGGCTCGCCCGGAGCGTGCCAGACTGCGGCCGAGTGTGCCTGGTGTGGGGGCAACGAGGGCGATCCCGGGGCCAAGGACGCCTGGGACTGCAAGTTCCCAATCAACGGTGCCACATATGGCGTCTGCACGGCCAAGGCAGCGGGGTGCAGCGATCTCGGCGCCGGTGTGGCCGTGCTGCCGGAGCCCTGGTCACAGGGGACGAACCTCTGCTCCGGCGACGGTGACTGCGCTGGGGTCGGGATCCAGTACAACGTGGGCAAGCTGGTCAAGGACCTGATCGGCTCGGACACGCTGGACCTGGGCTTCGCGGAGCTGACGGTCCAGGACGCCAACGTCGAGTACGGCATGAACGCCTGCGCCTCGGTCAACATCCTCGGAGACATCGACTGCGGCGTCTGCGTGCCCTGCCGCGTGGACCAGGACTGCAAGCCCATCGGGGTCGACAAGCTGGCCTTCGACCTCTTCAAGGGGGAGGCGCTGGCGCAGATCGCGGCGGCCTTCCTGCTGGACCTCTTGTACGGCAAGGAGGCGGACCAGAACCTCAACTTCCGGTGCCAGTCCGTGGCGGCCGGCTACGGCGTATGCATCCCGTGCGGCAACCCCCTCAAGGCCTGCGGCAAGAGCGACGAGCCGCCTCCAGGCAGCGGGAAGTGCGAGCACGAGGTGTGCGCCACGGGGACCCCGCTGGACCCGAGCTGCGGCGCCTGCGCCAAGGCCGTGTGCAGCGCGGACGCGTACTGCTGCACGACGGAGTGGGACAACGTGTGCGTCAAGGCCGTGGATCAGCTCTGCACGACGACCTGCGGCGGCGGCGGCGGCAGCAAGTGCGATCACGGCCCCTGCGAGCAGGGCGGACCCATGAGCCCGCAGTGCAGCCCCTGCGTCGAGGTCGTGTGCAAGGAGGACCCGTACTGCTGCAACCAGGCGTCAGGGGCATGGGACAACCTCTGCGTCGACCGCGCGGCGAGCAAGGCCGAGTGCGCGAGCCAGTGCCAGGGCGCCTGCGCCCATGACGAGTGCAGCGCTGGCGCGGCGCTGGTCTCGAGCTGCTCGACCTGCGCGACCAAGGTGTGCGCCGGCGACCCCTTCTGCTGCTCCACGGAGTGGGACTCGTGGTGCGTCGACGGCGCCAAGGGGGTCGTGGAGTGCGGCTGCCAGTAGGCTCATCGCTCGCGGACGGCGCGACTCCTCCACCCCCACGCTCCCTTCCACGTCGCGGTCCCCCGACGATCTCCGGACCAATGTAGCCGAAGGTCATCATCCCCCCCTTGCGGGTCTCGACGCCTGACCTGATCAGCGGTAGGGTCGGTGCCCATGTCTGGCGCACACCCAGGCCAGCGTGCGGGCAGCATTCGGGCACTCCCCGCGCCGGGCCTCTGGCCCTGGCTGCCTCCCGCGCGCCCCCGGACGTGCCGCTCCACGGCGGAGCGCCATTGCCCGGAGAACTTACCGTGCGCCGAGGGAGTGAACGGGATGAGACGCACACTGCTCGTAGGAGTCCTGGCCCTGGCGATGGGCATCGCAGGCTGCAAGAAGGAGGAGGCGCCCGCCCCCAAGGGCGGCGCGAAGGCGGCCACCAAGGAGGCGCCCAAGGAGACACCGAAGGGGGAGGCGACCGCGCCGGACATCGCGTCGAAGAAGGCGGCCCTCGTCGAGGAGAAGGCGCCGGAGGCCACGCCCGAGGAGAAGGCGCCCGAGGCCGTGCCCGAAGAAGCAAAGGCCCCTGAGGCAGCACCGGCAGAGGCTCCAAAGGCCCCCGAGGCCGCGCCCGAGGAGGCGAAGGCACCCGAGGCCGCACCGGCGGAGGCCCCCAAGGCACCCGAGGAGGCGAAGGCACCCGAGGCCGCACCCGCGCAGGTCGCCCAGGCCGAGCCGGCGGCACCCGCCGAGGAGAAGGCCCCTGCCGAGGAGGCGAAGCCCGCCGCGGCGCCGCCCAAGTCCGTGACCCTGAAGGCCAAGAAGGGCGACGTGACCTTCGACCACGGGTCCCACTCCGACGGCTACAAGTGCACCCAGTGCCACGGCGAGGGCACGCCGGCCAGGATCGGCCTGGACAAGAAGAAAGCCCACGACCTCTGTATCGGCTGCCACAAGAAGGAGGAATCGGGCCCGACCAAGTGCAAGGAGTGCCACGGCGGCGCTGACGAGTAAGCCCCAGCCCAACTGCCCTCAGGGAGCGGGACGTCTGAGCATCGCCAGCGGGTCCAGATAGCCCGCCAGCCTTGGGTCCTTTGCCGTGAGCCCGCCGTCGGGGGAGCGCCCCAACCTGGCGGCCAGGTGGAGGTGGCAGGGTCTCTCCGGCGCGTCCGACCCCACGCGACCGAGCACGGCGCCGGCCTCTATGGGGCCCTCCACCGCCTGGACCTCCGACAGGTGGTCGAAAGCCACGAAGAGGGCGCCGTCTGGGCCCTCCACCCGCAGAACGAGCCGGCCGTCGCCGCGCCGGGCCGAGGTGACGACGCCTCGCGCGGGGGCCAGGACCGGTGCGCCGCACGACGCAGCCAGATCGACCCCCGCGTGATATCCGCCGCTCGGGCGGCGAGCGGCGAAGGGCTGAGTGACCTGGGCGCAGGACTGCGCGCCGGCGCCAAAGGGGCAGAGCCACGAGGGCTCCGCCCACGAGGTCGACGCGACGCACGAGAGCGCCATGAGCAGCCCCCACCTCACGGCGCGCCGACGCAACATGCGGGGGCGGCCTCCGTGCTGAGGACGGGCCACAGCGGGTAGCCGGTCTCCGTGGCCAGCACCACGGCGCCGGGGGCCGGCATGGCGGGGGCCACCGCCTTGCGGGCAAGCAGGAGGAGAGGCGGATCTGCGGGCACCCACGCTGGCGCGCGGTCATCGCAGCCGCCCGGCGTGAGCGGGCTCTCCGCGCCCGTCGCCAGATCCCGCAGGACGACACGGCAGCGCCCCTTCTCACACCGGGCAAAGGCGACGCGGTCGCCGCCGGGGTGCCACGCGGGCGTGCGCTCGTCTGCTGCCGTGTCGATCACGGAGGTCACCGCACCATCCAGCCGAGAGACACCGAAGACTGCCTTGCCGACGGGTCGGCGCGCAAAGACGAGGGCGCCACCCGGTCCAAAGGACGGCTCCCGGTCCTCGTCGGCGCCCGCCGTCAGCGAAGCGGGAGTACCACCGCTCGTGGGTACCGCGAAGAGGTCGTAGGTCCCCTCCCGATCCGACGCGAAGGCCAGCGTCTGGCAGTCCCAAGAGAAGGCGGGGTCCGTGTCCGTGCCCGGAGCGCTGGTCACGGTCTGTGTGACGCCGACGACCAGGTCACGCAGGTACAGATCCTGACCGCCGATGCCAGGCGCAGCGAAGGCCACGAGGTCTCCACAGGCTGCGGCGCGCCCGACGCCGTCGAGGTCCGCCAGGACCGCGGAGACCCCGGTCCCGATGGTGGTCGCAGCCCCCGAGCCCGCCAGCGTCACCACGCGCAGCGCCAGAGCGTCCGCGCCGCCCGTCAAATCTCCGGGTGGAGCGCCGCCCAGGTCGCACGAGCCGACCGGAACGGCGGCCTCCGGGTCGTCCAGCACCACCGGCCCCAGCTCCGAGGTGTTGCCGGCGGGGTCCGTGACGGTCGCGTGCAGGAACAGGGAGGCCAGCGAGCCGGCGGGAGCCAGATCGGCCGCGGGCGGCCCCAGCACGCCGGTCATTGACCAGAGCCCTCCGACGACGATGGCGCTCGCCACGGGGACCCGGGCCTCGTCGGCCTCATCCGCGTACAGCTCGACCAGGGACCCGTCGGGGACGGAAGGGTGCACCGTCCCCGCGAAGGACCAGCCGCCCGGGGACGGGAGCGCCGCAGTCACGACCGGCGCCGGGATGCCGGCGTTACCGCCTCCCTCGAGGGCGATGGCGGAGCCCGCGTGTGCGGTGATGCGGTTCTGGGACAGCGTGTTCCGCAACGATCCGGGGCCGACCATGACCCCGGCGCCGCCGCCGGCGCTCCCGTCGATGCGGTTCGCGTGGAGGCGGTTGTCCGAGGAGCCGACGAGCGCCACCTGCGTGTCGCCTTGGGCGCGCAAGACGTTGGCGTCCATCACACAGTCGTGGGACCCCGTCAGGAGGACCCCCGCTCCCGGCCCCGCCACCTGGTTGCCACGCAGGAGCGCCCCCTCCGCGTCCTCTAGTGCGACGCCAGCAAACCCGTTGCCCAGGGGAATGTTGGGGCCGGCGAAGGGCGGGTTCAGCTCGCCGACGAGGTTGTCTGTAAGCCGCAGCGGGCCGACGCAGGACGCTACGCCGATTCCGGCGCCCGCGTTGCCCGACACCATGCAGCCCGTGACCTGTGGTGCCGCTCCGTCACAGCCCTGCACGCGGATACCGTCGCCCTCGTTGGGGAGCGCTGCCGTCCCGGACGAATCCACCCCGGCATAGACGTTGTGTACGCGGGCCGCGACTGCTACGCCTGAGGCGTCCACCTGAACACCGTGGGCGCCGTTTCCGCTGACCAGGACGGCCCCGCGCCCGCCCGGCGCCCCCAGCGAGAGCCCCTCCGCGCCGGCCGCGACGACGCCGCTGCCCCCGTTGGGCACGGCGACGGTGCCCGTGTCGTCCGTGCCGACGAAGCTCGCCTCGATGCGAACGCCCGAGGCGCCGTCGATGACGACTCCGTCGGCCCCGTTACCCGACACCACCAGGCCGCGCCCCGGCGCGCCGAGCCGCACGCCAGAGGTGCCCTTGACCCGCACGCCCGCGCCCTCGTTCGGGTGCACTGCGTCCGCACCGGGACCCGCAAGCAGCCCGAAGGCCGACGAGATGACCTCGACGGGGCCGTCGTAGGACTCCACCCGGAGGCCGTCCCCCCCGTTGCCGATGGAGGTCGCCCCGGCGAGCGCCACGGGGACCGAGCCGGTGTGGGCGTGGACGCCGTGGGTCGCGTTGGCGTGGAGGAGCAGAGTCCCGGCGCCGAGGGGGAGCCGCGGCGCGAGGTGAGCGAAGAGCGTCCCCTTGGGCTCCTGGGGCGCCGACGACGACGGCACGGGGAGGTCCCGCCCGGCACGTGGCCCCCCGGGCCCCACGGGGGCTCCCGTGATCTCGAGGCCCGCGGCCCCGTTGCCGCCGAGGCACCCGGTCACCGCCACGTCGTCCGTGCCGTCGAGCCAGACTCCCGACTGGGCGGCGCCCTCGACCACGACCTGCTCCAGCGTTGCAGATGCCCCTTGGACGTAGACTCCGGGGCCCGCCGTGTTGGCGACCCGGGTCCCGACGACCGAGACGTCCGTGGAGTCGAGGATCGCCACTCCCGCCCCCACCATGGCCCCGCCCTCGATGCGCACGTCCTGCGCGTCGCCGACCAGGACGGCCACGCCGCTCGCCGACCCGGCGAAGCCCGCCGTCACGGTCACCGGAGCTCCGGGTGCATTGTCAGGTCCGCAGGGCCCTGGCGACAGACCGGCGTCCATCGTCGGGAAGGGGTGCTTTTTGGTCCATGTCTCCAGGTTCCGCCCCGCGTGGAGGTTTCCTGCGAGCCGGACCCCGGTGGCGCCGTCCACCTCCACGTCCGCGATGACGTTGTCGCCGAGGTGAGACCCCTCGACGCGCACGCCTGTCGCGCCGTCGAGGATCTGGATGCCCACGTGATTGCCGGCGCTCGTCCACGGCGGCGAGAGCCCCACGTAGGCGCGGGTGATCACGACGTCGGCGGCCTCCCCCACGCGGATCCCCGCCCCGTCAGAGAGGCGGCCGTTGTTTGCGATGACCGTGATCTTGGGTGGAAAGACGGTCCCGCCTGGCAGGACGATGGGCGTGTCGTCGGCGAAGATGTTGCCCCCGATGACGACGCCGGAGACGGGGCCCGCGAGGTCGATGCCCACATGGTTGCCCCAGAGTGGGTTTGCCGAGGCGCCCCCGATGGGGGGCGGGGCGCCCACCGTGCCCCGAATCACCACGTCGGTGGCATCCAACACCTCGATCCCCACCTCGTTGGACGTGACGTACTCGTTGTGGAGGGTGACCCCCTCGGCACCGTCGCGGATGCGGACACCGCGAGACCCCGCCGTGATGGACGATGGCGGCGCCGAGGCGCTCGCACCACCCCGAATCTCCATGGACTGGGTCTGGATCTGTCTGCTGCCGCCGTGAATGTCGAGGCCCGCGCCCCCGCCGTAGCCCCGAATGGAGCCGGCGATTGAGATGGCCTCCGAGCCGTCGATGTCCAGACCCGTGCGACAGCCCGTGATGACCACGTTCAGAAGAACGGCGCGGCAGTTCACCAGCCGAATTCCGGTGTGACACGTGTCCGGGGTGCCTTTGATATTGGCGATCACTACGGCGTCCTCGATGTCCACCAGCTCGAGCACGGGCATCTCCGGGTCGTCGAGCTGCACCGACGCCACGGAGAGGCTGATGGAGGAGTGAGCCGGCTTCGCGGAGATCCCCTTGAGCAGGAGTCCTCCGCCGGTCTGGACCGAGATTGCCACGTCCGTCCAAAGCAGCCCGTCGATGGTCAGCGGCGGCAAGTGGGTGACCCCTGGTCCGTTCGTCAGAGTGTCGCGGATATCGCCGGCGGTGACCCCCTCCCAGGTGTTCGGGCAGGGGCTCGTGGGGAGCCCGAGCAGCTGGTTGAACGAGTTCGGCTCGGTGTACGTGCACTTCGCCGGGCAATGCACGCCATCCCCCGCCCGGGCCGGCGGGTACGTCGAGGTGATGGGTGGGGGCGGCGAAGCCTGGATGTCGTAGGCCCACTCCCCGAGGGGAGGCACGAGCTCGCAACTGTAGACGGGGGGTTCGCCCTCGGGGGCCACATTCACCGCCTGATAGGAGAAGTGCCCCTCCGGCTGACTCAATCCGGTGACGAACGAGACTCCGGTCTGCCATGCGCTCGGAGAGTTCACGGAGATCGTCCGCCCATGGATGGGCCAGGGCTCCTCGCCGATCGGAATCTCGAAGGTCGTCTCGCCAGACGGGGTCCGCAGCTTTGCAGTCATCGACGCGGGAAACGGAGGGACGAGCTTCAGCCCGAGGCGGGTCGTCAGCTTCGATGCCTGGACATCGCCGCCCGGGAGCGCCTCCAGCGCCAAGATGGGCAGCACCGTGGTCGCCGCTCCGTCGGCCTCCTGCAGCACGAGGCGCAGCGCGTCCCTGCGCTCGCCCAGGTTGAAGCCGCCGATGGTGAACACCTCGTTTCCTCCGACGGACTCGGGCTGGAGCGCGCCCTCGGCAGGGATCACCGGCGCCGGGAGCACGGTCAGGGTGCGCCCCGTGTCCACCCGGCCCCCTGGGTGCAGCGCGGCGAAGGCGGGGGAGTCGATGCCCGTGTCGATGAGGAGGGCAAATGTCCCCGGTGGCGTCGTGGGCTCGGTCGCGGCCACCAGCTCCGTGTCGCTGGAGAAGCCCGGATCGTGGAACAGCGTCACGGGGCCTGACGGGGTCTCCAGCAGCACGGTCATTGTCTCTGGGTCGAAGCCCGCCCCGCTCAAGCGCACCGCCGGGTCGTAGTTTCCGCCGACCTGGATCAGGGGGATGAAGGTCGTGCCTGGACTGACTGCCGAGACCGTGGGGACGATGACCAGAACCTCGCCCAGCTCGGCCCCTTGCGGGGGGTGGAGGATACTCACCGAGACTGCGCCCGCCAGCCCGGTCGGCACCGCGAAGGTCAGCTCCGCGCCGGCGAGATTACCCGAGACCGTGCGGCGGCGGCCAGAGCGGTCAGTGAGCCCCAGGGGCACCTTGCCCGGGCTGTCGGGGTGGGGCCTGAAGTCCGCACCGACGAGGGTGACAACGGCGCCTTGGGCAACGGGGCGGGGATCCTCCTGCGCAATCTCGATGGGCGTGAGGTCTCCCCCGATGTCGATGGCGACGACGGTCGGCGAGAACGGGTTCCCAACCCGCAGGAGGAGCGTGTCCATGGGCGAGGTGAACGGGGTCGCGGGGCTGAGCCCGGTGTTTCCAAGCATGGTGGCGACGCGGTCGAGCATCGACCCGACGGCCGCAGCGACCCCCAACGGGTTGAAGAGCTTGTCGATCGTGCTCCACGAGATCTTCTTGCCCAGCAGGCGCACGCTCTTGACCGCCTTGGACAGCTTGGAGAGCACCTTGGCCGACGCGATGTCCTGCGCGTCCTCGGCGGCCTGCCCGAGGGCCTGCTCGATGCACCCGGCCAGCGCGTCGGTCCCCACGTCCACGGCGTCGAAGAGGGCGCCCCTCGTGGCCTCGGACGGGGTCTGGTCCCCGGTCACGGGGATGGACGCCACCGCCGGGCCGAGGGCCTGGACGACGCCGTCGGTGCAGGCCTCCGCGTAGTCCGAGACGTCGACGACCAGCGAGACGACCTCCAGCAGGAAGCTCACCACATTGAACGCGATTGCGGCGCGGTGCTCGTCGGGGAACCGGGACGCGACGAACTCCAGCTCGCCGCACTCGGCGCCAGTGTGCAGCTTGCCGGTGAACACGCGCATCACGTAGACGCCCGGCTGAGACGGCGCGTAGGCAAAACCCTGTGCCGGCTCCGCGACGCCGAGCAGATCGTGGACCAGGCCGACACCGTAGGAGGCCGCCGCGTCGATGACGATGCCGAGCACGTCGAGGTAGCCGTAGAGGCTGTCGGCGTGGACGTAGCCGGTCTGGACGTTCAGGGTCTCGAACATCGGGTAGAATGAGGCGCCAGGCTCACAGATCCTGCGGTTGGTCAGCCCCTCGAGCTGCCCCTCGGAGACGAGCAGCGTCGGCTCATTGGGGGCATACCACGCGATGGGGTGCGCCGCGTCCAGGTCCACGCGGGCGAAGCGCACCACGCCCGAGAGCGGCATCCCGGGCTCCGCCTCCACCAGCACCGTACCCTCCTCGGGGATGACGTCCGCACGAAACTGGCGGAAGTGGTCGAGGGGATGCCACGCCGCCCCGTGCAGGTTGCCTGGCGGGGCCCCGGTGGCCGGACGGGTCAGCGGCGCGGGCAGGAGCGCGAGACAGTCTGCGACGGCCGCCAGATAGAGCGCCTGGAAGTCAGGGTCACCGAAGGGGTCCGGGGTCGCCGCGTAGCTCTGGGTGATCCAGTCCTCCAGATCGTCGATGGCCGGGACGTGCTCCGCGAGATCGAGGAGCGCCCGGGCGACGGTCGGGCTCGGCGTCGCGAACGCCGGGTGCAGGAACACGAGCGCGACGGCAGTGCTTCGGGGGCTGACGACCAGCGAGGCGGGCGGAGCACTGACGTCTCCGGCGACGAGCGCGCTCAGCGCGAACAGGTCGTTGGTGGTGTCGCCCTCGGCGTCCAGCGTGGCGATGGTCAGCGTCACGCCGGGCGCCTGGACGGGCAGCGCGAAGGCGCCGGACGCGGCGGGCTCGACCGCGCCGGCCCGGTTGCCGAGCTCGTAGCCGGCGGGAGCCCCCGCCGGCGGAACGAGGAGCCCGCCGACGACCGCGGTGCCCGGCGCGGCGCCGCCAGCGAGGGTCACCGGGACCTCCACGCTGGTGAACGGCCCGGCACCGTCGCGGGCCACGGCGACCAGGACATGGGGCCCGGGCGGCAATGCACCCACCTCGATGATACACGTCCACCCCGCTGCCTGGCTCGCCGTGCATGCCCGCAGCCCCAAGTCCTTCCAGTGGAAGGACACCTCCTCGATCTCGCCGTAGGGAGACCCAGCCTCGGCGAGGAGCTCCACGGCGCCCGCGAGGCTCGCCCCGGGCGGGGGCTCCAGGACCACCAGCGTGCGCTCCGCGGGGGGAGTGACATCGGCCCCCGAATCAGCCGAGTCTGCATCGGGGGCCTCGGTGTCAGACGAATCGCCAGCTTTGGTGTCGTCGGTGTCTCCCGTTTCGCTGGAGTCATCGCTCGCGTCCTGCGGCACCACCGAGTCTCCCCCGTCCTGGCCATCGGCCGAGCCTCCGCTCGCGGAGTCTCCGCTGGCCGCGTCTCCGCTGGCGTCCAGCGGGACTTCTCCGCCGTCGGTCTCACCGACCGCGTCCGCCCCGGAGACCTCGGGGGCGTTGGAATCCGCTGCCTCCCCGTCGCCTGGCGTGTCGGACGCTGGTCCCCCGTCAACCGCAACACCCACGTCCGCACCAGAGTCGACAGTCGCACCCACCGAGTCGTCGTCAGGGCAACCTGCGCAGAGGATGGAGACGAAGAGGGCGACTGCGCCCCAGCCGGTGCCAAGGCGCCGGGCGTGAGAGAATGTCGCGCACTGCATAGGGTGCCTCCCGGGCGAGGAGGCCCGACTCGTGCTGAGGGGGCCTACCCGCCGTGCATGTCTCCCGCCCGCTTCGAGTACCGACAAGTGGCGAGACCGTAGCACGGACGGGGGGGCTGCGCAACCGGCGTGCCGTTCACACCCAATTGCTGCGCCGGATCAGCGCAGCGGAGTGACCCGTACGGCGGGGATCCGCAGCAGGGACTGCCAGTCGTGGGTCCCGACGAGCGGCAGCACGGCCTCCGGCAGCGGCCCGGACTTCTTCGTGATGACGAGCTTCTTGTGCGTGTCACGCTCCCACGACAGCTCCCACGTCCTGATCCCGAGGCTACCCTTGAGCTCGTCCTCCACGGGCTCCTCGTCGATCAGGCGGTCCGTGCCACCCTCCGCGAACACGGTGAAGGTCAGACAGGCGGGGCCCGCGTCGTTGGCGCCACACAGCCAGACGGACCGGGTCTTGTCGGTGTGGACCAGGTTGACCCCCATGTCCGTGTCCACATTGTCCTGGAGCGCTCTCACCAGCACGCCCTCTCCATGCGCGGGCGGGTGCGCGCCCTGCACGGAGAACGCCTCCGCCGCCTCCACCTGCCCCGTGTTGTTGATGCCGAAGGCGCCCGGAGTCCAGTCGGTGGCAACGGAGCCCACGAGCTGCCAGCCGCCGCTGCCGGTCTCGACGGCCAGGGCGCGGTCGAGGAGCGCTCCCATGCCCTGCCCCGCGACCTCGAGGATCGCGGCCCGCAGCACGACCTTGGGGTTCACCTGCCGGGTCCCCTCGGCGTCGGTGACGACGGCACCGCCCCAGCTCGCCTGCTCCGTCTCCACGGTGCGGACCACCTTGCAGGTACACTGGAGGAGGGCATCCTCGTCGCCGGACCCGCAGTACCACCCCGACTTCGCCTCGGGGCACAGCGCCTCGGCGGTCTTGTGGGACGTCACCGCGCGCCCTCCGGGCAGCTTCTCCAGGCGCTTGCTCACGGTCTCGTTGGGCCGCAGCGCGATGGAGCGGCGGTAGTGATCGCTCGCCATCGTGAAGTCGCCGCGGTCCTCCGCGATGCGGCCGAGGTTGTAGTAGAGCGCCCCGAGGCTCGCCCCGGTCGTCGCCGTGCGGATGGCCTGGCGGGTCGCCTTCTCCGCGGGATCGAGGGACCCGCCCAGGTAGAGCACCCAGCCCAGCTCCCCGAGGAGCGCCGGGTCGTTGGGGTCGAGCTCCACGGCCTTGCGCAGCTCGTCCGCCGCCTTCGTGTAGTCCTTGGCCTTGGCCGCCGCCCGCCCGGCCTTCTTGGCGGCCGCGAGGCGCGTCGCCATGTCCTTCACGGCCGCCGCGTCCACCTTCTTTGGCGTCTCTGCGGACACGCCGCTCGCTCCCAGCGCGACGACCAGCGCCACACACCACCTTCGCATGTCACTCCTCCCTCGTCCTCTCGGGTACAGCCCCTGCAACCACCCGGTGAGCGCACACCTTGACGCGCCCGCCGCGCGATGGCAACACCTCGGGGTAACGCACGCCCCACCGAGGAGGCCCCCATGCACGCCGGAAGGCTCCTGCTCGCCCTCGCGCTCCTGGCGCCGCCCGCCTCGGCCGCCCCGCTGGATCGGACCGTCCAGGTCCAGGGGACACTGCTGACCAGCTCGGGCGTGCCTGCCAGCGGGACCTTTGCCGTGACGCTGCGGCTGTTCCCGTCGGCGTCCGGCGGCTCAGCGGTGTTCACGCAGCCGGAGGCGCCCGTGACGGTAGCGGGCGGCGTGTTCGACGCGGCGCTCGGGCCCCTCCCGCCCGGCGTGCTCGAGGCGGCCTCCGCCCTGTGGCTCGAGGCCCAGGTCGGCGGCGACCTGCTCCCCCGACAGCGCCTGCACGCGGTCCCTTACGCGCTGGTCGCGGAGACCGCCAACACGGCGGCGACCGCGGCCTCGCTGACGTGCCAGGGCTGCGTCGCCCCGGACCAGGTGAGCTTCGGCTACGCGGCCGCGACCAGCAAGGGCGGCGCCGCGGCAGCGCTGGATTGTGCAGGCTGCGTGGACCCGACGGACCTGGCCAGCGGCGCCATCGCGACGGTCCACCTGCAGGCAGGTGCAGTGACGGATGCCAAGGTGGCCTTCAACTACGCGGGCTCACCATCAAAAGGAGGGCCGGCGGCGGACCTCCAGTGCTCGGGCTGCGTGGAGGGCGCCGAGATCGTGGCAAACGCAGCCCTGGCGGGGAACGTGACCGTGGGCGGAACCCTGGCGACCTGCATCGGAGGCGGAGCGTGCCAGGTGAAGATCGGCACGCCGGTCCTGCGCGACGCGGGCGACGCCCGGCTGACCATCCAGGCAGCGAGCGGGCTCAGGGTACGCGACGCGGCGGGCGCCGGCTGGGCTGCGCTGGAGGCGGGCTCGACGACCGTGACCGGGGCGCTCGGGGTGACCGGCGACGTGGCTGTCAGCGGCGTCGCCTCGCTGGGCGGCGCGCCGGTGACCCAGGGCGCGCGCCTCGACGTGCAGGGGACGTCGCTGGTGCGAGGCGCATTGGTCGCCACCGGGGGCACAGGGACCCTGGAGCTCAACGAGAACCAGGTGCCCATGTACGCGGAGCTCCCCTTCATCAACCCGAACCCCCAGATGTCCCTGTGGCCCGACGGCCAGACCCTCCCGACCGGCTACGACCAGACGGAGCGCCTTACCGTGGCGCGCACCAGCACCGACGTGTACGCGGGCACCTACGCCGCGGACCTGACCGTCGCGGCGGGCCAGTCCAACGGCTACATCGCCCAGGACTTCCTCATCCCGCGCATGCTCCAGGGGCGCCGCATCCGCCTGTCCGTGGCAGCGAAGCCGGTGGGAGGAGCCACGAGCATCATCCTCTACGTGTGGCAGAAGCCGCTCTCCGGCGCGACGACGACGGTGTTCAACGTGACCATCCCCATCGCCGACGGCTGGCACGAGTACCAGGCGGAGGGCGTAGTGGCGGCGGACACGGAGCAGCTCCGCGCCCATGTCTATGTGGCGGGCGGCGCGGGCAAGCGGGCGGTGGTGGACGCCTTTACGCTGTACCCCGTCGACGTGCGTGGCCCGGTGAACCTGGCGACGGAGGCCGGCCGCGTCGGCGTGGGTACGACGACCCCCGCGGTCAAGCTCGACGTGGCGGGCGCCATCAGGCTCGGCTCCGAAGGCACGTGCAGCTCGGCCACCGAGGGAGCGCTGCGCTACAACGCGGCGTCCAAGTCCCTGGAGCTCTGCGACGGAGCGTCCTGGACGACGGCGATCACCGGCGGCGACGCCCCCAACGACCTGATCACGTGCCGGTTCCAGAGCAGCACGTACATGGCGATCAATGGCAGCAACACGATCTCGTTCACGGCTCAGCAGTGCGGCGGGACCCTGCCTGACTCCACGTACCGCGGAGTCTTCGCCAAGACCGTCCAGTGCGGCCGGGACGAGGACTGGACCATCCTTCAGCCCGGCGACGCCGGAGGCCCTGGCGTCACCTACTGGCTAGCGAGCGCCTGCGCGGCGTCCACGTATGCCACGGACATCGAGGTGGTCTTCATCAAGGCTCAGACCCAGGTGCCCAACGACGTCATCACGTGCAGATACCTGAACAGCGCGTTCAATCAGGGCGCCGGCTCGCAATCGCGTGCCTTCCTGGCTGCGGACTGCGGCGGAATCCTGCCCGACTCGGGCTATTTGGGGATGTTGAGCCACGCCAGCCAGTGCGGCTCCGACGAGGACTGGGAGGTCCGGTGGGCGGGCGAGCCGAGCGGCCCCGGCATCGGGTGGTGGATGGGCTCCGCCTGCGCCTACCTGCACGTGGGCGCCGTGTTTGCCCGGACCACCAGCCAGGCGCTGAAGAACGCCATCGTCTGCGAGTTCAAGAACACCGGCTACACTGCCCCCAACAGCCCCGGAAACGCGCCCACCGTGCGCCAGTGGCAGATCAGCGAGTGTGGCGGCAAGCTCCCGGACGCCTCGTACCAGGGAGTCCAGGTCAAGGGCGTCCAGTGCGGCGCGGACGAAGACTGGGCGATCCTCGACGCCGACGAGCCGGGCGGCCCGGGAATCTCGCTGTGGATCTCGTCGAGCTGCGCCGGAGCTCACTACAAGGCGGTCTACCTGAAGCGGTGAGCCCGGCGGGGCCACCGCAGACGCACCGTCGTCGAGCCTGGCCGAATTTGCGCACATCCCTTGCCCCCCTGTCGCTCCTGGTGCAAGGCTACCGGGACGAAGCCTCTCTCCAACCAGCTCCTCGCCGTCACCGCCGACCCCTGGGCGAGACACCGTCTCAGCGGCCCAGCTCAGGAGGCAGGCGCTCCAGCCACCCGGCCTCCAGCACCCCCCACAGCCCGATGAGGATCGCCTCGGCGGCGTCGTGACGCAGTGACGTCGGGCTCGGCGCACCGGACCACGCAATGACCCGCCGTGCCAGCCGGTCCGCCGCGCGCTTCGCATCCTCACCCGCCCGCTGCTCCCGCGCATGTAGCAGGCGCCTCCGCCAGACCTCGGCCCCGATCACGTGCACGGTCGCCCCTTGTCGCTTGGCCTCCCGCCCCCAGATCTCGGCCAATGCCCGGTCTCCCTCCGCGACGAGCCAGGCCAGCGCCGGGAGCCCGCGGACGACCGCCAGCACCCCCCTCCGCAATGTCGCCGCCGATCCGAAGTGCTGGGACCGGTACCAGATCAGCCGGCCGTCGCCGCCATACAGAGCGAGCCCCGTTCGCAACCCGAGGTCCACGGCGAGCCCCGACACCTCCCCGCCATCCCGGGGGAGGTCGCCACGCTCGTCGGTGCTGGAGCGGTCCGGACCCATGGGTAGGGACAGTACCCGATCAGAAGGCTCACGGCACCTCGCCTCACGTGCGGCCGTGTCGAGCACCAGCCCGTGGGACCCGGCTTCGTCCCGCGCACTCGCCCGCAGCGAAGGGAGACTCCCCTACTTGCAGACGGCCGGGCTCTCCGCGGCGGGATTGACGGTGACGGTCAAGACCGGCTGGGCATAGTCGTCGGGGTTCGGGACATGGAGGGTCCAGGAGGGCTCGCCGGGGGTGCAGTTGTGATTGCCGTCCGTATCGATCTGGACCGTGATGTCCACGCCGCCACCATCCACGTGCACGACGTCGCTCCAGGTGTGGGCGAAGGAAGCCCCGGCGAGCTCGAAGCTCGTGGACCCCACCTGGGCGCCCATCGGGTCCCACGCCTGTGCCAGCACTCGCTGCCCAACCCACGCGCCAAAGCCCGCGCCCTGCAGCGTGACGTGGTGGTGGACGAAGGGGGCCGCCGGGTCGCAGGCGCCCGACTGGAGGGACTGCCACGACCGGTCGTCGCGGTAGGCGTAGCGCTCTTCGGGGCAGCCCGCGGCGAGCTGGCGCCACGCCCCGGCGCAGGTGCAGGCAGTGAACGGGGCGGCGGCGCTGCAGGGAATCTCGTCGGTGCAAGCCCACACCGCGTCACAGCCGGCCGCGCCGCTGCACCACCAGCCGGCGGGGCAGTCCGCGTTGGTCTTGCACCCGCCGGCGGGATCCGCGGTGGCGTCACCGGCATCGACGGGCGCGCCGTCCTGCCCCCCGACGCCTTCGTCACCACCACCATCGCCACCGGCATTGCCACCCACCGCCGCGTCACCGCACGCCAGGAGGAGGCACGCGAGGAGGGGAGCAGCCTTCATCGATCGCATTCGGCCTCCCTTCAGGACCAACCGCGCTTGCTGTCGTCGAGGAGCGCCCAGTATAGCAGCGGCTCTGGTGGATGACCAACGGGGCGCGCGCCAGCGCCAGCCGTCGTGGAGGCACCGCGCCCTCCCGGGGGGGCGCTGCCACGGCCCTCGCCCACGCTGGGGGTTGCAGGCCCGGTGCGGAGACGACACACTGCCGGAATGGACAAGAACTGGGTCCTGGGGGTCATGGCGGCGGTCGTGGTAGCTTGCGGAGGCTCCAAGTCACCGCAGGACGCTGGATCCGACCAAGTGAGCGCCGCACGGCAGGCCGCCGCGACGCTGATCGTGCCCCCGGACGAGGCGGTCGGCGAAGGGCACGTCCTCTACCGCTACCCAGACAGCCTCCCCGCAGGCACCGTCGTGCGGGACAGCGCTGGCGACGACGTCCTGGTCAACGCTCCCTCGACGCTGTTCTGGCTCGACCCCACCCCCGAGGTGCGCTTCATCAAGCGGTCGTGGCTCCTGCTCGTGGACGACGCCGGCGCCGTCACCCAGGTGGAGCTGCGAGGCTGGCCGGTGGTCGAGGGCGGCGCCTGGGGCACCGACACGCTGGTCATCCCGGCCGGCGACGTCGTCGACGACCCCGCGGGCATGACCACCCGCACCTACGGCTCCGAGACAGGGGCGCTCGCGGTCCTCCGCGCACCGCTCGGAGACGGCTGCACCCGCCGCCTGCTCATCGTGCGGGGCCCGCCGGGGGCCAACGCCAAGGAGATCGAGGCAGAGGCGCAGGGAGTCCGCGCCATGGCCTCGAACCCCAAGATGGGCATCGGCGCGGTCAAGGAGATCGACGTGGCGGCCCTCCAGGCGTCCGGCGAGGGCAACGCGTCGGTCAACGTCGCGCTGATGGAGCTCATCGGCCTCTGGCTCGCCAGCGCGAAGTGCTGCGACGAGGTGATCCTCTGGTATCTGGGTCACGGCGCCCCGGACGACGGCGACACCCCAGGCGGCTGGATCATCGACGCCGACGGGACCTGGGGCCCGGCGCAGAACGTCATCACGGGCGCTCAGATCGGGGAGGCGATCAAAGGCGCAATCGAGGACGGCAACGGGGGCAAGTTCCTGGTGGTCAACAACTCCTGCTACGCCGAGGCCTTCACCAACGGCCTGATGGGCGTCGTGGCGGCCCCGGGCGGGATCCCCACCGGGTCCGTGACGGTCACCCACAGCTCCGGAGCGAAGGAGCCGACCATCGACGGCCGGGCCGGCGCGGCCATCGGCGGGGCGCTGACCGGCGCCGCCAACGGATCACTGGAGAACGTCGCCACCTTCGAGGAGCTGAGCGGCGCGGCGGCGACCACGGCCAACGGCTTCACGACGCGCATGTGGAGCTGGAGCGAACTCGGCTTCATCAACAACAAGGCGGGAGCACGGACGCACACCGTGGCGGGGGACCCCTGCGACCGCTGCGGCAATGGCGTGGTCGATGCGGGAGAGGACTGCGACGGCCCCGGCTCGTGCAGCGACGGAGACCCGTGCACCACGGGCGACACCTGCACCGCGCAGTGCAAGTGCGTGGGGAAGCCCCTCCCCTGCGACGCCCCCCCACCCTGCCACACCACCGCTGGGGCCACGTGCGTGGGCGGCAACTGCACGTACCCACCGGGAGGCCCGGTCGCCTGCGACGACGGCGACCCGTGCACCACCGACGACACGTGCGACCCACAGCACGCCTGCAAGGGAACGCCCGTGAGCTGCGACGACTCCAACCCGTGCACCGCGGACTGGTGCATCGACGGCGCCTGCAAGCACGCGCCGTCGAACGAAGGCGAGCCATGCGACGACGGCGTGGTCTGCACGAGCGCGTCGGCCTGCAAGGACGGGGCGTGCGCCCCGACCCAGCTCGAGCACCTGGCGTGCGCGGTGACCCTGAGCGGCGCCGAGGCAGCCTGCACCTCGGCCGCCTGCACGGCGTCCGGCTGTCACTACACCGCGGACGAGGACACCTGCGAGATGGCCGGCCAGCCCGGAGAGTGCCAGCCGAGCGCCCCCCCGAAGTACGGCACGGGGACCGTCAAGGTCTGCGTCCCGTTGAGCGCCCCCCAGTGCACCGAGGACAGCGACTGCGCCGCGCTCTCGCAGGCCCTCTTCGGGCTCGCGAGCGGCGCCGACGGCACGCCCCACCCGGCGTGCAGGTCCGTGGTGTGCGCGAGCTTCACGTGCGTCACCAAGGACGCGCCGAGCGGCACCCCCTGCGAGGTGGGCGAGTGCATGAGCTACGCCTGCAACGGCAGCGGCGCCTGCGAGCCAGTCAAGGCGAAGTCTCCGCTGCCCGAGGGCTGCGGCTGCGACCCGGCGAGCCCAGGGCCGTGCGCCGCGATGACGGCCGCCTACGCGGGCAACCCCTGCGCCAAGGTCATCTGCCAGCCCCAGGCGTCCGTGCCCGCCGGCGGCGTCTGCCAGGCGGTGGCCACCTACGGCGAGTGCGACCCAGGCGCCGGCACCTGCTGGAAGGGCGCCTGCACCAAGTACTTCGCGTGCCTGCCACGCAAGGCGGTGCCGGCGGACCTCCAGAAGGACCCGGCCGCGTGTGACGACGGCGAGCCCTGCACCACCGACGGCTGCACGGGCCCCGGGGACCCTTCCGCCGACGCGGCCGGCTGCACCCACACCTGCGACCTCGGCGCCACATGCCCGGAGGACCCGTCCGCGACCTGCACGGACGCGGGCGGGGTCTGTGGCTGCCCCGGCGCGTGCCCGGGCACGCCTGGGTGCGCGCAGCCCATCACGGCGGAGTGGTCGCCGGCGACGCTCCAGGTGGTGCAGCAGGAGGGGGTGCTCCTCGTCACACCGCTCATCCAGCAGCAGCCGCTCACCCTGCAGGGGGCCCCGCCGCTGGCCCAGGCGACCTTCGACTTCACGGGCGCGGCCAACGACGGCAAGGTGGTGGTCCAGCTCCTCGGCCCCGCGCAGGAGGCGACGGTGCTCGCGATGAACGCGCCGCCCGGGCAGCCGCGGGTGGTCCGTGTCACCGGCGGGTGCATCCTGGCGGCCGCCGTGCGCATCCACGAGGACCTGCTCAAGCCGGGCACGTTCATCTCCAACATCGGGCCCCAAGCCCAGATGGTGATAGGCGCCCTGGACGCCCAGGGCACGCTCCTCCCGGGCGCCGCCTCCTACGCCGCGGTCCCGCCCGACGGCCTCCTCCCCTGGTCCCTCGGCGGCGAGGCGTCCTGCCCCCAGATGAGCGCCCTCGCCGTCGGCCTCCAGGGCGGCGGCTTCGCGCTCGTCGAGTCCCTCACCCTCACGTTCCTGGCGCCCTGAGCGCTGTCCCACGATGACGCTCTACCCCTTCCTGGCGAAAGAGGGAGAATCGCCCAGGCATGCTCACGCCGACGGGGGGAGCGCTTCGACGATGGCGGCGCGCGTCTGGCGCAGCTCCGCGGCGAGGGCGTCGAACCCGCCCGCCTCGACGAGCTCGGCGACGTTCCGGTCGATGAACGCGAGCGCGTCGGAGCGTGAGACGTAGCGCCGGTCCCAGAACCCCGGCACCGTGGGGTGAGAGGCCGCCGCGAGCCCGCGCTCCCCGTCCCGGTGAACGACGACCCGCACGTCGAACCTGTCGCCTGGCTCGAAGGATCCGCCGCCCTCCCACTGCGGCCACGCGAAGCCGATCAGCTCGACCGACATGGCCTGCGGCCCGAACGCGTCGTACGGCAGCACGAGGACCCGGGGAGCGGGGTCGGTGGAGACGGGGAGCGGATTGGAGCAGCAGACGAGCCCGATGAATGTCGTGAGGCGAAGCATCCCCGGATTCTGCCGGCTCGGACGGTCCCAAGTCCACAGCGTGGGGAGAGGCCCGGTGCGGGGTTGACAGACCACCCGGCGATATCCGAATCTTCGCCGAAGTTCCCCAAACACACGTCGCTCGATGCCCCCGGAGGGTGCCGATCCATGAGGATGCCGCGCAAGAACGCTCCCAGCGCCACCCTCGCCCACATCGGCCTCAACCGTGTCGCCGTCCGCGACACCTTCGGCGGCAAGGCGCTCGTGTCGGCCAGCCTGCACGCCAGCAAACCCGTGCTCGTGACGAGGGGGCCCCGGCCCTGACAGCAACTTCAAGGAGTACACATGAGGATCCTCAGATGGAGTGCCGTGTGCGTGGTCTCGCTGGCGCTCGCGGCGTGTGGCGATAGCGACGGGACGGAGGGGGGCGCCGGCGACACCGCCGGTGCCGACGGTTCCGCCGAGCAGGACTCGGGCGGCGGGGACCCGGGGGGAGACGACGGCGGCTCCGGGGACACCGGATCCAGCGACGCAGGCCCCAGCGATGCAGGCCCCAGCGACGCAGGCCCCAGCGATGCAGGCCCCGAGGATGCCGGCACGCCGGACGGCGGTCCCGGTGACGCGGGCGGTGACCCCGATCCCTTCGGCGACGTCGTGACGGAGCTGCCCCTGTCCATCGCGGTGGACGAGACCATCGAGCCACAGGTCGAGACCTGGCCAGCGCTCACCGAGGACGGCGAGCCGCGGCCCGTGGCCGGCATCGTCGGGCACGGCGGGCGGGTATCGAGCTTCGTCGCCGACGAGCTGATCCTGCTCTACACCGACCCTGCGGAGCGCGACGCCTTCGTGGCGAAGTGGTCCGGCGAGATCCTCCTGGAGTTGGACCCAGCCGCCAAGGGGCTGCCCGACGTCCCGAACATGGCGCTGGTGCGCGTGGACGCCTCGGCGGCCGACATCGACGACTTCATCCCCGCCGTCCGGGAGCTGGAGCCGTCGGCGTCCGGCGCCTACGCCGTGTCGAGCGAGCCCGCCCTCCGGCTGCTGACCGCCGCCGTGACGGAGAACGCGGCCGGCGCCATCGTCGGGGTCAACTGGATTGGGGAGTCCACGGCCATCCTGAACCGCGACGTCGAGGAGTCGGCGACCAGCATGTCCATCGGGAGCTACAGCCCGAACCCGTTCAACTGGAACTACATGCGCGCCGGGAGCACGCAGAACATCGGCGTCACGGAGGCCTGGCGCGCCTTGATCCTCGAGGAGAAGCTCGGCAACCGGGTCAAGCTGGCCGTCCTCGATGGCGGCTTCGCGCCGGACGCCGACTTCCCGCCAGACTACCAGGCCGACTCGGTCATCGCGTGGAAGTCCCCGACCAACTCGACGAACCCGACCTGGTGCAGCGGCGGCGCGACGTGCGACTACCACGGCACGAGCGTGATGCACACGGCGGCCGCCCAGGTGGACAACGGCTTCGGGACGGCGGGCACCGGCGGCCCGGTCGTGGACGGCATCTCGGTCGTCACCATCCCCGACTCGATCACCTCCACGGCGGCGCTGATCGAGGCCCGCGACCGGGGCGCGCAGATCATCAACATGAGCTTCTCGATGACCGTGCCGAGCATCCTCGGCGGCACCATCGCGCCGCAAGAGATCACGACCAAGGCGCTGGCCAAGGCGGGCATCATGATCTTCGCCGCGGCGGGGAATGACGGCGAGAGCGTCGACTCGGAGGAGTGCTTCTCCGTCTGCGTGCCCTTCACGTCGTACTGCTGGAAGGAGTGCTTCGAGACGTACTGGCACGCGCCCTGCGAGAACGAAGGCGTGGTCTGCATCGGCGGGCTCGCCTCGAACCAGAAGACCCGCGCGACCAACTCCAACTTCGGCCTGGAGCACGTCCGCCTGTTCGCCCCCTACACGGTCTTCGTCGGCGCCGTCCCGGACAACAGCGACCCCATCCGGGCCATCAACGGCACGAGCTTCTCTTCGCCCTTCGTGGCTGGCGTCGCCGCTCTCGTCAAGGCGGCCGACCCGGATCTGACGGCGAAGCAGGTCATCGACATCCTGGTCGAGACGGCCCACGGCAGCCCCGACCCGGTCGTGCCGGGCTACGTGAACGCGCTGGGGGCCGTGCAGGCGGCGCTGGGCAACGTCCGGCCGACGATCCGCATCCTGGCTCCCGCCGACGGCACCACCTATGGGGCGATGGGCCCCGAGGGCATCACGCTCGTCGCCACCAGCGAGGACTACGAGGACGGCATCGACGCGGTCAGTGTGGAGTGGGAGGCGATCCCGGGTGGCTCCCTGGGCGCGGGTCACGTGCGCAACGTGCTCTTCACGACCCCCGGGTTTCGGACCGTCAACGCCATCGCCACGGACAGCGGCGGCAAGAAGTCGGTGGCCTCGATCCAGATCGAGGTCATGAACGAGCCGCCCTCCCTGGCGATCAGCGGACCGTTCTGGCCCGAGACCGTCACGGTGGGCGTGCCGTTCTCAGTCGCCGCCAACACCTGGGATCCCGAGTCGTTCTCGGAGCTCCCGTGTGGCAGCGTGTCCTGGGAGTTTCAGAAGGCCAACGCGCCCGTCTGGGACAGCCTCGGCACCGGCTGCTCGAAGTCCCTGACCCTCCCGACCCCCGAGTCCTACAGCGTGAGAGTGACGGCGACCGATGGCGCGGGCGCGAAGGCCGTGAAGGTTGGTCAGATGAAGGCGAACCCGCTGCCCGCCAGCGGACCGCCGTTCGTGGCGATCATCGCGCCCACCGGGGGGATCAGCGTCGAGCCGCTGAAGGTGCTCACCCTCGTCGGCACGGCCGTGGACCCGGATGACCCGCAGGGGCTGGCGCCGCTCACCTTCGAGTGGACGGGGAAGCAGACCGGCGGCTCGACCTTCCCCATCGGCAGCCTGCCCATCGTCCAGTGGACGCCCGTGAACGACGTCTCGTCCTCGTGCGGCCCCAAGAGCGTGGAGCTGACCCTGACCGTCACCGATGCCGGGGGAGAGATCACCACGAAGAAGGTGTCCGTCTCCGTGTTCTATCCCCCCTGCTGAGCCCTCGCAGGGAGTCGAAGAGGGTGTGAGACGAGTCGGAATCCCCCGCTCGACGGCCTCCTGCCCTGGTCCCTCGGCGGCGAGGCGTCCTGCCCGCAGATGCCCCCCGCCGTGAAGCTCCGAGGCTGCGGCTTCGCGCTCGCGTGGCGGCAGGTGGACGCCATCCTCGTGATCCACGCGCACTCGGATCATACGGAGACCCTCCCCATCGTTCACCACGCGTTCCCGAGCGCGCCGATCCACCTCACCCCACCGACGGCGGTCCTGGTGGCCATCCTGCAGCGGGGTGCGCTCCGCCTGATGGACTCGCCGGATCGCAAGGAGGAGCTGCCGCTCGACACCGAGCGCCAGGTGGAGGCGATGCGCGAGGCGCTCGTGCCGGTCCCCCACGGCGAGTCGGTGACCATCGGCGACTTGGATGCCCCGTCGAAGAGGAAGGTCAACACCAAGCCGCCGACCTCCTCCTCCTGCTCATGGAGCGCCGGATCGATGAAGCGCCCGCCAGTCCAGCGCCCGGACCGATTCGTGGCTGACCCGGCACCCTGGGTCAGGGTATGCTACCCCCATGGGTGAGCGGGCACAGACCCTGCGCGAGCAGCTCCAGCGCGTAGGCGCAGCCAAGGATGCCACGCGCGTGAGGGACGATTCCGCCTGGCTCTCGCTGAGCCTGGAGGAGCGCCTGCTCGGAGCGGTTCGGCACAGCGACTCCCTGCTGCGCCTGTGTGCGCCGCAGGCGGACTCTCCAGACGCGGAGCACGAGGTGTGGGAGCACGTCCGCCGCCACCTGGAAGCGCACCGCGACTGACGACATCGAGCGGCTGGTCGAGGCAGCCCGCGCCCTTGCGGAGCGAACGGGGCATGCCGTCGTGATCATCGGCGGCGTGGCGCGCAGCGTGTGGGCCTCGCCGCGAGCGACCCAGGACCTGGACGTGATCTACAGCGGACCGCTCCCTGAAGCAGTGGCGGCGGCACCTCACATCGGGCACGTCGCCCTCCCCAACGAGGTGGCCGCGCTGGCGGACGCGCTCATGACCCGGCTCCGGCTCCCGCAGAGGCTCACGGGGCCCGTACGCATGGACGTGATCGCGGCCAGCCACCCCTACTACGACCGGCTCATCGCACGGAGCAGGCGGCTGGGACAGGGCGGGCTGCGCGTCGCAGCGCCAGAGGACATCATCCTCCTCAAGCTCATCGCCGACCGGCCCCAGGACCGGGCGGACGTGCGCGCCATCATCGCTGCCCAGGGTGGGCTCCTCGACCGCGCGCTCCTTGCGGAGGAGGCCGCGACGCAGGAGCTGGTCCTGCCGGACGACCTGGAAACCCCGACGATCTGACCGCCAATCAACGAACATATCGCCATCCGCCGCCGTAGGCGACGGCCGCCAGATATCACAAGACACATCGAATCAAAGCGGGTTGACGCGCAAGTAACGAACGTGATACCGAGCACACGGTTCGCCTTGTGACGAACTTGGTTCGACTCGCGACGAGAGGGCTGCGCGCTCCTGGCAAGGTCCGCAGGCACGCGCGCCCCGCACGGAGGTTGCGGTGACATCGCAAGGAGTGAGCAAGCGCCTGTCCTTCCTCGACCGGTGGCTGACCCTCTGGATCTTCCTCGCCATGGCCCTCGGCGTGACGCTCGGGGCCACCGTGAGCGGCATCGAGGGCTTCATCGAGCAGTTCTCCGTGGGCACCACCAACGTCCCCATCGCCATCGGGCTCATCGTCATGATGTACCCTCCCCTGGCGAAGGTGCGCTACGAGGAGCTCGGCGACGTGTTCCGCAACCGGCGGGTCCTCGGTCTGTCCCTCGTACAGAACTGGATCGTGGGCCCGATCCTCATGTTCGTCCTCGCGATCACGTTCCTCGCGGGCTACCCGGAGTACATGATCGGGCTGATCCTGATCGGCCTCGCGCGGTGCATCGCCATGGTCATCGTCTGGAACGAGCTGGCCAAGGGAGACAGCGAGTACGCCGCCGGCCTGGTCGCGTTCAACAGCATCTTCCAGGTGCTCTTCTTCAGCGTCTACGCGTGGGTCTTCATCACCGTGCTGCCTCCGCTCTTCGGCCTGTCGGGCACCGTCGTCGACGTGTCCATGGGTCAGATCGCGGAGAGCGTGGCCATCTACCTCGGCATCCCCTTCGCCGCCGGCTTCCTGACCCGCAGGGTCCTGGTAGACCTCAAGGGCCGCGAGTGGTACGAGCGGGTCTTCGTGCCGCGCGTGAGCCCCCTGACGCTCGTCGCGCTCTTGTTCACCATCGTCGTGATGTTCAGCCTCAAGGGCGAGCTGATCGTGCGCATCCCCCTCGACGTGCTGCGCATCGCCGTCCCGCTGCTCATCTACTTCGTGGTCATGTTCCTGGTCAGCTTCTGGATGGGCCACCGCATCGGCGCCGACTACCGCAAGACCACGACGCTGGCCTTCACCGCGGCGAGCAACAACTTCGAGCTGGCCATCGCCGTCGCCGTGGCGGTGTTCGGCCTCAACTCGGGTATGGCCTTCGCCGCGGTCATCGGCCCGCTGGTCGAGGTGCCGGTGTTGATCGGCCTCGTCAACGTGGCGCTGTGGTTCCAACGCCGCTGGTTCAAGGAGCCGGAGCCCGCTCCAGGGCTCGAGGGCGCCGCAGCCTACAGCGCGGCAGAGATCCCGGTGGTCGAGGCGCACCGCCGGAGAGGGAGTTGAGATGTCACGTGACGCGGTCCTGTTCCTCTGCGTGGCGAACTCGTCGCGCAGCCAGATGGCGGAGGGGCTCCTGCGGGTGCTCGCCCCCGAGATCCCGGTCTACAGCGCCGGCTCCGCTCCTGCGGTCCTGAACCCCTACGCCGTCCGCGCGATGGAGGAGGCGGGCATCGACATCGGCTCGCACACCTCCAAGGGCTTCGACGACGTCCCGAGAGATCACGTCGGGACGGTGATCACCCTCTGCGCCGAGGAGGTCTGCCCGTACTTCCCCGGCGACGTGGAGCGCCTCCACTGGCCCTTCGAGGACCCGGCGGCGGCCATGGGGGACGATGGGGCGATCCTGGAGGCCTTCATCCGGGTACGCGACCAGATCCGCGTCCGGTTGATGGCGTGGCTCGCGGAGCGCTCGCTGTGAGCGACGACGCCAAGGGCTGTACGGCCCCCCTGCCGCCCGACGAGCGCCCTCTGTTCGGCGCGCAGGCGGACGAGGACCTGGCGACCCTCGCCAAGGCCCTCGGGCACCCCGTGCGCGTGCAGATCGTCCGCATGTTGGCGAGCCGCACCACCTGCATGTACGGGGACATCGCCGACAGCCTCCCGCTCGCTCAGTCCACCGTCTCGCAGCACTTGAAGATCCTGAAGGAGGCGGGCCTCGTGCAGGGCACCATCGACGGCCCCCGCGTCTGCTACTGCATCGCCCCTGTCGCCATGCGACGGCTGCGCATGCTGATCGCGGCGCTGTGACGCCTGGCCCTCACACCCCGGCGACTTGACGCCGATCAACCCTCAGGAACCCACCATCACCGTCCCCTGGAACAGACCACGGCCCCAGGCAACGACGCGGTGGCGGGGGCCGCTCCCCCCAATGCCGCGCCATCTCTCGACGCAGTGCGCCATGCGTCGACAACCAGGACCTTCGTTGTTAGCATGCGCCCGAGAGTGGGCCGCTGCTGTGCGGCCCGGCAGCGATGATCGGGATGGAGGGCATCATGACGGAGCCAGGGAGCACACACGAGCGGGAGTCCTTCGAGCGGGAGGTGGAGGAGACGAAGCGGTGGTTCGCCGAGCCCCGCTTCAAGGGGGTGACGCGGCTCTACTCGGCGCGTCAGGTGGTCGAGCAGCGGGGCACCGTGCAGAGCGACTACGTCGTGGCGCGGACCGCGTCGGAGGCCTTCCACGCACGCCTGCGTGAGCTCTTCGGACGACGCGAGTCCATCACCACCTTCGGGCCCTACTCGCCCGGCCAGGCAGTGATGATGAAGCGCATCGGCATCGAGGGCATCTACCTGGGCGGCTGGGCGACCTCCGCCAAGGGCTCCACCACGGAGGACCCGGGACCGGACCTGGCCAGCTACCCGCTCAGCCAGGTCCCGGACGAGGCTGCGACCCTGGTGCGCGCGCTGCTGGCGGCCGACAAGAACCAGCGGTTCCAGCGCTCCCGGATGACCGACGAGCAGCGCGCCAACGCGCCGGCCTTCGACTTCCGCCCCTTCATCATCGCGGACGCGGACACGGGCCACGGCGGCGAGGCCCACGTGCGAAACCTCGTGCGCCGCTTCGTGGAGGCCGGGGTCGCGGGCTACCACATCGAGGACCAGAAGCCTGGCGTCAAGAAGTGCGGACACCAGGCGGGAAAGGTGCTCGTGCCCCAGGACGAGCAGATCAAGCGCCTGAACTCGGCGCGGTTCCAGCTCGACATCATGAAGGTGCCGGGCCTGGTGGTCGCGCGCACGGACGCGGAGGCCGCCACCTTCCTGGACAGCCGAGGCGACGAGCGGGACCACGCCTTCCTGCTCGGGGCGACCAACGTGGTGCTGCCGAGCTACAAGGTCGCGTCGCTGGCCATCCAGAAGCGCTTCTTCGACGCCGGGCTGGAGGAGGTCAACGGCCACCTGCTCTACAAGGTGTCCGACGCCGCCTACGACGCCGCCAACAAGTGGCTGAAGAAGGCGGGCATCCTCGACTTCCTGGACCAGAGCATCGCGACGTACAAGAAGCGCGGCGACAGCCTCATCGACACGCCGGTCGACATGGTCATGGACAAGCTGGTGGACGTCTGGCAGATGGAGGCGGGGCTCAAGACCTACGCCAACGCCGTGGCCGACGTCATGCGCTTCCACGTGGAGGAGGGCGCCCGCTTCGAGCTGAGCGTCGACGAGTGGCTCGACTTCGCGAGAGGGGTGTCCTTCGCCGAGGCCCGGGACCGCGCCCAGAGCATGGGCATCAAGATCATCTGGGACCCGGAGATCGCCAAGACCCCGGAGGGCTACTACCAGATCCAGGGCGGCATCGAGTACGCCATCGCGCGCTCGCTGGCGTGCGCTCCGTTCGCCGACCTCCTGTGGATGGAGACCAAGACCGCGGACCTCCACGACGCCAAGGTGTTCGCCGAGGCCATCCACGCCCAGTTCCCCGACGCCATGCTGGCCTACAACCTGTCGCCGTCCTTCAACTGGGACACGACGGGCATGAACGACGAGCAGATGCGCGAGTTCCCGCGGGAGCTGGGCAAGCTCGGCTACGTGTTCAACTTCATCACCTACGGCGGCCACCAGATCGACGGGCTCGCGGCGGAGGAGTTCGCCTCTGCGCTCCGGCAAGAGGGGATGCTGGCCCTGGCGCGCCTCCAGCGCAAGCTGCGGCTCCTCGACTCCCCGTACAAGACGGCGCAGACGCACGTCGGCGGGCCGCGCCTCGACGGGGCGCTCATGGCCTCCACGGGCCGCACCGCGACCACACGCGCCATGGGCAAGGGCTCGACGCAGTTCCAGCACCTCGTCCAGACGGAGGTGCCCACCAAGGTCCTCGAGGAGTGGCTGCGCCTCTGGGCGGACACCAACGGCATCGCGGGGCGCTTCAAGGTGGAGCTGCGGCCCCACACCCCGGGGTCGGACGTGCTGGAGCTCAGCGTCCTGGACGCCGAGCGCCAGAAGGTGGCGAACGTGGTGTTCGCGTCCATCTACGACCGCCGCAACCGCAACTTCCTGTCGATCCGCGACCAGACGACCCACGCGGAGCCCCTCCGCCGGAAGCGCCTGATGACGCTGATGCACCTGTTCCTCATCCACCGCTACAAGAGCATGTCCATCCACTTCGTGACGCCCACGGAGGACAACACGCTCCAGGCGCAGCAGATGAAGCGCATGGGCATCTTCGCAGAGGTCCACGACGAGGTCGGGCAGATGATCGTGGCGACGGTGAACGCCGAGGGCGTCGAGGCGCTGATCAAGCCGGAGGGGCTGCGGTCCCTGATCGAGAAGCGGTAGGGTCAGGCGTCCTCGGGGGCGCCCACCCAGTGGGCCCCCCTCCCCTCCAGGAACGCGCGCACCTCGGCGCGCTGCACGTGCATCATCGCCAGGATCAGGTCGCCGGGCTCGGAGTGCGCAAGGGCCGCAGCCAGCGACTCCGCCTCGGAGCCTGCCCGCTCGATGTCGGTGGGAGCGACGCCGAGACCCCGCAAGAACCCGTCGAGCAGGTCAGGCACCTCCCACAGCTCCCGACCCCGCAGATGGTCGGGCATGGGGCGCAGCACGAAGCGCGAGACGCCTCCGGCCACCAGCGTGCGCGCCAGCTCGCGCAGTGCGTCGTCGCTGCGATCCCCCGCCTGCCCGATCAGCGCGACGCGACGACCGGTGGGCTGCCACTCACGCGCGAACTGCAGGAGCGCCGCCACCCCGTGGGGGTTGTGCCCGAAGTCGAGCAGCACGGTCACCCCGCCGACCACTGCCACGTTCTGGCGGCCCGGGCTGTCGTCGGCGGTGGTGTGGAGGCTCGCGAGGCCCTCGGCGATGTGGGGAACGGAGACGCCCAAGCCCAGAGCAGCGGCGGCGGCGGCCAGGGCGTTCTCCACGTTGAACCGCGCGGCCCCACCCCAGGTCACCGGGACCGCGTCCAGCGCCACGATGGGGGTCTCCGCCGAGCCGCCCGTGATTGCCCCCACCCCGACGATCCACCCGTCGCGGACGGTGACCGCCATGTCGTCCACCCCGCGGGCTGCGAGCGCGAGGGCGGGCGTGGGAGAGAACCACGCGACGGGTCCCGTCAATCGCAGCCCGCGCAGGTGGGGGTCCTCGGCGTTGAGCACCACCCACCCGGTGGGGGGCACCACGGAGGCGACCGCGCCCTTGACCCGCGCGAGCTCCGCCAGGTCGTGGACCCCCCACTCCCCCAGGTGATCCTCCGCCACGTTGGTGATCACCGCGACGTCTGCCCGGCTCACGGCGAGGCCCCGGCGCAAGAGCCCCCCGCGCGCAGTCTCCAGGACCGCCGCCTCCACCGCCGGATCACGCAGGATTCGCCGCGCCGCCCCGGGGCCCGTCCAATCGCCCCGCTCCACCACCACCCCACCGATGCGGATGTCGTCGGTGGTGCAGCTCCCCACGCTGAGCCCGCTCGCCGCCACGCACCGCGCGAGCAGCCGCGTGGTGGTGCTCTTGCCGTTGGTGCCGGTCACCAGCGCCACCGGGACGCGGCGCCGCTCCTCCCACTCCACCTCGGCAGGGTCCGGCAGCGCGGCCCGAGGCCACACACGCGCGTGGACACCGAGCCCCAGCGAGAGCGCGTCGTCGTCCACCAGCGCCTCCACCCCTCGACGGGCGGCCTCATCGAGCAGCGCCCGCAGCGCGGGGTCCGCCTCGGCGTCCACCGCCGCCCGCAGCCGCCCCAGCTCGAGCGCCTCCCCAGACGCCGCCCACTCGTTGATCTCGGTGGACGCGAGCAGCCGGTCCCACGGGGCGCGGAACCCGAGAGTGGCGCCCCCCGCCACCCGCCGCACGAGCCAGCCCGTCACGGTCACGCCCAAGGCCGCGTGGGCCTCCTCCACCCGCACACGCCAGCGGGCAATCGCTTCTTCAGGGTCCTCGGCGTCCCACACCGCCTCCAGCGCCGCGCCGGGCCCGTCGAGCAGCGGCCCGGGCCCCGTGAGGCGCCGCGACTCGCTGACCCGCATCAGTCGTCGCTCTCGCGAGACAGCCGCACGCCCCGCTCATCGACCACCACCGCCTGGCCCTCGGTGTCCGGCGCGTCGATGAAGCGCTCCACCTCCGCTCGCAGCACCTCGGGCGCCACCGGCGCGTCGCCTCCGGGACGGAACCGGATGATCTGCTTCCAACACCGCGTGATCTGGTCGCCGAAGATCAGCAGGAGATCGCCCGCCACCGCCCTGTGCAGCGCCGCATCCACGGCCTCCACCTCGCCGGGGATCACCTCGATGCGCTCCGGCGGGACCCCCCGCGAGACCAGCGCGTCCCGCAGCATCAGCGGCACCTCGTCGTGCTCGCGCCCTCTCGCGCGATCATCCCTGTGGCACACGTAGTGGTCGAAGTGGCCGGCAGCCTCCCCGGCAATGTTGACGATGTCCTGGTCACGACGGTCCCCAGGGGCCCCGAGCACGACGATGCGCCGCCCCCGCACGTCCAGCGCGTCGCTGAGCTGCACCATGGCGCGCACCGCCGCCGGGTTGTGCCCATAGTCCAGGATGACGCGGAACGGGTGCTGGTCGTAGATGTTGAGGCGCCCGGGCGCCTGGAAGAAGCTCGTGTCGAAGGTGCGGAGCCCCGCGCGGACGTCGTCGAGCCTCACGCCCATCGCGACCGCCATGCCGGCGGCGAACATGGCGTTCTGCACGTTGTGCAGCGCCTTGCCCTCCAGGGTGGCGGGAATCAGGTGCGTCCACAGGAGCGGCATCTGGGCCCCCCCGTGGTAGAGGGTGATCATGTGCCCGTTGATGCCGGCCTCCAGCACCACCGCGCCGCCCCCAGCCTGGATGTGCGCGCGCACGAGGTTGTGGACCGGCGACAGGGTCACGTACCAGATGCTCGAGGCGCTCGTGTGGTCCGCCATGCGCAGGCAGTGGGGGTCGTCGGCGTTCAGGAAGGCGGCGTCCTTGGCCACCTCCACGACGATTCGTTTCACCTCGGCGAGCTGCTCCAGCGTGTCGATGCCGCGCAGCCCCAGGTGGTCCTCGGCGATGTTGAGCACCGCGCCCACGTTGCACCGACGATACCCCATGCCAGCCCGCAGGAGGCCGCCCCGCGCCGTCTCCAGAACGGCCGTGTCCACCGTCGGATCGCGCAGCACCATGCGCGCCGCTTGAGGGCCCGTCAGGTCGCCGTCCACCTGCTTGCGCCCGTCGATGTAGACCCCGTCGGTGGTCGCCAGCCCCACCGTCCGCCCCGCCATCTTGTGGATGTGGGCCAGCATCCGCGCCGTGGTGGTCTTGCCGTTGGTCCCGGTGATCGCCGCGATGGGGATCCGCGACGGCGCACCCTTCGGGAAGAGCATGTCCATGACGGGGCCCGCCACGTCGCGGGGCGTGCCCTCGGTCGGAGCCACGTGCATGCGGAAGCCCGGGGCCGCATTGATCTCGCAGATGCCACCGCCCGCGTCCTTCCACGAGCGCGAGATGTCCGGCGTCAGGAAGTCCACCCCGGCCACGTCGAGGCCGATGGCCGCGACCGCCCGCACCGCCATCTCCCGGTTGTCGGGGTGTACGGAGTCGGTCACGTCGATGGCCGTCCCGCCGGTCGACAGGTTGCCCGTGGACCGGAGGTAGAGCACCCGCCCCTCCTCGAGCACCGAGTCGAGGCTGACACCGGCCTGCAGCATCAGCCGCTCCGCCTGGTGGTCCACCTCGATGCGCGTCAGGATCTTCTCGTGGCCGATGCCCCGGTTGGGGTCGGCGTTGACGAGGTCGATGAGCTGGCCCACCGTGTGCTGCCCGTCGCCCCGCACGTGCCCTGGCACCCGCTTCGCCACTGCGATCAGCTCTCCGTTGACCACCAGCATCCGGTGGTCGTCCCCGGCCAGGTACGTCTCCACGATGATGGTCCGGGCGTGCTCCCGCGCCTGCGCGAAGCCGTGGCGCACCGCCTCGTCGTCCGTCAGGTTGATGCCCACGCCGCGCCCGTGGTTGGCGTCGAGGGGCTTGACCACCACGGGGTAGCCGAGGCCACGTGCCGCGCGCACGGCCTCCTCGGGAGTGCGCACCAGACGCTGGCGTGGCACGGGAAGACCCAGGTCACCCAGGATCCGATTCGTCTCCTCCTTGTCCGACGCGATCTGCACGGCGATGTGCGTCGTCTCGCTGGTGACCGTCGCCTGGATGCGCCGCTGGTACTTGCCGTGCCCGAGCTGCACGAGGCTGTAGTCGTTGAGCCGCAGCCAGGGGATGTCCCGCGCCTGCGCGGCGCGCACCAGGGACATGGTGGACGGGCCGAGCGCCCGCCGCTGGGTGAGGCGGATGAAGTCGTCCAGCTCCTCCTGGAAGGGGAGCTCCACCTCCGCCCCGGGGATCTGCGCGCGCAGCTCACCGGGCAGCAGGCTCAGGATCAGCCACTTCGCCAGCTTGCCGGCCTGCTCGCCGCAGCGCGCCTCCTCGTACTCGTAGATCACGTTGTAGCGCCCGGGCTCGCCCGTCCCCCGGGTCTTCCCGAACGTCACCGACGCCCCGGCCAGGTTCTGGAGCTCGATGGCCACGTGCTCCAGCACGTGCCCGAGCCAGGTGCCCTCCCCCTCGGTCATCCGCCGCACGAAGCCGCCAGGCTCCCCATAGGAGCACCCGTGCTGCCGCAGCGTGGGCACCGCGGCGAGCAGGCGATCCACGAAGCCGCCGAGGCGCCCCGTCGGCCAGTCCTCGAGGACGCCGAGGTCCACGACGAGCTGCATCACCGGGAAGTGGGCCCACAGGCTGGGCCCCACGAACGTACGAGACTCCAGGACCTTCATCCGTCGACTCCCATCGGCTCACGCGGGAAGCGTCACGCCGGCTCACGGGGTGGTGGTGGACTCGCCTTGCGGCGGTGCAGATCATACACGGCTCCGTCGACGAGCACATGCAGCTTGACGTTGGTGATGCACACGGGCTTGCCGGCCTCGATGAGGCCCATGGACGAGTGCTCGATGGCCGAGCCGTCCACGACCGTCACGGCGCCGGAGCCGACCACCTCCAGGCAGTCGTCGGGGCCGATGAAGGCGGCGGTGTCCTCGTCGAGCCCGAGGCCGACCATGAACGGGTTGTAGGAGATCGCGGTCAGGAGCCGCCCGATGCGGTCGCGCTGCCGGAAGTGCTGGTCGACCACGACCCGGTTGGTCAGCCCCAGGCCTGGCGCCAGGGTCACCATGCCCACGTGGGGAGTGGCGCCGCCCTTGCCGCCCGCGATCATGTGCTCCGAGACGAAGCCCGCTCCTGCGGACGTCCCCGCGATGGGCACGCCACGGGCGTTGAGCCGCCGCAGGGCCCGCGCGGCGTCCGTCCCGCCCAGGATGGTGCTCAGCCGGAGCTGGTTGCCCCCCGACAGGAACACCCCGGTCGCCTCGTCGAGGCGCCCCACCAGCGCCTCGGCGGAGGCGTCGGCCCGCGCCTCGAACGGCACCGAGCGCGCCTCCCTGACGCCGAGGTCCAGGAACACCCGCTCGTAGCGCTCGCCGGTGTCCGCCTGCTCCGACGCCGTGGGGATGATCGCGACCCGCGCGGCGGCTCCTCCGCACAGCTCCACGAACCGCTGCAGGATGCGCGAGTCGGGCGTCCGCCGCTCGGCACCGCCCACCGGGATGATGAACCCGCGGGTGTGGCCCTGCGGGATGGGAGCCGGGCTCATGGCGTGTCTCTCCCTTCGAACGGTCCGACGACGACCGCGTTCCCCTCACGCACGAGCCAGCGTCCGCGCGCCATCACCCAGGAGGCTGCGCCCGCGCTGTCCAGCGCCACGAGATCCGCGTCGAAGCCGAGGGCGATGCGCCCCTTGCGCGGCAAGCGCAGCGCATCGGCGACATTGCACGTGAAGGGCGGCAGCGCGCGGTGGAGGTCGACACCGCGCTCCAGGAGCTCGCGCAGCGCCCGCAGCAGCGCTGCGCTGCGGCCCACGTCCATGTGGGTCACGCGGCCGTCGGGACCGAATGTGGGGATGCAGCCCCCTCCGTCAGAGCTGCACGTGATGCGCTCCGGCGGAAGCCCAAGGCCCAGATGCTCCGCGATGGCGTCAGCCGCAGAGACCCCGTCGTCCTCGCCGTCATAGGCCGTGACGTCGACGGTGACTCCTCGCGACGCCAGCTCCTGGGCCTCGGTGAGCAGCCTCCGCTGGCGGTTCACGTGGGTCGGGTGAAACACGCGCGGTGGAAGCTCGGTCTCGTCCAAGGCGCGGCGCACCAGCGACAGGCCCCGCGGCCCGTCCCCGAGATGCAGGTGCAGCACACCGGCCTTCCCGGTCATCAGGCCGCCGACGTGGGCGTCGGCGGCGAGGCGCACCAGCTCGTCAAACGTGGGCTGCGAGCTCCGTTGGTCGCTCAGCGCCACCTCGCCGACGCCGATCACCGGCTCGATGAAGGCGATGTCGTCCCGCACGGCCCCCGTCAGGGTGACGGGCGGCACTTGGTAGGACCCCGTCCAGCACCAGGCGGAGAGCCCCTCTTCCCGAAGACCGTAGGTGCGCGCAACGAGCTCCCGCATGGTGCGCGTCGTGCCGTCGGTGCCCAGCAGGCCCACGACGGAGGTCACCCCGGCGCGGGCGATGGTGGACATCCCGAGGGGCGGGACGCGCGTAGACGGGCCGGCCTCGCCTCCGCCGCCGGTCACGTGCACGTGGGCGTCGACCAGGCCGGGGATCACGCGCGCCCCCTGCAGATCGACCACGTCGCAGGGCCAGCCGCCGGGGGGCTCGGGCAAGCTCGGGGCGAGGGCCGCGACCCGCCCGCCGGCGACGAGGAGGTCACAGACCCCGGCCGGCGCGGGCGTGAACACATCGACGTTCCGCAGGAGCGTAAGCATGGCGCGCTCTTTACCAGCGACGGGGTCAAGCCGCAAGGGCCGCGAGGGGTGTAAAGGAGACCGCCGCCTCCGCTTCAGTGAACGGGGGCCGCTGGTGGCGGCGCTGCACCACGCTCGGCAGACGCGGTCGGACCCAGCGACCTCGCCCGGACTACAGACAGGACGCGAGCACCTCGTGGGCGCAGCCGCCCGGACCGCAGGAGTCCGCGGTGCACACGAGCCCGTCGTCGCAGCTCGACTCGAAGTGGATGCACTCCCCCGACGGCAGGCACACGTCCGTCGTGCATGGATCGCCATCGCCGCACGGCACGGGCACGCTCGCGCACTCCCCCGATGGCAGGCAGGCGTCCGCGGTGCAGGGGTCCCCGTCCGTGCAGTCCAGCGCGTCCTTGCAGATGACGCAGGGCACCGCCGGCACGTGGACGCACCCGCCCAGGGCCCCGTGGCAGAAGTCGACGGTGCACGGGTTGCCGTCCTTGCACGGCAGCGGCGCGGCGAGGCAGCCGCCCGCGCCCCCGCAGGCGTCGGCGGTGCACGGGTCACCGTCGTCGCACCCCGCAAAAGCGCACGTACCGGACGCTGGGTCGCACCGGTCTGCCGTACACGGGTCACCATCCCAGCAGGTGCTCACGGCCTGGCAGCCCGCGACCGGGTCACACAGGTCGACGGTGCAGAGGAGGCCGTCGTCGCAGTCGGGCGCGCTGTGGGCGCAGTCCCCCCCGTCGCAGGAGTCCGACGTGCACGGGTCGCCGTCGTCGCAGGTCTTGGGCAAGGCGGTGCAGCCGGTGGCTGGTTCGCACGCGGCAACGAGGCACGACCCACCAGCGCAAAGGATCGGCGAGTGCGCGCAGTCTCCGGCGCCGTCACACAGATCCTCCGTGCAGGCGTCGCCATCGTCGCACGAGTACGGCCAGGCGACGCACCCTCCGTCACAGACGTCTACGGAGCAGGGGTCCCCGTCATCGCACGCGATCCTGGTCGTCCGGCAGGCTCCGTCGACGCACCCATCGGCGGTGCAGGGGTCCCCGTCATCGCAATCGCCGTCCCCGGTGCAGTCGCACACCGCGCCGGGGATGGGCGCGCTCTGGCATCCGGCTCCAGGAGCGCACGTGTCGGCGGTGCAGGGATCCCCGTCATCACAGTCGGCGGGCGCCGCCGTGCACCCCGCGAGGGAGTGGCACCCATCATCGGTGCAGGGGTCCCCGTCGTCGCACGTGGCTGGAGTGGCATCGCACCCCAGGAGCGGGACGCACCCATCGTCGGTGCACGCGTCGCCATCGTCGCAGACGACCGGGGTCTGCGCGCAGGAGCCCGCCTCGCACCGCTCGACCGTGCATGGGTCCCCGTCGGCGCAGGCGGCGTCGTGGGTGCACGCCAGGCAGGGCGACACGGCGATATGGGTGCACGCCCCCCCGTTGCACAGATCCGCCGAGCAGGGGTCCCCATCGTCGCAGGCGGGGGCGTAGACACACGCATGCGACACCGGGTCGCACGCACCGAGCGTGCACGGGTCCCCGTCGTCGCAGGAGCTCGCCGTGGTGCAGACGGCGCAGTCCGGCACGGGCGCATGGGCGCAGCCAGCCGCAGAGCAGGTGTCGAGGGTGCAGGGGTCGCCGTCTCCACACGCTGCGCCATGGATGCAGCCGACCAGCGCCGCACACCCGTCCGTCGTGCAGGGGTCCCCGTCGTCGCAGGTCGCAGGGCCATGGCTGCACACCCCGCCAGCACAGGCGTCCGCGGTGCAGGCGTCTCCGTCGTCGCAGAGCGGCGCGTGCTTGCACCCGCCGGCGCAGGAGTCGGTGGTGCACGGGTCGCCGTCGTCGCAGTCCAGGGGGCCCCCGACGCAGCCGGAGGCCGGGTCGCAGCCACCGGAAGCGCAGGGATCCCCGTCCCCGCAGGACACAGCCGAGGTGACGCACCCCACGTCGGGGGCGCAGGCGTCGACCGTGCAGGCGTCGGCGTCGTCGCACGGGAGAGGTGCGTAGCTACAGGCACCGCCGATGCAGGCGTCCGTGGTGCAGGGGTCCAGGTCGTCACAGGCGATGCCCGCCCCCTTGCAGCCCACCCCCGGCGCGCACACCTCGACCGTGCAGGGGTCTCCGTCGTCGCAGTAGAGGGCCCCCTGCTGGCACCCGGCGAGCGCATCGCAGCCATCGACCGTGCAAGGGTCCCCGTCGTCACAAGGGACGACGGTGGCGATGCACCCGGTCACGGCGTCGCAGAACTCGGCCGTACAGGCGTCCCCGTCGTCACAGGACCAGGGCGCGAACACGCAGCCGCCGAGTGGGTCGCACCCGTCGTCGGTGCAGACGTTGGCGTCGTCACACACCTCGGCGTACCCGCCGCACGTGCCGCTCACCGCGTCGCACAGATCGACGGTACACACGTTGGAGTCGTCGCAGTCGGCGTGGCCCTGGCACTCCACGCACCCCGCGACCGGCGTCGCGATACACTCGCCCCCGTCGCAGCTCGTGGCGTAGCAGGGCCCGGGCGCCTCGCAGAGCTTCGACGGGTGGACACAGACGGCGACCCCCGTCCAGCCCTGGCAGGCGTCGACCGTGCAGGGGTCTCCATCGTCGCACGAGTAGAGCGAGGACACACAGGCGCCGTCGGCCACGCACGCGTCGATGGTGCAGGGGTCCCCGTCATTGCAGAGCACGGGCTCGAAGAGGCAGCCCGAGGTGGGGTCGCAGGAGTCCACGGTGCATCCGTCGCCGTCTTCGCAGGGGATCAGCACGCGGGTACACTCGCCCGTGAGCGGGTCGCACAGGTCCTCGGTGCAGGCGTCTCCGTCATCGCAGTCGGCGCCAACGGCGCAGCCGGTCACGTCGGGGGCCGTGTCCGTGTGGGAGTCCGCCGAGTCGCCCCCATCGGGCTCGCCTCCCCCGTCGCCGCCGGTGTCGGCGCCAGAGTCCCCGCCCACGTCAGGCGGCGACCCACCCGCATCGCCGCCCCCGACGTCCCCGCTCCCCGTGTCAGATGGCACGTCGGCCGCGTCCGCCGGTCCCGTGTCGCCAGCAACGTCCCCCGAGCCACCTTCGTAGGTGACGTCGGTCCCCGCGGTACTCCCCGCATCGACCGGCGCCAGGGGCTCGGGGTCCGCGCAGGCACACACCATGAGGGCGAGCAGGCTGACGCGACCGATGATGCCTGGTCCACGCATGGGGCGAACCTACCACACAGATGGCTGCGACGGCAGAATTCACCGGAGCAGCGGCTGGCAGGAGCGGCGTCCCGCAACGCAGGTTCGGGAGGACGGCGTGCCACGGCCGGGGGAGAGCCACCAGACGAGCGCGTCATGCCTGGACGTCCCCCAGCTCAGGGCAGCACACCTCGCGGGGTGGGACACCCGCGCGCCGCTCGTACCACCGGCGCGAGCGATTCACGACGGCCACTGCCCCCAGCATCACCGGGACCTCCACGAGCACTCCGACGACGGTCGCCAGGGCTGCCCCCGAGCCGAAGCCGAAGAGCACGATGGCGGTCGCAACGGCCAGCTCGAAGAAGTTGGAGGCCCCGATGAGGGCCGACGGCCCGGCCACGCAGTGTGGGGAGCGGACGGCCCGGTTCAGCAGGTACGCAAGCCCCGCGTTGAAGAACGTCTGCACCAGGATCGGCGCGGCCAGCAGGGCGATGACCAACGGCTGCGACGTGATCCGCTCCCCCTGGAAGCCGAACAGCAGCACGAGCGTGCCGAGCAGGGCAACGAGTGACACGGGCCGCAGCCGCTTCGCCGTGCGACGGAGGGCTGCATCGCCCGCCTCGCGACGCACCAGGCCTCGCCTCCAGATGGTCGCGACGATCAGAGGGGCGACGATGTAGAGCAGCACCGACAACAGCAACGTGGTCCACGGGACGGAGATCGACGTGAGCCCCAGGAGGAGGCCCACGATCGGGGCGAACGCAACGACCATGATGAGATCGTTGAGGGCCACCTGGGAGAGGGTGAAGTTGGGTTCCCCTCGCATCAGGTGGCTCCACACGAACACCATGGCGGTGCACGGAGCCGCAGCGAGGATGATCAGTCCGGCGACGTACGAGTCGATCTGGTCAGAGGGGAGCAGGGGACGGAACAGCGTCCCGATGAACAGCCAGCCCAGGAACGCCATCGTGAAGGGCTTGACGCCCCAGTTCACGAACAGAGTGACGGCTACACCCCTCCAGTGCCGTCGCACGTCGCCGATCCTCGCCAGGTCGACCTCGAGGAGCATCGGGAGGATCATGAGCCAGATGAGCACCGCCACAGGCAGGTTGACCTGCGCCACCTCGAGACCGCCGATGGTGAGGAAGGCCGCCGGAGCAGCCTGGCCGAGCAGCACCCCACCCACGATGCATAGCCCGACCCACACGCTGAGGAATCGCTCGAACGTGCCCATGCTGCCCTCCTTGCCCGCATCAGCCCGCGGCTTGCGCGTCGGGGCGCCCGGCGTGGCTCCAAGGGACGTCCGGGCGACGTCCGCGTAACGGCCCCCGAGCCCAAGCTAGACAGATTGGTGATACTGGTGCAGTGGCCTCCGACGCGGTACAGTGCACGAGGACCAACGCCCAAGGAGATGCCGTGCGCACTCGGACGATCCTCGTGCCTGCGCTCCTCGCAGCGGGCCTGCTGGGCGCCCTGGAGGCGGGCCTGCGCGCCGCACCAGTCCCGGCTCGCATCAACGTCCAGGGGAGCCTGCTCACGGGAGCCGGTCAGCCTGTCAGCGGCAGCTTCGACCTGACATTCACGATCTATCCGTCCTCCGCCCAGGGGGCGACCGTCCTGTGGACGACGACCAAGACGGGCATCTCTGTCACCGGCGGCGTCTTCGACGTCCTCCTCGAAGGGCTCCCACCGGCCATCGCCGTGGACAACGCCGAGCTGTGGCTGGAGACCAGCGTCGGCGGCCAGGCGCTCCCCCGCCAGCGTCTGGAGCCGGTGGCGACCGCGCTGCACGCTGAGCACGCGAACGTGGCGGACGCGGCGGCGAGCGCGGCGGCGGTCTCCTGCGCCGGGTGCGTGAGCCCGAGCCACGTGGGCTTCCCGTGGGCCCGGGGCGTGGTTGCGGACGGGGCCGCCGCTGACCTGAGCTGCACCGGCTGCGTCTCGGCGAGCGAGATCGCCGCCTCGTCGATCAACACGAGCCACATCCAGGACGGCAGCCTCAGCAAGGACGACCTCGCCTTCAACTACGCCGGGTCCTCGTCCAAGGGCGGCGACGCCCTGGGCCTGTCCTGCACCGGGTGCGTCCAGAGCGCCACGCTGGCCGCCAACCTGGCGCTGAAGGGCGACGTCACCGTCGGCGGGTCCCTGACGGTGTGCAAGGACGGCCTGCTGTCAGGCTGCGGGGTGGGCCTTGGCGGCACCACAGGGCTCTTCGAGGTCGGTAACGCCGTGGCCGTCACCGGCGCGGGGGGCCTCAGGGTGGTCAGCGGCGGGTCCTGGGCTCCTGCGGAGGCGGGCCCAACGACGGTCCATGGGGCGCTCTCCCTCACGTCGGGCGACCTGACCGTCGCCACGGGGCGCCTCGGTGTGGGCAAGTCCCCCGCGAAGCCCCTCGACGTGGCCGGCGACGCGGCCATCAGCGGTGAGCTCACCCTCGCGGGCCCGGTCAAGGGCGCCATGCACTCCGGCTCCCACAACCTGGTTGTGAACGGCGGCTTCGAGGGCGGCCGCGATGCCCTGAGCTACTGCCCGTCGTGCAGCTACGGAGCCAACGCCGTGGTCGACGAGGCCGGAGCCGCCCACACGGGCACCTGGGGACTCAAGCAGGCGGGGGGCAACGGAGAGTACGAGCTCCTGCTCCCTGGCGCCTGGTTCGCCCCGGGCAAGAGCTACACCTACAGCCTCTGGGTCCGCGTGCTCGCGGGCTGGACGGGCTCCACGCAGACGCTCCACGGGCGCGCCCACTACGCGGACGGCAACCACACCGCCTGGTCGGGCCCCCTCCCCCCAGCGGACGGCACCTGGACGCGCCTCGCACAGAGCTTCACCGTTCGCACGGACTCCGCATTGCAGCAAGTGTCGCTGTACATCGGCTACCCGGGAGGTACGGGGACCCGCTACGTCGATGACGTCATGGTCGAGGAGGGGGCGCTGCTCACCGACTACCGCGCGGAGGCCCTGAGCCCCGGCGGCGACGCGCTCATCCCCGGCGACCTGACTGTCGGAGGCAACCTGAACCTCCAGGGGCAGGCTCTGGCGGCGGCCAAGGTCCAGAGCGCGGCCAGTGACCCGGTGACCTGCAACGGCCAGCAGGTGGGCGTCATCTATTTCAACACCACTGAGAACGAGCTGCGCGTCTGCGACGGCGCTGCGTTCGTCGCGGTGGCTCTCAAGGGTGGACTCGGGACCGAGTCCAACCCGGCCCCGAGCTGCTCGGCCATCCTCGCAGCGGGCGCCTCCCTCGGCGACCGGGCCTACTGGATCGACCCGCCGGGAGACGGGGCCGGCCCCCTGGAGGTCTTCTGCGACATGACGACCCAGGGCGGCGGCTGGACCTTGATCGCCACGGCCACCGCGAGCACGTACCCCTCGTCATGGTCGGCGTCGGGCAAGTCGCTCGCAGAGCTGACCCTCAGCGGGAGCGACGCCACGAACAGCAAGAACGTGGAGGCCTACATGCCGCAGGCCACCATGGACGCCCTGGCGGCGACGGATCTGCGGTTCCGCACCCCGACGCAGCACATGATGACCCGCTCGGATGTCCCCATCCCCAGCATCTGGAACTACTACTTCCGCTGCACCTTCAACCTGGCCAACTTCGCCACCATGGATACGTGGGTGGAGCAGAACGTCATCGGCTACAACCTCCAGACGGGCTTCGTCTCCTCGGACTACCACTGCTGGGACCTCAACGGGAACGCCCACATCGGGTGGAGCGACCCGACGAGCCAGCACATGCTCCTCGGCTCCAACCACGCCACGTCTGCGTCCTGGCCTGGCTTCTGCCTCGACGGCACCTGCTGGAGCGAGCGTGGCACCGTGTGGGCCCGCACGGGCGTGAAGGCTCCCGGCACGGCGTTGGGGACCTTCGACAACCCGGGTGCGAGCTGCAAGGCCATCCGGGATGCGGGCGCGTCGACGGGCAACGGCACGTACTGGATAGACCCCCCGGGCGACAGCGAGAGCAAGCTGCCGGTCTACTGCGACATGTCCACGAGCGGCGGCGGCTGGACCCTCATCGCCCTGGTCCGCAGCACCACCATGGTCAACGCTTGGGGCGTCGCCGGTGGGCAGCTCAACGAGCTGACCCTCCCGGGCAACAACGTCACCAACGACAAGAACGTCGAGGCCTGGCTCCCCTCTGCGACCATGGACGCTCTGGCCGGGACCGAGCTGCGCCTGCGCTCCCCCAGCCAGCACATGCTCGGCTCGTCGGACGCCCCCTTCCCGAGCATCTGGGACTACTACTTCCGCTGCACGTTCAACATCGGCGGGTTCTCTACCCGCGACACCTGGGTCGAGGCCCACGTCACCATCAACAACCTGCAGTCGGGCTTCTCGACGCCGAACGCCCACTGCTGGGACCTGAACGGCAACGCCCACATCGGCTGGAGCGACGGAAACCAGCACATGCTGCTGTCGACCAACGGCACCTCGAACACACCGGGTTTCTGCCTCGACGGCACCTGCTGGAGCGAACGGGGCAGCGCCTGGGTTCGCTGAACGTCGGTCACGCCCGCGCCAAGACAAACGAGGGCGCACTGGACTCCCGACGCGCTTCCAGGCGCTCACTGAGCCGCGGCGAGCCACTCGCTCGTCCTGAGCGGCAGCGGGCCTCTGCGCTCGGCGAGCCGTGACGACCAGGCTCCGGTGCAACCGCCACTGAGAACGAGCCGCATCGCCGCGGGTCGAGCTCGCAGGCAACGGAGGCCGCAACCGCGTGCGGGAAGCCCCGCATGGGCACACTGTGGTCACGCAGCCCCCCTGGAGTGCCCCGAGCAGTGCGGAGCAGCGGGCGCTTGGGGGGCTCGAGGGAACGTCTGATGACGGTGGTGCGGCAGAAAGCACGAAGCCCCCGCAGCACAGGGCTGCGGGGGCTTCGTAAGGGGGC
>BTVJ01000023.1:0-96213 GCA_045863395.1 Myxococcales bacterium
GCATCGGAAACGAGCCGACCGCAAGTTTTTCGTCCCTGTATTTTTGCGGCGGACTGCTAGAGTAGCAAAAAATACATCGGAACGGCGGGACAAGGGGTCCTGTCGTGCTGCAACCTCCATCAAAGGAGCTGGACATGGCGAAGAAGGTATTCTTTCCTCCCAAGACGTTCGACGACGATCTGACGGCCTTCGTTGACCTCTACGAGGCCAAGAAGTGGACCTTCTCCGGTATCGACAAGGATGTGCTGCTCGCGGATGCGCCTGAGCAGCGGAAACAGCGGAAGGAGCACGACGAGCTGGAGATCAAGTACACCAACGTACGGGAGACCTTCATCCGGGAGCAGGAGGCCCGGTACACCCGCTTCGCCGCTGCCCTGAACGCCGCTCGGGGCGCCTTCCGCGGGGACCCGATCACGTTGAAGGAGCTCGCGCGATTCAAGCGCTCCATTCGGAAGACTCGCTCCACCGAGGGGAAGCAGAGCTGAGTCTCGCCCTTTGCGCAGGCGCTGACCTCCGTCCCCGGTGCTCCCACCCGATGCCGCGTGCCCAGGTGCACGGCTCCCGCATCCTCGATGTTCCCCCCATGTGCGCGTCCCATGTCCACCGTGTTGGGCGGTCGCCGAGCCGCGTGCTCCCCGGCCCGACCGTGCCGTCCACTGGCCGCGCGACACAGAGGTGCGCAGAATCGCAACACCGTGTTCACCTCATGCACGTCTCCCCACCCGGGCCACCATCCGCGGGACCTGCGCTGGTGCCAGCCTCCCACGACTCCACCCCTGCGCACGGTCCTTGCATCGCGCCGGTACGCCCCACCCTGACGCGGAGGTGTCACATGCGGTTGCTCCAGGGGTGCTCACTGATGCTGGTGGTCGTGACGGCGTGCGGGGACGGCGGCCACGCCGGCGGGCCCGCGATTCCTTCGACGCCCCCCGTTCTCGACGAGTACAGCACTGCCATCAACCCCACGGTGAAGGGGCCGTCCGACCCGGCCTTCCAGACGGCGCTTCAGGCGGCCCTCACGGCCGGCACGGAGGCGACCGTCGCAGACTTCCTGGCGCGGTGGCTCCCGGAGGACGCCCCCGAGGCGTTCCCGCTCAGCTACGACCCCCTCAAGAGCGACAATGTCGTGCTCATCGCGCAGAACCTGGCGCTGACCGATGCGGAGCGCCAGAGGCTGGCCGCAAACGGCTTCGTCGTCAGTGAGCGCCTGGCCTACCAGAGCCACGGGGCTGCGCTCCTCGACATCTTCCAGAAGGACCTGCCCATCTTCGTGACGGCGGACATGGTCCTGCACGCGCTGCACGCCTCCTACGACGCGCTGCTCGCCGAGACGGAGCAGACGACCCTCCTGCCCACCATCCGCGCGGCCCTTGCGGCGACTCGCGGGGCCCTCGCGGGCTTCGATGCTCCCTCGGACGCGGCCAAGGACGCCCGCGCCGACTGCGACCTGATTCTGACGGTCGCGCTGAGTCTGCTCGACGGCGCCGCAGTGCCCTCCGCCCTCGGCGGAGTGGATGCTCAGGTCGCCGATCTCCTCGCCCGGATCGAGGCACTCTCTCTCCAGGAGACCCCGCTCTTCGGCTCGATGCGGGTGATGGATTTCTCGCAGTTCAAGCCGCGGGGCCACTACGAGGACACCGCGGAGCTGCAGCGCTACTTCCGCGCCATGATGTGGCTCGGCCGCGTGGACCTGAGACTGATGGAGTTCGACACTGCGCAGGACGTCTGGGTCTTCCACGACCGTCAGGTCGCCGGCGCGTGGCTCCTGGGCGCCGCAGCCGCCGCCTCCGGGGCGACGACCGGTCTCGCCAAGGCGGACTCGATCCTGCGCGCCCTCGTCGGGGACGTGGACTACATCACCCTCGCAGGCATCAGCGGTCTCTCGAAGGCCCACGGCCTGGACACGCTGGCGAAGGCCGCCAGTCTCTCCGCCGAGACGCGCCAGGCGCTGGCCGATGAGCTGCTCGCCGGCACGTGGGGCGAGCAGAAGATCAACAGCCACTGGCTCTCCTCGAACCCGCTCTCCGCGGAGCCGACGCCCCTCCCCGCGGCCTTCGCCTTCTTCGGACAGCGCTTCACCGTCGACGGCCACGTGTTCTCGAACGTGGTGTTCGACCGCATCGTCAAGGGCGGCGAGAAGGTGCCGCGCCGCCTGCCGAGCCCGCTGGACGCCCTGTTCGTGCTCGGCAACAGCCAAGTCCTTCCCCACCTGGCCACAGAGCTCGAGACCTGGCAATACCAGGCAAACCTGCACGCGCTGCGCTTCCTCACGGACTGGTACGAGCCAGACTACTGGCAGACGAGCGCCTACACCCTCTGGCTCTCCGCCCTGCGCGGGATGAACGCCCCGACCACGTCTGCCTTCTACCCCGAGCCCATGCGCACGCCGGCCTGGCGTGACCGCGTGATCAACACGCAGCTCGGGAGCTGGGCCCAGCTCCGCCACGACACGCTGCTCTATGTGAAGCAGTCGTACACGGGCTCCCCGGGCTGCGAGCACCCGGACGGCTGGGTGGACCCCTACCCCGAGCTGTGGGGCGCGCTCGCGTCCATGGCGGATCGCGTGACGGAGGCCCTCGCAGGGACGCCCGCCGAGGCGCGGGTCGCGACGTTCTTCGCCAACTGGAAGGCGCACATGACGACGCTGCGGGCCATCGCCGAGAAGGAGCTCGACGGCTCGCCCCTGAGCGAGGAGGAGCTCGCGTTCCTGAAGGGCACGGCCATGACGTCGGAAGGGTGCGGCCCCATCCTGAATGGCTGGTACCCGTCCCTCTACTGGATGGGCGAGGACGCGGTCCTGGAGTGGGATCCGACCATCGCGGACGTCCACACGAACCCCAGCGACACGCCTCCCCTGGGCCCGGCCGACGTGCTGCACGTCGCCACCGGCAACCCGCGCCTGATGGTCTTCACGACCGACTCCTGCGACGGCCCCCGCGCGTTCGTCGGTCCCGTGTTCTCGTACTACGAGGTGCTGCCTGGCAAGCTCGAGCGCTACGCCGACAGCGACTGGGAGAGCATGATGCTGCAGAGCAAGGCGCCGCCCCCTCCCGCGTGGACCCAGAGCTTCCTCGTCCCCGCGCCCTAGCCCCCAGCGCGGCCCCCCACGGCGCCGTTGCCCCCCGCGCCCCCTCACGGCCTCATGCACTTCACCGCCCTTTACCCCACCCGCCTCCCAAGCTAGGATGCGCCGACTCTCGACGAGGGGCAGCGTGAACCCGAGACACCGACATCTCACCCGCATCCTCGCAGCCGCGGCATTCGTGGCCGCGGCCTCCTGCGGGCGCTCCGGCTGCTCCTGCGACCGGGTGGAGGACGTGGAGCCCTACCTCCCCGAGGACGCCTCCGGCGCGATCCTGTTCTCGCCGCCGGGGGCGCTGCAGCCGCCGATCAGCGCCTTCCTGGCGGGCATCGAGGGGGAGGGCGGGCTCTTCGACTGGATGGCTGGCAAGTACGGCGTCGACATCACCAGCGAGGACGGGCTGCGGGCCTCCGGCATCGACCCGGCCCTGGGCGTCGCCTTGGTCCGCCGCAACGGCGTCTCCTTGCTGCTCGGGGGCGCCAGCGACCAGGACGCCTTCACGCGCCTCGTCTACGCGCGCCTCTCCGCGCTGGGCTACCCCGCCCCCGTCGAGCGCAAGGGCGACCCGCCGGTCCTCGAGGTGACGGGCGACCCCGCCGCAGGGCGACCCCACGTGGCCTTCGGGTGGAAGCACACGCTGGCGATCCTCGCGACCGGCGACGAGGCCGCCCCGCTCGTCGACGCCGTCCGCGCCATCGCGGCACGAAACACCGGCGGCCTGACCACCACCGATGGCTGGCGCTCCATGGCGGAGGCCCTCCCGGCCCACGGCCCGGGCGCCATGGCGTACTACGATCTGCACGCCCTGGAGGGTGACGACCGCCCCCTGGTCGCCCTCCTGCGGGGCCTGGGCCCCACCGTGGGCGCGGCCCTGGAGAAGGGCGTGGCGTCGAGCCGCGACCTCGGCTTCCGGTTCTCCGTGGTGGATGACCGCATCTCCCTGGACGCGCTGCTCCGCGCCGAGGAGGCGGCCATCCCCACCGAGTGGCTGGAGGCGGGCCCGCCCCCGTCCTTCGGCGCCATGCTCCCGCGGGAGACCACAGCGCTCCTTCGCCTCCGCGCCAACGTCGCCATGATCCAGGACCTCCCGGCCTTCCTCCGGGAGATGATCCTCCCGCCGGGCATCCTCGGGCGCATCCACCCGCTGCTCGCCCAGGTGGACCCCGATCGCGACCTCCTCGCCCACCTGACCGGCCACGTGGCGGTGGCGCTCATCGGGCTCGGGGAGGAGTCGATCCTCGGCAAGCTCCTCGTGGCGCGCAACCTCCCGCAGGTCACGAGCCAGATCCAGGCGGCGCTGCTGTTCCAGGTCCGCGATCCGGCGGCCTTCCTCGCGTCCTGGGCCGCCCACACGGAGGCCCCCACCCGCGCCGGCTTCACCGTCATCGAGGCCCCCGGCATCCACGGTGGCCCACCCGTCACCCGGCTCTCCCACCCGAAGACGGGCGAAGAGTATGCCCTCCTCGTCTCCGGCGACGTCGTCGCCCTGCTGTGCGGCAAGGAGGCCTACGTGGACGTGCGTGACGTGCTGGAGGGGCGGGCCACGGCGCTGCGGGAGCGCGCCGAGTCCCCCCTGGCGAAGGCCGTCACGGGCGCCGTTGGGGCCGAGGCGGACGCGGCCCGGCTCACCGCGGGCCTCTTCTTCACCTTCAACCGCCTGACCCGCCAGCTCGGCGAGAAGGGGGCGCCCCCGTTCTACCTGCGCGTGATCAACTCCATCTTCGAGGCGACCGCCGCCCTGGAGGTGACGCCGTCCAGCGTGCGCCTGTCCCTGGAGGCGGTCCAGTGATCCAGCTCAGCGACCTCACCAAGGCCTACCCGAGCCAGCCGAACGTGCAGGTGTTGAAGGGCGTCTCGCTGCGCATCGCCGACGGCGAGCTCGTGTCCATCATGGGCACGAGCGGCTCCGGCAAGTCGACGCTGCTGAACGTCATCGGGGGCCTCGACCGCCAGTACGGTGGGTCGGCCGTCGTCGCAGACCGCGACGTCAAGAAGCTGTCCGACCGGGACCTGTCCCACTTCCGCAACCGCACCATCGGGTTCGTTTTCCAGGCGTTCAACCTGCTGCCCCACCTGACGTGCAGCGAGAACGTGCGGCTGCCCGCCTACTTCATGAGCGAGGTGAAGGGCGAGGCGCTGGAGCGGCGCACCGACGAGGCCCTCGACGCCGTCGGGCTGCTCCACAAGCGGGCCGCGCGCCCCCTGGAGCTCTCCGGCGGCGAGCGGCAGCGCATCGCCATCGCCCGGGCCCTGTTCAACCGGCCCAAGATCCTGCTCTGCGACGAGCCCACCGGCGCGCTGGACACCAAGACCGGCGACCGCATCCTCGCGCTCTTCGAGGCGCTGAACCGGGAGCGAGGCCAGACCGTGATCCTCGTCACCCACGAGCCGCGGGTCAGCGCCCGGGCGGACCGCATCGTGCGCATCGAGGACGGCGTCATCGTCAGCGACGAGCCCACGCGGCCCGGGGAGGCCTGAGCCCATGCCGTGGAAGAGGCTCCTTCACCTGGTGTGGCAGAACATCGCCCGCAACAAGGTGAACTTCGTGTTCTCGTCGGTGGGGATCCTCATCGGCACGGGCATGTTCACGTTCTTCGTGGGCCTGGGCGAGGGCATCAGGACGGGCGTGCTCAACCGCATCTACCCCATCAACCAGATCGAGGTGGAGCCCAAGACCGTCACCGTGCTCGGCGTCAAGGAGACCCTGGACGACGTGCCTCTCACCGATCAGCGCGTCGCCAGCTTCCGCGAGGTGCCCGGCGTGGCCTCCGCGTACCCGAAGCAGCGCTCCAAGTTTCAAGCGCGGCTGTGGGGTGGCCAGTCCCTGTTCGGGCGCGACGTGCACACGGAGGCGTTCTTCGACGGCATCCGGCCCGAGCTGGTGACCGACGAGCTCCACGAGAACGAGGGGGGCCGCACCGACGGGCGCAAGAAGAAGCGGCGGCTGCCGTGCAAGAACGACGGCGAGTGCGGGCCCGGCCAGGAGTGCGCCGACGGCGTGTGCCAGGACACCCAGTACTGGCGCCTGTTCGCTGACCACGGCGAGTACTGGCCCTGCGCGACCGACGACGGCTGCGCCTCCGGGGTGTGCATCGGCGGCGTCTGCCGGGCCACCGAGTGCGCGTCCAGCGATGCCTGCGACGGCGCCTGCGTCATCCTGGCCTGCACGGACGACTCAGCCTGCGGCGCCAAGGGCGGGTGCGTCGACGGCCGCTGCCTCCGAGGCTACTGCGCCGCCGCCTGCGACCCGGGCGACGCCACGGGCATCCCGCCCCGGTCCACCTGCGCGCCCCACGAGTGGTGCACAGGGCGCCCCTGCGCGGCAGACACGGACTGCGGCGGGCCCTGCGTGGACGGGCGCTGCGCCGCCTCCCACGTGTGCGAGGCCATCCCCTGCCAGATCACCGGCGGCAACGACATCTACTCGACCCGCCCCTTGGACTTCCGCGGCCGGGTCACCGGCGTGTGCGCCGACGGGAGCGCCCCCGACGCCGACGGCGCCTGCCAGGTCCCGTTGCCCTGCCCGGAGCGCACGTACTGCCAGACCGCGGGGGTCCAGACGACGACCGGACAGTGTGAGCAGCCCGTCCCCGTGGTGCTCTCCCCGTTCCTGGTCGAGATGTTCAACACGACGGCCGCCACGGCGCTCGGCCTGCGCCGCGTCAGCGAGACCCAGGCGCTGTTGGGCCTCGGGTTCCGCGTCCAGTATGGCGACAGCTTCTTCACCGACGACCGGGAGAAGAAGAGCCAGGTGGTCAAGCGCGCGCAGATCGTCGGGTTCTCAAGCAAGGCGCTCGACCTGGGCGTCACCATGCCCCTGAAGTACGTGGAGCGCGCCAACGCCCGCTACAAGGGCACGACCGCGTCGGGGGAGTATGACAGCGTCATCCTGGAGGCGCGCACCAACGAAGACGTCCACCAGGTCACCGCGGCGGCGGACCGCCTCGGCTTCGAGCTGTCCCGCAAGAGCCGCGACGCCAAGAAGGCCGGCAACATGCTCTACATCCTGACGGTGGTGTTCTCGCTGATAAGCTGGGTGATCATGGTCATCGCGGCGGTCAACATCAGCCAGACCTTCTTGATGGTCGTCTACGAGCGCAAGCGCGAGATCGGCGTCATGCGCTCCATCGGCGCCACCCGCGGTGACATCCGCCGCATCGTCCTCGTCGAGGCGGCCTTCATCGGCGTCACCGCGGGCCTGCTCGGCAACCTGGTGGCCTGGGGCGCGAGCTACGGCATCAACAAGGCGGCGGCGCGCTATCTGGCGGACATGCCGTTTCGCCCCGAGACCTTCTTCGTGTTCGATCCGCCGATGATCCTGGTCTCCATCGCAGGGGCCATCGCCTTCTGCTTGTTCGGGGCCGTGGTGCCGGCACACCGTGCCGCGTCCTTGGACCCCGCGGAGGTGCTGTCGCAGCCATGAGCGTGATCCTCCCCTACCGCGGCAAGGCGCCGCGCATCCACGAGAGCGCCTGGATCGCCCCCAACGCGACCGTGACCGGCGACGTGGAGATCGGCCCCGACTGCAGCGTGTGGTTCGGCACGGTGATCCGCGGCGACGTGCACTGGGTGCGCATCGGCGCGCGGGTCAACGTGCAGGACCTGTCGATGATCCACGTCACTACGGACCGGTTCGGCACCCTGGTCGAGGACGACGTGACCATCGGCCACGCGGTGAAGCTCCACGGCTGCACGCTGCGGCGCGCGTGCCTCATCGGCATCGGCGCCATCGTGCTCGACCAGGCGGACATCGGCGAGGAGTCGCTCATCGGCGCCGGCAGCGTGGTGACGCCGGGCACTCGCATTCCCCCCGGCGTGCTGGCCGTAGGCAACCCCTGCAAGGTTCGACGGGACCTGACGGACGAGGAGCGCGCGGGCCTCCGCGTGAGCGCGGCCCACTACGTGCGGGTGACGGCGGGCTACAAGGACCCGTAGGTCCGGAGCGCCAAGCCCCTCAACCTACAGCGGCAGCCCCAGCGCCTTCGCGGCCGTGTGGGTGTCCTTGTCGCCGCGGCCGCTCACGTTGATGACGATCACTGCCCCCTTCATGGCAGGCGCCACGCGCAGAGCGTGGGCGACGGCGTGGGAGGTCTCCAGGGCGGGGATGATGCCCTCGGCGCGGGCGAGCGCCTGGAAGGCACTGAGCGCCTCCGAATCGGTCACCGACACGTACTGGACGCGCCCCGTGTCCTTCAGCCAGGCGTGCTCCGGCCCCACCCCCGGGTAGTCCAGGCCCGCGCTGATGCTGTGGGTCCCCACGATCTGGCCGTTCTCGTCCTGCAGCACGTAGCTGCGGCTGCCGTGGAGCACTCCGGGGCTGCCCGCCGTCAGGGTCGCGGCGTGCCGGCCCGTCTCGATGCCGTCACCGGCCGCCTCCACCCCGTGCATTGCCACGGCGTCGTCCAGGAACGGGTGGAACAGCCCCATGGCGTTGCTGCCGCCCCCCACGCAGGCGACCAGCAGATCCGGCAGCCGCCCCTCGGCCTCCAGGCACTGCTCCCGCGCCTCGATCCCGATGACCCGCTGGAAGTCCCGCACCATGGTCGGGTAGGGGTGGGGCCCTGCGACGGAGCCGATCAGGTAGTAGGTGTCGGCGACGTTGGTCACCCAGTCGCGCATCGCCTCGTTCATGGCGTCCTTCAGCGTCCGGGTGCCGCTCTCCACGGGCCGCACCTCGGCCCCGAGGAGCTGCATGCGGAACACGTTGAGCTTCTGCCGCTCCACGTCCTCGGCGCCCATGTAGACCACGCAGGGCACCCCGAGGAGCGCCGCCACGGTCGCCGTCGCCACGCCGTGCTGCCCAGCACCCGTCTCGGCGATGATGCGCCGCTTGCCCATCGCCCGCGCCAGCAGCCCCTGGCCGACGCAGTTGTTGATCTTGTGGGCCCCGGTGTGGACCAGGTCCTCTCGCTTCAGCCAGATGCGGGCGCCGGTCTGCTCGCTCAACCGCCGCGCGAAGGTCAGCGGGGTGGGGCGGCCTGCCCAGCCTCGCAGCAGCCCGTCCAGCTCCGCCTGGAAGGCCGCCGTCGGCGTGATGGTTCGCCACGCCTCGTCCAGCTCTCGCAGCGCCGGGACCAGGATCTCCGACACGAAGCTCCCCCCATAGGCGCCGAACCGCCCGGGCGAGCCCTGAACCTCGCTCATGTGCGCTCCCCTGGGCCGCCCGGCCCGTGCCCGTCATCGTCCTGGTCTCCTGCTGACATGGCGATGGCCTGCGCGAGCTGCTGCATGCGCAGCGCCAGCGGGTCGACGCCGGGGCGCTGCTCTCCTTCTTCGTCGCGCAGGAACAACGGCATGCCCCGCACCAGCCGCTGGAGCACGAGGCGCCGCTGGCGCTTCTTGTACGCGTCGTGGTTCGCCTCGCTGGCCTCGTTGCGCTCCCAGGTGTCCTGATCGAAGAGCTGGAACTCCACCTGGAGGTAGACGATGCGCCCCAGGTCCAGCGGCACCCCCTCCCCGATGCGCGACAGCAGCCCGTCGATGCGCAGGGGGAAGTCCACCACGAAGTTGATCACACGGTAGTCGGTGGCCGTGGAAGGGTTCTGCAGGCCCCCGCCGTCCTCGCTGACGGGTCGCACCTGCTCCTCCAGCCGCAGATCGAACTGGAGCTGCGCGATCTTCCCCCGCAGGCGCGGGCTGCCCTCCAGCATCTCCCGGAAGTTGAGGATGTCGTTTCGGCTCTCCTCGGGCACCACGTAGTTGAACGGGACCAGGTGCTGGGTCATGTGCCGCAGCACGGGCAGCAGATCGGCCCGCCGCTCCGTCACCACGCGGAACCTGAGCTTGTCGTAGACCTGCGCGGCGAGGGTCCGCCGCTTGCTCAGGAGCTTGGTGACCAGGCTGTCCCGGGTCTTGCGACTGGCCTTGTAGTCGTGAATGCCGAGGTGCGCCGCCTGGAGGTCTCCCACCCACCGTGTGACCTCCTGCTCGACCATGGCGAACAGCTCCTGGTCGCTGACCGGGAGCTGGTAGCGAAGCTCCATGGAGTCGATGTGGTTGAGGATGTGGAGCACCTTCAACATCATGCACGCGAGCTTCTCGTAGGGGTCCCCCGAGCCCGGCAGCAGGAACGGGTCCTCGATGCGGGCCGGCTCCACGAGCTCCGGCGGGAACGAGTAGCCGAAGTTGCGCTCCAGGTAGGAGGCCGCCGAGCGCACGAGCCCGCGGAGGCGGGCCTCGTCCTGGGGGTCGTCGGGCTCATACCGATTCACGCGCAGGAAGGCGTGCACCTCCTCCACGGTCTTGAAGTTGAGGCGGTACCAGTCCACGATGGACCCGCCCCGCAGCAGGAGCCGGATGGCCTCCAGGTCGGCGAGGCGGATGTCGTGCAGCGCGAGCTGGCGCTCCAGGCTGATGTCGAGATCGAGGTAGCGTGCGTCCATCCGGTCTCCGGGCATGGGCGGGGCGCCCCACTTCTAACGCAACCGCGGCAGGCGGATCAAAGGTTTGTGCTCCGGTGGATGTTCCGTCCCGCATCGTTCTTCCCAATGGCCTCCCCGTCATCGCCGTGGAGCTGCCGCACCTGCACACCGCGGCGATCACGCTGCTCGTCAAGGTCGGGTCGCGTCACGAGACCCCGGCGACGAACGGCCTCAGCCACTTCCTGGAGCACATGCTGTTCCGGGGGACGCAGAGCTACGCGACGGCTTACGACCTGAACCACGCCATCGAGTGCCTCGGCTCCACCATGGACGCGGCGACCTCCCGCGACTCCACGGAGCTCAGCGTGCGCGTGTTCCCCGACGCGGTGGAGCCGTCGCTCGCGCTCCTCGCGGAGATCGTGTCCACGGGGCGCTTCTCCGACATCGAGATCGAGCGGCGGGTGATCCTCGAGGAGATCGCCGACGAGGAGGACGAGGAGGGGCGCATCGTCGACCTGGACGTGGTCGCCAAGTCCACCTTGTGGCCGACGGCTGCGCTGGGCTTCCCCATCGCCGGCCCTCCTGCGAACGTCCAGCGCTTTGGCGTCGCGGACCTCGTCGCCCACCGGGATCGCTTCTACGTCGCCACCAACGCGGTGCTCGCGGTGGCGGGTCCCGTCTCGGCCGCCGAGGTCCACCGCCTGGCGGCCCTCCACCTCGGGTCACTCCCAACCGGGGTCCCCTCCGTCGACGTGTTGCCTGCGGTCGGCTGCCCGCTCCCGCACCTGAAGGTCGTACAGGACAGCGGCAGCCAGACGGACGTCCAGCTCTGCTTCCTCGCGTTCCCCGAGACGGACCCCGACGGGGTGGCCCTCCAGGTGCTGCTCCGCATGTTGGACGACGGCGTGGCCGCCCGCCTCCAGCGCCGGGTGTGCGACGAGCTCGGCCTGGCCTATCAGATCGGAGCCTCCCTGGAGACCTTCCGCGACACGGGCCTCCTTCTCGTGGAGGGCGCCGTGCGCCACGAGAAGGTGCCCGCGCTCCTGGAGGAGCTGGGCCGCGTGCTGATGGAGGTGCGCGAGCAGCCCGTGGAGCCCGAGGAGCTGCATCGGGCAAGAGCGCGCACCCGCTTCTCCCTGGCCCAGCGCCTGGACAGCCCGGAGTCCACGGCGGCCTGGGTGGCCGACGGCGAGCTCCTCGGCAACGGCGAGACCTTCGAGGAGCGCATGCGCCGCGTCGAGCAGGTGACCGCGGCGGACGTGCAGCGGGTGGCGCGCCGGGTCCTGCGTCCCGACGGCCTCCTGGTTACAGCCGTGGGGCGCCTGGGCCGGTCGCTGTTCAGCAGGACGCGGGATGCTCACGCCAAGCTCTGCGCGACCCTCGCCCGTGGGTGACCCGCCCCCTCTCCGCGACGCTTGCCTCACCGGGGCGTTCCTGCTTATCATCCGCAAGCGCGGTCATCCCCGCAGGTCGAGTCGTGTACACTGGCCCATCAGCGGCCTCACGTTCAGGGACGCGTTTGGTAAGGGTTGCGCTTCGTGCGACGTCTTTTGAGCCATCCGTGCGCCTCGTGCGTTGCATGGGCGGGGCCCTGCATGAGGACACGGTGGCTGGGGCGACAGGTGGCGGGCAGCGTGGGGCCGCGATGGGGCGCGGACGTCGGCAGCCTGCCGGACTCGAGCCAGAGCGCGGCCATTAGGAACGGATTGGTACCCCTGGGATCCGGGAGCAAGGTGGAATGAAGCTCATCTGCGAAAGCTGTCAGACGCGCTACTCGATCTCCGACGAGAAGGTCCGCGGCAAGAACAAGGTCTTCAAGATCAAGTGCCGGAGCTGCGGCGAGACCATCGTCGTCAAGGGCCAAGACCCCGACGCGCCCGCCGTTGACGGAGAGGACGACGCGACCACGGTCGCGCCGGCGCCATCGGGCATGGAGCCGGACGAGGCCCTCGACGACGGGTGGTACGTGGTCCTGGCGGGCGAGCAGGTCGGCCCGCTGGCCAAGGCGGCGGTGCTGCAGCACCTGGCCCAGGGCGCGCTGGACGGCTCCTCGTTCGTGTGGCGCCAGGGCTACGACGACTGGCGGAAGCTCTCCGAGGCGGAGGGGCTCAGTCACCTGGTTCCGAGCGCCCCTGCGGTTGCCTCCGCCGAGGACGACGCGACCATGATGGACGACCAGCTCCCGGACAACGTCCGCGCGCTGTTCGAGGCGGACCGGGCCTCCCGTGCCTCCAAGGCCGCTGTGCCCGACTCGTCGGACGGTCCAACCATGGCGCTCGGCCCGGGCGACGACGAGCTGGCGATGACCCGCATGGTCCCCGCGGGGGAGCTGGAGTCTGAGAGCGCGAGCAGGGCGGAGACCCACCACCCGGTGGCCCAGCCGGCGCAGCCCGCCGAGGCTCAGCCCTTGCGAACGTCCACCGGGCAGATGAAGGCGCGGTCCTTGGAGTCCTTCTTCGGCGAGGAGGAGCCTGCGGCTCCCCAAGAGGAGCCCGGTGGGTTCTTCGGCCAGGAGCCGAAGGCCGCGGATTCCGGGCCCATGCTGTATCAGCGGCGCGAGACGAGCGTCCTGTTCTCGCTGAACGAGTTCAAGAAGGACAAGACGAAGGACGCCCCCATGGCGGGGCTTGGCGCGGACACCAAGAGCCAGGACAGCGGCCTCATCGACGTCCGCGCGGTGGCTCGCAAGGAGACCAAGGCCCGTCAGGCTCGCCAGACCGCCGGGGATCTCTTCGCGGACTTCGGTGGAGGCGCGGCGGAGACCGAGGCCCCGGTGGAGATGTCCACCCGCCTCGATACGGCCGCTGCGGCGCCGCTGCTCCAGAAGAAGCCCTCCCGGGCGCCCGTCTGGATCGGGCTGGCCGCGGTGCTGGTGATCGGAGGGGCAGTGGGCGTCTACCTCTACATGAACCAGGAGAAGCCTGCCGCGCCCGCGGCGCAGGCCCAGGTCCAGGCGCCGGTCGAGCAGGCTCCTGCTGGGACCCAGGAGCCAGCCGCGGACCCGAAGGCGGCGGGCGACCCCAAGCAGGCGGAGCCGGTGGCCGACCCCAAGCAGGCGGAGCAGGCCGCACAGCCTGAGCCGGAGAAGGCCCCTGAGGTCGTGGCCGCGGCGGACGCCGGTGCCCACGAGGAGGCAGCGAGCGCGGACGCGGGCTCGGCGTCGGGCGCCGGTGAGGAGGTCGCGAAGGCCGAGGGCACGGGCGATCAGGGCGCTGTGGACCCCGGCGAGAAGCAGCCAGAGAAGACGCCCGCGGAGAAGGCCGCGGCGGAGAAGGCCGCCAAGGAGCTCGCCGCCAAGAAGGCCGCCGAGGCCAAGAAGAAGGCCGAGGAGAAGGCCATGGCCATGAAGGAGACCCCGAAGGCTCCCGTGGAGCAGCCCAAGAAGGAAGAGAAGAAGGTCGCCGTGGTCGCGCAGAACACCCAGGGCAACAGCGCCACGGACCTGCTGAACATGGTGCAGACGCAGCAGAAGAAGGAGACGCCCCCCACGCCGCCCGTGGCAGGGGGCGAGGGAGACGGCGCCCAGACCAAGCTCAGCGCGAGCGTGGTCCGCAAGGTGATCCGCGAGCACCAGGGCAAGGTCGTCGGCTGCTATCGCACCCACGGGGGAGGTGGCGCGGGCGCGGTCACCATCAACACGTCCATCACGGTCGGCGGCGATGGCGGCGTCCGCTCGGCGCGCGTCACCACCGGCGAGTATGCGGGCAACGCGGTGGGCTCCTGCATCGTCTCGGCGCTCCGGGGCATGTCCTTCCCGCGCTTCGCGTCGGACAGCCAGACCATCTCCATCCCGTTCCGCGTCCAGTAGGCCCGCACCAACCGGGCCCCTACGCCCTGAGACCTGCTACAGCCAGGACTGACCATCGCAGACCAGGGTCGCCGGGCCCGTCATGCGCACGTCGCTCCAGTCGGGGGCGAGGCGGATGGCCAGGGACCCGCCTGGGAGGTCCACCCGCACGTCGTCGCCCGCCGTGAGCTGGCCGCGGCGCGTGGCGGCGGCGACCGCGGCGCAGGCCCCGGTACCGCAGGCGAGGGTCAGGCCGCAGCCGCGCTCGTACACCACCAGCCGCAGGTGCCGGGGGCCGACCACCTCGGCGAAGCCCACGTTGACGCCCTCGGGGAACAGGGGGAGGGCCTGGATCTGCGGCCCCAGGGACGCGGCGCGGTCCGGGTCGGCTGAACCGAAGAGGACCGCGTGCGGGTTCCCCATGCTGACGCCGTCCGCCACCAGGGGGGCGCCGCCCTCGGAGAGGGGGAGGGTCACGCCGGTGGAGGGGCCGTCGCCGGTCATGGGGACGAGGGCGCGGTCCATCATGGGCGGCCCCATGGACACCGACACCATGTCGACGAGGCCGTCGGCACCCCGGGTCCAGTCGCACACGCGCAAGCCGGCGCCGGTCTGCACCCGCAGCGGGTTGCTCCACACCTCGAGGCGGTCGACCGCGTACTTCACGAAGCAGCGCAGCCCGTTGCCGCACATCTCCGGCTCCGTGCCGTCGGGGTTGACGATGCGCATGCGGATGTGGGCGTCCTCGCCGGGGCCCGCGTGCTCTGCGATCAGCACCCCGTCGGCCCCGATGCCGAAGCGACGGTTACACATGGCAATGGCGGTGGCCCGCGCCAGGGGCCGCTCTCCCCGCCCGTCTACGAGGAGGAAGTCATTGCCGAGTCCGTGATATTTGGTGAAAGGGATCATGGGCCCAGGCTACAACCTGCGGGAAGGTCCCGCAACGGCCGCGCGTTGTGGGGGCCTCGGGCCTGTATGGATGCGGGCTCTGGGAGAGTCGGACCGGGCGAGCGAGGCGGAAGGCGATGCTGGACATCCTCTATGTCATGGACCCCATGGACGGGGTCCTGGTGGACAAGGACACGACCTTCGTGCTCCAACTGGAGGCGCAGCGACGGGAGCACCGCAACTGGCACTGCCTCCCTCGGGACCTGTCGGTGCTCGACGGTGTGGCCAGCGCGCGGGTGCGCCCTCTGCGTGTGCGGGACCAGCAGGGCGCCCACTTCGAGCTCGGCGGCATGGAGGAGCGCCCGCTGGCGTCTTTCGACTGCGTGATGATGCGCAAGGACCCGCCCTTCGACATGGACTACGTGGTCGCCACGTACATCCTCGAGCGGACGCCGCCCTCCACCTTCGTGATGAACCACCCGCAGGGGCTCCGCGACGCCAACGAGAAGCTCTTCGCGACCCGCTTCCCTGCGCTGATGCCGCCGTCGCTGGTGTCGTCGGACAAGGCCCAGATCCGCGCCTTCATCGAGGCCCAGGGAGGCGAGGCGGTCATCAAGCCGCTGGACGGCGCGGGAGGGGAGGGGATCTTCTACCTCCACGCCGCCGACCGGAACATGAACGTGATCATCGAGACCGTCACCGTGCATGGGCGGCGCACGGCCATGGTCCAGCGGTACATCCCGGACATCGTGACGACAGGCGACCGGCGGGTCATCCTGCTCGACGGGGAGCCCCTCGGCGTGGTCGCCAGGCTCCCGCCGCGGGGGGAGCTCCGGGGCAACATCCATGTTGGGGGGCGGGTGCAGAAGGCGACCGTCACGGAGCGGGAGCGGGAGATCTGTCACACCCTGGCACCGTCCCTGAGGGAGGTCGGCCTCTGGTTCGTCGGGATCGACGTAATCGGCGGTTTCCTGACCGAGGTCAACGTGACCAGCCCCACCGGGATCCAGGAGATCAACCGCCTGGATGGTGTCTGCCTGGAGAGGAAGGTCATGGACTTCGTCGAGCGCCACTGCCGCGATCTCCGCAGCTATACCCCCTGACGTCCTGGGCACACGCGGCACGAACTTGACCCCGCGGCTCCGCTGCCCTACCAAGGGCGTCGTGCTTCGCCTCGCCCTCACCGCTGCACTCCTGGTCCTGCCCCTGCCGGTGACCGCGGGGGACCTCCACGCCGTCGCCCGGCGGGCCTTCTCCTGCCCCCCACTCCTCGGTCTCCCCGGCGACTCGGGCGTAGAGCCGCGGCGGCCGAAGACCAGGCGACACAGGGTTCCGGCGCTCGGGCTGTCCTTGCGGCTGCCGAAGGGGTGGAGGGCTCCGTCGGCGCCGACCTCCTTCGCCGCCGAGGCGGAGTCCCCCGATGGGCGGACCACCGCCCGCGCCCTCGTCGAGCGGCTGGATGGCCGGGGGTTGCGCGAGGCGGTCGCTCTCCACGAGGGGCGCTCCTTCGGCCCCTCCGCAGCCTCGGAGGCGTGCTCGGAGGCGCTGCTCGCGCGCTATGGGTGGGACGCCGGCGACGCCGCGCTCGGGTTCTACCGCTCCCGGCTGGCGTACAAGGGGCACACCAGCGCCTGGGTCCTCTTCGTCGTTCGGGATGGAGCTCTGGTCACGTTGACGGTCGAGACCAGGTGGACCGAGCGCCACGGCCCCGACCACGGGGCGGTGGACGCGATCCTCTCCGGGCTGCGGTGGCTGTGAGTCAGGTGAGCAGGCCGCGCGAGCTGTTGTAGAGCTTGCGGCGGCGCGTGTCCGTCAGCGTCCGCTCCGCCTGGTCGATGCGGACGGTGATGCTGCGGACCGCGCTGCCGGCGTCCGGGTCGCCGAGGCTGCCTACGGCGTCCCGCAGGCGCTCCAGGCGCCGGCGGACCAGCGTCGCGGCCTGGCGCACCTCCTCGTCGGAGGCGTCATGGGGCACCCCGAGGAGGCCATAGTGGGAGGCCGTCTCCACCTCCGCCAGCCACGCCAGGGCCACCTGCCTGGGGTCGGCGATGGGCGTCGCCGGTGGCGTCGCCGGTGGCGTCGCGGAGGGGAGTGGGCGGGGCTCTGGGGTGTTGTCGCGCTGGAGCGGCAGCGCCGCGGTCGGCACCTCCTCGCCCTCCACGAGGTCTGGCGTGCCCCGGCGCCCGTGGCGGGCGGCGATCCGCGCAGCGATCGCGAGGTCGGCGAGCGCCTCCGTCCACTGGCGGGCTCCACCCGGGTCCTCGGCGGGCTCGAAGCGCGCCAGGCCGGCCCGATGGAGCGCGAACACCCGGGGGATCACCTGGGCTCCATCCGCGCCGCCCGCCAGGAGCGCGGCGATGGTGGTCGACCCGGCGACGGCGTCCAGGATCGGGTCGCGCGGGCCGAAGACGGCCCGAAACGCAGCCTCCCGGTCAGCAAGGAGCGGAGTCGCGCGGATCGGGCGTGTGGACCAGCCTTCGAGCAGCGCCGCCTGCGACTCGACGCTGTCCCTCTGCGCGATGAACCGGAAGAAGGCCCGCTCCGGGTCCAGGTCCATTGCGAGAAGACCGGGGGGAGGGGCGTCCGTCCTCCACGCCTCCCACACGGCCGGATCCAGCGAGTAGGCGAAGGTCAGCACGTAGCGCGCCAGCGACTGGCGCGTGGCGACCAGGGACACCGACGTCAGGTGCCCCTGCTCCACGATCACCTCGTCAAAGGGCCGCTTGCGGTCCGTCGCCTCCTTGAAGACACTCTTGACCACCTCCCGCGGCAGGATCCGCTGGCGCACGAGCCAGGCGGGGAAGGAGTGGCGCAGCGACCCCGAGCGTGCGTACAGGGGCTCGCCGTCGCTCAGAAACAGGGAGACCCGCTCGTCGCCGGCCGCCAGCGACAGCCTCCCCGTGAAGCGCTCGCAGCGCAGCGACCGCAGCAACGTGAGCAGCTCGTAGCGGGCCAGGGTTCCTGTGAGGTCGGGGGTAGGTTCCATGCAGGTCCGGGGAGCACGAGGCCAGAACGAAGCCGTCAGTATCTGGCTCGGCGCGGGCGTGTCAAGGCGCATGTGGAGGCGACGGCCGGCGCCTTGACCACGGGCACGCGGCCCGGGCATGATCGCTCGTCGCTGCTCCCTCCGACGATCCGAGATGCCATGACAGCGGTCCAGCACAGCGGGCAGAGCCTCTACGACGACCTGCCCGTCGTCCGGCGGCTCCGGCGTCAGATCCGGGCCTGGTGGAGCATCGAGGTGGCCTTCACCGATGCCAGCGGGTACGTGCTGGACCACGCACGCGGTTTCGTGGTTCCGCCCCGAAACGACCTCTGCCGCGCGGAGCTCACGTCCGAGGAGGGCTTTCGGCGCTGCAACCGCTCCGTGGCTACGGCGGTCCAGGCCACCCTCGCCCAGACGCCCTGCCTGCCGCGCATCATCGAGTGTCACCTGAAGCTGCCGGTGATCGTGGTGCCGTTGGTTCACGAGGAGCGCCCCGTGGGCGCGCTGTTCGCGGGGGGCTTCCTCGTGGACGACGAGCGCGAGAGGCGGCGGCCAGAGGTCGCAGAGGCCGCGTGGCAGTGGGGGCTGCCCGTTGACGTCGACCCGACCGCCTCGTTTCCGGTGATCGCCCGGCGTGACCTGGCGTACCTGCGCGATCTCATGAGCGCAATGGCGGACGAGGTGGCGCCGCGCATGGCGGAGGCGGCCTCCCAGGGCCCCGAGGAGACCCCGTCCGAGGTCCTCTTCAAGGCGAACATCGTCGGTGGCTCCCGTGTGCTCCGGGAGCTGGGGGACCGCATCGCGCTGGTGGCCGGCTCCGAGTCCACGGTGCTCGTGACCGGCGAGAATGGCACTGGCAAGGAGCTGGTCGCCCGGGCCATCCACGTGATGAGCCGCAGACGGGACCGCGCCTTCGTGGTGCAGAACTGCTCGGCGCTGAACGACAACCTGCTGGAGAGCGAGCTGTTCGGCCACGTCCGGGGCTCGTTCACGGGGGCCGCGCGAGACAAGAAGGGCCTGTTCGAGGTGGCCCACGGCGGCACCTTCTTCCTGGACGAGGTCGGTGACATGACGCTGACCATGCAGGTGAAGATGCTCCGGGTGATCCAGCACGGGACCTTCACGCCCGTCGGCGACACGGAGACCCGCACCGTCGACGTGCGCGTAGTGGCGGCGACCCACCGGCCGCTGCTGGCCATGGTGGAGGAGGGGCGCTTCCGGGAGGACCTCTACTACCGGCTCAACGTGATCAACCTGCACCTGCCGCCCCTCCGGGACCGCCGGGAGGACCTGCCGGCGCTCTGCGACACGTTCCTGGAGAGGGTGGCGCGCAAGGCCCGGTGGCCGGTCAAGCGCCTCGGGCCCGGGGTCATGGAGCGGTTCTGGTCCTACCCGTGGCCGGGGAACATCCGCGAGCTGGAGAACGAGATCGAGCGCCTCCACGTGCTGAGTGGCGCGAGTGACGTGATCTCTGCCGACCTGGTCAGCGAGCGCATCGGCGCCAAGACCCACCCGAACCTGGAGCGCGTGATCGCCGCGCGGGGCTCCCTCGCGGAGTCCGTGACCGCCATGGAGCGGCTGGTCATCGCGGAGGGGCTCGTCCGGACGCACTGGAACAAGCGGCGATTGGCCGCGGAGCTGGGGATCAGCCGGACGACCCTGTTGAAAAAGATCAAAGGCTTCGGGTTGGAGGGGCCGGACCCGTCCTTCAGGATGTGAGCGGAAGCCTCGCGCGGGCCTGGGACGTTGCAGCGCGGTGGGGGCAAGGAGAGTGAGCACGTGAAGGCATGGATGGTGCTGGGCCTGGTCCTGGCGGGGTCGTGGCTCTGTGGTGGCGTCGAGGCGCAGGAGTGGGACATCCGCAAGTCGGACAAGCGCCCGGAGCCGCGCAAGACTGTCAAGCCGGCCAAGCCTGGTGGGGACGACAGGGCCCGCGAGGGCCTGGACACGTGGCTTCGCATCCTGGAGGACGACCCCGCGGGGGGCTACGCCCTCGGCAAGGTGCTGGAGCTGGCCGGCGAGGGCGGGGGAGTGCCGGCGTTGGTGGCACGGTACGAGGAGCGCGTCCGCAAGGACGCCAAGGACGCAGGGGCGTGGCTCATCCTGGGGCACCTGCAGCGGGCGACCGGCGACGCGGAGGCGGCGGCGCGCTCCTACGAGGCGGCGGCGGCGGACGGGAAGAGTCCGGCGCCCCTGGTCGCGCTGGCGGAGCTGAGGGCGGCGCGGCGGAGCTGGGCGGAGGCGATCACCGCCTACGAGGGGGCCATCGAGCGGACCCGCGAGCGGAGCGGCAAGCAGGCGCTCCTGGAGGCCCTCGCCAAGGTGGCCTTCGAGGCGGGGCAGGGCGACGTGGCGGCCGGCGCCATCGAGCGCCTGGTGGCCACCGCGCCCGGCGAGCTCGGCGTGCGCCTGGCGGCTGCGCGGGCGCTCTCGTCCCACGGCACGCCGCAGCAGGCCCTGGACGCCTGGGCGGCGGTCGAGGAGCGCGCGGGCGGCGACTGGCAGGCGCGTGTGATGGCCCTGCACGAGATGGCCGCCTGGCAGGAGCGCCTTGGGCACGACGACGAGGCGCTCGTGCTGCTGCGGCGCGCCCTGGCGGTGGTGCCCCGCGGGAGCGGCGCGGACGGGGAGACCCGCGAGCGCATCGTCGCGCTCTACCGGAAGCAGGGGCGGGTCAAGGACCTGATCGCGGAGCTGCTGCCCCAGACGGGGAGTGATGCAGGGCGCCTGGCCGTATTGGCGCGCCTGTACGAGGAGGTGGGGGATGACGCCAAGGCCCTGGAGACCTACAGGCGCGTGACCAAGGCGCAGCCGCGCAACGCGGAGGCGCGGCGCCAGGTCATGGCGCTCCTGGATCGCCTCGGGCGCGCCGAGGAGGCCCTGGCGGAGCTGCGGGCCCTGATCAAGGCCACGCCGCAGGACCCGGAGCCCGAGCTGGAGCTGGCGGAGCGCCTCAACCGCGCGGGGCAGAAGGACCGGGCCATCGACGCGCTCACGCGCCTGGCGCGCAAGCACGCCAGCGACCCCTCCGTCCACCAGGCGGTCGTCGACGCGTATGTGCGGTTTGGCGCCGACCCGCGCCTCATCGAGGACGCGCTGCTGGTGCTCCGGCGGCTGGAGCCGGCGGAGGAGGGGCACCTCCTGGGGCTCGGCGAGATCTACTGGACCGCCGGGGACCGGGACCGCGCCATCAAGACGTGGGAGAAGCTGCTGACGTTGGGGAAGGATGTGGGGCGCGCCCACCTGCGCCTCGCGGAGACCTTCGTCGAGCACGACCTGGTCGACAGGGCGGACGCCCAGTTCCAGAAGGCCCTGGAGATCTCGCCCAAGTCGACCAGGGTTCTCAAGAGGTATGCGCAGTTCTTGGAGGCGCAGCGGCGCTGGGACGCGGCGGCGCGGTCTTGGGAGCGGCTGCTCGGGCTGGCGGAGGGCGATCCCGACGCGGTGCGCGCCGCGCGGCAGAAGGTCGTGGCGCTGCTCGGGCAGTCGGGGCGCCTCGGGGCCAAGGTGGTCGCGTGGCGGGAGGCCTTCGCCCGCACGCCGGCGGACCGGGACGCCGGCATCTGGCTCGCCGAGGCGCTGGCGTCGCAGAAGGACTGGGAGGGGGCGGAGGCGGCCTACCGGCGGCTGCTCTCGCTCAGCCCCGGGGACATCGACGCCATGGTGGCGCTGGAGGCGGTGCTCGTTCATCGCAACGATCTGCGGGGGGCGGCGGAGCTGGCGCTGGAGGCGGCGAAGCGCGACGAGGCGCACAAGGCGTCGCACCTGGCCCGCGCCGCCGAGTATGCGCTGCAGCGCGGTGAGGAGGGGGACGCGCTCACGGCGGCTCGGACCTTGGTGGAGCTGCGTCCCGCGGACGCGGGCGCCCACGCGCGCCTGGGGGACGTGTACCGGCAGGCGGGCGACCTCGATGCGGCCATGCGCGAGTATGAGAAGGCCGTGGAGCTGGGCCAGAAGGACTATCGTGTCGCGTTCCGCCTCGCGCGGCTGTATCACGACGCGGGGCGCATCGACGACGAGGTCCGGGTGCTGCGCCAGGTGGTCCAAGGATCAGACGATCAGGCGGCCATCCTGCAAGCCGGGCAGCGCCTCATCCAGGTCGGGTCGCGTCTCGGCACGCTGATGGAGCTGGAGGACCTGCTCCTGCCTCTCGCAGTGGCTCGCGACCAGAAGTACGTGTACCGGCGCCTGCTGGTGGACCTCTACCACCGCACCACCCGGGAGCTGACCTACCGGCTGCGGGTGGATTCGCGGGACGAGGACGCCCGGCGTCGCCTTCGGGGGCTCGCGGACCGGGGCCTCAAGCCGCTGCTCGACGCCCTGGCGGAGGACGACGTCGGCATCCGCACCAAGGCGGTGGAGGTGCTCCGCGACACCCGCAGCCCGTCGGCGGTGCTGCCGCTCGTGCGGCTGCTCGACGGCCGCGACACGGAGCTGCGGTTCCAGGCGGCCGTCGCGCTGGCGTTTGGTGGGGGCGAGGGGGCGGTCCCGGGGCTGGAGCGCCTGGCGGAGAGCCCGGACACGCGGCTCCGGGACGTGGCCGTGTGGGCGCTGGGGGGCGTGCGTGGGCCGGCAGCGCTCGCGCCGCTGCGGAGACTCGCGGAGAAGAGCGACAGCAGCCGCACGCGGGCGCTGGCGTGCATGGCGCTCGGAGCGCGGGGGCAGAAGGACGGTGTCGCCGTGCTGATCCAGGCGCTCGGCGAGGGGCAGCAGCTCGTACGGGAGAACGCGGCGTGGGCGCTCGGGGCCATCGGCGACCCGACCGCGGTGGAGCCGCTCGTGGCCCGCCTGGAGGCAGACCAGCCCCCCGTCCGCCGGGCGGCGGTGTGGGCCTTGGGGCGCATCGGGGATCGGAAGGCCGCGCGCCCCCTGGTACGCCACCTGTGGGGCGGCCCTCGCTCGGACGAGGAGCTGACGAGCTGGGCGCTGTGGAGGGTCGCGACCGGGGCCGCGGAGCCAGGGCAGGGGGAGCGCCTCCGCGAAGCGTACCTGGAGCTGGCGCGCTTCCGCGAGGCGGAGCTCTCGCTGTCGCAGGCGCTGCAGCGCTTCATGCCGGAGGTGACGCCGGCGCGCATCGACGGGCTCGCGGACGTGGTGGGGGTGTTGGCTTCGGACGTAGCCGCGGCGGCGGGCGCGGCGCTGGGCTCGGATGACGCCGTGGAGCGCGGCCGCGCCCTCGCCGGGCTGGGCGGGGCCCCCGGGGACCCGGGTCTGCGCCTCGGGCGGCTGCTGGACGGGGTCGCGGATGAAGCCGCGCACGGGAAGCTCCGAGCCGCCCTCCTGCCGGTGGCGCCACACCTGGGGGAGCTGGCGAGTAGGGGCGGCCCGGAGGACCGGGCGTCGGCGCTCGTGGTGCTCGGAAAGCTGGGACCGGGGCTGCCCGAGGCTGCGGTCTCGGCCATCGGGAGGGGAGTCGGGGACGACGACGGGGCGGTGGCGGAGGCGGCCCTGCTCGCCGCCGCCCACTGCGCCGACGCGCGCCTCGTGGAGCCCCTGCTGGCGGTCCGGCCCGGCGCCCGCTGGACTCACCGCCTGGCGCTGGCTCGGGCAGCAGGCCGGCTCAAGGACGCTCGCGCGACGGAGCTGCTCCGCGGGCTCCTCGCGGATCCCGCCGGCCTCGTCCGCGCAGAGGCGGTCCGCGCGCTGGCGCAGGTCGCCGGTGGCGACGCGTCGCCCGCGGTCATCGCCGCCCTCGGGGACACAGACGCGGTCGTCGTGGCAGCCGCCATCGAGGCGGCCGGGGCGCTCGGCGATGGCGCGGCGGTGTCGGCCCTTGAGCGGGTCCGAGACGACGGCCCCGTGGACGTCCGCCCCCTGGCAGCTCAGGCGATTGGTCGGCTGAGCGGGCGTTGACCCGGGCGAGTCAGGTCACCTGTCGGCCCCGAGCCCCTTGGAAGGATCGCACAACCGGGACCTTACAAACGCTGACTGGGGAGGTACACCGCCACAGCGTGCGGACTGGCCGGACCCATGCGGCCTCTGCTACCCTCGATGAATGATGAGTGTCACTGAGATCATGGAACGTGCGCGAGAGTCAGGGATCAGCCCTTGGCTGGCGATCAAGACGGTGTGCGCCGAGCGGTTCCTCGACGCGTTGGCTCACGACCCGGGGCCGGCCGTGCTGCAGGGGGGTGCTGCGCTTCGGTTTGCGTATGGATCTCCGCGGATGTCGGTGGATGTGGACTTCGCTGGTGTGGGGGCAGGGGGCCACATCTGCGCGCATGGGCCAGCGCTGGCGGCCGCCGTCCAGGAAGCCATGGGCACTCCGGTGGCGTGGAGCGACGTCCTCGTGGGGCGGCTGACGCGGGCCAAGTTGACGCTGGTGCTTCCCTCCAGAACCACCCTGGTCCTTCCCGTAGAGGCTTATGACGTCGCTGCGCATCGTCCAATCGCCACGGCCGTGGGACCGGTCGAGTCGCCGGAGGAGATTGTGGCGGACAAGGTCATCGCCACGGCCGAGAGGTTGGAGCGACGCGGTACCGCCAAGCTCACGGACTTCTATGACATCTGGTTCCTGCGCGCGCGCTGCGGCGCAGATCTACCGACCCGCGATCTTCTCGAGGACAAGCTTCGAGACTATGGGCGCGGTGTCTCGACTGTGGATATCACTGCCTATGTCGAAGCGCTCGCGCCTGAAGACCTTCTCCATGTGCTGGAGCGGGTGTTGCCGCCCTCGGAGCTGGCGACCACGGACGTGACCGAGATTCTGGAGTTGACCACCAACGTGTTGGAGACCTACCGTGGGCTCGTGTGAACGGACCAGCGACTACGTCAGTTTCGACACCGCGCTCTCTCTGCGCTGTGTCTTGGACGATGTGACGTATGTGAACCGCATCGCGTGCGTGCGCGGTGACTACCGCGAGCAGACCCGTGAAGGATATCTCGTAGAGTGGATCTCGCTGCCAGACGATGTACTCGCGCTGGGGGAGCCCACAGGTGACCTGACCCACATGGGACTTCCAGTGGCAGACCCCGAGAAGGCCCTGTGCGACCTCCTGTGGCTGTGCGAGAGCCGGGGCTTCACGGTTCCCGTCGACTCGCTCCGCCTGGATGGCCTCGACTCGGAGCGACTCTCACGTTATGCCGCACACATGCTGCTGGACTTGCGACGCCTTGGAGGGGGATCGGGGCGCTGAACAACCAGAGGCGTCAGTACACGCCGTCAAGGCGTCCACGGAGATCCTGAACGAATGCGCCCCTCGCCGAGCACTTCGGGAGCGAGAGCGGCTCCTTCGCCACTCGGGTCCATGGGTCGAACCTGCTTGACGACGGCACGGTCATCGCGCCCGGCGGGATCAGCGGAGACTACGGCCTGTAGGCCATCCGATTTCCCTGTGGCGGGCTCGCCAAGACCGGGTGGCTCGTGGTGTTCGCCGACAACCAGCACTTGAACCGCTTTCGCCTCGCCCATGCAGTCCCGCCCCCCTGACGTCGCTCGACCTCCAGATCGGACGGGGTCACCCTGGCCGGTGCCTCCACCGGGCGCGCGATGGCCGCGCTCGGGACGGTCGAAGGAAACCGCAGGCGTTCGCCCGCTCTCGCTTGCCATGCCACGGCGCCTGCCCCCGATGCGAGCCTGGCCACCCGCGCAACGGTCGTTGACCCGGGCGCGAGGCGTCTTCTATACTCGCCCGCCGGAGCGCCGAACCACGGAAGGAAGTCACGTCATGAGCAAGCCGAGCTGTCCCCACTGCGGTAGCGTCGTCCATCGCGGAGATCGCTTCTGCGGCCACTGCGGAGGCGTGCTGTCCAAGGGGCCGGCGGGCCCCGTGGAGACCATGTTCTTCGAGGCCCTGCCGTCCGTGAAGCGGGCGCGCCTCGTCCTGGTGCGGGGTGAAGGGCGCGAGGGCGCCACCTTCGTGCTGTCTGGCGACGAGCACGTGGTCGGGCGGGATCAGGGCGCCATCGTGTTCCCGGAGGATCCGACCGTCGGCGAGCCCCACGCCTCGTTCTCCTACCGGGACGAGCGCCTGTACCTGCGCGACATGGGCTCCTCCAACGGCACCTACGTCCGCATCCGGCAGGAGATGCCGCTGCGCGACGGCGACACGTTCATCTGCGGCGAGCAGGTGCTCAGCTTCGCGCTCTACCGGCCCGTGGCGACGGCCACGTCGGAGCCGGGCACCCGCTACTGCGGCACGCCGCTCCGCCCGTGGCGCTACCAGGTGCGGCAGCACCTGGCGGGGGGGCGCGAGGGGGTGGTCCACCCGACCCGCAAGAAGATGCTCCAGATCGGGCGCGAAGCGTGCGACCTCAACTTCCCCTACGACCGGTTCATCTCCGGCCGCCACTCCACCATCGAGGAGCGCGACGACGGCTGGTACCTGGTGGACCAGAACAGCCGCAACGGCACCTTCTACCGCATCCCGCAGGGAGCCGAGGTGGGCTTGCGCGAGGGCGACTACGTGTTCGTCGGGCGGGAGCTGCTGCGGGTGGAGGTGGCGTAGCGGTGGGCGCCGCCGCTGTGGGCACGCACGCCGTGGGTCACGGCACGTAGCGGACGAGCAGGAACCCGCCGACGCCGAGCACGGCGGCGAGAGCACCCACGTGGATCACCCACGCCTGGCTCTGCGGTGCCGGGGGCCGTCGTTGGAGTCATGGTCCCACAGAGCCCACGTGGGCGGCCCGGTGCGCTGCCATGGGCGGTCGTGGACGCGTCAATGAGAAGCAACGGCGTAGCACGCACCAGCTCGCCGGTCCGGTGACGTCCTTCCGCGGGCCGTGTGGAGCGATGGCTGCGAGCGCACTGGGTGGATCCCGGGGGTCTCGCCTGTCTACGGGAAATTTGTGGCCCTTTCTGGTCGCTTGTCGGCCATCGCGTCGAATTCCGCATATCGTTGTCTTGAATTGCCTGGATGCTCGCTTGAGCGCCTTGAGGGTTGCTGTGCAGGTACAACACACCGTGGATCCTCACTGGCCGCTGGATCTGCACTCCGCTCTCCTCCTGCTGTGGACAGCTCAAGCGACTTCCGGCACTTGAATCCGGTGGTCACACGTCTCGCCCGATTGCGGCAAAGAATTCAATTCAGGCGTTGACTTCGATGCGAGTGAAGAGCACGGTCACGCTTGTGCCCCGGTCGGGCGCGCGACGTTGAGGGGCGTCGGCGACGGGGCGACGGGGCGACGAGATTCTTGGGGCAACGGCCTGTATGGCCGGAGTCCATTGCTCGAAGATTTGAGTTGCTGGTTCATGGTGCCGCGCGAGGCTCCTCAGTGGAGGGTTCGTTCCGCACGGCTTGGGGGCGAACGAGGTGTTCGGAGATCGATTGGACTTCTGTTCTGTGGTGGCGGGAAGGAGCGCACGAGCTTACACGAGGCCCGTATGACCTGTTCGGGGACGCCGCACGGGGCCTGTCCGCAGGGGGCGAGGCGCCCGTAGGGTGTCAATTCCTTGGGAGACAGCAGATGAGGCGAAGACGACTGCACCTGGTCCCTGCGTGCCTGCTCATTGGGCAGGCGTGTGGCAGTAGCCCCCCCCCTGACGGAGGTAGTCTCACAACCGGAGGGTCGGCTCGAGGCAGCGCTGGCCACTGACGTGGGCGAGCAAGCACTCCAGCTCTTGGGGAGTGGCTCGAAGGTGACCTCGGTCGACGCGACGCTGCGGCTGCGGTTGACGACCCCCACGGGCTCCGTGCTCGACCTCCAGCACGTCACGCTCCTCCTGCCCGACGGGCTGGAGAGCTGGCGCGCGCCGTGGCCCGGCCGCGACGTGGAGGCGTCCAAGGCCCGACTGAGCGGCACGGGCGAGTACGACGTGACGATCCCAATCGGGTTCTCGGCGGCCGAGTTCGTGGTTCGCATCGAGGCGACCGACGAGACGGGCGCTCCGTGGATGTTCGACCTGCCCGTCGCATCGTCCACTCTCGCTGGGCTCCCCGTGGAGGCCCTGTCGCTGTCGGTCAACGACGCCCCGACCTCCCGCTGAGCGTAGAGAAGCAGGCGGACCTCGCAGCCGCCAAGGGGGGTGCACGATGAAGCTGACGACTCCCATCCTGGGTGCGACCCTGTGCCTGGCGTCCCTCTCCGTCATGGTACCCGCTCATGCCTTTGACCGCGTGTACACGGAGGCCGTGGTCGACGACATCTCCAAGATCGCGTGGTACGATCTGACGGTGTGGGGCGGGCAGCAGTAAACGTTCGAGACGTCCGATCTCTCGGCGATCGGCGGCTGTTTGGCGGACACCGTGCTTCACGTGATCGACCGGAGCAACAGCACCTGGATCGCCACCAACGACGACTGCGGCGGCAGCCGCCGGTCCTGCGTGACCTTCACGGCGCCGGGCGGTGGAGGGACCTCGCGCACGGTGCGCGCCATCGTCCATGGGTACGCGACGTGCTCCCGCTCCACCGGGACCTTCACGGCCACGGGCTCCAGCCTGAGCTTCACTCGGATCAACCAGATCTTCGGCGGACACGTGCTGAGCGCACCGACCGAGGCGCCTGGCTGGGAGGATGGCGACACCTTCCAGGCCGTCCGCCTGATGAATGGCGCTCCGTCCTCGTTGAGCATCGTTGCCTGGGGCTTCTCGAGCGGCACCTTGCGGCCCGCGGGCTGGTCGTTCGGCGGCGGCCACAACGGGGGTGCGGTCATGACGACGACCGGGCCGGCGGCGGCGACCTACTCTTCGAAGCGCATCGCCGTGGGCACGAGCGCCGCCGTCGACGGCGGGGGGCTGGCGAGGCTCTACGTCAACGACTACGCCGCCGGCGATGCGGATGGCGACGGGCTTGGGGACGCGCTGGAGGCGGCGCTGGGGACCTGTGGCGGAACGAGCTGCTCCAGCGGCAATGGGAACCCAAAGGACACGGACGGAGACGGTCTGCCGGACGCGCTCGAGCTGCTGGGAGACGCGACGAACCTCCTCGCCTTCTGGGGAGCCGACCCGCTCCACAAGGACGTGTTCGTCGAGGTGGACCGCCACTCCGGAGGCAACACGCTGTCGGCCACGCAAGTCGCGGACGTCCAGGCGATCTACGCGACGGGACCGACGGGGAGCCTGGAGAACCCGGACGATGAGGATGGCCTCCGCCTGCACGTCGATAACGGGGTCAGCTCCTGCTCGGGCGGCGTGTGCTCGACGCTGTACGGCGACTGGGGCGGCGCCCGGCCGCACTCGGCGGAGTACGACTACATCGTCTCGGCGACGGAGCACATGGCGGAGTCCCGCCGCGGCGTGTTTCGTCACGCTCTCGCGGGCCTGGACAGCAGTGGCGGCACGACCACCGAGTGGATGCTTGGCTTCGGGAACGGCGACGCTGACGACGGCATGCGGGCATTTGCCCACGAGCTCGGCCACTCGCTCGGAATCGACGAGCACTCGGGCGGAGGAGCAGACTTCCACTGCAAGCCGAACTACCCGAGCTTGATGAGCAGGGCGTTCAACTACGTAGACGGCGTCGGCTTCTCGAACGGAGGCCTCCTGCCGCTGAATCCCTGGAACCTCTGCGAGGCGAATGGCATCGGGGACGACCCGTCGCTGCTGGCCACTCATTACAACCTGACCGTGGACGGAAACGGAGTCGACTGGAACCGGGACGGAGTGATCAGCGGGTGCAACGACCCGGTGCAGGCGAACATCCTGTGGGCGAACGCTGGGGGCTGCGACTCGGTGAAGGCGTACCGCACCTGGAACGACGCCGACGCGCGACGCGGCGACCAGACGGGGGTGGCAGCGTTTGACGATTCGCTCGTGGCGGTCTACCGTCGCAACACGACTGCTGAACTCAGGTTCAAGGCGTTCACGGGTCTCCTGGACGTGTGCGTCCCGCCGCAGACCGAGGGGTGTTGTCCCGCGGGGACCGTGGGGGAGTGCGGGACGTGGACGGCTGCAGCGGCCCTGGGCGGCGGAGCCGTCGACTCGGCCGCCGCGCTCGTGCGGTTCGACTTGAGCGGCGTCATTCCGGTGATCGCCGTGTTCTACGTCAAGACCGTCGGAGGCACACCACGGCTCTACCGCAACGTCCTGACGGAGGACCTCATCGCCGGAACACCGCAGGTGGTCTCGGTGAACACGCCCCCGTTCGTCGACTCAAACGACGGGTCGGTGGTCGGCGCTGCGCTGCACGACGGAGTCATCTGGGTCGTCTACCGGGCCGCCGACAACACGCTCCACCAGGTCAAGCTCAACAACAGCCTCTCCGTCCTGAGCCAGGGTCCTGTGGTCGACGCTCAATCGACGCCGTTCACTTCCGGACAGGCGCCCAGCCTCGCCGTGGACCCGGTCTCGGGTGCGCTTCTTGCGGTGGTACGGATTCTGGAGCCATCCAAACGGCTCAGGCTGCTGCGTAACGTGAGCGGTACCACGTGGGAGCTGCCGAGCGGCGTCTGGGGAACATTCCTATACTCGGGCGGTGGTCCGGCGACCCTGGTTGCAGCACCGAGCGCAGGTCCGCAGTCCATGTCCATCTGGTACGTGCTCGCCAGTGAGACGAATCCGGGGCGGTTGTACAAGGCCTTCACCACGACGAGCCTGTACTTCAAGCTGGCGCGGTTGGCGACGCACCCGTGGTCGTGGGGACATGGAGGCGGAGTCGGGAGCACGGAGTGGCAAGGGCGGGTGCAGGCGGTGGCGAACTGGTACAACGAGAAGCCCGGTGATGGCGAGTCCGACCCCGACAACTACAAGCTCCAGCACTACCCCTTCGCCGACGGCGTGTTCGACTACGACTTCGAGAGCTTCGACGATTGGGCGACGATGCGCGACGGAATGTGCACATACCTGAAGGGCGCCGTCGCCGGAGGGACCGCCGTCTGTGTGCCTCCGGGAGTAACGCCGTCCTTCGGCACGCCGCCGGAGGTGGTCTGCCCTGGGAACGAGTAGGAGTCGCCAGGCGCTCCCGGGCTCTTGTGGGTGCTGGGGAGCATCGGAGTCGACCAGAGTCTGTGGAGCGTGCCCATGGGAGCTGTACATCGAGGTGGACTTCTGCTCGTCGTCGCATTCGCTGCGTCCTGTCGCTGCGGTGGTGGCGGAGAGACAGCGCCAGGGACGGGACCGGATGGGGGAGGGGCGACGGTGGACGCCGGCGAGCCCGCGGCCCCGAGTGACTCGGGCGCCACCGCTGATGCTGGCGGCCGCGTGCCGCGAGGGGATGGTGACGGCGCCCCAGTGGGAATGGACGCGTCATCGAATGCCGCCGATGGGGCGGATCTCGGTGAGCACGCCAGGGACACGGGTGGGGCAGACACGGCCGGCGATGCAGCGCATGGAGACGCAGGCGTCGAGGTCCCCTTGCCGTTCGAGCCTGAGGAGGGGGTAGAACTCCTGTGGCACCTGGACGATCCACTGTATCGCTGGCGCTTCCCGACGGAGGGGCGAGACGGGACGATCTTCGCGGTCCGATTCGTCTACGACTCGCCGGGGAGCACCACTGCGACTGCCCTCCAGCTCGTGCGACTGTCACCGAGCGGTGACGTGGGCAAGACGGTGGATGTGCCCAAGTCAGGTGACGTCTATCCGCCGGCTATTCGGCAGGACGGGGTGATCGTACTTGCGAGCGACGCCTTTGATAGTGAGCTTGGCGTGGTTTGCGGTCCGGTCAGCCTCCGCGCCTACAGCCCCGACCTGGAGCTTCTGTGGACCTTCACCGATCAGTCGCCGTTGCGGGTGACGGTCGCCATCCGGGCCGACAACGTGACGATGGCGCGCGTGGGTGCGCGCCTGCTCGCGATCTCTCCGGACGGCGAGCTGCTGTGGTCGCGGTCCGTTGGGACCATCGAGACGTGCGGCTTCGATGCGTCTCCGATGGACGGCGCGGTGATCGTGGGTCCGGGGAACATCTCCTACACCTTTGGGCAGGACAACACCGTCTATGCGTTCAGCCCTGAGCGAGAGGAGCTGTGGAAGACCCAGGTAACTGGGATCTCGTTCTGGAAGCGCCTCGTCCCGACGGAGGGGGGGCTCCTCTTCGTGCCCGGAGAGACAATGCCCGTGCTCTCGCTTCGGGGCGAGGTGGTCAACACCCTTCCGAAAGGCGGCGACCACCACATCGGTCTCTCAGGCGTGGGAGACGTCGCCATCGTCACAGGGACCGGGCACCCCCAGGGCTACACGTCGACAAAGAAGATCTGGGGTGTCCCGACCGGAAAGATCGTCGACCCCGCCATCGGGTTCCGCACGACGAAGGGGCTCATCATCGGCGGTGCCTCGGGGATGAGCTCGAAGGCCGACGACCCCTACACCCACCCCACCGTCCGCGTGATCGACGCCCAGACCGGCGCCATCGTCGCCGAGCACTTCGGGAGCGAGAGCGGCTCCTTTGCCATTCGGGTCTATGGGTCGATCCTGCTCGACGACGGCACGGTCATCGCGCCCGGCGGGATCAGCGGAGACTACGGCCTGTATGCCATCCGGTTTCCCTACGGCGGGCTCGCCAAGACCGGGTGGCCCGTAGTGTTCGGCGACAACCAGCACTCGAACCGCTTTCGCCTCGCCCAAGCAGTCCCGCCCCCCTGACGCGCCTCGACCTCCTCCGTGACCGCGCTACCCCGGGCCACGCCTCCGCCGGGCGCGCTGCGGCCGCGCGTGGAGGGGGTCGACGGACGGCGTAGACCCCATTGCTGAGGCACGCCGCTCCGGCCGCTGCGCTACGCGGTGAGCCACCATCTCGCTGGTGGGAGCCGCTGCGGGTCGAGAGGGGGGCGGGCGCAACGGGCGGGGTCTGCCCGGGGTCACAGCACGTAGCGGACGAGCAGGAACCCGCCGACGCCGAGCACGGCGGCGAGCGCAAGCACGTAGATCACCCACGCCTGGCTCTGCGGTGCCGGCGGTCGCTGGGCATCCTGGATGGCGCCGCGCGCCGCCCGGACCTGCTCGGGGGACAGCGCGAGCGTCCGCTGGGAGTGCATGTCCATCATGTCGAGGGTCTCGGGTGCCGCCTGCGCCGCGCCCTGCCCAAGGGGGGCGTCGCTGCGTGCCTGGGCCTCGCGCCGCGCCTCCTTCAAGACCTGGTCACCGAGCCCCGGCGCCACGAGCGTGCGGTCTGCCCTCCCGCCCTCGGCCGACGCTGCGGTCTGGGCTGCTCCGGCCGCCTTCATGGAGACGTGGGAGGGCGACTCGATGTGGGTCGGGGTGTAGCGCCGCGGCCCCGCCGAGCCGACGCGGGCGACCCGGCGCGCCGCGACGGGTGGTCGTGGCAGTGGTGAGGAGGTCTTGCGCCCGGCCTTCTCCTGGGACGAGGCGCCCTCGGCCGCGGCGGCCTTGTCGTCGCTCTCGCGCTTGGCGGCGGCCTGCATCTCCCGGATGAGCTCGGACGGGAGGCGCTGCACCACCGACGTCTTGTCCCCGTCCTCCGGCGGTGGCTCCTCCTCGGGTGGCGCCGTGTACGACCCCGGGTGCTGCACCGTGTCGCCCGTCATGCTCAGCGCCATCTCGACGGCCTCCAGCTCCTTGAGGAGCGCGAGGGCGTTGGGCGGCCGCTGGTCTCTCCGCTTGTGCATGAGGCGGAGGATCAGCCCCTCGAAGACCTTCGGGATGTCGGGGCTCAGCTCCCGCGGAGGCCGCGGCTGCTCCGTGAGGTGCCGGGTGACGACCGCGATGGGCGAGTCGCCCACGAAGGGGAGCTTGCCCGTCGCGAGCTGGTACAAGATGACGCCCATGGCGTAGAGGTCGCTGCGGGCGTCCAGCTCCTCGCCGCGGGCCTGCTCCGGCGACATGTACTCCGGGGTCCCGCACACGATGCCGGCCATGGTCTGGAACGAGTCCTTCGAGTCGGCCCGGTCCTGCAGCTTGGCGATGCCGAAGTCGAGGACCTTCACGAAGTCCTTCTCCCGCAGCGTCTGCGTGACCATGATGTTCTCGGGCTTCAGGTCCCGGTGGATGATCCCCTTGGTGTGGGCTTCGTCCAGGGCGCCGCACACCTGCTTCATGATGTGGACGATGCGCTCCGCCCCGAGCGGACCGCACTCGTGCAGCACCTGCGCCAGGTCCTGGCCGTCCACCAGCTCCATGGCGATGTAGAGGAGCCCGTCCTCGGTCTGGCCGAAGTCGAAGATCGTGATGGCGTTCGGGTGGCTCACGCGCGCGGAGGCCCGGGCCTCGCGGTTGAAGCGCTTGGAGAGCGTCGGGTCCGCCAGCAGGTGCCGGTGGAGCAGCTTGACGGCGATGATCTTGCCCAGCGAGAGCTGCTCGGCGCGCCAGATGGAGCCCATGGCGCCGACGCCGATGCGGCTCAGCAGTTTGAACTTGCCCGCGATGGTCTGGCCCGTGCGGTCATCCTTGCGCAGGGGGAGGACGCCGCTGAGATCCGCATGGCACGCCAGGCACTCCGCAGCGTCGTCGCGGCACTCGCTCATGCATGTGGGACAGAGCTTCACGGGATCGCTGTCGCCTCGGGCCTGGGATCCTCACCACCGCGCCACCGTCCGGCGCCGGGAGGGGTCGCCATCAGGCTCCGGCCATCGGACCCACACGTTTGGCCCTTTATAGTCCCGGGGGCCGGAATTATCAACAGATTCGAGCCAAAGCGAGGTGCGGCGGTCCCTTGACGGTCCGAACGGGCGCGTGCTAACGTCCCGCTCGGCACTCTTGGGGGCTCCACCTGACGGGAACTCGACGCGATGATCACCTGCTCGCAGTGCGGCCGCGAAAACGAGATCTTCTTCAAGTTCTGCTTGGGCTGCGGCGCCGAGCTGGTCGCGGGTGCTCCGTCCAAGCCGAAGGTGGCGCCCAAGGCGGCAGCACGCCTCGCCGGGGCGCGTCCGACCGGCGCGCGGCTGCGCTCGGCGGTCGCCCAACCCGAGCCTGCTTCAGCCGCGGCGCCCGAGCCGAATCCCGAGCCCAAGCCGGCGCCCAAGCTCACGCCGGCGCCCGATCCCAAGGCGGCGCCCGAGCCCAAGCCTGAGCCCAAACCGGCTCCGGAGCCGGTCGTCGCTGCGGCCGAGGCCGCCCCGCTGCGCCACGACACGGTCGAGACCCGCACGATCATCGAGGGGCCGTCCGCCGAGCCAGAGGCTCCCGAGGCCTCTCCCGTAGCCGCCCCAGCCGCGGAGCCCGCATCCTGGGAGCCGGAGCCGCCCGCGGCAGCGCCCCCGGCCGCCGAGCCCTTGGCAGAGGCTGCGAAGCCGTGCCCGTCGTGCAACAAGCCCGTCGAGGCGGGCCACCTGTTCTGCAAGAGCTGCGGCACCCGCATGGACCAGCCACCGCAGCCGGCGGAGGCCTCCGTCGCCGTGGACCAGCGCACGCACGTCACCGCCGCGCGCATGGGCAAGCTGGTCCTGATCCGCGCGGATCGCACGGATGGCTCCGTGTTCCCGCTCTATGAGGGCGTCAACAGCTTCGGGCGCGACGACACGGACATCTCCTTCCCGCAGGACGACTTCCTGGCGCCGCGCCACCTGGACGTCCACGTGGAGCCGGGGCGGGTGCGCATCCACCCCTACCCGACGGTCAACGGCACGTTCTACCGCATCCGCAGCGCCGTACACCTCGCGTCGGGGGACCAGTTCCGCATCGGGCAGCAGCTCCTCCAGATCGAGCTGGCGGACGCCATCGCCGAGATGCTCAACGAGGACGGTCTGGAGCCCGTCGGTGCGGCCCTCCCGGCGCAGGTCTGGGGGCGGCTGCTCGTGCTCGTGGGGCCTGACACGGTCGCCAGCGCCTTCCTGCTCTCCGGCGACGAGATCGTCCTCGGGCGAGAGACCGGCCACATCACCTTCCCCCGCGACGGGTACGTCTCGGGCCGCCACGCGGCGCTGCGCCGGTCCCACGAGGGCACCGTCTCCCTCGTGGACCTGGGCTCGAGCAACGGCACCTACTACCGCACCAAGGGCGAGACGATGCTGGCGTCGGGCGACATGCTCCTCGCCGGCCAGCAGCTCTTCCGCGTCCAACTGTAGCGCGTCGTCTTTCTGCGGAGCGGGCGTCAGGCGGCCGCCCGCGGGCGACCGCGCAGGGCCTCGAAGACCTGCGAGAGCAGCGCCCGCTGCTCATCGGCCGGGACCGCGTCGGGAGGATCGAACGTATAGGCGACTCCGGGTCGCCCCCCAGACTCCGCAGGGCGCCGGAGGTGGACCCTCAGCGCGGCGCTCCCCCTCGTAAGCACAATGTCCAGCCCGTCGGGGGTCGCGACCGGCTGCACCGGAGTCCACGCACCGAACCCCCGCTGCGCCCGCACCGCCTCCGCCATGCGGAGCAGCCGCCCCAGCTCGGCGTGGCGCCGGGCGATGGCGCCGGCGTCCGCTGCTTCGGTGACCTGCGCCCCCTCAGCGAGCGCCGTGAGCGCCCACACCGCGGCCCCGGCCCCCGCCGTCGGGTCCGTCGCCGACCCCAGGGAGACCCAGGCGTCGAAGCGGTCCGCGCGCATGTCGGGCGTGCGCCCGCCAGGGTCCGCCGCACCAGGCGGGCGCAGGTCGAGGCGGACCACCCCGGGTCCACCCCGCTCCACGAGCTGCACGGTCACGTGACGCGCCGGCTCGTCCGTGGCGATGCGAGCTGACCAGCGCGGTTGGGGCACAGACACGGCTTCCAGCCCTCGAGCCAGATGCAGCGGGAAGAAGCGCATTCCCGGGTCCACGACCCGGAGCCGCTCCGGCGTGATGGGGTCGACCTCCTCGGTGCCGTAGAACTCCTGGTACAGCTCGAACAGGCCGTTGCACCGCGGCTTGAACAGACACCGATCACATGGAGGCGGGTGGCTCTTGTCGAGGCGCTTCACCTCGTACTTGTCCCAGGCCGCCTCCAGCCCGCTCTGCCCGCTCGCCGATACGGTGACGGTGTGCTCGCCGTCGTGGTGGATGCGGTGGGCGTGCTCCGGCAGCAGGCAGAAGGGGTAGTTGCCCAGGTTGACGTCGAAGCCCTCGTCGAAGCCGTCGAGCATGCGCCGCAGGTCGTCGCGCATGTCGCTGTAGCGCGGCAGGATGCTCCGCAGGTACTCCTTCGTGCGCTCCCCGGCGTCCGACGGGCGCACCATGTCGATGTGGAGCTGACGCACCCCGTAGTCCGCCATCAGCGCCGGGAAGGCCGCGACCGAGCGGTAGTTGGTCGTGGTCAGGCACATATTGGACGTGATGGTCGCGCCCTGGTCCCGCAGTGTGGCGAGGCTGTCCAGGATGCGCTGGAAGCTGCCCGGGTTGCACGTCGTGGCGTCGTGGTGCTCGTGGTCCGCCCCCTGCAGCGAGAACCGCCACGTCACGGGCCCAAGCGCAAGGACCCTGTCGATGAACGCCGGGTCGCAGGTCTTCACGCCGTTCGTGAAGAGGACGATCTCGGTGTAGCCCAGCTCGTGGGCTGCCGCGAGGGCGGTGAAGAAGGACCGCTGGAGCGTCGGCTCGCCGCCGAGGAAGGTCACCTTCGTGACGCCGCGCTCTCGGGCCTGGCGCAGCTCCGTGATGACCGGGTCCGCGGGGATCTGCCGGGCCTGCTTCCACTCCGACACCTGCCCGCTCACGCAGAACACGCACCGGTTGTTGCACAGGTGGCCGAGCTGGATCTCGATCTGAGGGGGGCTGTCCGTCATCGCTCCATCCGGCGAGCCCACAGTGTGGTGCGGCGCCGGTGGCGATGTCAACCGGGAGAGCGCTCACGCGGGCGGGAGTCGCGCCGTGCCCAGCCAGAACGTGTGGATGGCGCTGACCACGTGGAAGAAGCGGTCCAGGTCGATGGGCTTCGTGACGTAGCAGTTCGCGTGGAGCTGGTAGACCTCCAGCACGTCCGCCTCGTCCTCGGATGTGGTCAGCACGACCACGGGAATGCGGCGCAGCTCTGGGTCCTGCTTGAGCTGCGCGAGGACCTCGCGGCCGTCCATGCGGGGCATGTTCAGGTCGAGCAAGATGAGCTGTGGCCGCAGCGCCTCTCCGTGGGGTCCCCCTCGCCGCAGGGTGTCGAGGGCCTCCAGGCCGTCGTGGGCCACTCGCAGGTCCACCGGCTCCCCCAGCTCCCCGAAGGCCTCCTGCGTCAGGCGAACGTCCGCGTCGCTGTCCTCGACGAGGAGGACGACCGGGCGCATCTCTAGAACCACTCGTTGAAGTGGAGCTCCAGGCTCAGGGCGAGGATGTCGTAGGACGACTCGAAGTGGCCCGCATTGGCGGGGGCACCGTTGCCGCCCATGCACGGCCCGGCGCCAGGGCACGGCGACAGCGGGCGCTGCTGGAAGACCTTGCCCTCGGCCTCGCTGACGTCCACGCTCGGCTGGAAGACGTGCAGGTAGGAGACGCTCAGATCGATGCCCCAGTGCGTGAAGCGGAGGCCTCCGCCCACGCCCCAGCGGTCCAGCGAGAGGAAGTCGAGGTGGGTGTACGCCTTGGGCACGGCCCCCCGCTCCCAGTACGCTCCCGCCGAGATGCCGAACCAGTCCGGGACCGGCTCGACGCTGCCCCCGAGGCGCACGCTCACCGTGTCCCGCCAGGCCTTGGCGATGGTCAGGTCCGGCAGCGGGGTCGCGGTGAAGAGGTTGGACTCGCCGGACAGCTCGACGTCGTAGGACTCCAGCATGGACCAGGACTCGTAGACGGCGTCGAGCTCGATGTCGAAGACCTCCCGGTCCCCGTCCAGGTGGCGGTAGCGCAGCCCGAGGCGCGCCGTCATGGGCAACGTCAGGGGCATCTTCGCGTAGCTGTCGTTGACCTGGAGCTGCTCCGGCGTGAACTCGGCCTGCCCCGGGACGTTGCGCAGGACCACGTCGCCCTCCGGGTCCAGGTAGACGGGCACGATGCGGCCAGCGACGCCCAGCTCCAGCTCGGGGATGACCCGCCACCAGGCGCCGATGACCGCCGAAAAGGCGAAGTCGTCCTTGAGGCGGAGGGTGGCCTCGACGTCCGCACTGCTGTAGTAGGGGTTGACCGCGCCGCCCGGCGTCGCGTCGACGACCAGGCTGAACTCCGTCTTGGGCATGTGGACGTACTGGAGCGTCACGCCGACCCCGAAGACGTCCTTCCACCCGTAGGAGACCGCCGCGCTGTAGTACATGAGCAGGATGTCCGTGGAGGTCAGCATGTACCGCTGCCCGCCGTCCACGGGGTAGTCCAGCTTGCCGACCGCGTTGGGCCCGTACACGCCGATGGCGAAGGTCCAGTCCTCGAGGCCGAAGTCCGAGGACAGGACGCCCATCATGCCCAGCGGGAAGAGCTCCTCGCCATTGTGGACCGGAGACAGGGGCGCGTCCTTCTGCGCGTAGGGGTCGGAGCGCGGGATGCTGCTCGGCGCCCGCTCGAAGGTCGTGGGGTGCCAGATCAGGTTGTGGGAGTAGAGGAAGCGGGTGCCCTTGACCCGCGACAGGCCGCCCGGGTTGAGGGCGATGGCCGTGAGATCGTCGGCCTTCGCGGTGAAGGCGCCGCCCCGGCCCACCGCGCGCGCGCCGTGGTCGGGGATCTCGAAGCCCCCGCCGCGTGCGTCGGACGCGACCCAGGAGAGGAACACCACTGCGACCTGCACGACACGGCGTCCCGACATTCCAGTCCTCCCATCCGACGAGGTCCGGCATTGGTAGCACGCGCCCGCGGAGGCGGTCAACCGTTGACACGACGCCGTTGATTCTTCGATGATGCCGGACTTCAGACGATCAGCCATCGGGCTGGCACCGGCGACGCGCCCCGTGGGGGCGGCAAGGAGTGGACATGGCGCGACGTGCAGCCCTGCTCGGCCTGCTCGGCCTACTGGCGGCCTGCGAGAACCCGGTCGATGACTCGGTGAACGTGCTCCCGGGTGCCCTGAGCGGGGACTCCACTGGCGGCAAGGACACGAAGACCCCTGGCGCCCTCGACGTACCCGCAGACGTCTCCCCCGTGGAGTGCTCCGACTGCATGAAGGTCGGCGACTTCTACCGCGTGAACCTCCTGGAGGTGACGCAGCTCGACGGCAAGGACCACCCGGTCATCGGCGTGCTGAACCCCCTGTGGAAGGAGGACATCCACCTCTTCGAGCTGAACATCCTGTTCCGCGTGGTCGCCATCGAGGACACGAAGCTGGAGCTGGCGGTCATCAGCGGTGCGCGCGTGGGCACCGACGGCAAGGTGTGCATCGTCAAGGACACGGAGGCCCCCCTGAAGCTCACGCGGGCGGGCTGCTTCGCCCCGGACTCGGAGCCGGCGGCGCTCAACATCTACGCGGGGGCGCCCACGACACCCAAGAACTGCACCGTCTCCCCGACGACCCTGCCCGTGAGGCACGTGATCCCCGTGGTCAACGCCAAGATCACGGGCCAGGTCGCCACGGACTGCTCCACCATGACCAACGGCCAGGTGGACGGGGTCATCGCGGAGGAGGCCTTGAAGCAGATCTGCACGTGCAGCACAGGCACGGGCGTCTTCAGCGACAAGTGCGGTTCGCCCGACAATTCCTATGCCGACGCCAAGTGTGGCGGGTGCGGCAACTCCTGGAAGAGCCTCATGGACCTGCTCAAGGCCTTCGGCGCCCTGGACTACGGCTGCAAGACCGAGGACGGTAAGCCCGGCGTGTGCCTGCTGGCTCACTTCGAGGCCGAGCGCTTCCCGGAGACGCCGCCCCCCTGCCCCTGACCCGTCGCTCCCTGACGGCGCCCCACGAAGAGCACGTGACGTCCTCCGCGGCGCTCCCGGGCAGGCGGTCGCAGGACCTCCACCGAGAGGGCGGCCCGGCGCAAGCGCGATGTGTAGCCGGGGTCGTCCGCCGCTGACCAGACCACGAGGGCGCCGCCCGGCGCCAGCGCCTGCGCGCAGGCGGCGATGCCGTCGGGCCCGTACACGGCGTCGTTGGCGTCCCGGGTGAGGCCGCGGGGGCCGTTGTCGACATCGAGCAGGATGGCGTCGAGGTCCCGGGATCTGCGGATCACGGTCAGGACGTCGTCGACGACGACCGTCACCCGCGGGTCGTCCAGCGGGTGCCCGGCGAGGGGGCCGAGGACGCCCCGGTTCCACGCGACCACGTCGGGGACCAGCTCGGCGACCACGACGGCCGCGCTGGTGGGGAGAGCGTCCAGCGCCGCGCGGAGCGTGTAGCCGAGACCGAGCCCACCGATCAGGACGCTGGCGCCAGCGCAAAGGCCCACGCAGGCAGCCCGGGCGAGGGCCTCCTCCGAACCGTGCATCCGGCTCGACATGAGCATCTGGCCATCGACACGGATGACCAGCTCGTCGCCGCGGCGGGCCAGCACGAGCTCACCACCGTCGGGGGCACGCCCGGTGCCGAGGGTCTCCCAGGGCTTCACGAAGACTCCGTCATGAGCGGCCCACTCCGTCGTCGAGATCCACGCAAAGCACCCAGTCTGCCGCGCCCCGACGTTTCTTCGCAACACCTCCGCGCCACGGTCGAAGCATGCGCCGCTCGCAACGCAGCGGGCTTCCCTCGAACAAATTGGACTCTGGAGGTATCGTCATGCGCCTGTCCTCGCTTCGCTCTGCGTTCCTCAGTTTTGGCGCTACCCAGACCCTGTGGGCACTCCCGGCCATCTTCGACGACTTCACCATCTCCATGGTGCTCCTGGTGCTCCTCCCCGGGCTCCTCTACATTGGCATCGGCGCCAACCTCGCGCGGTGCCAGGTCTGGAGCCACCGCATCGTCGAGTGGCCGCCGCAGCTCTTCTCCCACGTGTTCCTCATGATGGCCGTCGTGATGGGCGTCGCCAGCCTCGTCCTCCCAGGCGTGGACCATCGCTCGACGGAGAGCAGCGGGGACTACCTTGGCGCCGCAACGGTCCTGGGAGGCGTGGGAGCGCTCCACCTCGTGCTGTGGCTGTTCGCCCGCAAGGTGAATCGTCTGGTCGCCGCCATCGCGGAAGCGGACGTCTCGGAGAAGATGCCTCGCGTCGCCGCCATGGACGCCCACTGACCACCCGCCGAGCCCCTCGCCATCCCTCCTCCGAGCCCCCCTCAGAAGATGAGCGTCCCCTCCGAGAGCGACGACGTGACGTAGCGCCGGATGGCGTCGAGCCCCTGGTCGATGGCGTACAGGCGAGCGTCCAGGTCGAAGGTGCGGAGCGCGTTGGGGAGGCCGCCTCCCAAGATGGCGTCCGGCGTGAGGCGGCTCGTCACCGTGAAGCGCCAGCGGAGGTCCTGGGGGGTGGCGTCCACGACCTGCCCCGTGCCCGCGTCCGTCGTGCAGCAGCCCGGGCGCACGTTGATGGTGAAGGCGAAGTTGGTGAAGGGGTGGAGGTCCAGTGAGTCGTCCAAGTTGGCGCCGCTGCCGTCGAGGGAGCAGCTCACGGCGGTGGCGCCCTCCTTCACCGTGGCCTGCGTCGCCCGCCCGGTCAGCCGTGGGTCCTTCGACTCGTCGACCACGCAGGCGCCCCCCTGGTTGACCACGCGGTGGAGGAAGCCCGTGCGGCCTCCGTTGACCACGAAGGTGCCCCGTGGGGCTCGCACGCGATAGCCAGAGAGCGCCGGAAAGCACGTGGGGTGGGGCGTGACGTCTACTCCGGGCGAGAACGTCCGGTAGGGCGCGACCTGGCCGCAGGCAGGCACCTCGTCGACACGCTCGTTCAGGATCCCCACTGCGCCCTCCGGCGACAGAACGAGGGAATCGACCCGCACCTCCGCGATGGGGATGGCGAAGCGGTCGCCGATCCAGCGGGCGGTCGAGCCGGGGGCAGCGCAGTCCACCCGGTAGCCGGGCTCGATGACCAGCACGTCGCCAGGCTCGATGCCCGCCGCGCAGAAGTCGGCCCAGGGGTCGTGGAACAGGCCGTCGGCGGTCAGGATGGCGGCGGTCTTCGTGTCGCCGCGGTCCAGGATGACCCCCTCATGGGTCAAGCTCCAGGACTCACTGCGGGTCGTCCGCGGGTCGTCGCCGAGCTGGACCCCGTAGTAGCGGCCTTCCGTTGGGCTCGTGCTGAAGGCGCCAAGGTTGGCGAACTCGGACTGGACGGACAGGCCCTGCTGGAAGGTCTCCCCGGCGATGGTCAGCTCCGGCTGCGTGACGGACCCTCGCCCCGTCGTGGCGAGCGTCCCACGCTGGAGGTGCTTCACCTCGTCGCCCAGCTCCGCGTCGATGACGTAGACGTAGCCGAGGCTCGTGCTCACGAAGGCGGCTTGCGTGGACGTCTGCTTCCCACCCACGATGGTCGTGGTCGCCGCGAAGGCCACCGAGAGCGGTGAGGCGGGGAGCTGGATCCCCGACACCTCTTGGGCGGCGAGCACCGGGTCGCCGTCCGCCTCCCGGGCGTTCACGTCCACATGGGCGCGGGCGTCCAGGTCGATGATCTCCACCGTCCCTCGTGATTGGTCCGTGACGTAGAGCCACCGGCCGTTGGGCGAGACGGCGAGGCTCGACGCCGGGGAGGCGCCGCTCGGGGCCTCCGAGGCGCCACCTCGGGTGTAGCAGTCCGGGTCCTCCGCGTCGATGAGCCCGTCGCCGTCGTCGTCCACGCCGTTGGCGCAGGCCGGGCGTGCCTCGCTGTTGGCCCACGGAGCGGCGCAGTCCGGGTCCTCGCCGATGCCGTCTCCGACCGGGGCTGCGTCCACCAGCCCGTCCCCGTCGTTGTCGATGCCGTCGTTGCAGGTCGTGGGGATCTCGTCCTCTGCGTTGTCCTGGCGGCTCCCGAAGCTGCGGAAGGGGGCGCAGTCCTTGTCGTCGGGGAGGGTCCCGTCGCCGCCGTAGTCCGCCGTGCCGTCGCCGTCGTTGTCCTCTCCGTCCGCGCACTGCGGGAGCTCGGACGGGCCCCGGGGGTTCCCGTTGCAGTGGGGATCTTCGAGATCCACGAGGCCGTCGCCGTCGTTGTCCAGGCCGTCGCTGCACGCAGGCTTGCTGGAGAACTCGGTGGTGTCGAGGCGCGAGCGGCAGCCCGGGTCTGCCGGCCAGTCCACGAGGCCGTCGCCGTCGTTGTCCAGGCCGTCGGCGCAGCCAGGGGGGGCGCCGTCGAAGGTGGCGGTCTCCTCCGAGGCCCCACTCGGGCTCTCGCAGTCGGGGTCGGCGCCGTCGACCAGGCCGTCCAGGTCATTGTCGAGGCCGTCGCCGCACTCGGGCGCGAAGGGGATGGTCGCGACCAACGCGCCGGTCGCCGGGTCCAGCTCGCTGACCGCCGAGATCGTGATATGCGAGGCGTAGATGGCCACCGCCTCTCCGTCCTTTGCGCGGACCGCCAGGTGGCGCGGTGTCCCGCCGACGGTCGTGCGCTCCAAGGCGGCCGGGTCCAGCGCGCCGAAGCCCTCGCCGAGGGGCACGCGGACCACCTCGCCGCGGTCGGGCAGCGTCAGCCACGCCGTCTGGGCCTCGGCGGTCCCGGTCACGACCACGTCCGCGGGCGTGCCTGGTAGCGCCTGTCGCTCCAAGTCGAGCGCGAGCTTGGCCACCCGCATGCGGTCGAGGGAGCGGGTGCCCGCGTTGGCCATGTAGACCCACGCGCCGTCCGCGCTCGCGACGATGCGGATGGGCTGGCCGCCGACGGGGCGGCGCGTGAAGCCGGGGATGAACGTGTCCTGATCGACGAAGCCCCCGTCGCTCACGGTGACGACGGCGAGGTCGCCCAGCTCGCCGTTGGGGACGAAGCCCAGGATCGTGTGGCGGGTCGTGTCGCAGACCCCGGCGACCGGCACGAGGCCGGCGATGCCCTTGCGCCCGTCCACGCACACCAGGGCGATGTCCTGCGGGTGCGCGAGGTTGGAGGTCGGCTGGTCCGCGGGCGTGGGGCACGCAGCGGCGCCGAGGAGCAGCGAGAGGAGCAGGGCCTTGGGAGTGCGCGTCATTCAGCGGATCTCGGCGATGACCTGGTGGTGGAACGGGCTCTTCGGGTCCAGCTCGATGACGGCGACGGAGTTCTGCTCGAACTTGGACACGTAGGCACGCGTCCCGGCGGTCTCGCTCTGCACGATGGCGATGTCGTACGGGCCGATGCCGAGCTCGATGCGGTCGACGACCTCCATCAGGAGGGTGTCGACCACCCACAGGTCGCCCGAGCCGAAGCAGACCGCGTAGACCAGATCGCCCAGGCCGTCCTCTCGCGGGAGCACGGCCAGCTCGCTCGGGCGGGCGCCGAGGCCCACCATCCCAAGCACCTGGTTGCGAGGGTTGCCGTTCGCGCCGGCCGACACGTCGATGACGGCGATGGCTGGCGGGGAGCGCCATGCGACGTAGGCGCGTGTACCGGCCGCGTTGAGGGTCAGCCCGTGGCCGTAGTCGCCGGCCGTCGTCACGTTGGTGACGTTGACCGCCGACGCCGACACCTGGGGCAGTGTCTCGTTGCCGTCGACGTTGAGGTTCTCCGGGCCGACCTCGCTCCGGGGGCCGTCGGTGATCTTCAGCGCGAAGACCTGGGCGGCGAAGTGGCTCGACACGTAGGTCACGCCCGTCGCAGCGGAGGTCGCGACGCCGTGGAGGCCCGCCTGGAGCTGGACCGAACGCAGCAAGGACGGCGCGCCGTCCGCTGCGAGGCGCCACACCCCGAGGCGCCCGTCGAGGAGCGAGCCCGTCAGGAGGAGGTTGCTCTGGTTCGGGCCCATGGCCTTGACGCCGGCGCCGAAGGGGTTGTCGCCCACGCGGACCGTCGCCCCGTTGACCGTGGCCTCGCCGATGGAGAACTCCGGGGAGCACACCTCGATGCCGCTCGCGGCGTCGCCCTTCGTGCAGCGCAGATCGGGCGTGCCACCCTTGCGCTCGATGCGGAACCAAGAGAGGGCGTCCGCGTCCCGGTCAGGCAGATAGCCGGCGATGGCCGCGCCGTCCAGCGTCTCGAGCACCAGCTTGCCAGGGAACGTCCCCACCTGGATGGTGGCGTCCGGCACGATCCGGTGGGTCAGCAGGTCGACCACCACCACCGAGCCGCCCCGGTAGAGCAGGTCGAAGTTGGAGTTGACCACATAGAGGTGGCGCCCGTCCGGGTCCGCCGCGAGCGAGGTCGGGAAGTGGAGCCGGTCCGACGGATGGTCCTTGCCTCGGACCTCCTCGCCGCATGCCGCGAGGTTCGCGAGCCACAGGGCCGCGACCGCACCCCACGTCCCGAGCCTCACTCTCACTTGCTCTCCTCGAGGGTGGCGTGGGCCGCCGCCAACCGCGCGATGGGCACGCGGAAGGGAGAGCAGCTCACATAGTCGAGGCCGATGCGGTGGAAGGTGTGGACCGAGATCGGCTCACCGCCGTGCTCGCCGCAGATGCCCAGGTGGAGGTGGGGGTTGGACGACCGGCCCCGGTCCACGGCCATCTGCACCAGCTCCGCCACGCCGTCGTCGACGACCACGAAGGGGTCGTGCTTGAGGACGCCCTTCTCCACGTAGCGGGGCAGGAACTTGCCCGCGTCGTCCCGCGAGAGGCCGAAGGTGGTCTGTGTCAGGTCATTGGTGCCGAAGCTGAAGAAGTCCGCGTGCTTCGCGATGTCGTGGGCCTTGATGGCCGCTCGCGGCAGCTCGATCATGGTGCCGACGAGGTACTCCACGGTCACGCCCATGCGGGCCATGGTGTCCTCCGCCACGGCGACGGACAGCGTGCGCAGCTCGGCGAGCTCGGTCTCGGTGCTGACCAGCGGGATCATGATCTCGGGGACGATGGTGTAGCCGTCGTCTCGCACCAGCTCGCAGGCTGCCTCCATGATGGCGCGCACCTGCATCTCGTAGATCTCGGGGTACGTCACCCCCAGGCGGCAGCCGCGGTGGCCGAGCATGGGGTTCATCTCGTGCAGCGTCTCGACCGCGTGCTTGACCGCCTCGAAGGTCGCGCCCGTATCCTCTGCCACGGCGCGGATGTCGTCCGCATGCTGCGGCAGGAACTCGTGGAGCGGCGGGTCCAGCAGGCGGATGGTGACGGGCAGGCCCTTCATCGCCTGGAAGATGCCGCGGAAGTCGCCGCGCTGCATCGGGAGCAGCTTGTCGAGGGCCTTGCGGCGGCCCGCCTCGTCCGGCGCCAGGATCATCTCGCGCACCGCCAGGATGCGCTCCTCGCTGAAGAACATGTGCTCGGTGCGGCAGAGCCCGATGCCCTGGGCGCCGAAGCCGCGGGCGACCTCCGCGTCGTGGGGCGTGTCCGCGTTGGCGCGCACCTTGAGGCGCCGGAAGCCGTCGGCCCAGCCCATGAGCGTCTCGAAGTTCTCGTCGGGATCTGGCGCGACCGTGGCCACCGAGCCGAGGAACACTTCTCCCGTGCTGCCGTCGACGCTGATCACCTCCCCCTCGTGCAGCGTCCGGTCGCCGACCTTGATGGTCCTGGCGGTCTCGCTGACCGCCAGGGCGCCGCAGCCCGCCACGCAGCACTTGCCCATGCCGCGGGCGACCACCGCCGCGTGGCTGGTCATGCCGCCGCGCGCCGTCAGCACCGCCCGCGCCTTGTTCATGCCGGCCAGGTCCTCGGGGCTGGTCTCGTTGCGTACCAGGATGACCTGCTTGCCCTCCGCCGCCCAGGCGACCGCGTCCTCCGCGGAGAACACGATCTGCCCGTGCTCGGCGCCCGGCGACGCGGCGAGGCCGGTGGCCAGGAGGCGCCGTTCTGCCTTGGCGGCCTTGATGGCCTTGGGGTCGAACTGGGGGTGGAGGAGCTGGTCCAGGTCCTTGGGCTGGACGCGAAGCACGGCGGTTCGCCTGTCGATGAGCCCCTCGCCGACCATCTCGACGGCGATACGGATGGCCGCCTTGGCCGTGCGCTTGCCGTTGCGGGTCTGGAGCATCCACAGCTTGCCGCGCTCGACGGTGAACTCCATGTCCTGCATGTCGCGGTAGTGGGCCTCCAGGCGGTGGTAGATGTCCACCAGCTCCTGGTAGACCACCGGCATGGTCGCCTCGAGGCTCGGGAGCACGCTGTCGTGTCCCGAGATTGGCCGCGGCGTCCGGATGCCTGCCACCACGTCCTCGCCCTGGGCGTTGGGCAGGTACTCGCCGAAGAAGCGGCGCTCGCCCGTCGACGGATCACGGGTGAAGCACACGCCCGTGGCGCAGTCGTCACCCTGGTTGCCGAAGACCATGGCCTGGACGTTCACCGCGGTGCCCAGGTCGTGGGGGATCCCGTTGAGGTTCCGATACTCGATGGCGCGCTTGTTGTTCCAGCTCGCGAAGACCGCCTCGATGGACGCGATGAGCTGCGAGCGGGGATCCGTCGGGAACGGCTTGCCGGTCGCTGCCTGCACCTTGGCGCGGAAGATGCCGACCAGCTCGCGGAGCTGGTCCGCCGTCAGGTCCTGGTCCGTCTGGGCGCCCGCGCGCACCTTCATGTCGTGGAGCTCCGTCTCCAGGAGGCCGCCCTCCAGGTTGAGCACCACGTTGGAGTACATCTGGATGAAGCGGCGGAAGCTGTCCGCGGCGAACCGTGCCCCGCCCTTGGCGGCGAGGCCCTCCATCGTCTGGTCGTTGAGGCCGAGGTTGAGGACGGTGTCCATCATGCCCGGCATGCTGAACTTGGCGCCGGAGCGCACGGAGACGAGCAGCGGGTCCCCCGGGTCGCCGAAGCGGCGGCCCATCTTGCCCTCGAGCCACGCCATGGCGGCGTCGACCTGCTCGTCCAGGCCCGCGGGGCGCTGGCGGCCGTTCCTGTAGTACTCGGTGCAGGCGTTGGTCGCGATGGTGAAGCCCGGCGGGACCGGGAGGCCGAGGCGGGTCATCTCGGCGAGGCCCGCGCCCTTGCCGCCGAGGACCTCCTTCATGCGGCCGTCGCCGTCCGTCTCGTCGTGGCTGAACTTGTAGACGTACCTGGTCTCGCTCATGTCCGTTCTCCAGTCTGGCCTATCGTGCGCCCGCCCCGGGCGTCTGGATGCGTCCGAAGTCGGCGATGTCTGCGAAGAGGGCGCGGATCTCTCCAAGGAGCGCCAAGCGGTTCTGCCGGACGGCGTCGTCGTCGACCATCACCATGACGTGGTCGAAGAAGGCGTCGACCGCCGGCTTGAGCCCGGCGAGCGCGCACAGCGCCCCGTCGAAGTCGCAGCAGCCCACCAGGGCCCGGGCCTCGGCGCCGATGCGCCGCGTCTCCGCGAGGAGCGCCCGCTCCTGGTCCGAGTCCAGCAGATCGGCGTCCGGTCCGTCCGGCCCGATGGGCTGGCCCTTCGTGATGTTCATGACGCGCTTGAAGGCGATGGCCAGGGGCTCGAAGTCCTCCCGGCTCCGGAGCGCCGACAGCGCCTTGACCTTGGCCACCAGATCCACGAGGACGTCGCCGGGGGTGGCCAGCACCGCTTCGATGACGTCCGTGGCGTGGTCGCCCTGGAGCAGGCTCCGCAGGCGGCCCCGGAAGAACTCCACCACGTCCTCGGTCACGTCCGCGGCAGGGCGGGTGAGGCGGCCGTCGTAGGCGCCGATGGCGTGGGCGATCAGGACTCGGAGCGGAAGCGTCCAGCCACGCCCGAGGAAGGTGTGGATGATGCCCAGGGCGCCGCGGCGCAGCGCGTACGGGTCCTGGGTGCCCGTCGGCAGCAGGCCGAGGCCGAAGCAGCCGACGATGCTGTCGATCTTGTCCGCAACGGCCACGATGGCGCCTGCGTCGCTGGCCGGGACCGCGTCGCCGGCGAACCGCGGCTGGTAGTGCTCGTAGATGGCGGTCGCGACGGCCTCGGGCTCGCCGGAGTGCTTCGCGTACTCGCGGCCCATGACCCCTTGGAGGTCCGGGAACTCGCCGACCATGTGGGTCGCGAGATCCGCCTTGCAGAGCAGGGCCGCTCGCTCCGCCAGGGACGCGGCGCCTGGGGCGCAGGCGGCGGCGATGGCGCCGGACAGCGCAACCAGGCGCTCCGCCTTCTCGCGGACGGTGCCCAGGCCCGCCAGGAAGATCCGCTGGGACAGGCGCTCCACGTAGTCCTCGAGGGGGCGCTTCCGGTCCTCGGCGAAGAAGAACTGCGCATCGGACAGGCGCGCCGCCAGGACCCGCTGGTTGCCCCGGGTGACCAGGTCCATGTCCCGCGCAAGGGTGTTGCTCGCGACCAGGAAGTGGTTCAAGAGGGAGCCGTCGGCCGCCTCGAGCGCGAAGTAGCGCTGGTGGCTGCGCATGGAGGTGACGAGCACCTCCCGGGGCAGGGCCAGGAAGGCCGGGTCGAAGGTGCCCCGCGTCAGGTGGGGCCACTCGACGAGGTGGGTCACCTCCTCGACGAGGCCCTCGTCGGAGATGGCGCGGCCGCCGCCGGCGGAGCCCAGGGTCGCGACCTGCTCTCGGATGAGGCGCCGGCGCTCCTCCGGGTCCACGAGGACGTGGGCCTGCGCAAGGGCGGCCAGGAGCGCATCGGGGCCCGTGACGGTGATGCCCTGCGGCGCCATGAAGCGGTGGCCGTAGGTGGTGCGCCCGCTCCGCACCCCCGCGAACTCGAAGGGCACGACTTCAGAGCCGAGCAGCGCCACGATCCAGTGGACGGGGCGCACGAAGGGCTGGCCGCCCCGCCCCCAGCGCATGGCCTTCGGCCAGGGCATGGACGCGAGCAGCCGGGGCAGGACCTCGGCGAGCAGGGCGCCCACGGGACGACCCTGCACGTGCTTGCGGGCGGAGACGTAGGGTCCCTTGGGCGTGTCGACCACGGACAGGGCGGACAGGTCGACGCCCTCCCGCCGCGCGAAGCCCTCGGCGGCCTTGGTGGGCTGGCCGTCCTTGAAGGCGACGGCGGCCGGCGGGCCGAGCACGTCCGCGACGATGTCCTCCTGGCGGTCCGGGATGCTCCCGGCGGTCAGGATCAGGCGACGCGGCGTGACTGCCGTGCGCAGGTCGGAGACGGGCAGGCGCAGGGCCTCGCACTCCTTGCGGAAGCGGGCCTCCAGCTCGGCGACGCCGCCGGGCGCCATGCGGGCCGGGATCTCTTCGGTGCCGACCTCGAGGAGGAAGGTGGTCATGGCGCCACCTCCTTCTTGAGCATGGGGAAGCCGAGGCGCTCGCGCTGGGCGACGTAGGCCTCGGCGCAGCGGCGGGCGAGCCCCCGCACCCGGCCGATGTATTTCTGGCGCTCGGTCACGCTGATGGCGCCGCGGGCGTCGAGCACGTTGAAGACGTGGCTGCACTTCAGGGTGTAGTCGTAGGCCGGCAGGACCAGGCCCTGCTCGAGGATGCGCTGGCACTCCCGCTCGAACTTCTCGAACAGCTCCAGGTGGAGCGCGACGTCCGCCACCTCGAAGTTGTAGGTGGACAGCTCCACCTCGTCCTGGTGGTGCACCTCGCCGTAGGAGACGCCGTCCACCCACTCCAGGTCGTAGACCGAGCTCTTGCCCTGGAGGTACATGGTCAGGCGCTCCAGCCCGTAGGTGAGCTCCACCGCGACCGGGTCCAGCTCGATGCCGCCCGCCTGCTGGAAGTACGTGAACTGGCTCGCCTCCATGCCGTCGACCCAGACCTCCCAGCCCAGGCCCCAGGCGCCGAGGGTCGGGGACTCCCAGTCGTCCTCCACGAAGCGGATGTCGTGCTCCATGGGATCGATGCCGAGCGCCTTGAGGCTCCCCAGGTACAGCTCCTGGATGTCGTGGGGTGCCGGCTTCATGATCACCTGGAACTGGTAGTACTTGCCGAGCCGGAACGGGTTCTCGCCGTAGCGCCCGTCGGTGGGGCGGCGCGAGGGCTCCACGAAGGCCGTGTTCCACGGCTCTGGGCCCAGCACGCGCAGGAAGGTCGACGGGTTGAACGTGCCCGCGCCCTTCTCCACGTCGTACGGTTGGACGATGACGCAGCCCCGGCGCGCCCAGTACTCCTGGAGGCGCAGGATCACCTCTTGAAATGTCACGACCTGAACCTCCCACGAAGGGCCGCCCCAAGGACGGCGAACCGTAGCACCGGCGCCGCGGGAGCGTCAAGCGGGACCGGGCGCGCTCCCGGGCCCTGGTTGCGCGGACGCGCGGGTGGTATGGTGCCCACGTGGAGCGGTTCCCTGGCGCAGACGGAGGCGCGCGATGAGCTTGAGGGTCTGGAGCATGAGCGTGGTCTGTGTGGGCGTCTTGCTCCATGGCTGTGAGCCGCAGGAGACGGTGATCATCGAGACCCACACGTCCGGCCCCGACGTGCAGGCGGGGGGCCCGGTGGACGTCCTGGAGGCGACGCCCGACGTGCCTTCGGTGGAGGACACCGGTGGTGAGGCGCCAAAGCCGAGCGGATTGCCCGACATCTCGGCCTTCGTCCCCGCCGGTCCCGTGACCCGCAACGCGTCTTGCAATGCGCCGTCGTCCTTCTCCAAGGGCGAGAACGTGCCCTGGAAGGGCTTCATCCATGACGGCAAGACGTACACCTGCAACCGCTGCCCCGGCGGCGACGAGCCGGCGCAGGGGGAGTGGCGCTTCGTGGACTTCGACACGGAGGACCCGGAGACCAAGCTCAACGACAACTACAAGGAGCTGCTGATCTTCGAGGGCAGCACCTGGCGGCAGCACTCCTCGGGCCTGGACCTGGGCCAGCAGACCGACGCGTGGATCGAGGGCTACTACTTCCGCGGGGACGTGGCCGAGATCCCCGACCAGAAGCACGTCTTCGTGGTCACGCGGGTCGAGCCGGAGGGCGCGTTCGGCTGGCAGGAGGGCCTCGTGTTCACGGGCAAGCTCTACAAGCAGGGCACCGACAAGCTCGCCTTCGAGTTTCAGGAGGGCTTCCTGACCGGCAAGCTCGGCGTCGCCATGTACTGCCGCCCCGGGACCATGGTGAACACCTACCCCGACGGCCCTGCCGGGAAGGCCGTGAAGAAGCTGTGCCCGCACCCGTTCGGGGGGTAGCACCTCGTCCAACGAGCATGAGCACTCACGAGGACATCACGGTTCTCAGGGAGCGCGGTCAGACCTCGATCCCCGCCGAGCTGCGGCGTGATGTGGGGTCGGGAAGGGGCAGTGGCTCCTCTGGGAGCGGGTCGCTGAGCACGAGCTGCGGGTGCGCGTCGCAGGGACGGAGCGTGCCGCGGGCGCGTCCTCGGTCCTCGGCTCCGCCCGCCGATTTCGTGCGACTCGCTCGACACAGGACTGGATGGGCGAGCTGCGCGAAGGTGAGAGGGGAGCGCGTAGGCCGTCGACACCTGCGTCCTCATCGACGTCTTCGAGGATGAAGATCGATTCGGGGCCTCCTCTGCCCGGTGCCTGAATGAACTTCTGGAGGAGGGGCTGGTGGTGTGCCCCGTCACCTACGTGGAGCTTGCGCCCGCGTTCGATGGTGACGCGGGACTGCCGGGAGCCTTCCTGTCGGCCGTGGGAGCGTCCTGGCACGAGCCCTTGACGTGGCAAGGCACCGCTGTCGCCCAGGGCGCCTGGACGCGGTACATCAGGCGTCGGCGCCGCGAGGGGCTCAGGCGTCGCCCCATCGCCGACGTCCTGATCGGAGCCTTTGCTTGCCGCGACGCCGGGCTCGTGACCCGGACCTCCTCGACGGTTCCACTCCGCAGGTGCCGGTGACTGAGACGCCCGGAAGCGGCCATGCAGGCCGTCCAGCTATCTCTGTTGACTCTGTCAAGGCCAGTTGCAGCGCTTGCCGCTGAAGACGGTGCCTGTGCAGACGAGCGGGGACGTGCAATCAGCGTCTGCGGAGCACTTGCGGTAGAGGCAGACGCCGAGTTCGTCCTCTCCGAACGGAATGATCGGTTTGATGTGGTCGGGGTGATCCCAGCACGTAGGAGTCACGCGCGTGTTCAGGAAGCTCCCGCAGATGCCCTGCGTGGGATCGGCGGTGACGCGGAAGCACGCCCCGCGGCAGGGGATCTCGGGAGCGGCGTTTCCGGTCGGCGCCATGACGCAGGGGTCGCCGTCGGGCAGGGCCGCCATGTCGACGGCTGGCCCGCAGATACCGTAGCGTGTCTGGCAGGCCGTGCCGGGCGGACAGTCGGAGTCGGCGGAACAGAACGGATAGCAGCCCGCGGCGTCGGGGCCCTCGCGCAGGACCCAGAAGCCGGTGCAGATCTGGGCCGGGGCGCAGGTTCCCTCGCCGGGGACGCACGCGGCCGTGCAGAGCCCGCCGTCGCCGGTCTGGCTGAGGCACGTGGTGCCGTCGCCGCCGCACTCCTCCTGCTCCATCTCGGGAGTCGCGTCTTTGCAGCCGGCCGTGCAGAGCCCGAGGGTGTTTCGCGCGTCGCAGATGGCGCAGTCGCCCTCGCAGTCGGAGTCGTTCCAGCAGGGGGCGCCGATGCCGCCGCCCGGGAGCTTCGGCGCTTCGAAGGCGGGCGCCGTGTCGCAGGCAGCGTCCCGCCCGGTCGCGAAGCTGCTCGCGCGCAGGTGGATCGTGACGACGCGCGACCAGACCTTCTCGGCGCCGGGGCGGCCTCGGCAGTCCTCGAACCAGCCCTGCTCATTCCACGCGCACAGCGGCTCGGCGCCGCCGCAGGACCCCGCGGCCGCGATGCCACAGAGGTTGCCGGGCTTCGTGCACACGCGGACCGTCGAGTAGAACGGGTCGTTGCCGGCGCCGCGGCAAGAGAGCTGCCGCTGGGGCTCGAGGAAGATGTTGCCGTAGAAGGCGCCCTCCTGGGTCGGGAAGTCGGCGGCGTCCGCGGCGGAGAGTCCCCCGAGCGCCGGATGCGGGCCGCTCATGTAGATCGCGACCGGGATGCCGTAGACATTCGTACGCGCAAGCATACAGGCCGAGACCCACTCCTGGCAGGCGTCGTCGCACGGGCCCTGCGCCCACTCGGGGGCGAGCCCGACGCCGCCCGTGAGCTCGAGCGGTCCATCGGCCGTGGAGATCGAGAGGGCCGCCTCGGGTGGCAGGGCGCACTGGACGAGGTAGGTGGCGACCTTGGCCAGCGCCGGATCGTCAGCGATGGCCTCGGTGATCGGCAGGCCGGCCACACCCTCGGTCGTGAGCGGATGGTGGATCAGCTCGCGGAACGGACCAGCCTGGGCGACATCGAGGCAGTTCGTGAAGATGGGTGGGTGCCGGGGCGGCGCCTCGACCGGAGCCGCGTCGCGGACCGTGCTTGGGAGCGCGCTCCCGACGGCGACGAACAGCACTGTGATCGTCCTCACGGCCTCCCTCCGCTGCTGCGGGGCGTTGACGCGGCGCCCGGGCGGCCGTATGTGTAATCCCATGCGCTTCGCCCTGGCCGGGATTATCGTACTCACGCTCGCAGCCTGCAACACGCCTGCCGCCACCCCGAAGGCCGCCACCCCTCAGGACACCGCCACGCAGGATACGCATCTCGACGTACAGGCAACCGATGCCACGGGGCAGGCCGACGGAGCCAAAGCAGACGCGCGCGTGACCGACGCCGGCATGGCCGATGCGGCCACCCCTTTCGCGTGTGCTTGCGAGGACGCGGAGGACTGCCTCGGCTGCTATCAGCGCATCGCCACGTGCTGCTACGACGACCCCACCTGGATGGGCCAGGTCGAGCGCCTGGCCGGCAATTGCGAACGCGACGGCTCCTGCCGCACGTGCTGCAACGAGTGTCTCGCCCGCTCCTGCGACGAGCTGAAGGCGAGCCATCACTGTCCGCTGTAGGACCGCGTGCGCTGAGGGGGCCATCTCCGTAAGGGCACGCGGGGGGCTACACGCGCGGGTGGTCGGGCGGTGGAGGGGTGGAGGGCGGGGCCGTGGCGAACTCAGTCGCATGGTGAGGTTGTGTGGTTCGGCCCTCTGGTGACCTGTGGTGCTCACCGGAGGGGTACGTACCATGGCCGGACCCGCCTCGGGCAGTCGGTGGAGCGCTCCACATCGCGATCCGATCGGGGACGGACGGCAGGTGGAGGGGTGCACCTGCCGCCCGAACCGGTTTCGTCCGCCAGGTGGAGCGCCTGGGATTGACGGGGGACTCGGAGCCGCTGAACTCGTACGCGTAGATCTCCACGCGACCGAACTCTTCGCCGAGCCACTCATCCTCGGGAGGACGGGCCGCCCGCCGGGATGCAGCGGGGCCTGAGCAGCACAGGTCGTCGCGCACTGGCGCCTGGGCGCTACCCAGCCTTGTGGAGCCCGAACGGCGCGCCCGTCGGGTCCTGGGCGATGGCGATGCGGCCGATGCCGGGGATGTCCATGGGCTCCAGCATCAGCGAGCCGCCCAGGGCGACGGCGCGCTGGGCCACCGCGTCCACGTCCGCCACCTTCACGTAGGAGAGCCAGAAGGTCGGGCCGCCCTCGGTGGCGTTCCCGATGCCGGCCACGTCCTTGTCGCCGCGGCAGAGCACCGTGTAGGGCATCATGTCCACGTCCATCGCGCGCTCCGTCCAGCCGAAGATCCCGCACAGGAAGGCGGCCGCCGCGGCCCGGTCGCTGCTGCTCAGCTCCGGCCACACGAAGGCGCCGACCGGCGTCGGGGACTCGTCTTCCGGCATCTGCTGGAGGCCCCGGAAGGGGGCGATGAAGCCGCCTGTGGGGTCCGCGATGATGGCGAAGCGCCCGACGGTCGGGATGTCGGTCGGGGGGACGTGGACCGCGCCGCCCAAGAACTTGGCTGCGGCTGCGGCCGCGTCCACGTCCTCCACCGTGGTGTAGTGGATCCAGTGGGAGGGCACGTCCGGCGCCTTCGCGGCCTCGATGCCCCCGAAGTCCTTGCCGCTGTTCGCGAACATGGTGTACTCGGCCTCGGGGCCCATGCTCATGGTGCGGGTGGTCCAGCCGAGGAGCTCCGTGTAGAAGGCCTTGGCGCGCTCCGGGTCCGTGGTGATCAGGTCGTACCAGACGATGCGTCCGGGCAGTGGGGTGGTCATGGCGCTGCTCCTTGTCGCAATGGGTTGCGGTGGGAGGAGAGCACCACGGCGGGCGCTCGTCAACCGGCACCCATGGGCGGGCGCCGTCTTTGGTCGCGTCGCCTGGCGCGCGCCCTCTGTCGGTCGTATGCTCCCCGCCCGGTGGCACCGCTCTCCTCCCAGCTCGCGCAGCTCCGGTCCCTCGTGGCCCTGCTGCGCCCGTATCGCGCCCGCTGGTGGCTCGCCACGTCTGCGCTGCTGCTGGGCGGCGTCGTCAACCTGGCGCTCCCGCAGGCGTTTCGGGTGGGCATCGACGGCGCCCTCGCCCAGGGCGACCCCAACCGCTACAACGTCGTCGCCGGGGTGACGGCCCTCGGCGCCGTCGTGCTTTCCGGCGCCATCTGGATGCGCCACGTGCTGATGAGCTGGCTCGGGAACCGGGTCGTCGCCGACCTGCGCGACCGTACGTTCCGGCACCTGCTCAGGCACCCCCCGGCCTTCTTCCACGAGCGGCGCTCCGGCGAGCTGGTCAGCCGCCTGACCAGTGACATCGAGATGGTGCAGCATGCCGTGGGGGCGGAGCTGTCCGTGACGCTCCGATCCTCGATCATCGTGGTGGGCGGCCTCGCGGCTCTGCTCTGGACGAGCCCGCTCCTGACGGGGGTCATGATCGTGCTGCTGCCCCCGCTGGCGGTGGGGGCCGTCGCCGTCGGCAAGCGCATCAAGGCGCGCTCCCGGGAGGCCCAGGACCTGCTCGCGACGGCCAACGCCGGGCTGAAGGAGGCGATCACGGGCATCGAGACCGTTCAGACCTTCCGCGCCGAGGAGCGGGAGGCCCGCCGCTATGCCAGCTTCGTGGATCGGGCCTTCGACGCCATCCAGAGCATCGCCTGGGCCCGAGGGGCGCTGATCGCCGGGGCCCAGCTCGGGGCGTACCTGGCGATCATCGTCATCCTGTGGATCGGCGGCCTCAAGGTGCTGGACGGGACGCTTGGCGCCGGGGAGCTGGCGTCGTTCCTGCTCTACACGCTCATGGTGACGGCGGCGCTCGTGTCGCTCGCCGAGGTGTGGGGCAACCTGCAGCGCGCGGCCGGCGCTACGGGGCGCATCTTCGAGCTCCTGGACGAGGACCCGACCATCGTGGACGCCCCCGACGCTCGCCCGCTGCCGCGGGTGGAGGGGCGCGTGCGCTTCGACGGGGTGTCCTTCACCTACCCGAGCCGCCCCAGCGTGACCGTGCTGCGGGACGTGAGCTTCGAGGCGCACCCGGGGCAGGTGGTGGCCCTGGTCGGGCGGTCCGGGGCCGGGAAGAGCACCATCGCCGCCCTGGTACACCGGTTCTATGACCCAGCAGCCGGTACAGTGAGCGTCGACGGCTGCGACCTGCGGACCGTGCGCCTCGCGGACCTGCGCCGGGCCATCGGGACCGTGCAGCAGGAGCCGGTGCTCTTCAGCGGCACCATCGCCGAGAACATCGCCTACGGTCGAGCCGGAGCGACCGACGCCGACGTCCGCGCCGCGGCGGCAGACGCCTGGATCAGCGACTTCGTCGACGCCCTGCCCGACGGCTATGCCTCGATGGTCGGTGAGCGCGGCGTCAAGCTGTCCGGCGGGCAGCGGCAGCGCATCGCCATCGCGCGGGCGCTGCTCGCGGACCCGCGGATCTTGATCCTCGACGAGGCGACGAGCCACCTGGACAGCGAGAACGAGGCGCTGGTCCACGCCGCGCTCCAGCGCCTGATGCTGGGGAGGACCACGCTGGTCATCGCGCACCGGTTGAACACCATCCGCAAAGCGGACATCATCCTCGTGCTCGATGAGGGGCGCATCGTGGAGCGGGGGACCTGGGACGAGCTGCTCTCCGGCGACACCGTGTTTCGCCGGTTGGTAGGCGCCCAGGCCGAGGCGGGCGCCGTATTGCTGGATCTGGGGGCCGAGAGGGAGCCCGCGAGGGCGGATGGATGATGAGACGCGCGAGATCAGTGAGGCCAGCGAGACAGTGGAGGGGGTGGGTCGGGGGCGTCATCGCCGTCCTCGCGCTCCTCGTGGGTGTGGTCGCCGACGCGAGCCCCTTCGTGCCGATCCACCGGCAAGGAGGCGCGACCCTGCAGGACCTGGTGACCCGCGAGCTGGCGTCCGCGAAGGCGGCGAAGCAGAGCGTCGTGATCATGTTCACCGCCGACTGGTGCACCCCCTGCAAGGCGATCAAGGACTGGGTCCACGACAGCAAGGCCGTGCAGAAGGCGATGGCCAAGGGGCGGATCCTGCTCGTGGACGTGGACGAGTGGCGGGGCCCCGCCCAGTCGCTGCTGCCCGGCATCGACGCCCAGAAGCTGCCCCAGCTCGCGCGCCTGGACGACGCGGGCAAGGTGGTCGTGTCCTGCTACGGGACCGACCTCGGGATCATGGACGAGGGCACCATCGCGAAGAACCTGGCGCGCCTGATCGCTGGCAAGCCCCCTGAGGCGGCGGTCTACGACAAGGACCCGGCCAAGGTCCGCGATCTGGCCATCGCCGACGTGGAGCGCAACAAGGCCAAGGTCGCGGGCCTCTCTGCGGTGGACGTGCAGGTGCTCGACGTGCAGCAGGCGGGGACCACGGCGCGGTACACGCTCAAGGTCACGCTCCGCAACAACGACTCCCGGCGCCGGTGGTTTGCCGTGTCGGGGCGCATCGGGGCGCCGCTCACAGAGGCCCCGACGGTCACGGGCTGGGTCGTGCACAAGTTCGAGGAGCACGTGCGGGCCACGTACCTCCAGCTCCTGGGCCCCTCACCGATGGCGCTCATCCCCGTGGGCGGCTGGGGCTCGGCGGTCCTCGGCGGCTTCATCGTGGAGGGGGCGGCGCCAGGCAACCTGGAGGTCTGGGAGCTCGGCCAGCTCACGCTCGACGGCCAGCCGGCACAGTTCGACAAGAAGCTCCCCTACGCGCTGGAGATCGCGGCGGCCTTCCGCACGCGGCCCGTGTTCACCCGCACCACGCCGGCGCCCGTCTCCTTGCGGGCCGAGAAGAAGCACCAGATCCCGCTGGAGTGAGCGCTCCGGTGCGCCCTACGCCCTCGCGGCGCAGGGACCGGCGGAGGGCGGCGGCCGCCCGCGTGAGCGACGGAGCTGCCGTCAGGGCCCCGCGCCCATGCGGATCTCCGTCACTCAGCGCCACCGCGTGGAGCGGTGAACGGAGGTGCGCTTGGGTCCAGATCCCGCAGTCTCCGAGGGGCAGGCACGAATCGGTTACAAACCGGGGTTGGTTATGCGTCAATGGTTACTTGTTAGCGTGCAAACTTCTGAATGTGCGATGGTTTTTCATTTGTGACCGCCCGCGCGCGCTGGTAGCGTCCGTCGCATGGCACAGCCCAGGCGCCGCGGAGAACCCATGCCCCCCACACCTCGTCGGCTCAGCGGCGTCATCTCCGTGGTCGCGGCGGGCGCCCTGTTCCTCGGGGGCGGCACCCTGGGGCTGCTCTTGGGAGCACACCTGGGGAGGACCGTCGAGGTGGGCTCCATCTCCCCCCCCGCTCCAGGTGGAGCGTCAACGGACACCACCGAGCTCATCCGAACGACCGGGTATCGCTTCATCAGCCCCCTCATCGAGTGCGAGCGGAGCCGCATCGGGCAGCTCACCTTCGTCGAGTCGAAGCTCAATGACGTGATACGCCGCGTCAAGGAGCAGAAGACCGCGGAGCACGTCTCCATCTACGTGCGCGAGCTCAACAACGGACCTTGGCTCGGCATCGGCGAGCGGGCCGTGTTCTCGCCGGCGAGCCTGCTCAAGGTGCCCTTGATGATGACGGTGTTGCGCCTCGCCGAGCGGGACCCGCAGGTGCTTTCCGTGCGCCTGACGTGCCCCGATGAGGAGGAGCAGTGGCGCCCCAACATCCGCGGGTCTCGCGAGATCGTCCCTGGAGAGACGTACTCGGTGGACGAGCTGGTCGATCAGATGATCGTCCACTCGGACAACCGCGCCGCCAACCTCCTGTTGCGTTCGCTCAATGAGTCGGACCTCGTCCAGACCTACCAGGAGCTCGGGCTGCCGCTCCCCCCGCTGGATGGGAAGCGCCACGAGATGACCGTGCGGCAGTATGCGGGGACCTTCCGCATCCTCTACAACGCTATGTTCCTGTCTCGGGCGGCGTCCGAGGACGCCCTGGAGCGCCTCAGCAGGACCGAGTTCAGGGACGGCATCGTCGCCGGCATCCCCGACGGGACACCCGTGGCGCACAAGTTCGGCGAGCGCGGCCTGGAGACCGGGCTGGTCCAGCTCCATGACTGCGGCATCGTCTACGCACCCCAGCTCCCGTATCTGATCTGCGTGATGACGCAGGGGAGGTCCTTCGAGGAGTTGAGGGGGGTCGTCGAGCTCATCTCCCGGACGACCTACGTGTCCCTCACGGAGCACGCGGCGAAGCACTGACACGCTGACGCCGCGGCGATGTACCCGGAGCGCCCAAAGACCGTTGCGACCCTGTGCCTCGCCCCAGTGCGCGACCGCGTCTGCATCGGGTATGATGCGCCGGTCCAGCCAGACGGGAGGTGCGCAGTGCGAGTGTGGATCTTGGCGTTCGTGGTGCTTTTGGGCGCGTGCGGCGATGGCGGGGGCGGCGGGGGCGAGGCGGTGGGCGACTCTGCCGTGGATGCCGGGACCGATGGGTTCACGGCCGATGCGCCAACGACGGACGTGGACGTGCCGCCCGACGCAGCCGAGGACGTCGCGGACTCCGACGACGCCTGGGAGGCCCCGGACTCCGGGCCGTGCGGCCCCGGGCAGTGCGTCGCGCCTTGGAACCGCAAGTGTGAGGACGACGCCAGCTTCAGCATCTGCGCGCCGGCCGGTGGCTCGTGCCTCGCGTGGAGCGCGTCCATCGCCTGTGCGGGGGAGTGCGTCGGCGGTGCGTGCGAGGACGGCTGCGTTGCCCCCCGCGCCTTGATCCTGGTCGACCGGTCCTCCGCCATGACCGGGCTCTTGTGGGACCGCACCGTCGCGGCCATCAACGGCCTGGTTGCTGACCATCCATCCGGCGTGGAGCTGGGGGTGCGCGTCTTCCCCGCGCCCGGCACCGCGTGCGACGCGGGCGCCCCCGTCGCGCCCGCGGAGGGCCCGACCTCCATCGCCGCCGCTCTCGTTGCCCCCACCGCGTCGCCCTCTTCTCCCCTCGCCACCGCATTGACGGGGCTGGACGTTGCGCTGGGGCCTCCCCGGTCCGCGACCCTGGTCCTCGTCCTGCTCGCCGGGACCGAGACCTGCGCCGCCGAGGGGGCCGTGACGCAGGCCGTCCAGGGCCTGCGGGCGCGGGGCGTGGCGGTGCACCCCATCGGCGTCGGCGACGGAGCGGACGAGCACATGCTCGGGGTCATCGCGGCGGCGAGCGGGGAGGCGATCCAGAACGCCGTGACCGCGGCCGACATCCGTGGGGCGCTCCTCGGGCCCCTGGTCGCGGCCGGCGCGTGCTGCGTCGACGCAGACGGCGACGGGCGCGGCTCCTTCTGCGCCGGAGGGCCGGACTGCGATGACGCCGACGGGGCGACCTTTGCGCCGAGCTGCGCCGGCATGGAGTGCGGCGGCGACGGGTGTGGTGGGTCCTGCGGCACCTGCGAGCCTCCTCCGGGCGGCAAGGTGACCTGCGTGGAGGGCGCCTGCGTCACCACCTGCGACCCGGGCACGCACCCGTGTGGCGGTGCGTGCGTGTCCGACGATGACCCGGCCCACTGCGGGTCATCCTGCGAGCCGTGTCCGAGCGTGGCTGGAGGCACGGCGACCTGTGACGGCACGTCCTGCGGCTTCACCTGTGACGGGGGCAGCCACGCCTGCGACGGCGCCTGCGTCCCCGACGACTCCATCGCGGCGTGCGGGCCCGACTGCGTCGCGTGCCCCACCGACCTCCACGGCAGCACCGCGTGCGTGGACGGCGCCTGCATCCTGACGTGCGCGGGCGGGTATCTGGAGTGCGAGGGGACGTGCGCCGCGTGCCCGGGAGGCCCCGGCGTCGCGGAGACCGGGTGCGCCGGGCCCTCCTGTGTCGTCACCGCCTGCGCCCCCGGCTTCCTGCCCTGCGCCGCCGGCTGCTGCGACCGGATCGTGGTGGACGTCGCGCCCGCGAGCGGCGATCCCAACGACGGCGGCAGCCTGTCGCTGGCCGTGGACCCGTTCGGCGTGGCCCACCTGGCGTGGGCCGACCGCAAGACCCTCTTCTCCGGGGAGGTGCGCTACGCCAGCGGCACCTGGCAGGGCTTCACGACGGAGCTGGTGGCGAGCGGCAGCCACGGCGTCTACGGCCGCCCCACGCGCCTCGTCCTCGACTCGCAGGGGCGGCCCGTCGTCGCCTGGCGCGCGGGGACGACCGCGGCGTCTCCGGTCCTGATGCTCGCCCGGCGCGAGGCCGCGGGCTTCGATCCGCCCGTGCAGCTCGCGGACACCTTCGGCGCGTGGCCCTACGGTGCCTCGGACTTCGCGCTGGTCGCCCCGAAGGCGGGGAGCCTGTCGGCGGTCTATCCGTCGGTCACGCGGCTGTCCATCGCCTGGTGGACGGGCCTCGTGGTGAACCAGGGCACCGTTGCGGACGTGGCCGGCGCCACCTACACCCACGCCCCCGCGGCCCTCGGGGCACCCGACGGTCTCCTCGACGTGCTCCACGCCGAGCAGGTGGGCTCCACCTGGGCCCTGGTTCACGCCCACGGCATCGACTCGGGCTGGACGGCGGGGCCGGTCCCCCTGGTGCTCTCTCCCGAGGGCGGGAGCCGCATGGCGCTGGCCCGATCTCCGTCGGGCACCCTGGGGCTCTGCGCCTTCACGACCGGCGGGCTGGTGCTCGCGACGCAGGGTGAGGGCTGGTCCGCGGAGATTGTGGATCCAGAGGGACGCCAGGCCTGCTCCCTGGCCTATGCGCCCGACGGGACACCCCATGTCATCTACCGGACCTTGTACGGGGCCATCCGGCACGCGGTCGGGCCGGTGTGGAACAAGCAGGAGCTCGGCGCGCCCGGCGGGTCCCCGGAGCAGGGGCTGCGGTGGCCGTCCGCCGGCATCGACCCCAAAGGGGGCCTCCACGCGGCGTGGTGGGACCAGGGCGCCGGCGTCATCCGGTACTTCCACATGCCAGTCCCCGCGGTCGCCCCCTGATCCGGGCGGGCATCCTATAGGTGGTTCGGGCGTTGTGGAAGCGGCAGCCGCGCTCTGCTAGTCTCAATGGCGGCTTCCCCAAACACCTGCTCCGAGGAGACTTCGTGAAGATACGACGAATGCCACTGATTTGCGGCGGCGCGGCCCTGTTCGCGCTCGCCGGGTGCGAGACCACGGGCGGCGGCGCCGCGGACGCCGCCCAGGCGGACGGCTCCGGCGGCGACAGCGGCGGCGCGGGCGGTGACTCGGGTGGGCCCGGCGCCGACGGCAGCGGCCAGGACGCAGCATCCGTGGACGCGAGCACACCGGACGGGGGCGGCTGGGACGCTTCGTCTGATGTGGGCTCCTGGGATGGCGCCTCCTGGGACGCGGGTTCTCCGGACTCGGTGGGCCCCTGGGACGCGGGCTCCCCGGACTCGGTGGGCCCCTGGGATGGCGGGAGCCCCGACTCCGTGGGGCCCTGGGACGCGGGCAGCCCGGACGGTGGTGGGGGTGACGCGTGGGGCCTCGACGGGTGGACCCCGACGGACACGGGCCCCTGGGACGCGGGCTCCCCGGACACCAGCGACCCCAACGCCCCCAAGCTGGGCGACCCATGCGAGATGGGCTACACGGCCTGGTGCGACGCCAGCGCCACGCCCACGTTGTTCTGCGGCTGGACCGAGGCAGGCCAGGCGTGGATTCCCTATGAGAACGACGGCAGCCAGTATTGCTGGTGCGAGCCCGCCACCTCCCCCGGCATCACCTATTGCGCCGTCCCCGGCTTCGTCGGCCTCGACCGCGCCGGCCGCGCCCGCAAGGCGCGCACTCTCCGCTCGCTGCGCGCCAGCGCCCAGCGCCTCGCCGCCTGAGCTCTGGTCAGAGGGGCCAGAACCATGGGATCAGCAGGCTCGCCGTGATCCACAGGATCAGGTTCAGGGGGAGCCCCACCTTCAGGTAGTCGCGGAAGCGGTAGCCCCCGGGGCCCATGACCAGCGTGTTGGTCTGGTAGCCAATTGGGGTGGCGAAGCTCGCGCTCGCCCCGAAGGCGATGGCCACGAGCAGCGGCTTCGGGTCGATGCTGGCGCCCTGCGCGATGCCCAGCGCGATTGGCGCGAGCAGGACTGCGGACGCGTTGTTGGACAGGAACTCCGTGAACAGGCTCGTCAGCAGGTAGAAGGCGCTGACGAGCACGACGGGGCCGTAGGCGCCTGCGAAGCCGAGCACGCCGTTGGCGACGTCGGCGGCCATACCCGTCTTCTGGAGCGCCAGGCCCAGGGGGATCGTGCCCGCGAGCAGCAGCAGCACGGTGGCGTCCAGCGCGCGCATGGCGTCAGGCACCTGGAGGCACCGGGTGAGCAGCAGGGCAGCGACCCCGGCGACGGACAGGATGGAGATCGGCAGCACCTCGAAGGCGGCGAGGGTGACGACGGCCACCATGGTGGCGACGGCGATGGGCACCTTCGCGTGTTCGCGCATGGTGTGCTCCACGCCCTCCACGAGCAGCGCGTCGCCGCTCTCCTTGAGGGCGTGGAGCGCCCGCGCGTCGCCCTGGATCAGGAGCACGTCGCCGACCAGGAGGCGCATGCCGCGGATGCGGTACTGGTGGTGGTGCCCCATCCGCCGCACGGCCAGCACCTGGATCCCGTAGGTCCGCGTGAGGCCGATGTCGCGCACCTCCTGGTTGACGAAGCGGGACCCGGGCACCACGACGGCCTCCAGGATGGTGACGTCGGTGCGGCTGATGACCACGCGCTGATCGTCGGCGACGGCGGAGCCGAACTCCACGTCACCGCGGGCCGTCATGCGGCTCAGGTCGTCGGCGCTGATCTCAACGAGCAGGGTGTCGTCCCCCCGGAGGGGTGTCTCTGGAGGCGGGGCGAAGGTGACCTCCTCCTGGCGCACGAGCTGCAGGACCCGCGTCGAGGAGGCGCTGCCGAACAGCTCGGCAATGGAGCGCTCCTGGAAGCTCTCCGATGGCGGCAGCCACAGCTCGGTGACGAAGCTGGTGCGCTCCTTCGGCTCCAGGAGCTGGGCGAGGGACGTGCGGACGGGCAGCAGCCGACCCCCGAAGATCACGAGGTAGGCGGTGCCCACGGCGAGATAGCAGAGCCCCATCTTCGTGAACTCGAACATCCCGAAGCCGTCGCCCCCCGCCCCCCGGTGGATGGAGTGGACCAGGATGTTCGTGCTGGTCCCGATGAGCGTGGTGGTGCCCCCGAGGATCGCGAAGTAGGAGAGCGGGATCAGCAGCTTGGACGGGACCATGTCGAAGCGGCGGCACAGGGAAAGCACCACGGGGATCAGCAGGACCACGACGGGGGTGTTGTTCATGAACGCGCTCATGGCCGCGGCCAGGAGCCCCACCAGCAGCGGGACCCCGGCCGCCCAGAGGCTACCCGCGCGCTCCAGCGCGTCGGTCACGTAGTCGATGACGCCCGTGCGGACCAGGCCGGCGCTCAAGACGAGCATGGCGCCGACCGTGACGGTCGCCTCGTTGGCGAAGCCCGAGAGCGCCTCCTGGGGCGTGAGGATGCCGAAGACGACCAGCGACGTCAGGGAGAGGAGCGCCGTGATCTCGATGCGGATCCACTGCGTGATGTAGAGGGTCACTACACCGAGCAGGATGATCGCCAGGGTTGTCTTCTCCACGGCGTCCCTCGGTGCGCGGGCAATTCGTGTGACGTGTGGTCCCCCGCGGATGGGGGTGCGGCGCTGATGCCCACTGCGCCGTTCGTGTGCGACGCGATCCCTGCGCCCAGCCCCATCGTTCGGCGATCCACCCGCCTTGTGTCAAGCCCTCGGTCTGCCGCGCCAAGCGAGCACGGCGTCTGCGAAGCGCCCAAGCACGGGGAGTGGGGCCAGCGGGGAGACAACGGCGCGCGGGCTCCGGGGCCCCCACGGGTCGGAGGGCGCGCCGCGCCCGGGTTGCAGCGAGCGGCCCGAGGAGTCGGGTTGGTGTCCGTTCGCCCTCGCGCGTGTGTGGGCTGGCGCACTATGATGCGAGCCGCACTGACCCCAGGAGGCGACCATGCACATCCGACGGATCGAGGACGCTGATCGGGAGGCCGTGGCAGGGCTTCTCCGGACACGCTGGGCGGGCCCGCTGATCGTCACGCGGGGTGAGGCCCACGTGGCCTCCGCGCTGCCGGGCTTCATCGCCGAGGAGGGGGATCGGCTCGTCGGCGTGGCCACCCTGAGCCGCGACGGGGACGCGCTCCAGGTGGTCAGCCTGGACGCGGTGGTGGCGGAGCGGGGCATCGGCTCGGCGCTGCTCGAGGCGGTGCTCGCGGAGGCGAGGGCGCAAGGGCTGCGGCGGGTGTGGCTGTGCACGACGAACGACAACCTCCCGGCGCTGCGCTTCTGGCAGCGGCGCGGGTTCCGTCTGGTGGCGGTCCATCCCGGATCGGTGGACCGGGCGCGCGCCCTGAAGCCCCAGATCCCCGAGGTGGGCCACCTGGGGATCCCGCTGCGCGACGAGCTGGAGCTGGAGGTCACCCTCCCATGACACGTCGAGCGTGGACCCTGGCCTGGTGTGTGGTGGTCGGATGTGGTGGAGCGCCCTCGAGCCCCGAGGGGCAGGCGGTCGCCGACGTGTCGCCCGCAGACGGAGGTGCGGACGCTGCCGCAGGGCTCGTCGACAAGGACCCGGCCACTCTCGACGGCCCGGCCCGGGTCGTGCTGGACGTGGACGGCATCCCGCACGTCTACGCCAGCACGGACGCCGACGTCTTCTTCCTGCAGGGGTGGGCGACGGCGAGGCACCGCCTGTTCCAGATGGATCTGGTCCGCCGGCGTGCCCTGGGGACGCGGTCCGAGGTCCTCGGCGAGGCGACGTGGGCGTCGGACCTCCAGTCGCGGGCGCTGCGCTTCGGTGAGTGGGGGCGCCGCACGCGCGAGGCCCTTGCCGCGGAGGATCCCGAGCTGTTGCGGTGGTTCGAGGCCTACGCCGCCGGGGTCAACGCCTGGATGGCCACGGCCAAGGCGGAGGGGACGCTGTCTCCGCAGTTCGGCGCCCTCGGCTACGAGCCCGCGGCGTGGACCGTGGACGACTCTCTCGCCATCGAGAAGCTGATCGCGGCCGGTCTGTCCATGCGACCGGACCAGGACATCATCCTCGGGCTCATGGATCTGCTCCTGGGGGTGGACCTGTTTGCAGACCTCTACCAGTACCCGCCCTTCGACCGAGAGTACGTGACTCCCGGGTTCTCGTTCGGCACAAAGGCCGATGGCGGCGGGGGCGGGACGGGCAGGGCGGGGAGCGGTCGTGCCGCCATGCGCGCCGCGTCGGTCTCCGCCGCGCAAGCCCGGCTCGCGAGCCTGAGCCCGGCGCAGGTGGTCGGTGGGATCCGGGCGGCGCGAGCCCTCGACCTGTCTGGCGGTGGCTCCAACAACTGGGCGGTGTCGGGGAGTCATACTGCGTCCGGCGCGCCGATCCTCGCTGGCGACTCGCACCAGGGGGTCGCTCACCCGGCGATCTACTACTTCATCCACCTCAGCACGAAGGAAGCTGGCGGCACCATCGACGTCATCGGGGCGAGCTTCCCTGGCGTGCCCTTCGTCGTGTTCGGCCACAACGGCGCGGCGGGCTTCCTGCCGACGACCTCCATCTACGACGCGGCGGACGTGTACCTGGAGGAGCTCGCCGACGGCGCGGTGCAGTTCGAGGGCAAGAGCGTGCCCATCGAGGCGCGCACGGAGACCATCCGGGTGCGTTCGGTGGATGGGATTGAGGAGCGCGAGGTCACCCTCCACGACGTGCCCCACCACGGGCCCATGCTGCCGTCAGAGGCGCTGGGCCTCCCGCTGCCGCTGAACCTGTCCATCCGCTGGACGGGGTACCGGGCTCGGTCCCTGGGGCGCACCTTCCACGGCCTGGCGACGGCCAGGTCTTTCGAGGACTTCAGGGGCGCGCTCGACCTCTACTCCAGCGGGGGGATGCACTGGGTCTACGCGGACGTGGGCGGGGACATCGGCTACTCGTCCATGGTGGACCTGCCCGTCCGCGAGGTGGTGGACGCCACGACGCCCCCCATCAAGCTGCTGCCGGGTGGTGGGGGGTACGAGTGGCTCGTGGAGGGCGGGGAGCTGCGGCTCCTCGGGCGTGATCTGCTCCCGTGGAGTCTGAATCCTGCCTCTGGCTTCGTCGCCACGGCCAACAACGACCCGGTGGGGCAGACCGACGACGGGGACCCCTTCGACGCGCCGGTGTATCTCTCGGGAATCTTCGACATCGGCACTCGCGCGCTGCGTCCCAGGGTGCGCTTCGAGCAGGCGCGCGCCCAGGGCAAGCTCACGCTGGACGATGTTGCCGACATCCAGCTCGACGACGGGTCGCGCCTGGGAGAGCGCATGCGCCCCTATGTGGCAGCAGCGGCCGCGCGCCGCCCTGACCTCGTGACTCCGGCCATGGCGGCGGCCCTGGACGTGCTGGCGGACTGGGACTTGCGGTGCGGCGTGGAACAGGCCGGGCCGGTGGTGTTTCACGGGTGGCTGGCAGTCTTTGCCCGGACGGTGCTCTCAGACGAGGGGGGCGGGCTGCTCGAGTCGGTGCTCATAGAGGACCTGGACTCGAAGATTGGCCTCGTGGTCTCCAAGTTCCTGGCCCACTGGCTCGACGCCACCGCTGCGGACATCGACGCCCTGGACGCGGGCACGAGCGCGTTTCCGTCGAGGAGCGGCGCGGACTTCTGGGACGACAAGGCGACGCCCGGGCGCGAGACGAGGGACGAGGCCATCCTGAGGGCGCTCGGTGAGGCGGTGGAGGAGCTGACCACCATCTTCGGGGTGATCGGCGCGCCGGGCGCCGACCCGGCGGACCCGGCGACGTGGCGGTGGGGCCGCTGGCACGTGATGCAGCTCGTGGACGCGGCGGACGGCGTGCTGCCGGGCGCGTCGTCTGCGGCGCTCCCCAAGGGCGGCTGCCTCTACAGCGTGGACGTGGGAGACCACCCGTGGCTGGTGGGCGGCAAGCTCCCCGAGCGCCTGGTGGTGAACAACGCGCCGAGCAATCGCTTCGTGTTCGAGCTGCGCAAGGACGGGGTCGTCGGGCGCGCCATCCTCCCGGGCGGTCAGGACGAGCGCCCCGGCGCCCCCCACCACAACGACCAGCTCGCAGACTACCTCGGTGGAGTCTGGCGCCCCCTTCGGTTTGACCGCGCCGAGGTGGAGGCCGCCGTCGAGGACGTGGTGGAGTTTGGCGCCGGGTTCGGGGCCCCGTAGCCTACCGGGTCCAGTCGGGGTCAGGTGCTGCCGCGGCGCCGAGCGCGTGACGCACACGGGCGGCGACCTTGGGCTTGAGCGCGTCCACGAACAAGAGCCAGCGGAAGGTGTCTCGCAGCACGTCTGCGGCAGGGCGCATGGTGACACCCAGCTCCGAGCGGGCCCGGGAGCCGCTGTAGGCGAGGTGTCTGCCATAGACGTCCTCGACCACGTCACGGGTCAGCGGCGGGTCCTGTCCGGTCTTGCGCGCCCTTCGCTCCCCGAGCCCGGCCATGAACCGCAGGAGGAAGCGCGGCGGTCGCATGACGGGCGGCGCGACTCCGCCGACCGCGCCGAACGTCCCGGACAGCTCCTTGGGCTGGAGGAGGTCGCCCGTCAGCAGGTAGCGCCGGCCACTCTTGCCCTTCGTGGCGGCGAGGACGTGCCCGCGCGCCACGTCGCGCACGTCGCTGACACACACCGCCAGGAACGCCGGGTCTCCCTGCAGGAGCCCCACGATGGCGCGGGTGGCGGGTGTGAGGCGGTAGTCGCGCGGACCGAAGACGCCGCTCGGGTTCACGACGACCACAGAGAGGTCGCTCCCGGCGGCGCCGAGGGCTACCTCCTCTGCCGCGATCTTGCTTCGTGTATAGAGGCTCCTGGCGCTGCGGTTGAACGAGCCCTCGTCGAGAGGCCTGGTGGGATCCGGCGTGAAGCCGACCGTGGCGCCGCTGCTCGTGTGCACCACGCACCGCACGCCGGCGCGTCTCGCCGCGTCGAGCACGTTTCGGGTGCCCTCGACGGCCGGCCCCATCATCTTCGCGTCGTCCGCTGCCCAGTTCCTGTGGACCGCCCCGACGTGAAAGACCACCTCGACGCCGGCTGCTGCTCTGTGCAGGCTCGCCGCGTCGAGCAGGTCACCCTCCCGCACCTCCACGTCGAGCCTGGCGAGGCCGCGCCGATCAGAGCCGGGGCGCACGAACGTGATCGGCTCGATCCCCGCCTCTACGCAGGCCCTCACCACGTGGCTGCCGATGTGTCCGTTTGCCCCCGTGACCAGCGCTTTCATCTCTCTTGGCCCTCCTCCGTGTTGCTCACCAGTGCTCCGTCGAGGTTGCGCGCCGACCTGGGCTGACCCGCAGAGTCGTCGTGCGACCCGAGTGGCCATTGTACGGCGATCTTAGAAACTCAGGTATGAAGGTTTTTCAGGCTCTTGTGTGTCATGTCCCCGTTGCTCCGTCCGGGCGCCTGCCTCCACTCCCAGAGATATTGCCGGCGCCGACCGGAACCCCGTGGTAGGCTCGCGTGTTGCGGGCGGGCGCGGAGAGCTCTCGGGGAGCGACGTGGGCTTGCACCAGCCCCCGCCCCCCGCTACGGTTGCCCCCACCATGGACACCGCTGCGGCCCGCGCTGCCACCTTCCGCTTCTGGCTCCTCTACACCCCGGTCTGGGGGCTCGTCGCCGGCGCCGTGATGGTGACTGGGCTCGCCGAGCGGTGGGGGGACCCGGAGCTCCTCGCCCTCGCCGTGGGGCTCGCGGTGCCCGCCGTGGTGGGGCCCATCGTCCGGTCTCCGCAGCGGGCGCTCCCCTGGCACCGTCGCACGGCCACGAGGCTCGCCGCGGCGGTCGCCGCCTTTGCGCTCCTGATGAACTGGTCGCAGACGCCGTTCTTCTTCGACGTGCTGCACATGCGCTACGGCTTCCGCGTGACGTGGACCCTGCAGGACAACCCGCTCTTCCTCTACCTGCTGACCATCCCCTACTTCGCCACCTACTGCGCGCTGGGCTGCCTGGCGGTGGAGGCGCTTGGGGCCCGGACGGCGGGGTGGGGGAGGGTCGCGCGGGTGGTCGCGGTGGCGCCTGTGGCCCCCGCCCTGGCCTTCCTGGAGACCGCCATGAACGCCAACCCCTTCATGGAGCGCCTGTTCTGCTACGACGACGCTGGCTTCGCCCTCGGCTTCGGCACCGTGGTCTATGGCGGCACCATCGCGGTGAACCTGGCGGTGTGGAGCCGCATCGACGCGCGCGGGCCGACGCCGTGGCGCACCCTCGCGCTCTGGGTGGCGGCGGGCATGTACGTCATCGTGCTGTGGCTCGACGTCGCGCGCTTCGGCGTGGCCCCCCACCTGACGGCGGTGGGGAGAGACGCTACGCCGAGCTGCCTTGCGCCGTGAGGGTCCGGTCAGGGCCCACCCCCACGCTCCGCATGGATCGCGCGATGTCGCGCTCCACCGCGCGCAGGTAGGCCGCGCGAAACGGGCCCGACGGGGGGATTCCCAGGGTGCGGAGCTGCTCCGCCGCGGTCGGGTCGGCGAAGAGCGCCTCCTCGTCGGGCTCCACCACCGCGCGTCCTCGCATTGCCTCGCGCTGCCGCTCGAAGAGGGCGCGCACCTCACGATCACCAGGCCACGCGATCCAAGCGTCCTCGGCGCCGCTGCGGATGGCGCGCAGCACGATCGGGCCGATGCGGGCGTGGAGCACCTCATCTCGCGCGATGGTGCGCAGGATGTCGCGGAAGCCGGAGGGGGGAAGCGCCTTGACCGCGTGGCGGATGAGCGCGTGAGCCACAACCTCGCCGCAGGCGTAGGTGCCGACGAGCATCTCCAGGAGCTGGTGCTCGAGGGGAGCTGCGGTCCGGGCCTGCTGGAGCTCCGGCAGGTCGAAGGCCACCACCCCGTCGCTGCCGAGCGCCTGGGCGGCGACCGTGCAGAGCGCCGCGTGGCGCTGCTCGTCGAGGAGCATGCGGAGGGCCGCCTCCTGGAGGTCCATGGGGGCGTTGAGGTCGACGAGGAGGCCGTGCAGGCGCCGCACGATCATGACGCCCACGTACTCGCTGCGGATGCGGTCCTCCCAACCGCGGCAGGCGATGGAGAGGACGTCGCTGCGGACCGGCGGCGCCAAGAGCTGGGGCAGCGGCACGAGCGCCCGCGCGAGCACCGGGTCGTCTGCCACCGAGGAGACTCCGAAGTCGAGGCCCAGGGGCTCGGCGTCGTTCGGGCCGCCCCCTCCGGACGCCCCGCCGCGCTCAGTCACGGCAGCACAGCACGCCGCCCTTGTCCTGGCTCCCGACCCCATACCCGTCATACTGGCAGGAGCCGCCGGGGCAGCCCTTCTTGGTGACTGTCTCTCCCTCCAGCAGGTCGCTGCCGGGGCCGCCCTTGCACTCCCAGGGGCCCAGCGGCGGCTCCGCCTCGTTGAAGCCGCACTTGTCGGGGACGGTGCTCGCGATCACCCGGTCGAGGGGGCCGCAGCTCTTGTCCGGCCCCAGGGCCGTACCCAGGTTGCCGCAGCCGAAGACGTCGTTGTGGCCGTCGCCGTCCTTGCCGCAGACGCTGCCGTTCTTGCTCGGCTGCGCCATGGCGAACAGCAGGGACTTGGGCTTGGCGTCGGGGGGCGTCGCTCCCGCGCACCCGGACGGCGACTTCGCCGCCACCTCCTCCCAGCCTCGGCAGAGGTGCCAGCCCTCGGCGCAGAGATCCGCCGAGGCGCAGCCGTTGCCCTCGGGGTTCTGGCTGTCGTCGCCCCCCTTGCGCCCGCACGCGGGCACCACGGTCTTCGGCGTCACACCGGGCAGGCTCCACCCGCCGCTGCACCCGGCGATGTGCGTGAACGTGTTCTGGTCGAGGAAGCCCTCCCGCTCCCCGTCGCTGCACCCCACGGACGGCTGGGCCGGTGGGTACACCTTGCCCGTCACGGCTGCCTGGGCCTGTACGCAGCTCTGGGTCCCGTGCTCGTCCCAGACGTCCAGGGTGAACAGCCAGGTCCCGGCCACATCCACCAGGAATGTGGGGGACTCCACGGTCGCCGACGGTGCAAACGTGGCCGCCGCCCCCGGGGGTGTCTGCACTCCCCACTGCCACTTCGTGATGGCGCCGTCCTTCGAGACAGACTGCGCCGCCGAGAGGTGGAGCACGGTGCCGGCGTCCACGCTCGCCCCCTCTGCGATGGTGATGGCGGCGACCGGGCACTCCGGCGGGAGCTGGGGGTCGCAGTCCGGGTTCGGCGGGCAGTCCTCGTTGACCAGGCCGTCGCAGTCGTCGTCCGTGCAGTTGCCGCAGAACTCGTCGGGGGGGACGCAGGGGCCCCAGTCCTTCAGGCACTTGCGCTCGCCCGCCGACAGGCAGGACGTGACGCACGCCTCCACCGTCAGGGGCTCGCAGGGGTACTCGAAGCCGCTCGCATCCCCGGTGTCTGGAGTGCCGCCTACGTCGGTGGTGCCCCCAACGTCGCCCGCACCACCGGCGTCTCCACCTGCATCCCCCACCGCAGCGCTCGTGTCGCCCCCACCGGAGCCGCTATCACCACCCACCGCGTCCTGCGCGCTGCCGCCATAGGACGGGCCCGTCCCCGCGTCTCCACTGCTCACCGCGTCGCTGCACCCCACCAGGAGCGCCACCACCAGCAAGTACCTCATCGCTCACTCCTGCATCACGAAGATGGTGCCCGAGAGGGCAGCGAGGGAGAACGGGATTCCGCCACCGGAGACCGTGATGGGGTCGATCTTGTAGAAGAGGTCCTTCATCTTGGTTCCGTCCTTGATCCCCAGCGTCCCCACCTGCAGAGTCCCGGACTTCATCGAGGACCCGCGGTTCAGCAGGACCACCGCCGCTCCGTCCCCCACCCGTCCGTAGGCGATGAAATCCGGCTCCGACCAGAGCGGCTGCGACCAGGTCCCCGTGCGGAGCGCCGGGTGTGCTGCCCGAATCTCGGCCACCTTCCCGACGTAGGCCAGGGTCTCTTCCTCCAGGCCCGTCACGGCGCCGTCAAATCGCATGAATCTCCGGTTGTCCGGGTCTCCCGCTCCTGCCATGCCGATCTCGTCCCCGTAGTAGATGAGCGGAACCCCGGGGATGGTCAGCGCGTACATCATGGCGAGCCGCAGGCGCAGGTGCCCGTCCTCCGTCGCGGCCCCAGGCGGATTGAGCCACCCCTGCGCCTGATTGCTGAGCACGTCCCAGGGCCCGCAGGGGATCATCCCCGACGCCATGCTCGCGAAGCGCGCGATGTCGTGATTGCCGATGAAGGTGCTCATGAGCCCCGGGGTCGCGTACTGGCTCTTGATTCCGCGGATCGCCTGGTCCATCTGGTCGAGCCCCTCCTCGTAGGTCGCGAAGCCCTTGAGGATGTGCAGGTTGGACGGAAAGTCGAACTGCCCGTGCAGCTTCGACGGCCCAACGAAGCTCTCGATGAGGCCCGCGTCGCCCGTGAAGGTCTCCCCCACGATGTAGAAGTCGATTCCCGTCAGCTCGAGCTCTGCTTTCATTCGGGCCCGCAGGTCCTGCACGAAGGACATCTCCAGGTGCTTGACCGCGTCGAAGCGCAGCCCGTCGGCGCCGGTCGCCTTGACCCAGTCCACCACGTGGTCGAGCATCGCCGCCCGCGCCCCGGGCTTCGTGTAGTCGATGTCCGGCAGATAGTCGACGAACCAGCAGGTCTTGGGCTTGTCGTCCCAGCCCACGTCCTGGCAGATCTCCGCCGGCAGATTGAACCACTCCTTTTGCTGCGCGTAGAGCGGCGACGAGTCGTGGACGTGATTCGCCGTGAAGTCGAGCAGCACGCGGATTCCCCGTGCATGAGCCGCCACCACCAGAGCCTGGAGCTCTGCCAGCGTCCCGTGGCGAGTCTCCACCTGGTCGAGCTGGCTCGGCCAGTACCCGTGATAGCCCGTGTAGCGCATGGGAGAGAACTTGGTGCTCTTGGGGCCGAGGCCGCAGCCGCCCTGGTCCGGGAAGGCGCCGTCCTCGTAGAAGTCTGGATTGTCGACTGGCCAGCTGATCCAGAGGGCGCTCACGTGCAGCGCATCGAAGTAGCCCTGCTCGATCTTCTGCGTGATGCCGGCGAAGTCTCCTCCCTGGTAGTTGGTGCGCCAATCCACGTCTGTGATCGGCGCGTCGTTCCCAGAGTCTCCGTTGGCAAAGCGGTCCGTCATGGCGAAGTACATGAGCGCGTCACGCCAGTCCGTGCTCACCCCCACGTAGACCTTGAGCAGGAGCGTCTCGCCGCCGCTCGTGACCCGCACATCGTGGATCCCTGGGCCCAGGTCCAGCTTCAGGTGCGCCTCGTCGCCGACTGTGGTCAGCGGCGCCGGCTCCCAGTCGACGGTGACGCTCGCGCCGTCCGCGCCGCTGAACACCGCCTCGAAGGTGCCCCCGAGCGTCTTGTGAGACACCAGACTCAGCGCGCCACACGCCACGTCCAGCACGCTGTTGACCCCGCCGAAGCCGTCATCGGCGGTCTTGGGATTGGCGGGGTCTGGTATCCATCCCCCGTCCACGATGAACTTGTACTGGTAGGAGCCGGGCTCCAGGGTCTCCGTTCGGGTCCAGACACCGTCTCCGTCGCTGTCCGCAAGCGCCCACGCGCTGCCGGCGTCCGCACCCCACCCGTTGAACTCGCCCGAGACGAGCACCACGCTCGCCCCCGGCGCCGCCAGCGAGAAGGTTACGACTCCACACGGTGGCTTCGGGGTGCCGCAGTCCACCACGAGGACGCTGTTCACGCCGCCGAAGCCGTCATCGACCGTCTGGGGATTGGCGGGGTCTGCCATCCACACGCCGTCCACGATGAACTTGTATTGGTAGGTGCCGGGCTCCACCGTGATGGTCGTCGCCCAGACGCCGTCTCCGTCGCTGTCGAACAGGTTGATCGCCGCCTCGGGGGTTGCCGCCCACCCGTTGAAGCTGCCGGCCAGCAAGACCTGGGTCGCCCCCGGCGCCGCGAGCTTCAGCTCCACCTCCCCGCACTTCGTCGGGTCCGGCGGAGGCGGCTTCACGGGCGGGGTCCCGGCCTCCACGGTCACGGTGAGCAGCTCCGTGTCCGTGTGGCCTGCCGGGTCCGTGACGGTCACCGGCACCTGCTCCGTCCCTGCCCAGCTCGCGGGCGCCACGATCAGCAGCACCTGGTTGCCCGTGTCCGCGATGGCGACCTGCTTGGCCTTCCAGCTCACGACCAGATCAGCCACCGGGTCGTCGGCGTCGCTCAGGTAGGGGGTCAGATCCAGCGTCGTGCTGTGGCCCTGCTTGAGGGTCACAATGGGCAGGACGGCGATGTCCGGGTGGGCGCCGGGTGTCCCCAGGTCCTGGGGGACGACCACGTCGGGCGTCGCGTCCGGTGGGGCTCCGGCGTCCTCCGTGCCTCCCTTGGTGTCACCTGCCGCGTCTTGGCCCGCTCCGGCGTCCGCGGTGGCGTCGTGGCCACCCAGGTCGGCAGAGGGCCCGCCATCGGACGGAGCGAACGGGACCGACGAGTCCGACGCGTCCGCGATGGGCGCGTCATCGGAGCACGCGGCGGCCAGCAGCACGGCCAGCAGAACGAGCAAGCGCTTCATGCGGCACCTCCCGCAGGCGTTGTAGCACCTCTGCGCGACGGCTCCAACGCTCGCGGTGCCTCTCAGGGCACCAGGGTTTCAAGGAGCGCGCCGAGCAGCGGCCGGTCTCCGCCCGTGAGCGCGATGCGCAAGGTCGCTACCCCCATCCCGACGGTCTCCTCGAACTGCAGGGCGCCGAGCCGATCCAGGGCGCGGCGGATCACCACCTTCTCCAGGGGGCTCACCTCCATGCGGTCGAGCATCATGGCGCCGAACCGCGGCAGGTCCGCCTCGATGCGCGTGACCGTGGCGCCGCCCCACGAGCCAGCGACGGCCGCGAGCGCCGGCCCCAGGCGATCCCGCGCCCCACACGCGACCACGTCTGCCTGGTAGGCGCAGGCCAGCTCGTCGGTCAGGGGCCAGGTGGTGCGCTCGCCCTCGACCCGCGCCTCGCCCGGAGCGCTGGCTCCCATGGCCTCGCCCACGCCGCCGAGGAAGCGCCCGAACGCGGTCGCCTGGTCCCGCCCGAGCTGCGCGGTGATCAGGAGCCGCTTCCCGCCCTCGCTCATGGACGCGGCCACGCAGCGGAGCCTCCCCGGCGGCGCCCACATGCGCTCGGCGAGCCCCGAGCCCTCCCACGCCCGGGTCAGGGCCGCGAAGGTGCCGCCGAGCGCCCCCTCCTGCATGGCGGCGAGGACCTCCGCGATGGGCGCGATGTCTTCAAGACGGAGGGCGCCCGCCGCCCTGAACAGGCTCCCCGCGTTGGCCTCCCAGGCGGCCTCCACGTCGCAGGCGCTCGCGAGCGCTTCGATTGCTTCCGTCGGGTTCGTGACCAGCGACGCGGTGCGCAGCTCCAGCCCCCCGCCAGGCAGGCTCAGCGAGACGAGGGAGTCGCCCTCCGTGTAGAACGACGCGGAGTTGGCGCCCAGCTCCGCCAGCTCCAGCCAGCGGTCGGCGACCGGGTCGCCCGTGCGCTCCAGCGCCAGCGGGGGTTGGCCGCCGAGGTCCCGGGTCCAGACGATGGCGAGGGCGCCGCTCGCCTCGTGGTCGCGCAGGGGCGCCAGGCGCGTCCGCCACGCCTCGGCTCCGCGCGTGGCTTCGTTGATGAGCCCGACCTCCGCTCCCATCAGGACTCCAACGCGGCCCTCGCCGCCAACGACGACGAGCCCCGCCAGCGGTCCGTCCGTGGCTCTCCATGCCCCCTCGGCTTCCACGAGCGGCGAGCCCTGCCGCTCGGCCCAGGTGCCGAGGGAGGCGCGCGCGACAAGGACGTCCGTCGTGGGCAGCCAGGCGAGCAGCCCCCCATCGGCCCCAAGGGAGGCCACCCACGGCCCCTCGGGGTCCACCCCCGCGGCCCGGAGCGCGGCCGGGTCCGTCACGTCGAAGGGCAGTGAAGAGACGAGCATGACCCGCACTGGCGCAAGGGCCGGCATCCCCATGGCCCTGTCGAGCCCCGTCTGCTCCAGGAGCTGCGTCACTCCGCGCACCACGTAGATGGCCGCCGCGTCGGGCGGGACGAGCCCCGGGACGAGGTCCACCAGGGGGGCGACGGGCGGCGGCGGGACGGGCACCGGCTCCGTGGGGACTGGCTCCAGTGGGGTGTCGGACGAGCGCGGCCAGAGCACCCACGCGGCCGCACCCGCGAGCACGGCGACGAACACGGCGATCACGCTGCGGGTCATGGCGGCCTCCTGGCGCCCGACTCTAGCGTCGATCACCGCCCACAGTCACGCACCGATTGACGCGCGCCCCAGACCGCGTCCATGATCCCCGCCTCACGAGGTGACCATGCCGCCGTTCCGACTCGTCTCCCCGAACACCCCCTGCGGCGACCAGCCCCAGGCCATCGCCGAGCTGGTCGCCGGCATCCGCCGCGGCGACCGCCACCAGGTGCTGCTGGGCGTGACCGGGTCCGGCAAGACCTTCACCGTCGCCAACGTGGTCGCGACGCTGAACGTCCCCACCCTGGTGCTCGCCCCCAACAAGACGCTGGCGGCCCAGCTCCACGCGGAGCTGCGCGAGCTGTTCCCCGACAACGCCGTCGAGTACTTCGTCAGCTACTACGACTACTACCAGCCCGAGGCCTACGTCGCGACGACGGATACGTACATCGAGAAGGACGCGATCATCAACGAAGAGATTGATCGCATGCGCCACGCGGCGACGCGCTCCCTGCTCGAGCGCAACGATGTCTTGATCGTGGCCTCGGTGAGCTGCATCTACGGCCTCGGCTCCGCGGAGGCCTACTACGACATGCTGGTCCACGTGCTCCGCGGGCAGACCGTCGAGCGCGACAAGGTGCTGCGCAAGCTCGTGGAGATTCAATACGAGCGCAACGACTACGACTTCCACCGGGGCACCTTCCGGGTGCGCGGCGACGTGGTGGAGGTGTTCCCGGCCCACGAGGACCAGAACGCCATCCGCATCGAGTGGTTCGGCGACGAGATCGAGCGCATCAGCGTCATCGACCCCCTGCGGGGCAAGCGCCTGGACGAGCTGGACAAGATCGCCATCTACCCGGCCAGCCACTACGTGACGACGGCGGACCGCATGCGCCAGGCGGTCGTCACGATTCAAGACGAGCTCGGCGCGCGCCTCCGCGAGCTCCGCGCCCAGGAGCGGCTCCTGGAGGCCCAGCGCCTGGAGCAGCGCACCCTCTACGACATCGAGATGATGGAGCAGACCGGCCGGTGCGCGGGCATCGAGAACTACTCGCGGCACCTGACGGGCCGCGCGCCCGGCCAGCCGCCGCCGACGCTCATCGACTACTTCCCGCGGAACTTCCTGCTCTGCGTCGACGAGAGCCACGTGTCGATCCCCCAGGTGGGCGGCATGTACCGCGGCGACCGCTCCCGCAAGGAGAGCCTCGTCGAGCACGGCTTCCGCCTTCCGAGCGCGCTGGACAACCGCCCCCTCAAGTTCGAGGAGTTCACGGAGCGCATCAACCAGGCCATCTACGTGTCGGCGACCCCGGCGGCGTGGGAGCTGGAGCAGGCGGGCGGCGTCGTGACGGAGATGATCGTCCGCCCGACCGGCCTCGTGGACCCCCCCATCGAGGTGCGCCCCGTGGGCACCCAGGTGGATGATCTCCTGGAAGAGGTCCGCCTGCGCGTCGAGCGCAAGGAGCGCGTGCTGGTCACGACCCTCACCAAGCGTATGGCGGAGGACCTGACCGACTACTACCGCGAGCTGGGCATCAAGGTGCGCTACCTGCACTCGGACATCGACGCCCTGGAGCGCATGGAGATCATCCGCGACCTGCGCCTCGGCACCTTCGACGTCCTCGTCGGGATCAACCTGCTGCGCGAGGGCCTGGACATCCCCGAGGTCAGCCTGGTGGCCGTGCTGGACGCCGACAAGGAGGGCTTCCTGCGGTCCGGGCCGAGCCTGATCCAGGTGTCGGGACGCGCGGCGCGCAACGTCAACGGCCGCGTGATCTTCTACGCGGACAAGGTGACCGACTCCATGGCGAAGTGCCTGTCGGAGACGGACCGCCGCCGCGAGGTGCAGACCCGGTACAACGCGGAGCACGGCATCACGCCCCGCACCATCGAGAAGCCCATCCAGTGGTTCGGCGAGGTGGTGGAGCAGGCGAAGCGCAAGGGCGTGGCCGACGAGCTGCGCCGCATGGCGACCCACGACATGAGCCACGCGGACCTGCGCCGCACCGTCGAGGGGCTGCGCAAGGACATGCTCGCGGCGGCCGGGCGCCTGGAGTTCGAGAAGGCGGCGGAGCTGCGGGACAAGATCAAGCTGCTGGAGCAGGCCGAGCTGGCGGTGGGGTGAGTCAGGAGAGGAGGAGCCATGGCGACGTCCATCGGGGAGTTCGAGCTGAAGGTGATGAAGCGCGTGGCGCTGCACGGGGGGAGGGCGAGTCTCGTCTCTCCGGGGGCGGCGCGCATCGGCGAGGAGATCCTCGACGGCGAAGACGGCGCCCGCGTGGTCTCGGCGCTCCTCAAGCTGGAGTCTGCGGAGTACCTGGAGCGCCAGGGCGACGCCTTCGCGCTGACGGAGCAGGGCACCGAGTATCTCGACCTGCTGGGGCTCGCCTGACATGGCCGCGGACTCGGCCCGCATCAGCCCCACCGCCCACTACACCGGCTACGTCTGGGTGCGCGCCGGTCTGTCTCACCCAGCGCTCGTCACCTGGCAGGGCAGGGCGCTCTACTGGGCGGCCGAGCCCCTGATTCGCCTCGCGGCCCCGACGGTGGGGGGCACCACGCTGGAGATCCTGCTCCGCGCCCGGCACGCGATCCTGGACGAGCTGCTGCACGCGGCCATCGAGGACGGCCGCATCGGCCAGGTGGTCGAGGTCGCCGCCGGGCTCAGCCCAAGGGGTCTCCGCTTCGTCATGCGCCACCCCCGACTCCGCTACGTGGAGGCGGACCTCCCGGCCATGGCGGCGCGCAAGCGGGCGGCGCTCCAGGGGCGCGGCCTGCTGGAGGACCGCCACACGGTGGTGGACGTGGACGCCCTGACTGACACCGGCCCCCTGAGCCTCGGGAGCGCCGTTGCTCCCCTCCTGGACCCGTCTCTGGGGACGGCCATCGTCACCGAGGGCCTGGTCAACTACTTCGACGAGGCGACGGTCCGCGGCATGTGGGCGCGATTTGCGCGCTTCCTCGGCGCCTTTCCCCACGGCCTCTACCTCAGCGACCTGCACCTGGCCGGCGACGTGGACCACCTGCCCGCCGTGCGCCTCTTCCGGAGGGGTCTCGCCGCCTTCGCGCGTGGTGCAAACCACATGCACTTCGAGGACGCGGCCGCCGCGCGTGCGGCGTTCGCAGACTGCGGCCTCACCGCGACCCTGCACCGGCCGAGCGAGTGGGTGGGGCGCCTGGCGCTGCCCCGCGAGGCGGCGACGGACGTCGTGCGCATCGTGGAGGCGAGCGCCTGACCCCGCGCCTCGGGCGTCGCCTTCCGCCGCGGCCACCTCCGCTGAACCCCGTGTGATCGGTGGAGACCCGTTCGTCGACGAGCGCACCCTGGGCAGCACCGCCGCGGTGGACGTGGACCCGGTGAGACTGCCGTGGAGAGCGGGGCAGAGGGTCGATCTGGAGCGGAAGGCCACGGCTGGCTGGCAGCAGTGGCGATCAGTCCTCGAGCACCGGCCACCAGAGCGAGAGATCGAGCTCAATGGCATCGAACGGCTCGATGCGTGCCACCTCGTCATCCATGTGGGCGGCGATGAGCGACCAGCGGCCCCCCTCCAGGCGGAGGACCTCGAGGGTGCGGGCCAGGGGGTCGACGAGCCATGCGTGCCGTACCCCGTGGCTGGCGTAGGCCGCGAGCTTGCGGACCCGGTCGAGGCGGGCGGTCGAGGGGGAGAGCACCTCGCAGATCCAGTCTGGCGCCATGGTGAACGCGGCGGCGCGGGGGAGCGCCGGCATCCGCTCGCGGCGCCAACCCGCCTGGTCCGGCACGAGGACGTCCCCGCCCAGGTGGAGCTCCGGCTCGGCGATGACCCACCACCCCCCGGGCCCGCTGCCGCGCCCGCCCGGGCCCTGGCCGAGCTGGAACGGGCCATTGAGGAGGGTGCCGAGCACCGAGCTGGTGGACCCGTGCGCTGGCGACGGCCGCGGGGTGGTCACGAGCTCCCCGTCGACGACCTCCGCGATCAGGTGCTCCGGGGCGCGGAGCACATCCTCGTAGGTGGCGCGTTTGCGTGCTGGCTCCGACATGGTGGTCCTCCTGTCCGCCCAAGCGTATCGTCGGCGGGGCATCCGGTCCACCGCAACCGCGGCAAGAGCTCCCCGGCGGGCCTCAGCGCGCCCCATGCGAGCCGTCGCGTAGGTTCCACGTGACGGTGGAGTCGTCGCCGGGGGTGAGGCCCCAGGTGTCTGCACAGGCGACGACCGACTCGACGCCCTTGGCGGTGAGGGACAGCGCCGGGGCCATGTCGCCTGGGGATGTGCCGTCACCGCGGCACCGGAACCGAACAGCGCCTCGGGAAGGCTGTACGCGGGCGCGTAGGATCCGTCGGCGTTCAGGGTCAGCGCCACCGGCTCGGCGAGCCCGGCACTGCGCCTGCTCTGGAGTCCAGGCTTGCTTCGGACGAGGCGGTGGTCGTCGGTCGTCTCGCGCCGCGTAGCCGGTGGCTGGGAACCGCTCCGGTCCGCGTACCGTACGGAACGGTTCGCGTCGCCTCTGCGTGTGGCGTCTACCCGAGCTCGGTTGGGGCGAGCTGTGTTGCAACTGTTCGTAAATGCGATGATTTGATGCTGGTTGTCCGCTGGACGGGTCTTGGCGCGGGTATTGCTCTGGAGTCCGGCCAGAAGCGCAACGACGCAGCGCGGGATGGGAGTCGACGCCCGCGCGCCAGGGAGTCAACGAAGGAGGCGAGGAACCATGGACTTCTGGAAAGACCGGAAAGCGAGGGTCGGCTTGATGGCCGTGACCGTCGCAATGGTGACCGGGCAGACGCCGGCCATGGCGCAGGAGCCGCCGACCGTCCGGGATGAGGCCGAGATGCAGGCGGTGAGGGAGCCGCTGCGGGAGGCCGCCTGGGAGCTCGACGCGCAGCGGGTGCGGCAGCTCCGCGAGGGTGGGGGCATCGACCCGACGGTCATCGGGGCGATGCAGAGGGCTTGCGCAGCGTTCGGTGCAGACGAGCGGATCACGGTGGCGGTCAGCCACCCCGATGCGGGTGCGCCAGGCAAGGTGCGTACACGGAGCGCCGCGTCCCTCTGCGCCGAGGCCGACATCGAGGCGGCGTATCTCATGAAGGGCGAGGAGCGCGAGCGGCTGCTCTGTCGCGCCAGCGAACAGGCGGTCGCGCGCCTTCGCTTCGACCCGTCCGACCGGGACGCGGCGGCGGCAGGCGCCATCGCGGGGTGCATTGGTCTGAGCGCCTGTCCGTCCGGCGATCGCCGGAGCTTCCTTGGTGCCTGCACGAGGGGGCTCGAGCTTCTGGACCGGTCTCTGGAGCACTGGCTCGGGCGGTCCGACGTGGCGTCCATCATCTCCGCCGCCCAGATGGTCCGGGAGGCGGCGAGCGCCGTGGCCTGCGCCCCAGAGGTCGGGCCCGTCTTGGCGCGGATTGTCCGCCCGGGGCGCGCCGCGGACGTGGGGGGCGACCTGGCTGCAGACTGGGCCGAGGCGACGCGCCCCCTCGGCGAGGCGACGTCGCTGGACCCGGAGGACCCCGTCGTCGGGCTCATCGTCGGGCGGGTGCGGAGCCTGGTCCAAGTGGTTGTGGACGCAGGGTTGCTGGACCGTACCGTGGCTGCCGCTCGGGTGCGGCTCCGCACGGCCATCGGGCGGGTGGCGCTCGCCGCGGTCGACGCGCAGATGGTGCAGGAGCGCTGCGACGAGCCCGAGGGGTGTGACGAGCGTGCGGTCGAGGCAGCGCTCGGCGCCGCGTGCCTCGCCTCGTCCACGGGCGTCGACGCGCCCGAGGTGCTAACCAACGCGGACACCGCCCTGCACGACTACGTCTCCGCGCGGTGGGAGCAGATCAACGGCGGCGAAGATGGCCCCACGATGGCCCTCGAGCGCCTCACGGCTGTCTGCCAGCCCACGACCTTCGTCTCTGCCGTCCGCTGGTTCGTGCTGCGCCGACTCCAGGGCGGAGGCAAGCAGACAGCTCCAGCCTTGCTCGACTCGTTGCTCGCGGAGCCGGACGACGCGCGGCGGGTCAAGACCTGCTCCCTCAACCTGGGCGGGCCCTTCGAGGAACTCCTGTACGGCACTGCCCAAATGCCCGCCGTCGAGGACTTCACCGCGGACTGCTCGCAACAGCACGCCCGGGACACCCGTGGCAAGGAGGATGCACCATGAGCTCGGAGAACCCCCTCAAGGTGTTGGCCATCGTGTCTCTCTGCGGTCTCCTGGCGGCAGGCCCGGCGACCGCCGCCACGAAGGCCGTCACGGCAGTCGCCCACTATGCCAGTGGCTACCGTGACGCCGCAGCGGCCCTCGCCCCCGAAGCGGCGGCCGAGTGCAACGCGCTGAATCTCCGGGCCCGGGCCGGATCACTGGGTTCGAAGGATGCCGAACAGGCAGCAGCCTGTGACGCCCTCACGCAGGCTGGCCTCATCGGATCGGACTGGAAACACCCCAGGCTCGACGAGCTGGTCGCGCAAGGACCTGGCCCGGGCAGACTCACGGTGGGCGGGTCGCCGGAGAGTCTCGATGACATCCTGCAGATATCGCGCAAACTCGCGGCGGCCGAGGCGCTGGCGCTGGACGTGGCGGCTCCAGACACAGGGCTTGACGATGCTGTTGTCGCAGGTTGGGTCGCGTCCGGCGTCGTGACGGTCGCCGGAATCACCGTCCTCGCGCTCTACGGCGTGGAGGCGGCGCGCTTCGACGCGCGTCAGACCAACCCAATGGCGACCACCCGGGAGCTTGGGGATCAGCGGCAGAAGGCGACCGACTACGGCATCGCTGGCGGCGTGGTGACCGGCGCTGGGGTGCTGGGACTCATCGTGATGCTGGCCGTCACTCTCGCCACCGACTCAGACACCTCGCCGGTGCACGTCGGGCCCCAGGGTGTGGTGGCCGGCGCTGGATTCTGAGTCGCGGAGTCATGGGGAGGGAACGGGGAGTCATCCCCGACAGGGAGAGTCCGCCCGCAAGGTGCGAGCGGTCGAAACAGTGCGAAGTCAGGAGGTACGGTCATGTTCCGCAAGTGGATTCCTCCATCGGTCCGGCGCTGTGGCCTCGCGCTCTGCCTCTGGACCGTCGTCTCCGTCGTCGCCGCCTGCCTGGACGGCGTGCGTGAGCCAGACCTGCTCGGCCCGCAGTCCGTGGAGTGCGATCTGGTCATCCCCCCCGAAGGTGGCACCCTGAGCTGCCACCCGGCCGTGTCGCTGCGGGTGCAGCCGGGCAGCGTCGCGGAAGCCATGCCCATCCGGGTGGGGGTGACGAGCCCCGCTGCGCTGGCCCCCGACGCATCGAAGCACCGGCTGTTCCGCGTCTCCTTCACCGGGCTCGATCAGACCACGGTGGAGTTCGAGCGGCCCGTGGAGATCACCGTGGACCTCGCGGCGCTGCGGGACTTCGACGTGGCGAGCCGTGACATGCCGCCGCCGCCGGTGTCTGCGGGCCAGCCCCTAGCGGTCCTCTGGGTCGAGGGCAAAGAGTGGGCGCTGGGTCAGCTCGATCCGAGCCAGGGCAAGGTCGCCTGGCCCGTCCGGCACCTGTCCGCCTACGAGGGCATCGTCGACCAGGCGGCCCCCGGCGGCCTGCCGTCCTGGCCCCTGCCCGTGACGGACGGCGTCACTGGCAACCCCGTGGAGTACCCCATCGAGGCGGGGACGGAGCGCGCCACGGTCGCTGACGCGGCGCCCGGTGACGACCACATCCATCCGTGCCAGCAGGTCGGACCCGTGGCGGGCGCAGGACTCCCGGCGGCACCCTGCCGCAAGGCCATCGCCGCGGACGTGACGCGTATCGTCGTGCTCCCTCACTTCGCGTGGACCAACGACCTCTTCGCCTCCCTGTTCGGGCCTATGGAGAGCGTCGCCCTGACCGGCGAGGTCGGCTCCTTGCGCCTGGGCCTGGGGTCCAACTGGGTCGATGTCCCCGCCCCGATGGTGCACATCGACGACGCCTTCCTGGACACGCTTGCCGCCTACGTCGACGACTGGGACGAGCTCCCTTCGCTGGCTCCCGTCCAGGCCCGCATCCTGCGCCTCGTGGACGCGCTGCGCGGCGCGGACGTGCGCGCTCCGCTCCCCGTGCTGAAGTATGCGCTCGGGCTCGCTGTGGAGCAGGGCCTCGTGTGGGCGGAGATCGCCGCCATCACGAGCCGCGCCCAGACCGTCGGCGGGTCGCTGGCTCCCCTCGGCGGCCTGGAGCGCGACGTCGCGGCCCTGGACGGCATCCGGGAGGCGGGCGAGGCCATGCTGGCCGAGCAGGAGACCTGCGTCGATGACCTGGCCTCCCGCCTGCTCGCGAGCCCCGTCCTGGACGACCTGCGCGGCGTGCGGCTCCCGTGCGGCAGCCGGAGCCTGACCGCCGCGGCCTTCGGCGCCGAGCTGCCCGGGGCCAGCTCCTGGACCGACGACTCCGCCGACGCGCTGACGGACATGGGCACGCCGGGCCGCAAGGCGGTGACGGCCATGCGCATCGCCATGGCGCGCAAGCTCCTGGACTCCGCCTGGATCGGCGAACCCGTGGCGTCGGCGTACAAGCCCGAGTGCACGACGGCGCAGTGTCTCAGCGAGCTGGCCGGGGCGATGGTCCGCGGTGGCCTCGAGGCCTTCATCCTGCACGCGCGGGCCAGGCTCCTCGAGGAGGACGGCGCCGCCTCCCTCGCAGGCCGGTCCTACTGCATGGGCGAGCGCCCCTACACCGTGCTGTCCGAGGACGTGGCCTCCTGCGGCGGCTACGCGCTGGATGCCCCCGGGCTCGGGGCGCTGGGCCTGCGGGTCGCGCTCGAGCAGTCTGTTGGGGTGCTCCAGGACCTGCGCTCGTCCTGGCTCAAGCCCATCCTGAACGTCCACGGCGTGCCGGACGACGGCGTGAAGGTGGTGAGCCCGCTGGATGGGCTGCCGTTCGCCCCCTGCTCCAAGGCCACCGGCCCTCACGAGCCGGCCACTGGAGCCTGTGGTGACGCCTTCGAGACCGTCTGGGGTCATGATGGTGAGAAGTGCAGCGCCTGGTACACGGTCAGAGTCAGCGGAGGCAGCTCCGTCCTCAAGGCGCCCCTGGACATGCACGTCTCCGGGCTCGTCGAGCCCGGCACCGGTGACCCGACCCTGGGCGGCGTCGTGTGCTTCCAGTCGGACCTCAAGGACCGCCCCTCCGATGCCCCCTGGATGTTCTGCATTGGTGGGCTCGGCGCGATCCTCGCCGGTGGACAGGGCAGCCACGTCGAGGCGGGTCAGCCCATCGGAATCGTGAGCGGCCTCGGGGCCCCCGACGGCGTCCCCCTGGCGCGTATCCAGGCGGTGCGGCCGCCCGTGAGGGCCGATGGCACCATCACCCACGGCCTGCCCCTGAGCCTGGCAGCGTCCATGCCAGCCGCCGAGTGCTGGGCGGCCCTCGACGCCTTCGGCAGCGATCCCCTGGCTCTGCTGGGCAAGGTCGAGGCGGCGCAGGCGGCCGGCGCCCCCGTCGTGGAGTAGCGAACCTGCGCCCCGCCCGCGGTGGGCGGGGCGCCCCACCCCCAAGAGGAGGAACCCATGAAGACGAGTGGACGTGACAGGATCCGGGAGCTGTGCATGCCCTCGCTGGGCTTCGCGCTGGCGGCGGTGATGCTACTGCCCAGCGCCGCCATTGCGGCTGGGGCGGATGAGGGCTGTCGTGCGGAGGGCTCGTGCGATGACCCTGGCGCGGTGGTCGTGGAGGAAGACGGGGCGTTGCCCGACGACGGCGGTGACGCAAGGGTGCCCGGCGGAGACGTCGAAGCGGCCATGAGTGACGAGGTCGTGCCCGAGCCGGAGCCCGAGGCGGCGACGACGCCCCGCTGCCCCCTCGGCGCCGAGGAGGTGACCATCGCCGAGTCCGACGCCTGCGTCGAGCGCGGCGACGGGTGGTGGGTGGTGCCGGGCCACGGTGGCGAGGCGCTCCTGGCCTACGCCGGCCCCCCCGACTCCGTGGTGACCTTCCGGCTCGTGGCGGAGGGGGAAGGCAAGCGCGCCTTCTGGCTGCACGTCCCCGACCGGGACCACCTGTCGCCAAAGGCGCCCGCCACGGTGATCGTCGACGGACAGCGGCACGAGCGGTTCGTCGACCTTCTCGCGATGCGGGGCGGGTGGGCCTCCCTGGGCGCGTACCCGGTCCACGCAGGCGCCGACGTCCGCGTGGAGGTGCGCGACGACACGGGCGAGGCCTTCACGGGGGCCGCCGACAGCCCCGCCGTCACCATCGACGACCTGCGCGTCACGCTCCTGGAGCCGGTGTCCGTGTGCACGGGCTGCGAGCCGCCGGAGCTCCTCGGCTGGCCGGACCCCCCGACCCCCGACGCCGCGGCGCAGGGCTGTATGGCGGCGAGCCCTCAGTCTGGCGCGGTTGCTGCGGTCGCGCTGCTCCTCGCCTGGACCCGTCGCCGCCGGGCGTGACCCGTTGGGGGGGCACGACAGTTGACAGGACCGAGGCGTTTCGCTTCCAATCGACAGCCTGACGCGGCGGGAGGTCAGCATGTGGAGCCCGGATCGGGTAGCGCGTATCGAGAGAGGCGGGGAGCTCGTGGCCGCGGGCTACGCCATTGGACCGCGGCACGTGCTGACAGCGCGGGCCGCGGTGCAGGGGCGGGAGGGTCTTCGCGTGACCGTGGGGGAGCTCCGAGGCGTGGCAGCGACGATGGTGTGGCCGAACAACGAGGCCTTCGCGCCGGCTCTGCTGCAAACGGAGGGAGACCTCAAAGTGCCCTTGGACCTCGTTGGGCTCACGGGGCCTTGGTACTCGGCCGAATTTGCAGAGGTCCACGAGTTGGCGCTGCCTGACCAACCCAAAGGCACGGTCGCAACCACGTCAGGGCCGATGCCCCATGCGGACCGTGACACCACCTCTGTCTACCTGGAGTGTTGGACGAAGGCAGGCGAATCACAGGCAAGCCTGGGAGCTCCTGTCGTCGTCCGGTCGTCCACCCGATCAGGGTGCGTCGTGGCCGTGGTCACAGGTTCCGCGCAGCATGGCGATAACGTCGTGGACATGGCGACGCTCACCCGCGCCTTCGCCTGCGATTCCACGTTCGTCGAGGCGGTTCTCGGAGAGACTGCGGCGAAGCGGCACCAGTCATTCCTCGCCGATCTCGAGGTGAAGGTGTCGAAGACGCTGGGCGCGTCCCGTCCGCTCCGCGATGCAATGCACCAGACACTTGAAGGGCGGACAGATGGGACGCCGGAGGCGCTCGCCCGCTGGCTCCTTCACAAGGTCAGCGGAGCAGAAACCATCCGGTGTCTCCACGACGCCTGGAGGGCGGCAGACGAGCCGGCGGTCCGTGGCTTCGCGAGAGACCTGGTCTGTCACCTCCTTCCCGCCAGTCTCGATTGGCGGAGCCGAGTCTATCAGGCGATGAGCGATCTGTCCGAGATCCCCAGAGCCACTAGAATTGAAGCGCACTCGGTGACGATCGCCGAGGCCATCATGGCAGGCGCCGAGGCGCGGCCGGTGCGGTTCGCCCCGGTCCAGCACGATGCGGATCTACCGGGGCTGTCGGCCATCATGGCCCCGCCGAACACGATGGTCACGAACTGGGAGGGTCTGGCGCCGGAGGCCGTAGCCCATGGGGTGCAGCAGATGGGGGCCGATGATCCCGTAACCCTGGTAGAGGAGAGACTGGGTAGGCGCTACGCGACCCCGGAGGTGCGGCACAGGAAGCTGGAGGGAGAGCTGAACAGGCGCGCCGAGCGTGGATTGCCCGAGCGGCCGGCGTACTACCTGCTGGTGTCCGACATCGCCGCTGATCCCGTTGCGCGCGCCGGCCGGTGGGAGGCATTCGAGCACCAGATGTCGCGGGTCCTCCCGAGCCTCCGTGTCGTGCTCCTCTGGGGCGGCGAGGGCGTGGACGGCGAGGAGACCATTGCCATTGACTTGAGCAGCATGTTCGCGAGCGGTGAGCAACGACCACGAGGTTGATAGATGACCGACTTCCTCCCCGACGACCGCGACCTCGTCATCCCTCTGGAAGCCCGCGGTGGCCTCCCCAAGTCTGTCCACCTCCTCGAGCAGGAGCAGGCGCGGGCCGTCAACGCGGCCCTCGCCACGGGTCGGCCGCTGCTCGTGCGGGGCCTGCCGGGGACGGGCAAGAGTCAGTTTGCGCGCGCCGCCGCCGAGCAGCTCAGGCGGCCGTTCGTCGCGACGGTGGTGGACGGGCAGACGGAGACGCGGGACCTGCTCTGGACCGTGGACGCCGTGGCCAGGCTGGCACGCGCGCAGGCCATCGGCGCCATGCGTCCGCAGAGCCTCCACGAAGTGTCTGAAGAGATCGCACCCGAGAAGTTCGTCCAGCCTGGCGCCCTCTGGTGGGCGTTCGATTGGACGGACGCGGAGAATCAGGCTGAGCGCGGCGGTCCCGGCGCCTGCCTCAGGGTGGTAGACGGCTTCGACACGACGCGCGGGTGCGTCGTGCTGGTCGACGAGATCGACAAGGCGGACGCGACCGTGCCCAACGGGCTCCTCGAGGCGCTCGGGAACGGGAGCTTCAACAAGCCCTTCGGAGGGACGGTGACGATGAACCGGGAGACCCCGCCGCTGGTCGTCGTCACGACCAATGAGGAGCGCGCCTTGCCGGACGCCTTCCTGCGGCGCTGCTTGGTGCTGCACCTGGAGCTGCCGAAGGGCCGGGGCGAGCGCGTGCGCTACCTGGCGCTCCGCGGGGAGCAACACTTCGAGGGGAAGTGGGGTCCGCTCGTGCAGGAGGCCGCCGAGCTCGTCGCGGACGATTACGCGGCGGCCCGGCGGGCGGGGAAGAGCCCCCCAGGCGTCGCGGAGTATATCGATCTCGTCCGGGCAGTGGGCTCGCAGCGCAAGGACGAGGTCGGTCAGCGCGACCTGCTCAAGTTGGTCAAGCAGTTCGCCCTCGAGAAGCACCCGCGCGAGGAGAGGCCGTGACCGCGGCGGCGCCCTCGGCCCGGCAGCTCGGCGCCGTGGGGCGGGCGGACCTCGCACTGCTCCTCGCGCGGGCGAGTGGCGCAGAGGTGGCCGCACAGGCTGCTTTGCTGGGATATGTGCCCATCCCGGCACCTCCTCGTGCTCGCGAGCATGGCCGCGCTGCCCCAACGGAGCCCGCCATGCCCCTTGCGGAAGGGCCGGCCGTGGTGGCCGAGGCGTCGTTCCCGCCGGTCCCGCTGCTCCAGCTCGTCGTGTCAGAGCGCCACCCGGAGGTTGCGGTCGCCCCCACTCCTCTCGAAGAGGCGGCCCCGGCCCGGGAGATCGTGGAACCGGATTCCCGCCGTACCCTCATCGACGCGCTCCCGGGTCCTCCCCTCGCGCCATGGTCGCGTCTCGAGCCAGTGCTGCGGGCCCTGCTCACGTCGGACGGCGCGGGGCGGGGCGTGGACGTGCCCGCCGTCGTCCGAAGGCTGGCGCGCGTCGAGGAGCTCTCGCGCCTTCCGCGCCGGCGGGCACGGGGCTTCGTCGGGGCCGTGGAGCTGTGGGACGACCGCTCGCACCGCGTGGCGCCCTTCCGGCACGACGCCGACCGGGTCCGTGACCGCCTCGAGAAGGTCCTGGGCCGCCACGCCGTGCGTCGGCGCCTTCTGCCGGAGCGGGACCAGCGCCTCGCGGCCTGGGACCATGGCTCCGTCCTCCCGCCCAACCAGATGCCGGTGGCGGGAACGACCGTGCTCGCGCTGAGCGACCTGGGCCAGTACGGCGACGGTGCCATGCGGCAGGCTTGGCGCCTGACGGCCGGGGCGCTGCGCAGGCGGGGGGTGCGCGTCTGTGCGCTCACGCCTGTGCCCCCGCATCGGTGGGACGTGGAGGTCGCCGCGGCGTGGCGCGCGGAGGGTTGGGAGCGCCGCCCGGTCGCTGACGCGCCGGATGCCAGGGTGGACGCCCGGGCCGAGCGGCTCCTGGCCCTGTGCGCCGCGAGCGCGTGGACGACCCTGGGCATGCTCCGCGAGCTGCGTCTCGCGCTGCCCGCCGCCGAGGCGGACGCAGGGACGGAGGCCGACGCCTGGAACCACGCGGACGCTCTGACGGGCTGCGCGGTGGCCCTCGTGGTGGCCGCGCCGGCTCGCGACGCGCTGCGCCGGCGCTTCGCCGATGAGCCGGCAGCGCTGCGGGACCGGGTCGCCCGCATCGTGGAGGAGCGTCACGCGCGCCTGCACCTGCCGGAGCTGCTGCACGGCGAGACCCTCGTCTGGCTGCACGGCGGCCTGTGCGGCCAGTCCGGCGACGGCAGCGAGGTGCAGCCGCCCGGCGACGTGGAGCAGGCGCGCGCCCTGGTCCAGCGCTTCGCCCAGATCGCCCGGACCGGGCGGCTCGATGCCGACGCGGTGGCGCAGGTGGCGTGGTACGCAGCAGAGCTCGTCCCCCAGCTCCCCCCCGAAGCCCTCGCCGACCCGCACATCGGGCGCCCCCTGTCCGTGCTGGCTGCGCTGGCCACACGGGTGAGCCAGCGCCGGCTCCCAGCGGGCCCGGACCCGGCGACCGCGCTCCGTGAACTCGGCGGACCGGAGCCGCCGCCGCCCCGCTGGTGGACCCTCCGCCATGTGGGTGACGCGGTCGTGGCACGACCCGGGCCGGGCCCCTGGGACGTGCGCTCGCCCCTCGGCGGCTCGCCCCTCGGCGGCATCCAGGCGAGGCTACCGCAGCTCGCCGTCCGCGTGGGCGACGGCCCGGTGATGCTCGTCGCCCTCGACGGCCCGGACCCGGCCATCCGCCTGCCGAGCGCCGTCCGCGTCGAGCTGGTGTCGGACGTGGAGCGGGTCGTCCTCGACGCACTGGAGTGCCCGGAGTGGGCCGTCGCGGCGGGCCGGGACCGCTACGGCCTGTGGGCGGACGCAGAGATCCGGGGTGTGGTGCAGCGGTTCCGGTGGGTGCCGCCTGGGACGTTCCTGATGGGGTCGCCGGAGAGCGAGGAGGGCCGGGGGGAGAACGAGGGCCCGCAGCACGAGGTGACGTTGACGCGCGGGTACTGGTTGGGGGACACGCCGGTGACCCAGGCGCTGTGGGAGGCGGTGCGAGGCAGGCAAGCAAACGGGAGTCGCTTTCAGTCCCCGAGTCGGCCTGTTGTGAAAGTTTCTTGGTACAAATGCTATGCCTTCTTGAGAGAGTGCGCACGGTTGGCGCCTCAGCTCGCGGCGCGCCTGCCAACTGAGTTCGAATGGGAGTACGCGTGCCGCGCTGGCGCATCGACAGCCACGTGGCTCGGCGATCTCGACATTCGGGGCGAACACGATGCCCCGCTCCTCGACCGGATCGCTTGGTACGGCGGCAACTGCGGTCGGGACTTCATGCTGGCCGATGGGTACGACATCCGCCCCAAGCGCGAGCGACAGTACAACGACGCATTTGGTGGTACGCACGATGTGGCTGGCAAGGCGCCAAATCCGCTCGGGCTGTTCGACATGCTCGGAAACGTCTGGGAGTGGTGTTCGGGCTGGCTAACCCAGTACAACGCCACGGCATCCACGGACCCCACCGACACCACCACTGGGACAGGGAAGGTTCTACGTGGAGGGGCTTGGCTCGATGCGGCCAGGAACGTTCGGGCGGCGAGCCGGGGCTGGAGCGACCCAGGTTACGGGAGCAAGGACACAGGTTTCCGCCTGGCCCGAGGTCACGTCCCGGCGGGGCAGGGGCCGGCGGCGCGGACGATGCCCCCCGCGGAGGGCGAGCGGAGCGTTCCGGGGGCGGGGGGCGGCGTTCGCGCTCCCGGCGGTGGAGGCACAGCGGCGCCTCGGACGAAGCGCCGCCCGGCGACTGATCCGAGGCGAGGGCACTGATGGCACGGATGATCGACACAGTGCCTGGGCCGCCCGCTCTGCCTGCCGGCCCGCTTCTGCCCCCAGGCCGCCACCCGCTGGCCCCTGGGCTCCCCGAGCCTTGGGCCGCGGAGTGGGGGCAGGACCGCTACGGTGTCTTCACGGCCTTCGCGGTCGGCGACGTGGTTCAGCGCTTGCGGTGGGTTCCCCCCGGCACGTTCCTGATGGGCTCGCCCGAGGGCGAGGAGGGGCGGCGGGACCTCGAAGGACCTCGGAGCCCCGTCACGCTCACGCGCGGCCTGTGGATGGGCGAGACCCCGGTGACGCAGGCCCTGTGGAGGGGGGTCATGGACCACAATCCGAGCAGGTTTGAAGAGGACGGAAGGCAGCGACCTGTCGAGTGCGTGAGCTGGGACGACTGCCAGCACTTCCTAGAGCGGCTCCACCGGGTCGTGCCCGGCCTGCAGCCCCGCCTGCCGACGGAAGCCGAGTGGGAGCGCGCCTGCCGGGCGGGAACGGATGGCGCGCGCTACGGGAGGCTCGACGAAATCGCGTGGCACGACGGGAACTCCGGCAATGGGACCCGCTCGGTGAAACAGCGGCTTCCGAACGCCCTCGGGCTGTACGACATCCTCGGCAACGTGTGGGAGTGGTGCTCGGACTGCCTCGGTCCGTACCCACCAGGCCCTCGGGTCGACCCGGCCAGCGTCTCTCCGGGCTCGAGGCGGGTCATCCGGGGCGGCTCCTGGAGCAACCCGGCCGGGAACGTCCGGGCGGCCTACCGGAGCGGGTACCCGCCCGGGTTCCGGTTCGAGTTCCTGGGCTTCCGGCTCGCCCGAGGTCACGACCAGCAGGCCAGCCAGTAGGCGGCGCAGACGACGGCCCCAGCGGAGGGCCAGCGGAGCGGCCCGGAGCCTGGGGCCGTCGTTCGCGCCGCCCCCGGTCGAGTCTGCTCGGGCGCCTCGACCGCCCGTTTCCAGGCATCCGCCCGTACGCGACCCCCGAGAAGACTCCCCCCGCTGAATCCCCGTGGTTGTCCGTGACGGCTGTTGAACCAATGAGCGCTCTCCCGAACCGCACCAGCGGACCGGACCATCACCCAACGCGCTACTTCGCCATCCGCCTGTACCGAGCAACCTTGGCGATGCCCTGCATCCTCAGCTCGTCCCCGAGACCCTGCGCCGTAAGGCCGAGCTTGCGGGCTGCCGCGGTGACGTCTCCTCCACACTCCGTCCACGCCGCTCGCAGCGCCTCAGCACTGACCGTGTCCCCGGCCTCTCGCAGAATCTCGCGACGCTGGAGCTCCCTGCGGAGCTGCCCCACGCTGACGACGATTCCATGCTTCATCTGCAGGCGGTCCACGGTCGCGGCCAGCGAGCGGCCCGGGTCGCGCTCCTCCCATCTCTCCTCGAACAGAGACTCGATCTCTGCGCGGTCCAGGTCAACGAGCCCCTTCGATGGCCGCTCGGGTCCTCCGCACGACACCCCCTCGTCTCGGCCCGGCGACGGGGTCTCGCAGAAGGCCTCCGGCGCGGGCATGGCCCGCGTCCCTCCGAACTCCACCTGCGCGTCCGGGTTCCTCTCGAGAGCGTGGCGATTGAAGGTCCAGAGCCACTCGGCGGCCGCCCGGAGCTGCCGCACGTTGAGTGGCCAGTCGTAGCGCAGGAGCCGGCACAACAGCTCCGGGGGAACCAGAGGGCTCTCGCGGGAGGTGAGGCGGCCCACGTCATACCCCGAGGAGGATGCCGCCTGCCGCAGGAAGTGCCAGAATGTTGACGCGCATCGGAAACCGCGCAAATCACAGCACGCCGGAGGGGGACTGGC
>BTVJ01000024.1:0-95995 GCA_045863395.1 Myxococcales bacterium
GTAGCCACCCTCGTACCTCACTACGATGGTGAAGGTGGTCTCGGCGCTCAGGGTGTAGGTGTTCGGGTAGGTGCCCAGCGTCGCAAACACCGCCTTGAACTTGGTCAGGTCCGGGTAGTACACGTGGGCCTGCTGGATCTGCGCCTGCTGGCCCAGCGAGACCAGGGACGCCTTGATGGTATCTGCAGCACCGGTGGTGACCCCGACCGGTGCCCACACCAGGTAGCCACCCTCGTACCTCACTACGATGGTGAAGGTGGTCTCGGCGCTCAGGGTGCCGTCGGTGACGGTCACGGTGACCGGGTAGTAGCCCGCGAGTGCCGGATTGTTGGCAGGCGCGGCGCTGAGTGTCGTGTTCCACGTCCCGTCGTTCTGGTAGAAGTACGGGGTGCCCAGCGTGACCCAGCTCGGCGCGCTCTTGATGGAGAACGTCAGCGGATCGTTGTCGGCGTCCTTGGCCTTGATGGGCACCAGCTTGGTCGCCCCGACGTTGACCTGCTGGGTGAAGATGGTGCCCTGGAAGGCGGGTGCGTTCCCGGCCACGATGAACACGTCATCGACGTACCAGTTCCAGTTGCCGAAGGTGTTGGCAGTCTTCACACAGAAGCGCATCTCGACCTTCTTGCCGCCCAGGAACTGGGACGGAGACGTGATCTCGAACTGGTAGGGCGCTCCGGCGATGCTCGAGCTGGTCGTCTGGGTCCACAAGGTCTGCGCCGCTCCCCAGTTGCCGCCCACGGCCATCTGGACGCGGAGCTGGATGGGTGCCGAGCTGCTCACGTGGTTGAGCCAGCCCTTCCAGCCGACCTGCAGCTTCGTCGCCGTCCCCGTGTTGACGATAGGTGTCACGGCGCAGCTCTCCAAGTTCAGGTCCTGGACGCCGCTGCCCCCGTTGAAGCGCAGCATGTAGCCCTGGCCGAACGTCCCGCCCGTCACCTGCGCCAGGCTCCAGTGGTTGATCTGCGGCTGGGTGCCGAGCTCCGTGATCTTGAAGCCCAGCTCCGCCATGCCCTGGCCCGTCTGGATGGAGAAGGGCTCCTTGTAGGGCAGCGGCTTCTCACAGCTCGACTTGGCGTTGTAGACGCACTCGCCGCCGTTGCAGGCCGCCTCGGTGCAGGGGTTGCCGTCGCTCGGGCAGTCCGAGGCCACGGTGCAGCAGACCTGCGGGGGCTGGAAGAGCGGCCCGAGCGCGCCGGGCGGGTAGTGCTTGCAGCGGCCGTAGTTGCAGAAGTCGATGTTGCAGTCGTTGCCGTCGTCGCACTGCTCGCCGTTGACCTCTCCCACGACCTCGCAGCAGTTGGCGATGTCCACGTGGACGCACTTGTTGGACACGCAATAGTCCAGGGTGCACGTGTTCTTGTCGTCGCAATTGGAGTGGTACGAGCACTCCTTGCAGGTGTTGGGGTCGACGCCCTCCTTGAACGGGTACTCGCACTTGTTGGTCGTCGTGTTGCAGATGTTGTCCGTGCAGAGGTTGAGGTCGTTGCACTGCGAATTGTCTGTGCAGCACTCGGCGATCGGCTGCGGGTGGCAGACGCCCTTGTCGCAGAAGGCGACCTTGCAGGCGTCTGACGGAGTGGAGCAATCTGCGGTCTCCACGCAGCACTCCGTTCCCGGAATGGCCACCTGGCTGCACTGGGCGGTCGTCGTGTTGCAGACGCCGGTGTGGCACTTGTCCTGTGGGGCGCAGTCGGCGTCGCTGCAGCACGTACCCTGGAGCTTCGGGTAGTCGCACTTCTGGGTGGTCGGGTTGCAGATGTCCATCGTGCACGCCTTGTTGTCGTTGCACTGGGAGTCGTTGGTGCAACAACCCACGAACTTGATGGTGCTGATGCACTGGTTGTTGACGCAGGCGTCGTTGGTGCAGGCGTCGGCGTCGTTGCACTGCGCGTTGACCGTGCAGCACTCGGGCTTGTTGGGGTCCGCGGTGAATGCGCACACATTGTTCTGGCACGTGTCCACGGTACAGTTGTTCTTGTCGTTGCAGTCGGAGCTCTGGACGCAGCAGCCGGGCTTGGTCGTATCTGGTCCGTAGCGGCACTCGTTGCCCAGGCAGGCCTTCACGGAGCAGATGTCCTTGTCGGGGCAGTCTGCAGCAATCTTGCAGCAGCCCACGATGGGAGCGGCCACGCACTTGTTCGTGCTGGTGTTGCAGGCGTCCGCGGTGCAGGCATCGCCGTCGTTGCAGTCGCTGTTCGCGAGGCAGCAGTTGGCTACGGGCGTGTACTTGCAGAGGCCGTCCGTGCCGCACGAGGCGGTGTTGCAGGCGGTCTTCTCGTTGGTGCAGTCGGACGCCACGGTCTGCGGGGTGCAGAGCTGCTTCGCGTTCGGAGTGTAGACGCAGTTGCTCGATACGCACGTATCGTCGGTCAGCGGGTTGTTGTCGTTGCAATCCGCCGCTGTGACACAGCAGGTCTCGCTGATCTTCGTGTTGAAGTCACACGTCTTCGTCGCGAGGTTGCAGGTGTTCACGGTGCAGAAGTTCTTGTCGTCGCAGTCCGCGTTCTTCGTGCAGCAGTCCGGGATGGGTCCGTAGCGGCAGATGTTGGAGATGCACGCCTTGGACTTGCACTCCACGCTCGGGCAGTCCGAGGCGGTGATGCAACAGCCCTCGATCCAGGCTGGCTCGTTGCACTTCCCGGTCGTCAGGTTGCACGAGTCGGTCGTGCAGTTGTTGCCGTCGTTGCAGTCGACGTTGGACTCGCAGCAGGTCGGGTCGCTCTTGACGTTGGCGCAGGTACCGTCCGGGTTGCAGGTGTCCGTGGTGCAGGAGCTGTTGTCGTTGCAGTCCGCGTTGGTGGTGCAGGCAACGCACTTGTTGGCGCTCGGCCCCTCGGTGGCGCACTTCTTGGGGAAGGCGCAGTCGAAGTTGGAGGTGCAGCAGTTGGTGCCCGACACGGGGCCGTACTTGCACACCTTGGTGCCGGCGGAGCTGAGGCACTGCGCCACGTAGCACAGGTTCTGGGTGTTGCAGTCTGCGGTGGTGTTGCAGTTGTACTGGATCTGGACGGTCACGGCCGCGTAGCTGCCCGCGCCGCCGATGGGGTTGTTGCTCATGTCGAGCAGCATGACGCCCAGCTTGTGCACGCCGTTGGGGATGTCCAAGAACTGGTACGACGTCCCTGTGGACGTGGCCACCTGCGTGGTGTCCAGGTACCACCCGATCTTGCCGTTCGTGCCGAGTACGAAGTCGGTCACCGTGACGGTAGCCGTCACGTTGATCGCCGTCGTGCCGACGCGCGTGTACGTGGTGACCCCGGAGGGGCTCGTGAACTTGATGGTCGGCGCGCCGGCTGCTGCCTCCAGCTCGCCGAGGAGCTCCGGGTCGAACTCGCCCTCGGACTGCCCGCCCAGCTCACCAGCATCCGGGGCTGGCGGGGACGCGAGCATGTCGGATGCGCCGTAGCTGTCGGCGCTGCCCTGGGGCGGCGCCTGCTCCGCGCAGGCCGTGAACAGCCCGAGCGCGGCTGCGAGCAGCGTCGCGAGAGCCTTGGTGGCGGTGTGTGCGGTGTGCGTCATTGCCTTGGCTCTACCGGTGGTGGTGCGCATCGTCGTCCTCCGCAAGTGGCGGCCAGGAGCTGTGCGAGGGTATGACACCCCCATGCTGGCGCGCTCCAATGCGTTCGATACAAGGATGTAGCGTAGTCGGATCGCTCAGGCAAGCCCCAAGAGCGATTTGGTTGTGACGGTTGCAGGTTCCGCAACGCGACACCTCAGCTCCGCTTCGGCTCATCGTATGCCACCCCGTCCCGACCTGGCGGATGCCTGGCGGTTCGGAGCGAGCAGCGCATTGGTTTCCCACCCTTTATGCCGGAAGCGGCGAGCCGGGACAAGGAGATTTTTTCGATGGGCCGCTAAGTGTCTGCGGATCCGTGCGCCGTGACGCGCACGACGACCGCGCCGGCCAGCGCCTCGTCGAGCAGCTCCTGGAGGGGGAGCGGCGCCTCGAGCTTCGTGAGGTGTCGCGCGTGCCCTTCGAGCTCCGGGTGGCGGGCCACGAAGAGGGAGCAGCAGTCGTCGAAGGGCTGTACGGATGTCTCATAGGTCCCGATGCGGCGGGCGATGACGATGGTCTCGTTCTTGTCGTTGGTGATCAGAGGCCGGAGGACGGGCATGCTCGCCACCGCGTCGACGCACGCGATGTTCGGCAACGTCTGGCTGGCGACCTGGCCGATGCTCTCGCCCGTCACGAGGACCTGGGCTCCCCGCTTGCGAGCAAGGACCTCTGCAATACGGAGCATCTGGCGTCGGTAGAGGAGGACGAGGGAGGGAGCAGGGGCGTTATCGCGGCAAACCTCCTGAAAGCGGGCAAATGGGATGACAGTCAGCCTCAGTTCGCCCTGCCACGCGGCGAGACATCGCGCCAGCTCCACGACCTTCTCGCGGGCCTGGTCGCTCGTGTAGGGGAAGGAGTGGAAGTACACGGCCTCGACGGTCACGCCACGCTTCATGGTGCACCAGCCCGCCACGGGGGAGTCGATGCCGCCCGAGAGGAGGAGCATTGCGCGGCCATTGGAGCCAACGGGGAGTCCGCCGGGGCCGGGGGTCGACTCGACGTGGACGAAGGTCATCTCGGGGCGGATCTCCACGCCCACCTCGAGGGCCGCATCGTTGAGGCGGACCGTGAGATCCGGCCACTCCTTGAACAGCGCTCCCGCGATCTGGCGGTTCAGATCGTCCGAGCGGATGGGGTAGGACTTGTCGGCGCGGGTCGTGCGCACGCGGAAGCTGGGCGGCAGGCCCCGCCGCTCGACGCTCTCCCGGAACATGGTCACGGCGACCTGCTTGAGCGTCTCCACGTCATTGGGCGTGACGACGGCGCGGCTGAACGAGGCGAGGCCGAACACACGGGCGAGCGCCGCCTCGATGCGGGCGGCGTGGGACCCGAGGGGCGGCAGGGTCCCATCGGCGAGGGGCGCCAGGGTCACCATGACGCGCCCGTAGGGGGTCGTGACGCGGTAGTCCTGCGAGCGGCCGAGGGCCTCCCGGATGTTGCGCCGGAGGGCATTGAGGAAGAAGGCGCGGCGGCTCCGCTTGAGGAAGATCTCCGCGTACCGACCGACGACGGCGTTGATCATGGGGGCCCCCGCGCCTCAGCGCTGGTTGAGCTCTCGGGCGCGCGGGACGACCCGCCGCAGCGCCTCGATGGTGTGGTCGATGTCGGGCTCCGTGGTGTCCCGGCTCAGGGTGAAACGGACCGTGCCCTGGTCGCCAGACAGTCCGATGGCGACGAGCACGTGGCTGGGGGCCCGCGCCGAGGCATGGCACGCGGAGCCGGCCGAGGCGACCACGCCCTCGGACTCCAGCAGGTGGAGCAGGGTCTGCGAGCGTGCGCCCGGGAACCGCAGCGACGCGTGGCTGCAGAGCCGTGGCGCCCCGTCGCCGTTGACGTGGGCGTCCGAGCACGCCTGCAGCGCCCCGGCGATGAGGCGGTCTCGAAGCGCCGTCATGCGGGGGACCTCCTCCCGCGGCCTCGCGAGCCCCGCGGCAACGGCGAAGCCGATGACCCCGCCGACGTTCTCCGTGCCTGCCCGCAGCCCGGCCTCCTGGGCGCCTCCGGCGAGCTGGGGCAGCACCCGGCGCCCGCGCCGCACGTAGAGCGCGCCGACGCCCTTGGGGCCGTGGATCTTGTGAGCGCTCAGGGCGACCAGGTCAGCGCGCGCCTCGTCGAGGGCCAGCGGCTCCTTCAGGAAGCTCTGCACCGCATCTATTAGATAGAGCGCTCTCGGGCACTCGCGCTCGATGCGCGCCCCGATGGCGGCCACCGGCTGGATGGTGCCGAGCTCGTTGTTGGCGTGCATCACCGCGACCAGGGCAGTGTCCGGCCGCAGCGCCGCGTGAACAGCGTCTGGATGGATGAGCCCGCTCGAGTCCGGAGGAACCAGGGTGACCTCGAAGCCGCGGCGCTCCAGCCACTCCCGGTTGGCGAGGACCGCCGCGTGCTCGATGGCGCTGAGGACGACGTGGCGCCCTCGTGCGGCCTCCGCCCCACCCCGGATCGCCAGGGCGTCGGCCTCCGTCCCGCCGGAGGTGAAGACCAGCTCCGCGGGCGCACATCCCACGAGCCCCGCCAGGATGGCTCGCGCCTCGTTGATCGCGGCGCGTGCGCGGGCGCCGGGTCCATGCAGGGAGGAGGGGTTGCCCGTGAGGTCACGCATCGCCCGCGCCATGGCCTCGATGACGCGGGGGTCCATGGGCGCGGTCGCTGCGTTGTCGAGGTAGATCATGAGATGGGGATGGTCCCGCGGCTCACCAGAACAGGTCGCTGACGGAGTCGCCGTCGTGGATGCGGCGGATCGCGCGCGCGAACAGGTGCGCCACCGGGAGGACGGTGAACTGCTGGGCCAGGCGCTCCGTGTCGATCTTGTGGCGGACCGGGATCGTGTCGCAGACGACGAGCTCTTCAAGGTTCGAGGCGGCGATGCGCTCCATGGCCGGGCCGCAGAGGACCGGGTGGGTCGCCGCCGCGCGCACGCTGATCGCGCCCTCGCGCTCCAGGAACTGGGCGGCCTCGATGAGCGTGCCCGCGGTCGCGATCTCGTCATCGACGATGAGGCAGTGCTTGCCGCGCACGTCGCCGATGAGGTGCTGCGCCCGCGCCGTGTCGTCGTCGCCATAGCGCCGCTTGTCGATGATCGCGATGGGCAGGTGCAGCCGGTTTGCGTAGCGCCCGAGCTCCTTCGCCTCGCCCGCGTCGGCCGCGACCAGGACGTAGTTGGAGAGGTCGCGCTCCCGATACCAGTCGCAGATCAGGGGCGCCGAGAGGAGGTTGTCTGCCGGCACGTGGAAGAAGCCCTGGATCTGCGGCGAGTGCAGGTCCATGGTCAGCACCCGGTTCGCGCCGGCCGTCTGCAGCAGGTCCGCCATGAGGCGGGCCGTGATGGAGATGCGGGGCCGGTCCTTCTTGTCGGAGCGGCAGTACGGGAAGTACGGGACCACCGCCGTCACCCGCGCCGCGCTGGCGTGCCGCAGCGCGTCGATCATGATCAGCAGCTCCACGATGCCCTCGTTGACCGGCGGCGCCGACGCCTGCACGACGAACACGTCGCACTCGCGCACGTTCTCCTGGATCTTCACCATCAGGTTCTCATTGGAGAACTTGATCGTCTCAGACGCGCTCAGCGGCACGTCCAGGTGATCGCAGATCGCCTGGGCGAGATCCTTGTGGGCGGAGCCCGAGAAGACCTTGAGCTTTCCCTCCATGGCGCCTCTCCTGTGTCGATGCTGCGTCGGGTGTGCGAGGTCGATGGTCGCCCGCGTTCTACCCTCCGGTGCCGCGGCTGTCAATGGGGCCTTGTCGTGGCCGGGCTGGCGTGATAACCATGCGCCGCCGGTGGGGAGCCGGAGACCCGATGCGGCGCTGCTCGTGTTGGTTGCCCCGCCTTGTGGGCGCTCCTGCCGAGCCCGCGAGCCTCTGCCCGGCCGCACCTGCTGCGCCGACCATGGGCATGGCCGGGCGGGTCGTGGGGTTACAGGGGACCGTCGAGGGGCGAGAACCAGAGGGCACCAGCCCTCACAGCGACGGGACGTAGGATGGACGCCGATTCGCGTCACTGGTGGCTACGACGGCTGCACTCCCTGACGGGGCTCGTGCCGGTCGGCGTGTTCCTGCTCGAGCACTTCTACATGAACTCGGCCATCGCCGAGGGGACGGCCGCCTACGACCAAGAGGTCGCCGACCTGTGGAGCCTGCTCCGCACGCCGACCATGCTCCAGGTGGTCGAGTGGGGCGGCATCTTCCTCCCGCTGGCCTTCCACGCAGGCTACGGGCTCTGGATCTGGCACACAGGGCAGGGCAACGCCTCTCGGTACGGCACCTGGCGCAACTGGATGTACACCCTCCAGCGCTGGACGGGCGCCTTCCTGGTCGTGTTCCTGGTCTATCATCTGTGGCACACGTGGCGGGTCGTCAACATCGAGTGGGGCCATGCGCTGGTCGGCACGAGCCCCATCTCGGGCCAGACGGTGGGCCTGGCCCAGTACATGGTCGAGTACCTGGGCGCCAGCTCAACAATCCTCGCCTTCTATGCGGCCGGCATCTTCGCGGCGACCTTCCACTTCGCCAACGGGCTGTGGAACATGGCCGTCGTCTGGGGCCTGACCATCAGCCGGCGCTCCCAGCGAGTGTTCGGGGTGGTCTGCATGGCGCTGTTCGCCGCCTTGTTCCTCTGGGGCATCGGCACGCTGGTCACCTTCAAGCAGCTCGCGCTCGCCGCGACGATCCCCTGACGGAGACCGAGTCATGGCCAACCAGTTCATCGTCGTGGGAGGCGGACTCGCCGGGTTGATGGCCACCGTTCGGCTCGCCGAGGCCGGGCACAAGGTCAAGCTGTTCGCGCTGCACCCGGTGAAGCGATCCCACTCCGTGTGCGCCCAGGGCGGGATCAACGGGGCGGTCAACACGAAAGGGGAGGGGGACAGCCCCTGGGAGCACTTCGACGACTCCATCTACGGCGGCGACTTCCTCGCGGACCAGGCCCCGGTCAAGGCCATGTGCGAGGCGGCCCCGGGCATCATCAACCTGCTCGACCGCATGGGCGTGATGTTCAACCGCACGCCGGAGGGGCTCCTCGACTTCCGGCGCTTCGGCGGCACCAAGCACCACCGGACGGCGTTTGCCGGAGCAACGACGGGCAAGCAGATCCTGTACGCGCTGGACGAGCAGGTGCGCCGCGCCGAGCTGGACGGGCTGGTCGAGAAGCTGGAGTTCTGGGACTTCCTCTCGGCGGTCCTCGATGGGAGCGGGCGCTGCATCGGCATCGTCGCCCAGGATCTGCGCAGCATGGAGGTCCGCGCCTTCGCGGCGGACGCGGTGGTGCTGGCGACGGGAGGCGTCGGGGCCATCTTCGGCAAGAGCACGAACTCGCTGGCCTGCACGGGGTCCGCCGTCGCGGCCGTCTATCAGCAGGGCGCGAAGCTCGGCAACCCGGAGCTGGTGCAGGTGCACCCGACGGCGATCCCCGGCGACGACAAGCTGCGCCTGATGAGCGAGTCGGCCCGGGGCGAGGGCGGGCGCGTCTGGGTGCCGCGGGACGGCAAGCCCTGGTATTTCCTGGAGGAGTGGTACCCCGCCTACGGCAACCTGGTGCCGCGGGACATCGCGACCCGCGCCATCTTCAAGGTGTGCGTGGACATGGGCCTCGGCGTGGACGGCCAGAACGCCGTCTACCTGGACCTGACCCACATCCCGGCCCATGAGCTCGACGTGAAGCTGGGCGGAATCCTCGAGATCTACGAGAAGTTCCGTGGTGTGGACCCGCGGAAGGTGCCCATGCAGGTGTTTCCGGGCGTTCACTACACCATGGGCGGCCTCTGGACCGATTTCGGGCTCATGTCGTCCATCCCGGGCCTGTTCGGTGCGGGGGAGGCCCAGTTCCACTACCACGGCGCCAACCGGCTCGGGGCCAACAGCCTGCTGTCCTGCATCTACGATGGGCAGGTGGTCGCGAAGAGCATGATCGCCTGGGCGAAGGGGGCTGATCGGGGTGGGGAGCGCTTCCTCGAGGAGGAGCGCAAGCGCCAGGCGGCGGACATCGACGCCATCTTCAAGATGAGCGGGTCCGAGAACGCCTACACGCTCTGGCAGGAGCTGGGCGACACCATGACGCGCAACGTGACGGTGGTGCGACACAACGACCGCATGGAGAAGACCTACAAGCAGATCGCGGACGAGCTCCTGCCCCGGTGGAAGAAGATCGGGCTCGGCGATGCCTCCCGGTGGGCGAACCAGGCGGTGCCGTTCGTGCGGCAGCTCCGGCTGATGATGGTGTACGCCCAGGCGATCACCAAGGGCGCCATCGTCCGCAACGAGAGCCGCGGGGCGCACTACAAGCCCGCGTTCCCGGAGCGCGACGACGCGAAGTTCCTGAAGACCACGCTGGCGACCTGGACCGCCAAGGGGCCTGAGATCGGGTGGGCGGACGTGGACACGTCGCTCATCCCGCCGCGGGCCCGCAAGTACGACGTGGACAAGACCGGAGGCAAGGCATGAGCGGGACCACGGCCGGGCGGGTGGAGCTCCGCGTCTGGCGCCAGGACGGCCCCGAGGCCGAGCCGCGCTTCGAGCACTACCTGGTGACGCAGACGGAGAACACCAACGTGATCTCCGCGCTCATGGAGATCCAGCGCGACCCCCGCCTGAGCAGCGGCGAGCGCGCCCAGACGCAGATCGCCTGGGAGGCCAACTGCCTCGAAGAGGTGTGCGGCGCGTGCTCCATGGTGATCAACGGGGTGCCGCGTCAGGCGTGCAGTACGCTGCTCAAGGACCTGGACAAGCCCGTCGTCATCGAGCCCCTGCACAAGTTCCCCGTGGTGCGCGATCTGATGGTCGACCGGTCGGGAATGTTCGAGGCGCTCAAGAAGGTCAAGGCGTTCATCCACATCGACGGCACCCACGACCTCGGGCCGGGGCCGCGCATGTCGCCTGAGGCGCAGCAGGAGGCCTACCCGTACTCCAACTGCATGAGCTGCGGCTGCTGCCTGGAGGTGTGCCCGCAGTTCAACGGGCGCTCCGGCTTCATCGGCGCCGCGGCCATCGGGCAGGTGGCGCTGTTCAACCTGCACCCGACCGGCGCCATGCACAAGACGGAGCGGCTGCACGCGGTCATGGGCAAGGGCGGCGTCGCGGACTGCGGCAACGCCCAGCTCTGCGTCGAGGCCTGCCCGAAGGACATCCCGCTGACCCACGCCATCGCGCGGGTCGGCCGCGACGCCACCGTCCAGTGGCTCAAGGACCTGTTCGTGAAGGACTGACTCCCAAACCCGATGTGCGCCGCGGAGGCGCGCACCTCCTGGACCGCTTCGCGAGGCTCCGCCCGGCGACGACGCCGAGCACGGACCGCGCGCGGAGGCCCCCACACCCGCGAGTGCGCTGATGAAGATCCATGAGTACCAGGCGAAGGAGATCCTGAAGGCCTACGGCGTCGCCGTGCCGGCAGGGCAGGTGGCGTTCACGCCGGACGAGGCGGTCGCCGCGGCGCGGGAGATCGGCTCCGCCGTCACCGTCGTCAAGGCCCAGATCCACGCGGGCGGCCGCGGGAAGGGCGGCGGCGTCAAGATCGCGCGCAGCCTCGACGAGGTCGCGAGCCTGTCCAAGGGCATGCTCGGCATGAACCTCAAGACCCACCAGACCGGCCCCGAGGGCCGGGAGGTCAAGCGCCTCTACATCGAGTCGGGCGTCAGCATCGCCCGGGAGCTGTACCTGGCGCTTATCCTGGACCGCGAGACCTCCAGGGTGGTGGTGATGGCCAGCACCGAGGGTGGCATGGACATCGAGGAGGTCGCGGCGAAGACCCCCGAGAAGATCCTCAAGGAGTTCGTGGACCCGGCGGTCGGCCTCCAGGGCTTCCAGGCGCGCAACCTGGCGTTCGCGCTCGGCTTGAGCGGCAAGAGCGTCACGAAGGCCGGGGCGTTTCTGTCGGGCCTCTACCGCGCCTTCGTCGAGAAGGACGCCTCGCTCCTCGAGATCAACCCCCTGGTGGTCACGACGGACGGGGACCTGATCGCCCTCGACGCCAAGATGAACTTCGACGACAACGCCTTGTTCCGTCACCCGGACGTCATGGCCTACCGGGACCTGGACGAGGAAGACCCGCTGGAGATCGAGGCGTCCAAGTACTCGCTCTCCTACATCAAGCTCGACGGCACCATCGGGTGCCTGGTCAACGGCGCAGGCCTCGCCATGGCCACCATGGACATCATCAAGCAGGTGGGCGGCGAGCCGGCCAACTTCCTCGACGTGGGCGGCAGCGCCGACGAAGAGAAGGTCACCGCCGCGTTCCGCATCATCCTCTCCGACAAGGTGGAGGGCATCTTCGTCAACATCTTCGGGGGGATCATGAAGTGCGACATCATCGCCAAGGGCATCGTCGCCGCGGCGAAGCAGGTGGGCATCTCGGTGCCGCTGGTCGTGCGCCTGGAGGGGACGAATGTCGCCATCGGGAAGCGGATCCTGGAGGAGAGCGACGTGAAGATCATCAGCGCGTCCACAATGATTGACGGAGCCCGGAAGATTGCCGCGGCCGTCGGAATTTCGGCCTGAACCGGCGAACCTGAGGAGATCACCATGGCAATCTGGGTTGATGGCAACACGCGTCTCATCGTTCAGGGCATCACCGGCTCCGCGGGCATGTTCCACGCGCGGCAGATGGTCGAGTACGGCACCAACGTGGTCGGCGGCGTGACCCCGGGCAAGGGCGGCACGAAGATGGACGCAGTGCCCGTGTTCGACACGACGGCGGAGGCGGTGCGGGAGACCGGCGCCAACACGTCGGTCATCTACGTCCCGGCGGCCTTCGCCGCCGACGCGATCATGGAGGCGGCGGCCGCGGGCATCGGGCTCGTCGTCGCGATCACCGAGGGCATCCCCGTGCTCGACATGATGAAGGTCAAGACCTTCCTGGAGAGCTACCCCAAGACCCGGCTCATCGGGCCGAACTGCCCCGGAATCATCTCTCCCGGCCTGTGCAAGATCGGCATCATGCCCGGCTACATCCACAAGCAGGGGCACGTGGGCGTGGTGTCCCGCTCCGGGACGCTCACCTACGAGGCGGTGCACCAGCTCACGGAGCTCGGCATCGGGCAGAGCACCTGCGTCGGCATCGGTGGCGACCCGCTCAACGGGACCAACTTCATCGACTGCCTCTCGGCCTACAACGACGACCCGTCGACCCACGCGGTCGTCATGATCGGCGAGATCGGCGGCTCGGCGGAGGAGAAGGCCGCGGAGTGGGTGTCCGCCCACATGAAGAAGCCGGTGGTCGGCTTCATCGCGGGCATGACCGCTCCGCCCGGACGCCGCATGGGCCACGCCGGCGCGATCATCAGCGGCGGCAAGGGGACGGCGACGGACAAGATCGCCGCCTTCGAGGCCAACGGCATCCGTGTCGCGCCGAACCCGGCGGAGATCGGGACCACCCTGCGCGCGGCGCTGGGTTGATTCGCGCCTCCAGGTTGGGGTAGACAGCCGCTCGTCCGGGGGGGCAAGACAACTCGCGCAGGAGCACCCATGGCAACGGAGCGTACCCTTTCGATCATCAAGCCGGACGGCGTGCAGAGCGCCGTCATCGGCAAGGTCCTCGCCCGCTTCGAGGAGGCGGGCCTCAAGGTCGTCGCCCTCAAGATGGTCCACCTCACGAAGCCCCAGGCGGAGGGCTTCTACGCGGTCCACCGGGAGCGCCCCTTCTTCGGGAGCCTCGTCGAGTACATGACGAGCGGGCCTGTCGTGATCTCCATCCTGGAGGGCGAGGGCGCCATCGCGAAGAACCGCGAGATCATGGGCGCTACGGACCCGGCGAAGGCCGCGCCCGGCACCATCCGCGCGGACTTCGCGAAGAGCATCGAGGCGAACACGGTGCACGGCTCGGATGGGCCGGAGACCGCCGCCTTCGAGACCCGCTACTTCTTCAACGTCTTCGAGACCATCGGTTGAGGCCGTGACGGACGCCGTGCCATTGACAGTGTCAGTGACTGCGGCGCTCCCCGACCTCAAGTCCCTGTCCTACGTCGAGCTGGAGGCGCTGTTCGTCTCGTGGGGCGAGAAGCGCTTCCGGGCTGACCAGGTCTTCCGGGCGCTCCACGCCCAGCGGGTGCGAGATCTCGCGGGCGTCACCACTCTGTCCAAGGCGTTGCGGGCGCGGCTTGCAGCCGACGCGAGGGTCGGTGCCCTCCAAGTCACGGACACGCTGCGCAGCGAGGACGGGTCCATCAAGCTCGTGCTCGACGCGGGCGGCGCGGCGGTGGAGACCGTCATCATCCCCGCCGACGACGGGCGCGTCACCCAGTGCGTCAGCTCGCAGGTGGGGTGCAAGATAGGCTGCACCTTCTGCATGACCGCGACCATGCCGCTCCGGCGCAACCTGACCCCGGCAGAGATCGTCGACCAGGTCTACCTGGCGCGGGATCTGCTGGAGGAGCGCGGCCAGCGCCTCTCGAACCTCGTGTTCATGGGCATGGGGGAGCCGCTCGACAACCTGGATGGCGTCGCGCGCGCCTGCGAGCTGCTGATGGACGAGCGGGGGCAGGGCTTCCCTGCGCGGCGCATCACCGTCAGCACGAGCGGGGTCGTGCCGCGCATGGCCGCGCTCGGGGAGCGGGTGGCGGTGAATCTGGCCATCTCGCTCAACGCCACGACCGACGAGGTCCGTGATCGCATCATGCCGATCAACCGGCGGTGGCCCATCTCCAGCATCGTGGAGGCCGTGCGGTCCTACCCGCTGGAGCGCCGCCGGCGTGTGACCTTCGAGTACGTCCTTCTCGCGGGGGTCAACGACTCCCTGGAGGACGCCGCTCGCCTCGTGGAGCTGGTGCGGGGGCTGCCGGTGAAGGTCAACCTGATTCCCTTCAACCCGTGGCCGGGCGCTCCTTATGCGCGGCCGGCCGAGCCGACCATCGACGCCTTCTGCCGCCTGCTCGCCAACGCGGACGTCAGCGTCACCGTCCGGCGATCACGGGGGCGCGACATCGGCGCGGCGTGCGGGCAGCTCGACGGGCGGTAGCGCTCACCTGCGAAAGCATCCTGAAGTTGGACGTTCACGAGGAATGCCGCACAATCGGCCCACCAACCTGGAGGTGCCCGACATGCTGAAGCGTACCCTCGTGGCAGCCACTCTCGCGGTGGCCCTTCTCGTCCCCGGCCTCTCTCGCGCCCACTCCGCTGGAGTCGGCATGGGCGTCTCTTTTGGCGTGGTCCTGCCGAAGAGCGAGATCCTGGAGATGTCCGACGCGGGCTTCGCGTGGGGGTTCTGGGTGGATATCCCCATCGCCTGGAAGTTCTACATCACGCCGTCGGCGCAGCTCTACAACCTGGGCGGCAAGGTCGGCGAGAACCCGGCGACGGACATCGACCTCAACTTCAAGTTCATCCTTCCGGTGAGCTTCGCGAAGATCTACTTCGGCGCGGCCGGTGGAGCCACCGTCCACGCCGAGTACGACGCCAACGTGGGCCTGTTCCTCGGGTCGTCCTTCAACCTGGTCAGCGGCCTCGACGTGTTCGTGCAGGGCAAGTACAAGCTCGTCATCGACGACCCGAACATCCACATGGTCCACGTGGATGGCGGGTTCATGTACTGGTTCTGAGGAGCACTACGCGGGGGGGGGTCAGTATCCGGTGCAATACTGGAAGTGCATGGGATCGCCGAAGGCCGCGCCCCAATAGAAGCCGTGCTTCTCGAAGTACGGGGCGATCACCTTCTGGCTGTCCGAGATCTTCATCTTGGACTTGGACGTCATGGGGTTGCTCGACGCGTTGATGTCGATGGCGATGCCCCAGGCGTGGGTGCTCCAGGCCTTGGAGCTCTTGCGCTTCGTCCGGTAGACGTAGCACCCGTCGTAGCTGTGGATGTGGCCCGAGAGGCCCGCGGCCCAGATGTCGTCGAAGACCTTCTGGAGCGTCGGGCCGATCTTCTTGTGGCAGGGCACATTGATCAGCTTGCCCCCCTTGCCGGCCCGCATGGCGAACGAGCCGATGCTTGTGCCGGGCTTGCCGAACACCCCCTGGATCTGAGACAGGCCGTTCGGGCGCTGGAAGGGCATCTCCACGTCGCCCACGGGCTGACCCGGCTCCTTGTTGGGCGTGTTGGGGCGGATGTCCTGCCCGAACATGGCCGTGAGGGTGTCGGCTCCCGCGACCCCGTCCGGGGTCAGGCCGTTGGTGGCCTGCCATGCGGCGATGGCGGCTACCGTCTTGGGTCCGATGTCGCCGTCGGGGGTGGCGCCGACCTTCTTCTGGATCTGGATGGCTACGGACTTCGGGTAGAGCGGGCCGCGCACGTCGTACCACTGGACGACCTTGGCGATCTGGGCCTTGCTCAGCGTTGGCGCCTGCGTCGTGCCCGCCGTCGGGGGCGCGCCGGTGGTCGCTCCGGCCCCGTCCATGGCGGCGCGGGTCATGGGACCGATCTTGCCGTCGGGGAAGAGCCCCTGGCCGTTCTGGAAGCGGGCGATGGCCTCCACGGTCAGCGGCCCGATGACACCGTCCGGGGTCGTACCGACCAGGGACTGGTACTTCATGATGGTGGCGGGGCTGTAGCCCTGCTTGGCGTTGTACGCGATGGCCGCCTGCTCCTGGGCGCCGGTCAGCAGCCCGGCCGACTTCTTGTGGAGCTGGCGCCCCGGGCTCGCCGCCCCCTTCACGTCGGCCGGTGAGCCGCTGGCGACGCGCTCCGCCAGGCGATCCGCCTCGGTCTCGGAGTCTCCCTCGGGGGCCGCGATCGCTGCCCGGCGCTGCTGAACGATGTGGACCAGCTCGTGGGCGAGGAGCTTCTGGCCCATCGGCGTCATGAGCTGCGCCGGGGTCACGCCCAGGTGGACCTCGCCGTTTGCCGCGAAGCCCTGCGCCCCGTGGGCCGCCGGGCGCATGCTGCCGAGCTTGATTCGTACGCCGCTCAGGTCGGCGCCAAGCAGGGCGGCGAAGCGGGTCACGAGCGCGGCGGCGTCCGGCGGCGGGTCGCCGCCGGCCGGGCGGACCATGGAGGCGCCGTCACCGTAGCCCAGGCCCCGCAGATGGCCCCGAGCGCCGCCAGCGCTCGTCTCGGGCGCGGCCTCCGGCTGTGCATCGATCAGCGTGGCCTTCTGCGCCTCGGACTGCTGGGCTGCTTCCATGTCGCGCCTCGCGGGTAGGGGTCAGACCCGGTCATGGTAAGGGCGAAGCGCCCGATCCCACAAGCAGAAAGCTCGCCAGCCGCGCAACCGCGCCGTCATCGGTCGTTGCGGGGGCTACGTCGCTCTGGTCAGTCAGCGAGGCAGGTCTTCAGGTCCCTGGCGATTCCCTTGAGCGCCACGGTCAGCTCCTGCTCGGTGCCCGCCGGGAGCCACGTGCCCGCGGGCGTGCCGCCGGCCTCCGCGATGGCGTCGAGCTGCCCGGTGCTCCCCTCGTAGGCGTAGCCCACCACCCAGGTCTGGACGCCGCTCTCGAGCAGGGCGGATGTGCTGTCAGTGAGGGCGGCGACGATCTTGGCCTCGCGGGCGATCGGGTCCGCCTCCAGCGGGAAGGCGCAGGTGTCGGCTCCGTCCGAGATTACGACGAGCGAGCCCCCACCAGGCCCGAAGATGGCGCCCGCGCTGGCCGCCACTGCGGCGAGGGCGTCGACCAGCGGGGTCTGCCCGAACGGAGGGTGCGTCTGGAACCACGCGCCAACCGCGTCTGGTGCCTGGTCGTCGATGGCGACAGCGGGCGTCCCGCTCACCGTGCAGGGCTTTGCCTCGGACGGGAAGGGCAGGAGCCCGAAGGTCGCCTTGGGGTTGGCTGCGATCACCGCCTGGATGCTCGCCTGCACCGTCTCCCAGTGGACGCCCATGCTGGACGAGGCGTCCACGAGCAGGAGCGCGCGGGACAGGCAGCCGCTGTCGAAGCACTTGCCGTCCTTGCAGCCGACGCCCGCGGGGCAGGCGTGCGCGGCCTCCCAGCCCGTGCCGCTCGGCAGGCACTTCTGCGTGGCAAAGGAGCTGGCGCACTGTGACGACTGGGGCTCGCACACGACGGGGGCGCACGTTCCCGTCGGCGGGTGGCAGGCGGTCGCCAGGGCGCACCCGTCAGTGGTGGTCCAGTGCCCGTCTTGCGTGCACTTCTCACGGTGCTTGGCGCCGGTGCACTGAAGAGCGCCCGGCGTGCACTGCTTCGGCGGGGTGCCTGCGTCGGTGGTCCCGGTGTCTGCCGGAGCGGCCGTGTCCTGATCTTCCAGTGTGGTGTCCGCCTCGTCGTTCCCGCCGGCGAGGTCCGAAGCCACCGCGTCGAGCACCAGCGTGTCCGCCTGGGCCCCTGCGTCGGCCTCCGCGAACACGACGTCGAAGGGGAGAGTGACCATGATGTCTGCGGTGGTCGCCGGCTCTCCCCCGCAACCAACCAGCGCCATCGCCAGACATAGCATGCGCTCCACTGGAACCACCTCCCGGCGGCGGGCGCGTCACGGTCAGGCCGTGGCCGGCGCCTCGAGCCCTCGAGCTGCACCATGCCGGCCAGCCTAGCGCGGCCCTGAACGAGATTCAATTCGCGCGGTCGTGCCTGGCACTGGCAGGCGGGTCGCGACCAGAATCAGCAGTTTCGGCTTGATCTGGTCGGGCCGCGTGGCAATGATGCGGCCGCGTCGCGTGGCGCGCGTCCTGCGTGGCCAGGAGACGCTGCGAACTTCGGAGGAGCTCATGAACGGCATGGAGACGGCGCGAGCGCGCTGGGTACTGGTGGCGCTTGGCGCCTTCGCGCTGACGGGCTGCGACGGTCGCAACCAGGGGGGTGTCGCGCTCTGCGTGAACCCGACGACGCAGGCCGTGGAGCAGTGCTGCTTCACCGCGGCGGGGACGTATGTGCCGTGCTCGACCGTCGCCGGAGACAGCGACGCCGAGGGCGGAGACGCGCTGGAGCCCTCACTGGACGGCGGGGGCGGGGCGGACGGCGGCGCGGGAGACGATGTCGCTTCGACCGATGACACTGGGGCGCCGGATGCAGGGCCCCAAGAGGATGTGCCGCCTGCGGACACGGCCGCCGCCGACTCCGTGGATGTCCCTGTTGACGTCTCCACAGACGTTGCCCAGGACGTGAGCTGCGAGGAGTGCTCTCCGACCGAGGTCGCGTGTGACGGCCTCTCGAAGCGCCGGTACTGCGAGGTGCTGGAGGGCGGGTGCACGGCGTGGGTCATCGAGCCCTGCGGCGATGGCCAGCAGTGCGAGGCTGGCATCTGCATCACCCCGTGCAAGCCGGCCGAGCCATGCCCCACGGCCGGAGCTCGCAAGTGCAATGGCGCCGTCGTGCAGGAGTGCGGCGAGGAGGCCCCCGGCTGCCTCGGGTGGGCCGACGTCCAGTCCTGCGACGCATCCCAGATTTGCCTGGATGGCGCGTGCAAGGCCGCGCCGGAGTGCCCTGCGGCGACCAAGTGCAAGTCCGAGGGCTCCAAGACCTGCGATGCCACTGGCAAGACCCTGCTGGCGTGCAAGCCCGTCCCCGGGGACGCCGCGTGCCTCCAGTGGACCAAGGACAAGGACTGCCTGACCGGGCAGATCTGCGACGCGGCGGCTTGCGTCCAGGGGCCGACGGAGACCTTGACCTGCAACGACTATGTCCACTGCATCGCCGACTGCGGCACGGAGGCCTGCAAGAAAGGGTGCGCGGACAAGGCGAAGCCCGGCGCGGTCGGCCAGTTCACCGACCTCCAGTCCTGTGCCAACGCCAATTGTGCGCAGCTCAACCAGCTCCCGTACTCCTTCGAGCACTGCTACTTCACGAAGTGCTCGGCGCAGGTGAAGGGCTGTGAGGGCTTCTTCATCCCCGGCACGGGGGGCTGCGGTGCCCTGGATACGTGCGTCGCCGACTGTGGCGGGTCATCGAGCTGCGTCATGAGCTGCTTCGATGCCGTGGATATGGACGGATATGTCAAGTTCCTCGCCATGTGGGCCTGCATCGAGCAGAAGTGCGACACCCTCTACGAGCCAGGGAGCGCCCAGTGGCAGAACTGCGCCGGGAGCTCCTGCGCTTCGCAGATCAGCGCTTGCGGGAACGACTGAGTCCCAAGGGCCTGCGCCAGAATAACCTGATCCACCGAGGGCGCCGATGCGCCCCGCTGGCGGTTCGGCGGGACCGCAGGCAGGGCCTTGTCCTTCCAAGGTCTCGCCGGGCCGCCAGCGGGGATGCAGCGGCGGGCGAATGGACAGGTTATTTCGGCGCGGGCCCCAAGGGTGGCCACCGCCTTGACCGCGGTCCTTCGTCAGTGGCACCTTTCGCCGTCCCCCCCCACCGGAGGCACCGCATGCTTCGACTGGCCCTGGTCCTGCTGATTGTTCCCGGAGTCGCCCTGGCCGACGAGGGGATGTGGCGCCCCGAGCAGGTATCGGGGCTCGCCGGGGAGCTGCGCGAGGCTGGACTGAAGCTCGATCCGGCGGAGCTGTCCGACCCGCAGCGTGGTCCGCTCGCTGCCGTGATCAATCTGAGCGGCTGCACCGCGTCCTTCGTGAGCCCCGACGGGCTCATCGTAACGAACCACCACTGCGCCGCCTGGGCGCTCCAGTACAACTCCTCGGAGGGGGCCGACCGCTACGAGGCTGGTTTTACGGCCGCTTCCATGAAGGACGAGCTCTGGGCCGGTCCCGCGGGTCGCGTGCGGGTGACCCTGTCGGAGGAGGACGTCACGGCCCGCTTCGACGCGATCCTTGGCGCTCTCAGCGATGATCGTGAGGCGTTTCGGGCGGCGGATGCGCTGGAGAAGTCGCTGATCGCGTCCTGCGAGGAGGACCGGCGCCTGCGCTGCCAGGTCGCCGCCTATGACGGCGGCGCCCAGCGCGTGCTGATCCGCCAGCTCGACCTCAAGGACGTCCGGCTCGTGCATGCGCCACCCCGCGCCATCGGGGAGTTCGGCGGCGACGTGGACAACTGGATGTGGCCGCGTCACAGCGGCGACTGGGCCTTCTTTCGCGCCTATGTGGCCCCGTCGGGGGACCCCGCCGAGCACGCCAGCGCCAACGTGCCGTACCGGCCATCGCGGTGGTTGACGGTCTCCACGGGCGGCGTCGGGCCGGGAGACCTGGTGTTCGTTGCTGGCTATCCGGGCCGCACGTCCCGCCACCGGGCGCCAGCGGACGTGCAGCATACGGCGGGCGAGCTCTACCCTTGGGTCCGCGCCCTGCTCGACAGGGCGCTCGAGGTCGTGCGCGCGCTGCAGGCCGAGAGCGCCGAGGCCAAGGTGAAGCTGACCGCGCTGGAGGGGGGCCTGGCCAACCGGAGCAAGTACCTGGACGGGCTGCTGGAGGGCTTCGCCAAGGCCGGGCTCGTGGAGCAGCGGAGGCGCGAGGGGGCAGAGCTCCTGGCTTGGGTCGCCGCAGACCCCGAGAGGAGCGCGAAGTACTCGGCCGCCCTGCGCGGGGTCGATGAGATCGCGACGCGGGAGGCGGGCCGGGCCCGCGCAGACCAGCTCCTGGGCCTGATCTTCCGCCTGCCGGCATCCATCCGGGCGGCGGGGACCATCCACTGGCTCGCCGCCCAGCGCGCGCTTCCAGATGCCGAGCGCGACGAGGGCTGGCAGGCACGAGACTGGCCGGAGCTCGAGGCGTCCGTGGAGCAGGTGATGCGCTCGCAGGTCACCGAGGCGGACCGGCGGCTCCTGCGCCTGCTGCTGGTCGAGGCGGCGCGGCTGCCCGCCGGAGGGAGGCTCGCCGGGGTCGACACGCTGCTCGCCCGGTTCGGGACGGGGAGCGCGGTCCCGGCGGGCAAAGACGCGGAGGTGGCCGCGGACCGGGTCGTCCAGTGGGCCTTCGAGGCGCCGTCGGCGGTCCTGGATGTTGCCGAACGATCACGGCTCATGGACGCGGACCGGGCGACCGTCGAGGCGCTGGACGACCGCCTCTTGCAGCTCGCCGCGGCCCTGTACGACGACCGGGTCGATGCTCGCGACCGCGCCCAGGCTCTGGAGGGGGCGAGCGGGCGCTTGTGGCCCGTCGCCATGGCCGCGGTCCGGGAGCGGGCGGGGAGGCCGGTCTACTCCGACGCCAACTCCACGCTGCGGGTCACCTGGGGCACGGTGCGGGGGTATGGGCCGCAGGAGGCCGTGGAGTATGCCCCGCAGACGACCGTGCGCGGCTTGCTGGCCAAGGACACGGGCAAGGCGCCCTTCGACGCCCCCGCAGACCAGCGCCGCGCCATCGAGGCGACGGAGGCCGCCATCGCGGCGGGGAAGGCCCCCGCGTGGAGCGACCGGGGGCTCGGCACCGTTCCCGTCAACTTCCTCTCCACCTGCGACACCACGGGCGGCAACTCCGGCTCTCCGACCCTGGACGCGCAGGGGAGGCTGGTCGGGCTCCTCTTCGACGGCAACTACGAGTCCATGGCCTCGGACTGGGTCTACGACCGGGTCCTGAACCGCTCCATCCACGTGGACATCCGTTACGCGCTCTGGGCCCTGGAGTCCTTCTTGGGGGGGGAACACCTGCTCAGGGAGATGGGCCTTCTGCCGTAGGCGCCGTCCCGCCGTGTCTCGCTGCGTCCCCTCCGGTCAGGCACCGAGCTGGGCGCTCGGCCGCGTAGGGTCGCAGAAGAAGTCCGTGAGATCGCGCGCCAGCTCATCGACGCGGTCCAGGTGGGGGAAGTGCCCACAGCCCTCGTAGCCTGTCAGCGCCACGCCTCGCGCGTGGGCGACCGTGTCCAGCGCGTGGCGGTACGGGATGATCGGGTCCTCCGTGCCCCAGAACAGCGCGGTCGGCGGCAGGTCCCCCACCTCGGCGGCGCGGTCGGCGGTCCGGAGGGTCTGCCCCCGAATGTCGATGACGGCCTCCAGTGAGCGCTGAAAGGCCATGGCCGTCCCCGGGGCGCGTGCGCAGCGCACGAGGTGGTCGATCTCTGCGGGCTCGATGTGGCCGTAGCTGTCTGCCATGAGGCGCAGGGCGACGGGCACCACGAAGCGGATGGCAAGCGGCGCGATGCGGGGGCCAAGCAGCGGGAACGCGGCCAGGCGCATCCCGAGCGCCACCTCGCGACCGAGCCCCCCCGCAGCGATCAGCGCGAGCCGGTCCACCCGGTCCCGCTGCTCCAGCAGCATCCACTGGGCGAGGCCTGCACCGTAGGAGTGACCACAGAGGTGGGCCCTGGGCACCCCGATGGCGTCCATCCAGGCGACCAGGACCCGAGCGTGCCACGACAGCGTGTAGGGAGCGTCGGGGCGCCCGGAGTCGCCGTGCCCCGCGAGGTCCGGCATCAAGACGCGAAACCGCGGTGCGAGCCGGGGGGCGAGGCGCCGCCACGCGCGGTGGGTGTCGAGGAGTCCATGGAGGAGGATGACGGGGGAGCCCTCGCCCGCCTCCACCCACGAGATGGTCGTGTCGAGGGCCTGGGTCTGGCGTTGGGTGTCGAGGTCCGACATGGTCGCACACCTTCCTCACCATCCCGCGGTCGCATCATGCCACGACCGCGGTCAAATGTCGTGTCCGGTCGAGTCACGGAGCTTGACAGGAGGAGGCGCCTGGTCTACCCGTCGCCGCATGTCCCCGGAGAGCGCCTTGGGGGCCCCCACCGCGGAGGTCTGGGTCGTGTCAGTGGGTTCGCGAGACACTACGCGTGTAGCCGGGGCCTGCTCAAGAGAAGGGCGAGGCCGCCGTGGGGGCTGTCTCCGGCAGCGGCTCTCCGCACGCAGACCTGGCGGCGGGCCATGGGTGTGACGGGGTCGAGCGCCTCCGGGGCGCCCCGCTGGACCGACTACGTCCCGGCCTTTGGTGCGCTGCGTGGCTACCGGCTCCGACACCTCGGCTCCGACACCCTCGCCGGCCTGACCGTCGCCGCGCTCGCCGTGCCCCAGGCCATGGCCTACGCGCTGCTGGCCGGGCTGCCTGCTCACTACGGGCTCTACGGGGCCATCGTGATCACGGTGGTCGGCGCGCTGTTCGACTCGTCGCGCCAGCTCATCAACGGGCCGACCAACGCGATCTCCATCGCGGTGCTGAGCGCCCTGGCGCTCGTGCCCGAGGGGGAGCGGGTCACGGCGGCCATCACGCTCGCTGCGTTGGTCGGGCTGATCCAGCTCGCCATCTGGGCGCTGCGGCTCGGGGACGTGACGCGGTTTCTGTCTCACGCGGTGATCTCCGGGTTCACGGTCGGCGCCACAGCGCTGCTCGCCCTCGGTCAGCTCCCGGTCCTGCTCGGGGCCAAGGCGGTGGGGGCGCGCACGGATCACGCCCTCGAGCGGTTCTGGCGCACCATGACCGAGGGGGGCGCCCATGGGTGGACCGTCGCGCTCGGGCTCGGGACGATAGCGCTCGTCCTCGCGCTGCGCTGGGTCTCCCGGCGCATCGGGCGCCGCATCCCTGACCTGCTGATCGCGGTGATCGTCGCGGCGGGGGTCGTGTCGACCCTCGAACTTGCAGATCAAGGGGTCCGGGTCGTCGGTGCCATTCCCCGCGAGCTGCCGTCCTTCGCGCTGCCGGACCTGTCGTGGTCGCTGGTGTCCACCCTCGCCGGCAGCGCGACCGCCATCGCCGTGCTCGGGCTCCTCGAGGCCCTCGCCATGGCCAAGAGTCTGGCGCAGCGCAGCGGGCAGCGGCTGGACGTCCGCCAGCAGTGCCTGAGCGAGGCGGCGGCAAACCTCGTCGGGGGCTTCTTCCAGTGCTTTCCGGGGTCGGGATCGCTCACCCGCTCGTCCATCAACCTGGAGGCGGGCGCCGTGTCCCAGTGGTCGGGCGTCGTCTCCGCCGCTGCCGTCGCCGGCACCATTCTCGCGTTCGCGCCCCTCGCGGAGGCGATTCCCCAGTCATCGCTGGCCGCCATCCTCCTGCTCGCCGGGTGGCGCATGGTCGACCGTCACGCGCTCCTCTACAACATGCGTGCAGGCACGTTCGACCGGCGCATCGTCGTCGTCACGGCCGTGTCCGCGGTGGCCATCTCCATCGAGTTCTGCATCCTGATTGGGGCCTTGGCGTCCCTGGTCCTCTACATGCCCCGCGCGACCCGCGTGCTGGCGACGGACCTGGTCGTGACTGCCCAGCGCAGCGTGCGCGAGAAGCGGGAGGGGGATCCACCCTGCACGCGTGTCCGCATCGTGGACCTGGAGGGCGAGCTGTTCTTTGGTGCAGCACCAGACCTGGAGCGCCACCTGGACGCCATCGAGGAGGACATGGCACGGAGTCGAGCGCGCGTCCTCATCCTGAGGTTGCGCCGGGTTCGCAACCCCGACGCCATGTGCGTGCACCTCATCGACGAGGCGGAGGCGCGACTCACGGCCCGAGGCGTCACGGTCTTTCTCTGCGGAGTCCGAGCCGAGCTGGAGACCATGCTGAAGAACGTCGGCGTGGCGGACCGCCTCGGAGACCGGCTGCTCGGCGAGCACTCGCGGCCCTGGACGAGCACGCTCGAGTCCGTGCGCAGGGCGTACGCGCTGCTGGGAGACGACCTGTGCCCGGCCTGCCCGCGGCGCGCCGAGAAGGACCCGTCCATGGCAGGCTGGGTCTACGAGATCTGATTCGTGGGGGCGGCACTCCGGGCGCGCGCATCGCCCTGCGCATCGCAGGCGCCCGCGCCTCGGGGTGTGCTCGATGGCGCCCTACCGACCACCGTGCCGGCCGTCGCCCAGGAGGATGGCTCTCTCCGGCTCTTGTCCCCTGGAGCTCGCGGGTCTAGTATCCGACCCACGCATTGACCCCAAGTGACGGCGCTGCGAGCGTCGCCCGCGTCCAGGAGGCTCCCATGGACCGTGTCGCTCTCCGCCGAAGCTGGGGAGCCGCCGCGCTCTCCGTCCTCGTGACCGCCGGCTGCCCTGACGATGACGCGACGGTGTCGCTGCCGTCCGATGCGTCCGACACCCCCGGCGCCACCGATGGGGCCGATGGGGTGGAGGCTCTCGACAGCGCCGCGCCTGGAGACGCTGCCTCCACCGCCGACTCGGGCGCCGACGCTTCGGCGCCGGGTGACGCCGGGTCGAGCGACTCGGCCAGTTCCGACGTGGCAGGGGCCGACGACGCGTCGGACGGTGCTGGGGCTGACGCCGGAGACGGAGGCGTCGCCGACGACGCGGGGCTGGCGCCAGGCTGCGTTCCGAGCGAGGCGGTCGGAGCGGTCCCCGCGAGCTGCGGGGTCTTCGCGACACCGGGCGCTCCGCAGGGGGCCGCGGGGACGCCGACCGACCCCGTCGGGACCCTCGCGGAGGCCGTCCAGCTTGCCGCGGGCAAGCCCATCTATGCGTGCGCGCTGACCTTCGAGGAGACCGTCACGCTCCCCGGAGGCACGACCGTCTATGGGGGCCTCGACTGCGAGACCGGCTGGACCTGGACGGCCGGCGCCAAGACCCTCCTGCGCGCGGGCAACGACCAGATCCCGCTGCGGTTCGTCGCTGGCGACCCGGGCGGGGTCACGCTCGCGGACTTCGAGGTCTCCGCCGCCAACGCGGAGGTGACCGACGGGTCGTCGATCAGTGTGGTCGCCGTCGATGCCGAGGTGCACCTCATCCGCGTGAAGCTCGTCGCCGGGTCGGCGCAGCCGGGCGGCACCGGTGAGACGCCAGACGAGCCAGTCGGGCCCACGGACCCGTCGGATCCGAGCATCGCGGGGTACCCCGGAGCCGCGGCCTGCTTCGGCGGCGCGGCCGGAAACCTCGGCGGTCCAGGCGGCGTCAACCCGGGCTGCCCGACCTCCATCGGGGGCACCGGCGGCACGGGGCAGGAGGTGCAGAGCACCGCGGGCACGGACGGGCTCCCCTTCATCCTCGACGGGTTCGGCCTCGGGGGGATCCCGTACCTCCAGGGCAGCGGCGGCTGTCTGGCCGGGCTCAACGGCGCGATCGGCGGCCCCGGGGTCGATGGGCTGGGCGGGACCGGGCTCGGGAGCGTCACCGCGGACGGCTATGCGGTTGCCGCGGGGCTCCCCGGGGGCGTGGGCCAGCCAGGCCAGGGCGGCGGCGGGGGCGGGGCGGCCCACGGGAAGGCGGACTGCTACGGTGCGAGCGGCGGTGGCGGCGGCGCCGGCGGGTGCGGCGGGGCGGGAGGGCTCGGTGGCCACGGGGGCGGTGCGAGCATCGGCCTCTTGAGCATCTCGTCGGTCGTGATCTTGGAGGATGTGGAGATCGTGACCGGGGCGGGCGGCGCGGGCGGCCCGGGCGGTGAGGGGCAGTTCGGCGGCGTCGGCGGCTGGGGTGGCAGTGGGGGCGCCTCGGGCGGCGCCGGCGTCCCCGGCGCGTGCAAGGGCGGCGACGGCGGCAACGGTGGCATCGGCGGCTGGGGCGGTGGCGGCCCCGGCGGTCCCTCCATCGGGGTTGCCTACGTGGGCGCCGCGCCCGACCTCTCGGGGGCGAGCATCACGCTCGGCACGGGGGGCGCAGGTGGCGCTGGACCCGGAGGGGCAGGCGCCGCAGGCACGGCCGCCGAGGCTGTGGAGCTCGTCGCGCCGTAGCCTGGCCTGTCAGCGCTCCCGGCTCCGAGCGGCGTGCCCCCGCTGCGTGTCGTGGTGCGCGTGGTCCCGGTCTGGGTTCCTCAGGGCACGCGCTGGTGTCGCGTCTTCACGGTCGGGGTGCAGCGCTGCTGCCGGAAGGAGGGCTGGGTGCCCGATGGCGCTCCGTTCGAGCCCTTCGAGCCGGGCGCGTGATCGATCCGGGGCTGGTGCTGCAGCACCTCGGTGATGCGCAGGTGCGGCGCCGCGGAAGCTCGCAACGGTCAGGAGCGGGTGGCGCCCGGGTCGGCGAGCCCCGGGTGCGGCGACCGGTGCCGCGCCGCGGGTTGCAGCCTCCAGCGCGGACCGGGCAGCGAGGCGCGGGTGCGCCCCGCCGCCAGCCCTGGCGAGAATGCAGGCGTGGGCAGCCACCCTCTGGGCGCATGGTTCTCGAACGCCAACGGCGCCCGTGCGAACGGCTGCCTCTGCCACGGGCCGAAGAGACTCGGCTTGACCCGGTGACCGCGGGGCTCGCAAGATGCGCCCATGGGAGGCGACGCTTCGGAGCAGCAGCTCATCGACCTTGATCAGGCGCTGGTGATCGTGCGGCGGCTCGTGCACGTGGCAGAGGAGCGTGGCGAGCCGCTCGGCACGCCCATCGTGCTGGTCGGCGGCACCGCCATGGCGGCCCACGGCCTGCGGGCGCAGTCCCTGGACGTCGACCTCTACACGTCACGGGTTCCAGACGAGGCGGTGCGCGCCGTCGAGCAGGAGGTGGCGGCCCGCCTGGGGCCCTCGTTCAAGCTCGACGTGACGCCCGGCGAGAACCTGTGGGGGGCCATCCTCGTGCGGGACATCGCGGACTCTCCGGAGGTGGAGCGCGTCCGAACGTTGAGGGGCGAGTACGTCGTGCGGGTGTTGCGGGTCGAGGACCTCTTCCTGCTGAAGCTCGCGGCGGACCGCGACAAGGACAGACAGGATCTCCCCCTCCTGGCAGCGGTCACCGAGGTGGACGGGCTCGTGCGCCGCTTCAACCAGCTCCAGGCGTGGCACGGGGACCGCTCGGCCGTGATGGGCTTCGCCGACGCGCTCCTGGCGGCGCTCGTGCGGTTCCACGGGGCGGACCCTGCGACGGTCATCGACGAGCTGGCCGTGGGACCCACGACACGGGAGGCGCTCCGGGATGCCTGGGACATCGCTGATTGATCCGAGTCGAGCCGCGGTCGAAGCGGGGCTCCGCGACGAGCAGGCGCTCCTCCAATCGCTGGCGGCCGCCATCTGCGCCGGCCTTCCCCCGGAGGAGTGGGACGACGACCTGCGTGACGCGCTGGCGCGGGCGCTCGAGCCCGGGGACGCGTCACCGGGCGAGCAGTGGAAGGCGCGGGCCCTCAGGCGACACCTGTACGGGCCTGAGGCGGACGCGGACCTCGTGCCGCCCGATGCACCGCCCAGCGACCAGGAGCGCCGCTGCGCAGAGCGCGTCCGGGGCGACCTCGCCCACCTCGTGCCCCTGCGAGCCTTGGGCCGGCGCGGAATTCCCCGGAGCGGGTGAGACGACCAGGTTCCGCCAAGGTGCGCCCACGCCCCCCGGCGTCAAGGGGGCGGCTCCACGGGCTCGCACGCGTCTCCCACGCCGTCACCGTCCGCGTCCTCCTGGCCGAGGTTGGGCGTCGTCGGGCAGTTGTCGCAGGCGTCGCCCACGCCGTCCTCGTCCTGGTCGGCCTGGTTGCCGTTGATGACGGTCGGGCAGTTGTCGCATATGTCGCCCACGCCGTCGGCGCCGGTCGCGGGGATGGAGAGCTCCGCTCGGATCCACGCGGGGCCCTGGGTGCCCGACGACGGCCAGATCCACGAGGCAAAGACGTCGAGCCACCCCTCGACCGGGCCCCAGGGGGCCTCCCCATAGGGCGCCACCGGCGACGTCGTGCTCCAGGCCGAGGTGTCGAAGCCGGGGACCTCCCACCCAGCAGGAGGCTCGACCTCCGTCGACTGCCAGGTGGCCGAGGAGTCCGTCCGCAGCAGGACGTCGCCTCCCTTGCGCGCGAGCGAGAGGAGGGTGCCCTTGTCGCCGCCTCCGTCCACGATGCGCTTGGCGATGACGTGGGGGCCGGGCGCCAGCGTTCGCTCCGCGACGCTCCGCTGCGCCCAGCTCGCGTTCTGGATGACCACCTCGCCGTCGATCCACACCACCTCGTCGTCGTCGGTCGTGGACTCCACCACGATGACCACCGACTGCTCCCCGTCATCCTCCTGCTCCGGGTTCGGTGCCTCGGCGCAGTTGTCGCAGGCGTCGCCGATGCCGTCGCCGTCCTTGTCTGCCTGGCTCGCATTCGACGCCAAGGGGCAGTTGTCGCAGGCGTCGCCGATGCCGTCGCCGTCCTGGTCGGCCTGGTCGGGGTTCCACAGGCCGATGCAGTTGTCGCAGGCGTCTCCGACGCCGTCGGCGCCGGACGGGACCTCCACCTCGGCGCGCAGCCACCACGTCGCGCCCTCCCCGGTGGGCCAGACCCAGGCGGCCGCCGTGTCCGTCCAGCCCTCCAGTGTGTCGAAGGGCGGATCGCCAGCGGACGCCACCCAGGAGAGGGGCGCCCACTCTGTGGCGTCGTAGCCCGGCGCGAGCCATGTCGCGTCCACGGGCTCCGTGGCCGTGGCGCGCCACGCGCTGGCGGCCCCCGTGCGCAGAATCACCGCGTCACCAGCCCGCAGACTCGCGATGGTGCCGGCCGCCTGCTCGGGACCCGCGCCCGCGACCTTCTTGGCGATCACGTGGACTCCCGGGGCCAAGGCGCGCTCGACGACGCCCCTCTGGAGCGCCCCGCCGGTCAGGACCAGCTCGCCGTCGATCCAGACCTCTTCGCTCGTGCTGCTCGCCGACTCCAGGGACACGGCGATGGTCGCCGGTCCTGTGTCCTTCTGGTTGGGGTTGAACACCTTCGGGCAGTTGTCCGCCGCGTCGAGGACCCCGTCGCCGTCCGCGTCCTCGTCTGGGGTCGTGGTCTTGAGCAGGAGCACCGCCGACGGCGCCCCCTGCCGGCTGATGAACAGGTCCAGGTCCCCGTCGCCGTCCAGGTCGGACGCGACGATGCCGAGGCACGCCCCTTCGCCCAGGGAGGCGGGGAGCTTCGCCGAGTAGTCGTACAGGCGGCCCGTGCCGTCGTTGCGCAGGAGCCGGGGCCCGCTGTCACGGTTGGCGACCAGCACGTCCGCGGAGCCGTCCAGATCGAGATCCGCCGCGGCCACCCGGACCCCGTCGCCGGGCAGGGGGGGGAGCAGCACGTCGCTGAGGTCGAAGAAGCGCCCGCCTCCGTCGTTTCGCCACAGCGCGTCGTTGGCGCCCGTCGCCACGTAGGCGTCGGGGCGCCCGTCGCCGTCCAGATCCACGAGCGCCGCGGCCCGGGCCCCGGGGGTCTCCCCCGCCGGTACGCCGTTGGGGGGAGACAACTTGAAGGTGCCGCTCCCGTCGTTCAGATACAGGCGCGTGGGCGCCTGGTCCCCCAGGATGAGCAGGTCCACGTCGCCATCGCCCTCTACGTCGGCGACGGCGACGCCCGCGCCGGGGAGATCGCCGAAGGGCAGGGCGGTCGTGCCCAGGTCCTGGAAGGTGCCACCCGCGTTGCGCAGGATCCGGTTGCCGTGCTCGCCGTCACCGGAGAGTGCGAGGTCCAGCTTCCCGTCGCCGTTCAGGTCGGCGGCGACGACCCCGGTCACGCCGGGGACCATCGGGGCGCTCCACGCGGGCGCCACGTCCACGAAGAAGCCACCGCCGGCGTTGCGCAGCAGCCGGTGGGGGCCCGCCCGGTTTGCGACGTACAGGTCGACGGCCCCGTCGCCGTCCAGATCCGCCGCCACCAGCGCGACGGGATCGTCGCCCTCCGTGGGCGGGATGCGGGACCCGCTCTGGTCGGTGAAGGTGGCCGCGCCGTCGTTGATCAGCATTCGAACTCGAGAGAGCTGCACGGCTTGGATCAGGTCCATGTCCCCGTCGCCGTCCACGTCGGCGGCCACGGCGTCCGTCCCGTCCACCGGCGGCAGGCCGGCGAGGGCCGTGGGGGTCATGTCGACGAGCTGCACCGTGAGCGGGACGAAGCGAAATGCGCCCGGGAGCGTCGCCTCCGCGTCGCCCAGCGCCACGGTGACGTCCAGGAGCCCCGCGGGTGATGGGGGAGTCACCGCCGTCGCCGTCGTAGGGGTCACGGCCGTGACGGCGGCCTCCACGGCGCCGAACCGCACGTGGAGCCCCGCGGCGAAGCCCGTTCCAACGAGGGTGACCGCCTCGCCCCCGAGTACTGAGCCCTGGTTTGGGGTCACCGTGGTCAGCGCCAGCGATGGCGCCGCAGTGTCCTCCTTCGCCACCGTGCCGTCGGGCCCCGCCCAGGGAGCCCCATCATCTACCGTGGTCACATCCGCAGTCGACCCCACCTCGTCTGTCGCGCAGCCGCCGAGGAGCACCGCGAGGAGGGCCGCCCACAGCGTTCGATTCCACCCGATCATGGCTTCCCCTCCTCGACGCACAGGATCAAGCGGTTTGGCACGCCCGGCCCCTCCAGGAACAGGAGGTCCAGGTCCCCGTCGCCGTCCGCGTCGAAGGGGACGATGGCGCGGGTGGGGTCCAGCAACAGGGGCAGGAGCGGCGTGTGGTCCTGGAGCTTGCCCGTGCTCGCCGACAGGTAGAGCCGATCCTGCTGCATGTCGTTGGCGATGAGCATGTCCGGGTCGCCATCCATGTCGAGATCGCGGACCACCACGTGGACCCCATCGGACACGTCCACCGGCATGCTGGCGAGCGTGTCGTCGAAGAAGAAGCCCTGGCCGTCGTTGCGCAGGAGCCGATCCTGAGCTCCTGGCCGGATGACGACCAGGTCCACGTCGCCGTCGGCGTCCACGTCTGCTGCGGCCAAGGCGGTCACAGGGCCATCTCCGTTGGGAAGCATCCCGTCGGGAGAATCCACGAAGCGGCCCCCGGACTGGAGGAGCAGGCGCAGGGTGAGGCCGTCGTCACTGGTCAGGTTGCCGGCGATCAGGTCGGGGAGGCCGTCCCCGTTGACGTCGGCGAGCGCGAGCGCAGTGGTGGCCTCCGCGTGAGGGGGCATCCAGGTGGCGTCGGCGCGCACGTAGACGCCGGTCTTCGCGGCGCCCAGGTACAGGCGGTTGGAGGTGCCAGACCCAGCGTCCCGGTCCGCCACCAGCAGATCGAGCACGCCATCACCGTTCACATCCCCGGCCAGGATGACGCCCAGGTTCCCCGGGTCGTCGGGGAGCAGCGAGTCCGCCGCGACGAGGTCGCCGGCGCAGTTGCCCGCGTAGGAGCGCCATCGGTCCTCGTGCGTCACCACCAGGTCCAGGCAGCCGTCCGCGTTCAGGTCCAAGGCGACGGCCGCGCGGGCGGGCGGCGGCGGCTCCTCCACGGGCGGGAGCGGGCCTGCGTCCTCCGCTGTCTCCCCATCACTGGTGCCCCCGTCAGCGTCGCCGTCGGTGGAGCCGGCGTCCGCGTCGATGGGGGGAGGGGGGACCGCGGGGAGCGTGAAGTTGCCGTTGCCGTCGTTGCGAAGCAGGACGGGCAGCCCGTCGGCGACGATGACCAGGTCCTGGTCGCCGTCCCCGTCCCAGTCATGGGCGACCGCCGCCTGGGAGTCCTTCTCCTTCAGGCCAGGGAACGCGTAGCTCGGCACCTCACCGTAGGCCAGAGAGAGACCGCCCACGTGGAAGCTGCCCTCGAGGACGGCGCTCTGGCCCCCCGGGACGACCACCTCCACGTCGTGCGCCCCCGCCGGTAGCGGCGGAGTCAGGACCCGCAGCGACGTCGGGTCGATCACCTCGAGCCCTGGCGCCTCGACCCCGCCGAAGCGCACGTTGGCGCCAGCGGCGAAGCCCGCGCCGCTCACGATGACGAGCTCGCCACCGGAGGGGCGCCCTGATGACGGAGTCACCGCGGTCACCGCCAGTGGGACGGCCGGGTTCGCTGCATCCGTGGTGGCCACGCCGACGGCGTCCCCGGTTGGCGCTGCATCAGCGCCCGAGACCGTCTCGGGTTCATTGGCGGTGGTGGAGGCGGGCGACGTGCAAGCCGCGCAGGCCACGACCCCAGCGAGCGTCATCGCGACTCGAAACACATTCATGTCTGCGGCGCCTCTCGGAGAGGAGAGCTTGGTGTCACGCACTGCGGCTGCCCCCCGTGCGGCGCGTCGCCCAGCCAAGAGCCAGGAGGAGCGCGAGGACAAGGCCTGGCTCGACGGCGCGGGAGCCACACCCGGCAGCGTCGGGAGAGGGCTTGGCGGCTTGGGCCGCCGTGGATTGCTCCGACGGCGTGGGAGCAGGCGCGGCTGGGCTCTGATCCGTCGCGGGGGCTGGCAGCTCCTCGCCGGATGGACCTCCCTGCTCTGGCGCCAGCGCCCCCGCGAAGGGCTGGAGGGCCTCGGGGACGACCAGAATCTCCACGTCGATGCTCGGGTGCGGGCACCGCATGGCGTCACCGCCCGCGCCCAGCAGCGTCAGGCGTGCGGAGACGACGCCCGTCGCCTTGAGGCTCACGGCGACCGGGAACTCGAGGCGCGCGATCTCACCGGGTGGTATGTCCGCGCCCGTGACGGCCGCCACGTTCCAGGCAGGCCACTGGCCCGGCGGCGCAAGCGGGCTCGGCTCGCCGGGACCGGCCCCGGTGGCCCCGAGCCACACCGCGCCCTTCTTCCACGTGGACGTGCCCATGTTGCGGGCCACGACCCAGGCGGTGCCTGCCGCACCGGGCGCCAGCATCTTCGGGTGGGACACGTCGAGCACGTCGGCCGCCCACGCTGGCGGTGGGTCCCCGAGCACCTTCGGCTCCGCCTCGTCCAGAGGCCCGTCGCAGTCGTTGTCCAGGTCGTCGCAGAGCTCGTCGCTCGGGTCCACCAGGCGCACGCAGGTCTTCCACCCCGCCACGCACCGCACGCGCCCATCTCTGCACACGCCCAGCTCCTGGGTGTCGCACACGAGGGTGCCGCCCTCCGGGTCTGGACCCTCGCAGGCCGACCAGCCCGCCCACTGGCAGTCGCCGCCGCAGGACCGGCCGTGGAGGCCGCAGTCACCGCAAGCCTCGGTCTGCGACGCACCGGGAGCGCAGGGGCCCTCGCCCATGCACCCGCTCCAGCCGCCCCAGCTACACCCTCCACCGCAGGTGCGCGTCTGGTGGCCGCAGTTGCCGCAGCCCTGCTGCTGCGTGGCGCCGGCCACGCACTCGCCCTGCGCCGCACACCCGCTCCAGCCGCCCCACTGGCAGGCGGCCGTGCAGGTCCGGCTCTGGTGGCCGCACGCGCCGCAGCCTTGGTTCTGCGTGGCGCCCGGGGCGCAGGGGCCCTGGCCGTTGCACCCCGTCCAGGCGCCCCAGGTGCTGCCCGACGTGCAGGTGCGGGTCTTGGCGCCGCACTGCCCGCACGCCTGGGACTGGACCTGGCCCGGGTTGCACTCCCCACCGCCGCCCCCGCCGCCCAGGTTGTGCCGGCGCGCAGCGGAGTAGCTGCTGCCCGCCGTGCGCACGTTGTGCACGCAGCCGTAGCTGCACCCCTTGCACTCGTAGGCCCAGTGGCTCCCCCACGGGTCGCCCGACTCGTAGATCAGGACGTGGGTGCTGCTGGCCAGTGCGTCGCCCTTGAGCATGGACGAGCGGGAGATCTTGTCCCAGTAGGTCGCGCTCTTGGTGTACGAGGCCGCCACGTAGGGCCCGTGGCCGCAGGTGGAGGTGGAGATGGCGTTCGGGACCTGCCACACCTTGGTGGTGAAGCCGGAGCAGTCTGCGCCGTAGCTGCCCGAGTGGTTGCAGCTCGGGCAGTTCCCCGAGCAACTCCCCTTGCTGCACGAGAAGTTGGGAGAGCAGCCGTTGGAGCACCAGCAGCCGCCCCCCCAATAGTAGGAGAACCCGACGCCCGACTTGGCGCGGCAGATGATCTCGTCCCGCGACATGGTGGGCAGCGCGATCGCGTCTGCTGCGAGCAGCGCGGCGAACGTGGTGACGGCCAGGCGCAACCCGCTCATCGCGCCCCTCCCAGGCGGCCGAAGCGCAGGACCTGCGGTCCGTGCGGGAGGATCGCGAGCTGGTAGAGGCCGCCGTCGCCGCCCAGGTCCAGCTCCCGGACCTGCTCGTACTCCGTGAGTACATGAGGGGACCGGGCCACCGGGCCGCGCTCGCCGATGGCCGAGAAGGTGTGGATCTCCGTGTGCTCCGCCACGACCTCGACGCCGCCCTCGTCGAAGCGCATGACGTGGAGCGCGATCATCAGGGAGCCGCGAGCGTCGTCCTCCAGCCACGCGATGCGGGCGATGGGGCCCTCCGCCGTGATCGGGAGGCGCTGGAGCACCGCGCCCTCCCGCGAGACCCATTCCACCAGAGCGCCGCCCGCCCCGTCCAGGGCCGCGACGAGGCTGCGACCGGCTACCGCCGACGGGCGACCGGGAACCGCCGTGCGCTCGCACGGGTCGAGGCGGTCATCGAGGACGCGAACCGACATGCGGTGCTCCACCTCGAGCCAGACGCCGTCAGCCCGCGCAAGCAGCGCAGTGACCGCGCCACCCTCGGGAATGTGCTCGCCGAGGATCGGCACCTCGCGGGAGGCGCCCGTCGCCTCGTCTGCGATGAGCACGCTCTGCCGCACGAGCCGGTCGAGGACCAGGAGGCGCCCGTCCGGGGCGATCTCGACGTCCTGGAAGGTGTCTCCGGGGAGCGAGATCTCGCCGACGACGCTGCCGTCCGGGCGGAAGTGGACGACCCGCGAGCTGACCTGATCCAGCACGTAGACGTCGCCAGTCGAGGCGACCGCGAAGCTCATGGGCCCCTCGGGGCTCGACTCGTTGCCATCCCGCAAGGCGATCATCGCGCCGCCGGACCCCCACGGGACCTGGAGCGCGATCTGGGCCGTCTGATGTGCGTCGACCTGTGGCGGGTCGCCAGTAAGGGCAAGGAGGAGCGCGTGGAGGAGTGCGATGGTGCCCATAGTGGCCGCTACCTCGGCGCCCCCGGGAAGTTCAGAGCCTGGTGCGCAGGGATCACCTTACGGCGAGTCGTCGGCACCCGCGCATGGTAGGGCTCCGGCGCGCGTAGCGTCAAGCCAGAAGCCACCTCTGGCTCAGTTGAAGCTGCACGTCCCGAGCGAGCCGGTCGCCCCGTTGGGGCCGCTGTTGCCCAGTGACAAGCCACCGAGGCCGCCAGGGCCCGCCAGCCCACCCGACACGGTGTTTCCGCTTGCAGCGGCGCACCACCCGGGAGACCCGATGCCCGACGTGTAGATGCCGAAGCTCACGCCTCCGCAGCCACCGCCACCGCCACCGCCGTGGCCGCCGCTGCCGCCCTCGCCGCCCTTGCCCGCGTCGCTGAAGCAGAAGCAGTTGCCGGGGCACGTCCCCCCGTCCCCGCCGTTGCCACCCTTGCCGCCGACGCCGCCGTTGCCGCCGTTGCCGCCCTTGCCGCCGGCCCCGCGCAGGATCGTGTTCTTCGACACGGCCGGGGCCTGGGTGCCCACCACGAAGATGCCGAAGGCGCCCCCCGCGCCGCCGCCGGGAGCCCCCGTGGCGCCGCCGCAGCCGCCTGAGCCGCCGCCTCCGCCGTGTGCGCCCAGGCGATCCTTGTTCTCTGCGCAGGACCAGCAGTACCCGCCACCGCCCGCGCCGCCTCCGCCACCGCCTCCGCCGGGTCCACCGGCCGATCCCGCGGTCGCCGTCGCAGGGGCCCAGTGACCGCCCGAGACCGATCCTCCCGCGGCGCTGCATGCGCCACCCGCTGCACCGTTGACCCCGGGCTTGCCGTTGATTCCGGGGAGCCCCGTCATGGTCTGGTTGGGCAGGTAGCACAGCGACCCCTCGATGCGGCCGTCGTTGCCCGCGTCGCCGCCGGGCCCCGCCGCGCCGCCGAGGGCCCCGTCGCCGGGCTGCCCCGCGAAGCCGTCGGTGCTGCTGCCCTCGCCCCCGTTCGGGTCCGGCTCGCAGTGGTTGCCTCCGCCATTGCCCCCGTTGACGTTGTCGGCGCCGCAGCTCCGCACACCCCCGTTGGCGTGCTGCCGATTGTTGCTCGCGTTGCAGTAGCCGGACCCGGTGGCGATGAACGCGTCATACGTGGACGCGACCACCCCCGCGGAGTTGCGGCCCTTGCCGTCGACCCCGAGCACCCCAGCGGCGCCGGCGGTCTGGTCCGCCCCGGGCCCACCTGAGCCTCCCAGGATCAGGTTGCTCGTGATGGTCAGGAAGCTGGTGGCGCTGGAGACGTAGATGCCGTAGCTGTTGCCCCCGACCTGGGTGTTGGCCTGGCCCTCGATGGTGAAGCCCTCGATGGTCGTGGCCTTGGTCAGCGCACCCACGATGATGGTCATCTTGTGGATGCCGCTCCCCCCGGTGCCGCGCACCGTGGTCAGCGTCGTCGACAGGTGGCGCTCCCAGTTGTCGGCGCGGTAGCCGCCGAGCAGGCTCACGCCGTTCGCCACGGTCACCGTCTCCTGGTAGAGGCCGTCCGCCACGAGCACCTTCGTGCGCCCGGCCGCCACCGCCTCGTTGATGCCCGTCGCGATGGCCTTGCACGGCCGGTTGTTGGCGCCTGTCCCGACGGGGCCTCGCCCGCACCCGGCGTTGTTGTCGGCGTTGGTGTCGTCCACGGAGACGTAGATGGCCGCCGGGTCGAGCTGGAACTCGCAGCCGTCGTCCGGCACCAGGTTGAGGTCGAACCATGGGTTGGACACGCTGCACCCGGACACGCCCGGGGCGCAGCAGAGCATCTTGCACGTGGGGGCGCCCGTCGCGTTGCAGACCCCGTAGGCGTTGGGCTTGGCGAAGATGGTCGTGCAGTTGGTGAAGCAGCTCCCGCACGCCGTGTTGCTGTCGTACTTGCCCGTCCCGGGGTTCTTGTAGCCCTCGTCCGTTGCGCCGTCGCAGTCGTTGTCCAGGCTGTCGCAGGTGGTCTCGCTCGACTGCCAGGCCGCCCCGTACTGGGTCGCGCCGCAGGTCGCCCAGCCGGCAGCGCCGCCGCACGTGGCAAAGGAGCCGGCGCACACCCCCACCTGGTTCGGGCACGGGTGCGGCGGGAGGCCGTTGTCGGCGGTCCCGTCGCAGTTGTTGTCCAGGCCGTCGCACGTCAGCTCCGTCGGCTCGTACTTGGCGCCATACTCCGGGCCGGTACACGCTCGCCACCCCTCCAGGCCGCCGCAGGTCTGCTTGGAGCCTGCGCACACGCCCTTCTGGTTCGCGCAGGCCGGGGCCGTCAGGCCCTCGTCTGTCTGGCCGTCGCAGTCGTCGTCGATGCCGTTGCAGACCTCCGTTCCCCCAGTCCCCTGGGTCGCCGAGCACTGGGTCCCGGCGCCGTCCGCCGTGCAGATCACGATGCCCGCGGCCTTGCAGGCGCCCTCGCCGGCCGTGCAGACCGTGCCCAGGGTCGCAAAGGTCTCGTCGGTCAGCCCATCGCAGTCGTCGTCGATCCCGTTGCACTTCTCAGGCGCAGTCGGCCCCTCCACGGCGTTGCACACGGTCCCGGCTCCGTTGGCCGTGCACTCGAAGAAGCCGTAGCGCTGGCACGCGCCCTTGCCCGCGGAGCAGGACTGGTAGAGGTCCGGGAAGCCCTCGTCCACCTGGCCGTCGCAGTCGTCGTCCTTGCCGTTGCACGTCTCTGCCGCAGGAGTTGGGCCCGCACACACCAGGGCCGCGCTGCCGGCCACGCAGTCCATGGTGCCGGCGCACGTGCCGAAGGCGTTGGCGTTGGTACACGCCGCGCCTCTGCCCGCGACGTCGTCCACCACCTGGTTGCAGTCGTCGTCCGTGCCGTTGCAGACCTCCGCCGCGGGGACCTGCGCCGAGCAGGCGCCCCAACCCACCGCGGGGTTGCACGCCTGCGAGCCGAAGCACGTGCCGAAGCCGTTGGTCTGGAGGCAGGTGCGGGTCTTGCCGCCGTCCCCGGGCAGGCAGGTGCACGAGCCGCTCAGCGGCTGGCACTGCTTGACGCCCCCGCCCTGGATGCAGGCGTAGGAGGCCGGGCACTGGCCCTCCGGCGTGCCGTGCAGGTTGCCCGCGCCGCAGTCGCGGCCGCAGAAGCCGCCGCCGTCCAGCGTCAAGCACACGTCCCCCGGGGTCGGGCAGTTGGCGTCCGTCTGGCAGGGCTGACACAAGGAGTCGGCCACCGGCAGGCAGGTCAGCGGGCCCGCCTTGTAGTAGCCGGCCTTGCAGCTCTGGACCTCGCAGCGGGGGGTGCCGCCGGCCAGCGCGCAGGCCGCCGTCGCGTTGGGGATGGCGCCGGCGCAGGAGACGCCACACGCCCCGCAGTGCGCGTCGTTCACATAGGCCTTGCTCACCGGGTCGACGAAGTCCTCGTCCGTGAGCCCGTCGCAGTCGTTGTCCAGGTAGTCGCAGACGTCGGCGGCGGGCGTCGAAGCGCTGCACGTCCAGTCCGCGACCCCACCAGAGAACGCGCAGTACCAGATGCCGGTGCAGGTGCCCGAGGCGTTGCTCTCCTCGCACGGCTCCGCGGGGGGGATGACCCCGTCGTCGATGGCGCCGTCGCAGTCGTCGTCCTTGCCGTTGCAGATCTCGGGCTCGGGCGGAGACGCCGAGCAGGGGGTCCATCCCATGGCGGCGTCGCAGGTCTGCTGCCCGAAGCAGGACCCGAACGCGTTGCTCGCCTTGCAGCCCCGGGTCTCGCCGGCGACGTCCGGGGTGCAGGTGCACGACCCGGTGACCGGCACGCACCGCTCGGCGCCGCCGATCTCCTGGCAGGTGTGGCCGCTCGGGCAGCTCTTCCCTGTCTTGCCGCACGGGCTCACGCAGACCTGCTGCCCATCCAGGGTGACGCAGGAGCCCCCGAAGCATCCCGAGTCGCTCGTGCATGGCACGCAGGAGACGTTGGGAGGCAGCCCGCACTGGAAGTCGTTGAGCTTGACGTAGTCGGAATTGCACGAGGCGACGACACACGCCGGCACCTCGGGCGATCCGCCGCACTTCCCGACGCCGTTCTCTATCTTGGTCGCGCAGTCGTTCCCGCACGTGCCGCAGTGCCCCTCCAGGGTCCAGAAGCCGGCGCCGTCGCGGAAGTCCTCGTCGGTGAGCCCGTCGCAGTCGTTGTCCTTGAAGTCACACGCCTCGGGCTCCGGCTTCGGGCCCTGGCAGGTCCACCCGAGCGGCCCCAGGCACACGGGGGTCCCCGGGCAGGAGCCGACGCCGGCCACGTCGTTCGTGCACCCCTGCGCCAGAGTCAGGTCCTCGTCGACCAGCCCGTCGCAGTCGTCGTCGACGCCGTTGCAGATCTCGGTTGCCGGGAGCGGGGCGTCGCAGCCCTGCCACCCGGTCGCCGGGTCGCACGTCTCGAGGCCCACGCAGGAGCCCAGGTCGCTGCTCGCGTAACAGACCTGCTTCTTGCCGGCGGTCAGCACGTTGCAGGTGCAGGTGCCGTTGGCGGGCAGGCACGCCTCGCCGCTGCCGGGGTCGCCGCAGGAGTAGCCCTGGGGGCACGTCTTGTCCTCACCCTGGCAGGCGACCAGGCAGTAGCTGGCGCCGTCGAACGGCACGCAGGCGCTGCCAAGGCAGTCCTCGTCGGTCGTGCACGGCTTGCAGGGCAGCTCAACCGTCGCGGCGCAGGCGTAGGGCCCGACCTGCACGAAGCCCGGCGCGCAGCTCGCGACCACGCACTGGAGGTCGTCGGGATCGCACGTGCCCGTCCCGTTGGCGATGGCCGTGGCGCAGTCGTTGTTGCACGCTCCGCAGTGGGCGTCCGTGGAGAACTCGCCGTCGTCGCCCTTGAAGTCCTCGTCCGTGGCGCCATCGCAGTCGTTGTCTTTGCCGTCGCAGGCTTCGATGGCCGGGACCGGGCCCTGGCACACGAGGCCCAGCGGGCCGAGGCACACGGTCTGGCCCGGACAGGTCCCGACCCCCACGACCTCGTTGACGCAGGCGGCGCCGTCGGCGATGCCGTCGTCGACCAGGCCGTTGCAGTCGTCGTCCTTGCCGTTGCAGAGCTCGGCCTCCGGGGTCGCCGCCGTACACCCGACCCAGCCCACGGCCGGGTCGCAGGACTCGACGCCGTAGCACGTCCCCGCGTCCGTGGTCAGGAGGCAGGTGCGCTGCGTGCCCTCCAGCGGCTCCGTGCACTCGCAGGTCCCCGTCACCGGCTGGCAGAAGGCGCCCTCGTGCTCGCCCGTCGCGTCCTTGGTGCAGACGTAGCTCGCCGGGCAGTCGCCGTCGCCCGCGCAGGCGTAGGAGCAGCGCCGCTGGCCGTCGATCTCGAGGCAGGCGCCCTCGTTGCAGTGGAAGTCCTTGGTGCAGGGCGTGCAGACCTTCTTCACGACAGGGACGCACAGGAAGATGATGTCGGGCCCCTGGACGACGCCCTTGCAGTCGAAGCCCGGGTCGCAGGTCTCGGCACACTCCTCGGTGCAGATGTATCCCTCGGGTCCCTCCACGCAGTAGCCGCTCAGGCAGTCCGCGTTCGCCGTGCAGGGGGCCCCGAAGCCGCCGGGTACGACGTCACTCGGCGGAGCTCCGTCTGTCCCTCCGGGTCCGCCCGAGCCGTCCGTGCCGCCGTCGATGGTGCCCGTCCCGTCCAGGCCGCCGATGTCCGCTGGGGGAGAGATCCCGTCCACGGCGCTGGCATCGCCCGCGTCGCCGGGCCCGGTGGTCGTCCCGTCGTCGCCACAGGAGACCACGAGGAGCAGAGCTGCGGCGATGGGGAGGGCTCGTCGCTGCATGGGGGACCTTCCTTGTGAGAAGCGTTGCGGTGTCGACCTCTACGGTACTCCTGAGCCGCCGGTGCCACAACTGCGTGTCACCCTTGACACACAAGGGCGGCCCGCCGCCCGCCGGAGCGCCGCAAGTCACCGAAAGCCAAGCCGCATCCGCCCGCACGTCAAGCTGGCGCCCTCCTTGCTATGCCTGGTCGGCGAGGACAACACACGAAGGAGGCAGCCATGAACGCATGGATACGGTGGAGCATCCTGGCGGCGACCCTGATCGCGGCCCTGGCGGTGAGCGGCCCGGCGACCTCCGGGGAGCGCCCGGCCCTGGTCGGCCGCACGGCGGACGGCGCCGAGGCGGCGTTCACGCTGGCGAGGACCGAGGTCGCAGGCGAGATCCTCAGCGGGTGGGCCCGCATCGCCGTCACACAGACCTGGGAGAACCCGTTCACGGCGCCCCTGGAGGGCGTCTACCGCTTTCCGCTTCCCCACGACGCCGCGGTGGACCGGGTCGCCATGGTCGTCGGGACCCGGCTCATCGAGGGCCAGGTCATGGAGCGGGAGCGCGCCGAGCAGGTGTACGAGGCAGCGCGGGACGAGGGGCGCCACGCGGCGCTCACCGAGGAGGAGCGGCCCAACGTGTTCACCCAGACCGTCGCGAACGTGATGCCCGGGGAGACCATCCTCGTGACGCTGCGCTTCGTGATGCCGCTGGCGCTGGAGGACGGCGAGTACACCCTGGCGCTGCCGACGACCATCGGGCCCCGGTACGTCCCGGCCCACAAGGCTGGCGACCCGGCCATGGCGCGGGTGACGGCTCCGGTCCTGGCCGCGGGGGAGGACCCGGGCCACCGCCTCGACGTGACGCTGCGAATCCGCCCCGGCCTGCCGCTCTTGGGCGTCCACAGCCAGACCCACTCCATCGCCGTGACCCACGCGGCGCCCGACGACGCGACGGTCACGCTGGACCCCGACGACCGGATCCCCGACAAGGACCTGGTGCTGCGGTACCGCGTCGCGTCCAGGGCACCGTTGGCAGGTGTCCTGGCGACCCGCAGCGGTGAGGGCCCCGGCACCTTCGCGCTGACCGTGGAGCCCCCGTCGCCGACGGCCGGGGTGGCGGTCCGCCCCCGCGAGCTGGTGTTCGTGGTCGACACGTCGGGCTCCATGATGGGCGAGCCCGTGGAGAAGGCGAAGGCCGTCATCCGTCGCGCCTTGGCGAACCTCGGTGCCGCGGACACCTTCCAGATCATCAACTTCTCGTCGTCTGCGTCCTCCCTGTCGCCCACGCCCCTCGACCGGTCTCCTCAGAACCTCCGGCGGGGCCTCCAGTACGTCGACCACCTGGCAGGGGAGGGGGGCACGGAGATGCTCGCCGGGGTCCGCGCGGCGCTGGCCGGGGCACCGCCGGCGGGGCGCCTGCGCATCGTGCTGTTCCTGACCGACGGCTACATCGGAAATGACGCCGAGGTCATCGACTACGTCGCGGCCCACATCGGCCAGGCGCGCCTGTTTGCGCTGGGCGTGGGCTCCAGCGTGAACCGGTATCTGCTCGACCGGCTCGCCGCGGCCGGGAGGGGCGCGGTCGAGTACGTCACCCCCTACGAGCCCGAGGACGACGTCGCCGACCGCTTCAGCGCGCGCATCGACGCGCCGGTGCTCACGGACATCGAGATTGACTGGGGCGGTCTGCCCGTCCACGGGATCTCCCCGCTGCCGATCCCTGACCTGTTCATCGGGCAGCCGCTGCGGGTCCTCGGCCGGTACGAGCGGGCCGCCAAGGGCACGGTGCAGGTGCGGGGAGTCAGCGACGGGAAGGAGGTGACCATCGACGTCCCGGTGAGTCTCCCTGCGGTGTCTGCCGGCATGGAGATGATCGAGACCGTCTGGGCGCGTCGGGAGATCGACCGGATCACTGGCGACGCGACCCCAGAGCAGGTCCGCCGGGCGACGGATCTGGCCCTGGAGCACCGCATCCTGTCTCCGTGGACCTCCTTCGTCGCGGTGGAGCGTGACGCCGTGGCGAATCCGTCCCCCGAGCAGCTCAGGACAGCCCTCGCGGCCGTCTATCTGCCCGACGGTGTCGAACACGCCGGTATCTTCGGCGAGCCCAAGCCCCCGGCGCTGCTGACGCCCGACCGCATCATGCCCGGCGACCCGGACATCCTGGTCCACGCCCCGCGAGACGCCCGGCGGGTGTTTGCGCTGCTGCCGTGGGGGGAGCCGGTGATCTGCGTGTGGGTCGAGGGAGAGGGCGCGTTCATGGGACGCTTCCTCGTGCCGCGGGAGGCGGCGGAGGGGCTGTACCCCGTGAGGGTCTACGTGGAGCACGCTGACGGCACGAAGCAGTCCTACTCCCTGGTCTACCGGGTGGACTTCACGGCGCCCGTCATGGAGCTGGAGCTGCCGCGGGGGATCCTCGCCGCCGGATCGGTGCTCTCCCTGCGCGCAATCCCGATCGAGGGAGTCTACGAGGGGAAGGCCGTCCGCAAGGTCGGCAAGGTGACCGTCCGCATGAGGACCGACGTCAAGCGCGTCTCGGTGAGGGTCGGCGACGTGCAGACGCTGCTCGCGCAGACTCCCCGGGGTGAGGCGTGGGAGGGGCACCTGCGGTTGCCGGAGACTCCGGGTGAATATGCCGTAGAGCTCGTCGTGACGGACTTCGCTGGGAACTCCATGCGCCAGACGGCGACCGTGGTGGTGCGATGAGGACGCTGATCGCAATCCTGCTCTGCGTGGCGGGCCAGGCGCAGGCGGGGCCCGTGTGCGAGACGGTGGCGTGGCCCGTCTACGGCGAGGCCCATTCGCCCGATCACATCTACCGCGCGACGGCCGGTGGCCTGGAGGTCACAGAGAGAGACTCCGGTACGTCCCGCCTCCTGACCACCTGCGACGGCCTGCCGTCCACCCATGTCCTCGCCGTGACCGCCTACGGGGACGGGGCGGTCCTTGCCGTGCGCGGCGGGGGTCTGTGGCGGCTCTCCCCGGGCGGGCAGGTCACCCCTGTCGGGCCCTCGGAGCCCCTGCGCTGGGCGACGGCCGTCACCTCTCTGGGCGATGACCTGGTGGTCGGCACCGTATCGGACGGGGTGGTGCGCCTCGTGCCGGACGGCGCCGGTTGGCGTCTCACGCGCCCCTGGCCCAAGTGGTCGAAGGGCCGCACGACCGCCCTGCTCGCAAGCGAGGACGGCCTCTGGGTCGGGCGGGACCAACAGGGGCTCTGGACCCTCGACGCGCGAGGCCGGGAGCGGCGCGTGCTCCGCGGCAGCGTCCAGGGTCTCAGCAAGACGCCCGAAGGTCTGCTGGTCGACCGGGGCATCGAGGTCTGCGTGGCGCGAGGCAACCGCTGCACGGCGTCCGAGGCTCCAGTCTCGGTAGCGCCCCCGGCCGGCCAACTCCCGTCCAATCACGTCACCTCCCTCGCCGTCTACCCGGGTCCAGAAGGGGCCCCGGCCCTCTGGGCGGGCACCTTCGACCAGGGCGTAGTGGTCCGCGTCGGTGAGCGCTGGGAGCGCCCCGACGTCGTCGGGGAGGCCCCGCGCTTCGTCAACCAGGTAGTGGCCGCCCCGGACGCGCTCTGGGTCGCCACCTCCACCGGCGCCTACCGGCTCCAGGACGGTCGCTGGACGCGCTATGGCGAGCCGGCGGGGCTGCTGACGGACCGGGTGAACGGGCTCTCCGTCGACGACGGCCGGGTCTGGTTCGCCACGAGCCAGGGCCTCTCCGTGTGGGGCGAGCGCGGAATCTCGACGGTGACCCAGAGGGACGGGCTCCCGCACCGCATCGTCCACGCAATCACGAGCTGGGACGGGGCGGTCTACGCAGGGACGTCCGACGGCCTCGCCGTGATCCGGGACGGGCAGGTCACGGTGCTGAGGACAGAGGCCGGCGCGATCTCGGCCAACTGGATCACCGCTCTGCTGGCGACGCCGGACGGTGTCTTGAGCGGCACCTACGACCGCGGGGTCGACCACCTCACGGGGCCCCGCCCCACGCCACTCGAAGGGCTCGGTCCCGTGTGGGTGAACCCCCACGGTGTCTGGCAGGATCCGGCGGATGGCACGCTCTACGTGGCGACCCTCGGCGAGGGCCTGTGGCACGGAGAGGGAGCCGCCTGGTCGCGCGTGCAGGCGCCGCTACCGTCCAACGACGTCACGGCCGTAGCGCGCCTCGATGGGCTGTGGGTGGCGACGCGGGAGGGCTTGCTCCACCTGTCGGAGCTGTGATCCTGAGCCGCTACTCCGGGTCACAGGCCCCGTCGCAGGTCATGGTGACCACCCCGGTCTGCAGGAACTCCACCGCCATCTGGATCACCGGCATGTTCTCGAAGGGCTTGCCGTGGGGATCCGAGCCCTCTCGCATCGGCTGGTTGATGGTTGGGACGGGGGGGAGCCCGTAGTCCAGATCCACGAAGGCGGACCCAACGACGGGCGACGCCGCCCCGTCCAGCCCCCAGAGCGTCCGGTTCCCGGGCTGGATGTGGGGCACCCCGATGGCCCGCGCCATGACCTCGGAGCTCAGGTTCGGCACCTGGTGGTCGCCGATGGCCTCGATGAGCAGCACCTCGTGCGGCGGGGTCCCGGGCAGCGGGTCGCTCACGATGGAGTCGGAGTAGCCCGTCGGCTCGGCGCGGTCCCAGAGCATCTGCGCGACGCCCAGCAGGAGCTGGGTGTCGAGCGGCTGGAACACCCCCTTGATGATCGCCCAGAACGGGTCGAAGTGGACGCTCCTCGGCAGCATGAGACAGTACGGCTGGCCCGGGACCGCGAGGACCCCTCGCTGCACCTCCTGCGTCAACGCCATGTAGGAGGCGCCGTAGATGCCCCCCTGGCTGCCGCCGACGTAGCTGGGTCCCTCGACCGTCCACGCCGCGTGCCCCCCCACCTCGAACGTCGGGTCGTCCACCATGGTGGTCCGCATCGTCCTCATGAGGATGAGCATGTTCAAGAAGCCCTGGCGGCTCCGGTCGGGCACGGTGCGGAACTCGAGGACGTCCCCGCCTGCGATGGCCGCCGCGATGGCCGGCGGGTCCTCGTGGGACATGCCGATCCAGTCCGTGGCGAACACCACGTAGCCGTAGGCGTCGGCGAGGAGCTGCATCTCCGTCGCGAGGGCCGCATCACGGCTCCCGAACAGCCCATGGCCGAACTGGATCAGCGGGCGCGGCTCCTCGACGGCGCTGTTCGGGATCATGACGACGAAGGGGTAGTCCGCCGTGCCGTTCTGGACGGGCATGCCGTCGCCATCGACGACCATCTTCCCCCCCGGGCCCGGCGCGTCCAGGTACAGGGGGACCGTGATGCGACCGCGCACGAGCCGCGCCACGTGGGGGCTCCAGTCGTCCTCCACCGAGTCGATCACATAGGGCGCGCCCCCGTCGCCCAGCGCGGCCAGGGAGTCGTCCCGCATTGTCAGCATGGCCGCCGTGTTGTTCTCGCGGCTCGCCGTCGTGAAGTCCCAGGCGAGCTGCAGGTCCTCGCGGGGAACGCCCGCCGCCTCCAGGCGCGCGAAGATGTCCTCGTACCACTCTGCGCGGCGCTCGACCGACACGTCCTCCGAGGCGAGCCCGTCCCGCAGCGCCTTGAAGGTCGCCGAGGGCGGCAGCGGGGCGCCGTCGGCCCCCTCCACTCCCCGGATCGCCGCGATGTAGCGCGTCCCGTCCCGCAGGCGCTCGACCGGGCGTAGCATGAACGTGCGCCCGTCGTCGGCGTCCGGCCAGGTGTCCAGCTCGGCGAAGTGCGCGATGCGCCGCCCCGTCTCCACCTCCAGAATGACCGTCGGCGAGGCCGGGTCCAGCGAGTCCTCCGGGTGCCAGGGCGTCGCCAGGCCTGCCACCGTCGCTCCGGGCAGGTGCGCGAGCAGCGTGGCGCCCGGCGAGAAGCCGTCGCTGTACGAGAGCCACGTCGGGTCGGTGACCAGGAGGCCGCCAGCGAGGGTCAGCGTCGTCGGCCCGAGCTGGACCCGGCGCCCGGTCGCCGTCGTCGGGTCCTCCACGGACCACACATCCGAGGGGAAGGGGAAGGAGCAGACCGTGGGCACCAGCGGATCGCAGTCGCCACCGAGCCACCAGCCTGGACCGTCCTGGGGCGGCTCCTCACCATCTGGGGCGTCCTGGCCGCCGCTGTCGCCGTCTGCTGGCCCAGCAGCGTCGCCGGTGTCTCCTGGTGCGTCGCCGGAATCCCCTGCTGCGTCGCTGACCGTCCCTGCGTCGTCGCTCGCGTCTCCCCCGCCATCGGTCCCGCCCACGTCAGGGTCGCCGGCTGCGTCCGCCGCGTCTCCGGCCACCCCGGCGTCCGCGTCCGCGCTGCCCCCAGAAGCGTCACCCGCCCCGCCCGCGTCGTCTCCGCACGCCACCACCATCGCCGCGACGACTGCCGCCAGCACTCGAAGCCCACGAGCCACCATGCTCACCTCCCGGTTGTCGAGCCGGGCGCGAGCATAGCGGACGGGGGTGCTTGCGGAAAGGCGCGTCGGGCCCAGTGCGGTGACAGCGGGGAGGTGGCGTGCTCGTCAGGCGATGCTCAGCAGGTAGGCGACCAGCACGGGCCAGAAGGACTGGAGGCTCCGGTCTTCGCAGAGCTCGATGCCGACGCGCCAGTCCGCCGTCCAGCCCTGTCGCACGCGGCTGAGGTGCACGGCCTTGCCCTTGAGGGCGTGCCGCCGCCCGCCGAGGTCGATGATGATGCTCACCATGTCCCCGACGGTGACGCGGCCGCCCTCCCAGAAGCGGAGCCGCAGGGACATGCCTCCGAGGGAGATGTCCTCGAGCGGTCGCTCCGAGATGCGCCACCCGGAGCCACCTGTCAGCTCCGCGGAGCCGGGTCGCTCCGGTGTCGGCTGGAGTCGTCGATAGCGGCGCTGCCCGGTGTCGTAGAGCACCGCCAGCGCGTCCTCCTGGTGCTTGAATTGGGGTGCAGCGTTCATGGGGGACCCCATCGGAAGGTCTCCGCGGGTCCATGAGCGAATTTTCGGCCCCCCCGGCTCAGACCCCTTCGAGGGCCTGCGCCAGGTCCGCAATCACGTCCTGCGGGTGCTCGACGCCGACGGACAGCCGCACCATGCCGGGCGTGATGCCCAAGGCGGCCTGCTCCTCGGCGGGGACGTCCGCGTGGGTCATGGTCGCCGGGTGCTCTGCCAGGCTCTCGGTGCCGCCCAGGCTCACCGCCAGCTTGACGAGCTGGAGGCCGTCGAGGAGCCGGAACGCCTCCGCCTCGCCTCCGTGCAATTCAAAGGAGAAGGTGCTCCCCGGCGAGCGGCACTGGCGCTGGTAGATGGCGTACTCGGGCTGCGACTCCTCCAGGAAGCCCAGGTAGCCCACCTTCTTCACCTTGGGGTGCTCGGCGAGGAACTCGGCGATGTACCTGGCGTTCTTCATGGAGCTCGTCATGCGCAGCTTGAGCGTCTCCAGCGACCGCATGAGGAGCCAGCCCGTGTGCGGGTCGCACATGGTGCCGAGGATGGTTCGCATCCCGCGGACCGGAGCGATCAGCGCCTCAGGCCCCAGGCAGGCGCCCGCGATCACGTCGCTGTGCCCGCCCACGTACTTCGTCAGCGAGTAGACGACCAGGTCCGCGCCGTGGAGCAGGGGCTGCTGCCACAGGGGTCCGAGGAAGGTGTTGTCCACGATGAGCAGCGGCTTGCGGCCGGTCTCGGCGCCGAGCAGGGCGCACGCCTCCGCGCAGGCCGCCAGGTCCACGAGGCCGTTCGTGGGGTTGGCGGGGGTCTCGACGAAGACGACGCCGACCCGCCCGCGCTCCCGGGCCTCTCGGAGCGCCACGTCGAGGGCTCCCGGGGATGCTCCGGCGAGGAACCCGACGCGCTCCACCCCGAACTGGGGCAGCACGTTGTGCAGCAGGAACTCCGTGCCCCCATACACCGGGTCGCTGTGCACGACTACGTCGCCTGGCCTCAAGAAGCTGAGCAGCGTCGTTGAGATGGCCGCCATGCCGCTCGTGAAGACGAGGCCGCTCTCCGCCTCGTCCCACAGGGTCAGGCGGTCCTCCAGGATCTCCAGGTCCGGGTTGTTGAGGCGCGAGTAGATGAGGCCCGGCTCCTCGTGCGGGCGCTGCTCCCGCAGGCCGTAGGCCAGCTCGAAGAAGGCCTTGGCCTCGCTCGCCGAGCGGAAGGCGAAGGTGGACGTCTGGAACAGCGGGCACTTGACCGCGCCCTCGGACAGCCGGGGGTCGTAGCCGTAGCTCATCATCAGGGTCTCGGGGCGCAGCTTCTGACCGCCCACCACCCGATGACGGTAGCCCTTCTCCGGCTTGCTCATCACGGGGCACCCCCGGGCTCGGCGTCGTGGGCGGGTCGCTCGCTGACGATGAGGCCGTCCTCGTCGGCGTAGAGCCACGCTCCGGGCGTGAAGCGGACGCCCGCGAAGTGCAGCGGCACTGCGCGCTGCCCCTCCCCGTGCTTCACGCTCTTCAGCGGGTGGGGGGCCAGCGCCAGGACGCCGAGGGGCAGCGAGCGCAGCGCCGACACGTCGCGCACGCAGCCGTTGATCACGACGCCGGTCCACCCGTTGTGCGCCGCCAAGGCGCCGAGCTGGTCGCCGAGCAGGGCGCACCGCAGGGAGCCCCCGCCGTCCACCACCAGTACCCGTCCATCCCCCGGCTCCTCCAAGGCAGCGCGCACGAGCGAGTTGTCCTCGAACGCCTTGACCGTCGCGATGGGGCCCGCGAAGGCCGCGCGGCCGCCAAAGGAGCGCAGCACCGGGTCCGCCACCTGCACGCTCCCCGCGCTGGCGTCACACAAGTCGGTCGTCGTCCACGATTCCATCGGGCTCACCTCCTCCCGTTCTTGGGGGGGCGGACCCCAGGGTGAAGCCAGCGCCCCCGCGGCGCCCGCCACTGTAGCACGAAGGCGGGCGCCGCGGCGCGCTTGACCGCGCGCCCCGTCTCGCGGCACCCTGGCGCTGCAACCGAGGACCCCCGCACCAGGGCGCAAGAGCTTTCAGGAGTGAGATGACACTCGTCGAGACCGTACAGGCACTGCGCGACAACTACGTACACCTGCTGCATGACCCCGCCACGGGCGCCACGGCCGCCATCGACCCGTCGGAGGCGGCGCCGGTGCTCACCGCGCTCGCGGCGAAGGGCTGGACCCTGACCCATGTGCTGTGCACGCACCACCACCCGGACCACACGGGCGGCAACGCGGCGCTCCGGGAGGCCACGGGCTGTGAGGTGGTCGGCGCGCGGGCGGACGCCGCCAGGATCCCAGCGTTGACCGTGGCCGTGGACGACGGGGATCGGGTGCCGGTGGGCAGCGCGAGCGGGAGCGTCCTCACCATCCCGGGGCACACGAGCGGCCACATCGCGTACCACTTCGACGAGGGGCTGCTGTTCTGCGGCGACACCCTCTTCTCTCTGGGGTGCGGCCGCCTCTTCGAGGGGACGCCGGAGCAGATGTGGGCGAGCCTCTGCCGGCTCCGGGCGCTGCCGGGGGAGACGCGGGTCTACTGTGGCCACGAGTACACGCAGTCCAATGCCCGCTTCGCGCTGACCATCGAGCCACAGAACGAGGCGCTGCTGCGGCGCGTGGCGGAGGTGGAGCGGCTGCGGGCCGACGGGCGCCCCACCGTGCCGTCCGTGCTCGCGGAGGAGCGTGCCGCCAACCCGTTCCTGCGCGCCGACGAGCCGGGTGTGCGTGCCGTGGTCGGGGGGGACTCCGACGTGCAGGTGTTCGCGGCGCTCCGGCGGCGAAAGGACGTGTTCTGAGGAGCGCGCGGCTGTTTTCAACCAATGATTGACCAGGGAGCGGACCGGGTCGAGGCGAACCGGACCGTAAGCGGCATGGGCGACCAAGGAGGCGATATCCATGGGTGAGCTGGACGTCAAGGCGGGCCTCGACGGCGGCGAGAACCGCGGCTTCATGCGGCGGCTGCTCAACGACGTGCGGGCGCTGGAGTGGATGCTCGAGCATGGCATGTTCGAGACCGGCGTGCGGCGCATCGGCGCGGAGCAGGAGTGCTTTCTCATCGACCGGTCCTTCCGGCCCGCGCCCGTGTCGGACAAGGTCCTCGATGCCCTGGGCGACGAGCACTACACGACGGAGCTCGGGCGCTTCAACATGGAGTTCAACGTCGATCCGGTGCTCTTCGGCGGGGACTGTCTGAGCCGCCTCGAGGAGCAGATCGTGTCACTCCTCGAGCGGGCGCGCGTCGCCGCCGAGTCGTGCGACACCCGCGTGTTGCTCTGCGGGATCCTGCCCACGCTGGCGAAGTCCGACCTGGGCCTCGAGAACATGACGCCGATGCAGCGCTACTACGTGCTGAACGAGGCGTTCACCCAGCTCCGCGGCAGCGCCTACGAGTTCCGTATCAAGGGCACGGACGAGCTGATCGTGAACCACGACTCGGTGATGCTCGAGGCGGCCAACACGAGCTTCCAGGTCCACTTCCAGTGCGGTGCCGACGAGTTTGCCAAGCTCTACAACGTGGCCCAGGCGGTGACTGCGCCGGTGCTGGCGGCGGCGGTCAACTCGCCGCTCCTCTTCGGGCGCCGACTGTGGCGGGAGACCCGCATCGCCGTGTTCCAGCAGTCCGTGGACACGCGCCAATCCACTCCGTACCTGCGCGAGGTCTCGCCGCGGGTCAGCTTCGGAACCCGCTGGGTCAAGAACAGCGTGGCGGAGATCTTTCAGGAGGACATCGCCCGGTTCCGCGTGTTGATTGGCACGCCGTACGATGAGGACCCCTTCGAGGAGATCCGGGCGGGGAGGGCGCCGTCCCTCAAGGCGCTGCGCCTGCACAACGGGACCGTGTACCGCTGGAACCGGCCGTGCTACGGCGTCATCGACGGCAAGCCCCACCTGCGCATCGAGAACCGGGTGTTGCCTGCCGGGCCCACGCCCCTCGACGAGGTGGCCAACGCGGCCCTGTGGTTCGGCTTGATGAGCGGCATGTTGGAGCGGGTCGGCGACCCGACGGAGATTTTTTCCTTCGACACGGTGACCTCCAACTTCGTGTCGGCGGCGCGGCATGGGCTCCACGCGCAGATCACGTGGGTGGATGGGAAGGCGGTCCCCGCGCGGGAGCTGATCTGCAAGACACTCCTGCCACTGGCCCGCGACGGCCTGGTCACCCGCGGCATCTCCGAGACGGACGCCGACCGCTACCTCGGGGTCATCGAGCGCCGCGTCGAGAGCGGCCAGACCGGCGCCCAGTGGACGCTGGGGTCGCTGGCAGAGATGAAGGAGCGCGGGACCCAGTCCGAGCGCCTCACGGCAATCACGTCTGCGATGCACTCCCGCCAGCTCAGCAACGCCCCGGTGTCCGAGTGGCCGCTCGCGACGCTCGCAGAGGCGGGGGGCTGGCGGCAGCACTACAGCACCGTCGAGCAGTTCATGGCGACGGACCTGTTCACCGTCAACCAGGACGACCTGATTGACCTGGTCGCAAGCGTCATGGACTGGGAGCACATCCGCCACGTGCCGGTGGAGGACGGCGACCAGCGCCTGGTAGGGCTCGTGACCTACCGGACCATGCTGCGCCACCTGACCAAGGCGCAGCAGCCTGGCGAGAACGAGCTGACCGCGGTGCGCGAGATCATGGAGAAGAACCCGGTCACGATTCCCCCGAGCGCCACGACCCTCGAAGCCATCCGAATCATGCGCGCCCGCAAGATCGGCTGTCTGCCGGTGGTGAGGGAGGGGCGGCTCGTCGGCCTCGTCACGGAGCGGCAGTTCCTGGCGATCACCGCCGACCTCATCGAGAACATGTTTGCAGAGGACGAGGTGAGCACGTGAAGTCCGAGCTACTGAAGCGGCTCGACCAGGCGTCCGGGGGGCGCCCCGTCGAGGGGATCATCCGCCCCTTCAAGGCCTTCATGGAGGCACAGTGGGCGGCGGGGATCCTGCTCCTGTCCTGCTCCGTCATCGCGCTGGTCTGGGCGAACTCGCCGTGGGCGGAGTCCTACGAGCACCTCTGGCACATTCCCGTGGAGATTGGTTTCGGGGAGGCGCGCCTGTCCGAGTCCCTGCTCCACTGGGTCAATGACGGCCTGATGGTCGTGTTCTTCTTCGTCGTCGGCTTGGAGATCAAGCGCGAGATCCTCGTCGGTGAGCTCGCGTCGCCGAGACAGGCCGCGCTGCCCATCATGGCCGCCATAGGGGGAATGGCGGTGCCAGCCGCCATCTATGCGGCCCTCAACTGGGGGCAGCCGAGCATGAGCGGCTGGGGCGTGCCCATGGCGACCGACATCGCCTTTGCCCTCGGGGTGTTGGCCTTGCTCAGCCGCGGGTTGCCTCCGAGTCTGTTCGTGTTCCTGGCGGCGCTCGCCATCGCCGACGACCTGGGCGCGGTGCTGGTCATCGCCATCTTCTACACGTCGAGCATCTCCTGGGTGGCGCTGGCCGTCGCCGCCGCGCTGCTCCTGGGTATGGTGGCGCTGAACAGCTCGGGGGTGCGGAGCCCGATCCCCTACGCCGTCTTGGGCATCGGAGTGTGGCTCGCGTTTCTCCACTCCGGGGTCCACGCGACCATCGCCGGCGTGCTCGCCGCCATGACCATCCCGGTGCGCACGCGCATCGACTCCACCCAGTTTCTCGTGTCGAGCCGCGAGATCCTCGATCACTTCGAGGACGCCGCCGAGGAGTCCAAGGAGTCCACCATCGTCAACGAGAAGCGCTACGCCGCCGTCGAGGCGCTGGAGAACGCCTGCGAGCGCGCACAGACCCCGCTCCAGCGCCTGGAGCACGGCCTGCTGCCCTGGGTGAACTTCCTGATCCTGCCGATCTTTGCCTTGGGCAACGCCGGAGTCTCCCTGGGAGGAGATATCGGCGCGACCCTGGCGTCTCCCACGAGTCTTGGCATCGTGCTGGGCCTGGTGCTGGGAAAGCAGATCGGCGTGCTTGGATTCTCATGGCTGTCCGTGAAGCTCGGGCTGGCGAGCCTCCCGTCGGGCGCGAGGTGGCTCCACGTCTGGGGAGTCGCATGTCTCGCCGGCATCGGCTTCACCATGTCTCTCTTCGTCGCGATGCTGGCCTTCGGCACGGGCGAGGACCTGAGCCGCGCCAAGACGGGAATCCTCCTGGCGTCGCTGATCGCAGGCGTTGTTGGGGCGCTGGTGCTGCGGGCAGCGGCGCGGCGCACGTGACTTTGGGGGAGAACCGGAATCGCTCTGCGGGGCCAGGGCCATGCGAGTCCGTCGGACTCTGCGACCCGCGGTCACTCAGCCGCGACACGGTCCGCCGTGGCATCGAGAACGGCGGCGAAGTGTCTGAGGTCATTGACGGACGCGGCACCCACGGCGGTGTGGCTCCCAGCGACGGCGACGGGCTTCGTGGAGTCCAGCTCGACGACGAAGGCATCACGGAAGAAGTGGCGAAACCGAAGAAGATCACGGAGCCCCGCCTCTCGTGACGTGTTCATGATCGGCGGTCTGATTCCAGGGACGTCGAGCAAGGCTCCGGACAACAGCTCGCCGTGCCACTCTGCACCCGATGGCACGAGATCGAAGAAGCGCTCAACCCGTTCGATGACGGCCTCGAACCCGGTGTACCACCGGTGCAGGTCGACGGCGAGGACTGCTGCCAACGGGCGCTCATCTGGATGGTCGACGAGGGCGACCGCGTCCTTGTCGATTGCTGCGCCGACACGGTCGAGCACGTCCGCGTCTCGACGGATCTCCGCTGCCAGCAGCCTCAGCCTTCCCGGTGTCACTCCTCGCTCCATAGAACGACTCCTTCGTTCACGATGCGGTCCCACAGGTCTGCGTTCACCTCCTCCAGCCGAATCAGGTCCACGTGGTCCGTGCCGAGCGCCCGGCAGGCTGCGTCCAGGGCACGCCAGTAGCTCTCCGCAGGAAAGCCGACCGCGGCGAGGTCTACGTCCGACGCTGCGTGCGCCTGCCCCCAGGCCAGAGAACCGAAGAGGCACACGCGGGAAGCGCCGAACGCCGTGAGGGCATCTGCGGCGCTGCGACATCGTGTGCGGAGGCCGTCGACACGGCGCTCCTGTTGTGCGCGCCGTTGGCGCTCCATGGTGACAAACTGGGACAGGTAGCGATCCACGTCCATGGGCCCATCGCAGCCCAAGTTGCCGGGCACCTCAACCGGGCACGAGAGCGGAGCGGCGCCGTGTTCGTCGGGGGGCTACGCGAAGTGGTGCTGCCCGTCGGGATGGAGCGGTGATCGGTCAGATCGACGAGCCTGACGTTGTCCAGCTCGTTCGAGGTCTGGAAACAGATACTGACATCGCTGCTGTGGTTGCGCACGGTGTCTCGTCCACAGGACACCTGTGCCGGGGTCGCTCATGACGAGCTCACGAACAGAGGATCATGGGACAGCGCGAAGCTCATGCTGCGTGGCCAGGTCGCGCGCCACGAAGTACAGCACGTCTCCCGCGGAGACCGCCTCCCGGACGGCCGAGTCTGCCTCGTCGCGCGCGGAGAACAAGGCCAAAATGGGCTCGCCGCGGCCGTCGAGCTCGGCGGCGACGCGGGCCGCCCTCGACCGCAGACTCCGTAGATCGTGGTGCGTCACCTCTCCCCACTTGCACTCTGCAACGAGGACGCGCCCGTCCCCGTCCACGGCGACGACGTCAACCTGATCCCGCGAGTCCGAGTCCCACCACTCTCCGACGCGGAGCGGCCATATCGGGAGGCCCTCGCCCCGACGCACGAACTCTCGACATGCCTCCTCGAACACGGGCCCGAGGTGCTCCGACAGTCGAACGGAGACCGACTCATCCCAAAGGCGCCGGGGCTCGACGAGGCCGATGCTCCCCGCGTGGAGGAGGGGCGCGATCCGCCCGTGCCACAGGGTGATGTAGGGATCCGTGATGCGGTGGAGGGCCCGTTTGGACCGGCGGGGATCCTTGTCCGTGATGGGGGCCACCCGCTGCACGAGCCCCATCTCCTCCAGCCATCGAAGAGGCCTCTGGAGGGAGCCACCGCTCTGACCGACACGCCTCGCGATCCCGCTCCAGGTCCGGTCACCTGTCGCGATGGCCTCGAGGATGGAGTAGTGGACGCGCCCGTCCCCGACAAACGCGTCCAGCATGTGCTGAGCGTCGTCGACCAGGGGGCCGGACGGGTCCAGCAGCGCGGCGGAGGCGTTCTCCGCGACGCTCAGGGCCGGATCGATGAGCGCCAGGTGGCCCGGCAGGTTGCCGAAGAGCCCGTAGGCCGTGAGCTGGTCGAGGGGGGCGTAGCTGGGCATGAACCCCGTGGCTTCCTGAAAGGCAAAGGGGCCAAGAGCCAGACGCGCAGTCCGGCGACCATAGAGGGGCTGGTCCGCGCCCTCGAGGGCCCGCATCGCGCTGACGAACGACCCGCTCAGCACGACCTTCAGCCGGCTGCCGGCCCAGTCGTGATCCCAGGCGCTCTGGAGGATGGACGGAAGTGCGGGGGTCGCCCCCACCAGATACGGGAGCTCGTCGAGGACCACGAGCAGCGGCTCGCTCCGGGCTCGCTCGGTCAGGTAGCCGAGGAGCGCCTCCCAGGACGGGAACGGGACGCCCTGCTTGAGCACCCCGTCGTCGAAGCGGTCCCCGACGATGCGGCTCAGGTGCGCGAGCTGCTCTGGCTCGGTGCGCCGAGTCGCCTGGTAGTACAGACCGCCGACCGCGCGAGCAAAGCGTGCGAGGACGAAGCTCTTTCCAACGCGCCGCCGCCCCAGCACAAACACGAGCTGTGGGCGGTCCTTGCGCCACATGGTCTCCAGCGTCCGCCACTCGGCATCCCTGTCGATGATCTCGGCGGGCTTCATGCGGGACACCTTCCTTGGACGCTGATGACTCTTCACCCCGTGCCCACCCTCGGTGGGAGCGCCGTCGAAGAGCCAGCGGTGGAAGTTCCACCGGTGGAAGTTCCACCGGTGGGACTTCCACCGGTGGAAGCTACAGCACGAGCGAACCCCGATCAAACAGCGCTCCGACCAATTCGCCGAGCTGACCTGTGTTGCTGGCCCGTGTCCCTGTTGCGTTGTACGCCCCGCGCCGGGACTCGTTGCATCGACGCTGTCAGTGGGCCGGGGGGAAGCAGCCTGTGCGAGGATGGGGGCTGGGTGACGGCGGTCGGCTGTGGGCGTGAGTCCTTGTGGGGTCGTGGCTGGGACTGCGGTCAGGCGGTCCAGCCTTCGGGGGTTCTCCAAATGGCGCCGAGTGTGTGGAGCTTGGTGAGGGTGGCTTCGAGGTGCTGGTCTGCGGTAGCGAGGAGCTCCTGGAGGTGGCGGCGTGAGACGGGGCCGTCCTGGACCCGGAGCTGCTCGACGAGGCGGTCATCGAGGGTGGGGGGCTTCGAAGTCGGCTGCGATGAGGCGGGGGGGGGCGGCGGCCAGACAGAGGGAGACAGGCTCGGTGGGGGGTGACGCGATGCCGTGCTGCGAGCATGACGGTCGCTTCCGTGCGGGTGAGGAGGAGGGAGGAGTCCGCCCAGGCGAGCAGGTCGTGCGCGCCACGCGGTGCGGCGCGGTGATCGGGTGGACTGCCGCCGGTCCGGGCGTGGTGACCTCATACATCCGTTCGCCAATGGTCGAGCTAGCGTGACGGCCGACGCCCCCCAACACGGCGGCACGGTCTTGCGCCGCACGATGTTACCAGCTAACATCCGGCAGGGATGCCGAGGTGAGGATGGCGGGCCGGAAGAAGAACCCGAAGCTGGACAAGGCGACCCTGCTCCAGCGTGTGCGGGCCGCCATCGCGACCGGCGAGTACCGCATCCTTCCCCACGCCCGCCAACGGTGCACCGAGCGGCACGTGTCGGCACCTGACATCGAGAACGCCCTGGAGGCGGGGCACCACGTTCCCCGGCGGGATCGGTACGACGAGCCCACCGGGTCGTGGAGCTATTGCTGCGAGGGTCCGTCGGTAGACGGCGACCTGCTTCGGGTCATCGTCGCGTTCGAGGACTGGATGCTTATGGTGACCGTCGTCCGGCTCGGCGGTGAGGAGGACTGAGCATGGCCAACGTCGTGTACGAGGAGCTTGGGTTTCCGATCCTCCTGCTGGACCCACCGATGGTCGAGGTTCGGGGCCACCAGGTGCCGGACCTGAACCTGCGGGAGCTTCAAGAGGCCGTCTTCCGGCTCCTCATCGTGAAGCCGGCCCGGCTCACCGGCGCCGAAGTCCGGTTCATCCGCAAGCACCTCCGGATGCGACAGGCCGATCTGGCCCGGGTGCTCAACATGGCGAACCACTCGGTCGTGTCGCAGTGGGAGGGCCGTGAGGACCAGTTCACCGGGATGGAGTACAACACCGAGGTGCTGCTCCGCGTCTGGATGGCGGCGAAGGTCGGGATGACCGACCAACTCCTGAACCTCCTGGAGGCGAAACTCAAGGACCTGGCCCCGGCCTCGGGTGAGCCGATGGCGGTCGAGCTTCCCCACGCGGCCTGAGTGCCGTATCCCGAGCGCAAGCCCTGTCTGAACGTCCCCAGCAAGTCCCCCGGCAGAGAGAGACGAGGAAGCGGCCCCGCCGGCGCCGTGATCACGTCGCGATCAGCGGCGCCGATGCAGGTCCCCCAAGATGCTGAAAGGAATGGTGAAATGGAAAAGGGTAGTGGAGGCGCCGGGAGTCGAACCCTCCAAATCCGTCCTCCTTACCTGAGTCGGCTTTCGCCTTGCGTGTCGGGCGTTTAGCCTCGCGCCGAGGCCGCCTGACGAGGGATCACGAGGGCTCAATCGGCGCCATTTGGTGTCCAGCCTGTGTCCGTGGCGTGTCCGAGATCCGGGGCGCCGGGCCTGCCCCATTGGGCTCCAGCAGATCGAGGGCAAACACCCATCCCGGGCCGTTCTTGTTCCGGTCATAGACCGAGATCGCCGGGTCGGCCTTGGGGAGGAGCACCTTCCCGCACTCGACGGCCACGGAGTTCGGCACGGCCGGGAAGACGTGAATCCGCACGCCTGCGCCATGAACACGCCGGATGTCGTGAAGCGCCTGACGGAAGAGCCCGGCGAACTGGGCCAGCAGCCCGCGAGTCCTCACGAAGTCGGCCTGGGGTCGGCTCGCCGTGATGCGCCAGATAGGGACGCAGCCGGGTGGAGAGGCAAGGACCTCCTCGTCGTGAACCACGCCGCTGACGGACAAGACAAGCGCCACGTCGGGCGCGTCACCTGCGCAGTCCTCCGGCGGGTCGAGGGTGAAGCCGTCTCCGCCCTCTCCGGGCGCATCCTGCCACGCCCAGGTGTCGGGGACTCGGAGCTTCTGGAAGACGTGGACGGAGGCGATGTCCCCGAGGGCTCGCCCCAGCACCATCAGGAGGGGGATCGGGGCAAGCGCGAACACCGAGATCGAGGTCGGAGTCGGGTTCCCGAGCGAGGCTCGAAGGGCATCGCGGACCTGGCGAACGATCTCCCCAGCAGTGAAGCTCCAGAACTGCGGTTCGTCATCGCGCACGGCCAGGGTGGTCAGGTCGATCGTGAAGTCCCCGCGCTCGGGGTACAGCAAGAGCGGCAGCATCGCCGTCCGCGCCATGTCCCTCGACACGACGGTCGCCCGTCCTCCGATGTTGGCCTTCACGAAGACGAGCTTCGTCTTGTGGGTTGCCTGCATGTCGAGCAGGTTCGCCACCCGCACTTCGTGCTCGCGCTTGAACCGCAGAAGCAGATCCTCGGGGTGCTCCTCTACGGCATCCACGTCGATGAGCCGGTGGTGGTCGAGGCAGAGCAGCATCAGGTTGGTGATGGCCTGGGCGAGTTCGGCCGACCTCGTCGCGTGTCCTCGCGGGCCTTTCGGGCTGTCGGCGACGATGTGGGCGAAGACCGACCTGTTCATGTCCCGCTCGGTCAGCTCGTCCACGTCCAGGCGCTTGTTGCAGCCTGGATACTCGCACCGGCCACCCGCTCGTCCGACGAGGGCGAGCTTCACGCTCGGGGAGATGTAGCTGCTCGACATGACCGTGTGGGCTACGCGGGGAAGTCCGGCCCGAACACGCGGGCGAGGCGACGGCAGGCTTCCGGCTCGTTCGACGAGGCGAGCGAAGCAGCGGCCGACAAGGCGTCACGGAGCGAGACCAGCCGCTGCTTGAACTCGACCATCTGCTGGTCGCTCATCCGGGCGAACAGGTCGTTGCCCGGAGGCAGCGGGAGTTGCACGGACAGGCGGCCCGACCACGAGAACGCGCTGATCATGGACGAGACGACTTGGTGAGTCGCGGACAGGTCGTCGTACTCGACCTTGTTGTTCCAGACATCCCAGACCGTCTTCTTGCCCGGCGTGAACCAGAGGTAGGCGCACGCGGTCAACGCGATGCCCCTCGGCGCCGCGTTCCCCTCCACCGAGAACCCGAAGTCCTTCCACCGCTTCAGGTAGCGGATCACTCGGCGGAACTGGTCGGCGTCGTCGCCGGAGTGCTTCTTCGAGATGAGGTCCGTGAGGTCGCGTGGGCTCGACTGCACCCACTTCCGCTGGTCGGCCGATGAGTTCTGCTTCCCGGTGGCGAGGTGAAGTCCGCCCCGCATGTCCTTCGCGTACACGGCGAGATCGACATGGTACAAGGGCTCGCCGCCCTGGCTGTAGAACACTGTGATGCAGGGGCGGCGGAACCCGACCGGCTTCTGGGTGTGCCCGTTCACGGCGGTGAAGACCCATTCCTTCACCTTGACGGGATCGGGGTACTGGGCCTTGTCGATGTTGAAGACCAGCCCAACGTCGATGTCGAAGTCCCCGGCGACCGGCTTCACCCCGGTCCCCATGTCGTAGCTGCCCTGGTTGAACGGCTCGAAGGTCGGCCGCTGCGCCCTTGCGAGGCCGTCGCGGAGGCGAGTCAGGACGCGATCCCGCTTCTCTCGGAGTTCCGCGTTCTCGTCGAACCGCTTGAGCTTGATGGCCTCGTCGAACGTCCTGAACTTGCTCTGGAGCCCCACGTCCGCCCTCCCAGGGTAGGTAGTGTCCGGCCAATGTAGGTACGGATCGCCCGTTGGCAAGGGGCATCCCGGCTGGCCCGAGTCACCGGGGCGCGCCCGGACACCCCGGGTCTGCGAGCGTGTCAGTGGCCGATGGGTATAGGTGGTGGCCGAGGGAACGCCTTGTCGCCCAGGAGACGCGCATGACCACGAAGATCACGACCTACCTGACCCTCCCCGAGCAGGTGCGCCGTATGGCGGGCATGGCTGCCACCCGCGCTGGGGTGACCCTCTCGGAGTACGTCTTGTCGTTGATCGTCGAGGACTGCCGCAGAACCGGCGTCGCGGACCTCGTGCCCCCGAAGCCGGAGGTGCAGGTCTCCGGCTGATCCGCAGCTCAGCCTCCACCGCTCGCGAGTAGCTCCTCTTGAAAGGAGGCCCTACTCGATGTCCACGACCGCCACTACCGCCGACCGCCGCTCCGTCTACCAGACCGTCACCGACCGCATCGTCGCCGCTCTCGAACGCGGCGTTGCGCCCTGGGTGTGCCCGTGGGACAGGAGCGGCGGGCGGCCCCAGAACGGGGCCAGCGGCCACGTCTACCGGGGGATCAACGTAGTCCTGACCGGCATGTCCGGGTACGGCGACGCCCGCTGGTTCACCTACAGGCAGGCCCAGCGGCTCGGCGGCCAAGTGCGCCGAGGCGAGAAGGGCACGCCGGTCGTGTTCTGGCAGTTCGTGGATCGCCGGGCCGTCGCCGACGGCGAGCACGAGGGCGAAGAGCAGCACTCGGGGCGGACCTCCCGGGTGCCGTTCGCCAAGACCTACGTGGTCTTCAACGCCGAGCAGATCGAGTGGACTGCCGACTCGCCGATGGCGGCCAAGGCCGAGGCCGAGCCCGTCGCGGTCGAGGCGTGGCAGCACGCCGCGACGGGCCTGATTGCGGCGTGCGGGGCCGACATCCGGCACGGAGGCACGCGGGCGTACTACTCGCCCACCGAGGACTACATCCGGCTCCCCGAGGTCAGCCGGTTCAACGCCATCGCCGACTACCACGGCACCTGCCTGCACGAGTTGGCGCACTGGACGGGGCACGCAAACCGCCTCGGCCGGAACCTGACCGGCCGGTTCGGGGGCGAGGCCTACGCCGCCGAGGAGCTGGTCGCTGAGCTGGCCGCCGCGTTCATGTCGGCGGATCTCGGTGTCCCCGGCAAGCTCCAGCACGAGGAGTACATCGGGAACTGGATCACCCTGCTGGGCAAGGACACGAAGGCGATCTTCACCGCCGCCCGCTTGGCCCAGGACGCCGCCGATTTCCTGCTCGGCAAGGTGCGCGGCCACGGCGTTGTGGCCGACGAGCACGTCGCCGAGGTGGCGTGATGCACGCCACGCCGGTCATCGGCACCGAGACCATCTACACCGGCACCGAGCACCCGTACCTGACCGGCCTCCGCGTGCGGATCGTCGCCGTGATGAAGGACGCCGCCCGCCCCGACCACGATCCCGACGCCGCCTACATCCGCGACGACGAAGACCTCGGCCACGTTGGCGGCGTGACCGCTGACGACCGAGTCGAGGTGCAGCCGTGGTTGGAGGCCGAGGGCCGGTACTCGTGGGTGACCAGCGACGCGAAGGCCATGGACCTCGCCCTCTTCGCCCATCTCCGGGAGTCCCCACCGTGAGCGACAAGCCCATCGACATCGAGCGCGAGCGGATCGCCTGCGTCTTCGGCCTCGGCGGTGGCGAGCTGCACGAGCCCCACCCCGAGTGTCCGGACGAGTGGGACGGCATGATCGCGTACTGGTACGACGGCGTACCCGACTCCGCGACCGAGCTGCGGGACGTGAACATCGTCGAGTGCTTCGCCTGCGCCGGGATCGGCTACGACGCCGACCGCGATGCCGACTGCCGTTCCTGCGACGGGATCGGGCACCACGATCGCGAGGTGCGCACGGCGATCCTGGAGTGCCTCTATGGTGAGCCCGAGCCCCCCGAGGGGTGGGAGCGCATCGCGTCGTTCACGTCGAGCGGTGAGGCCGAGTGCTGGTGGTGCGGCGACGGCTCGGGCAACGAGGACGAGCGGGCCACCTGCAAGCTCTGCGAGGGCGACGGCCTCATCTACCTCGGCGACGGCTGGGCCGAGGTGGTGCTCCGCCGAACCTCGGCTTGAGTACCACTCATTTGAGTGGTAGCATTTCCGCGAATGGAGCCCCTCACCGACAAGCAGCGCCGGGTGTACGACGAGGTGGAGGCCAGGATCTCTGCTGGTGGCCTCGCGCCGACGCTGCGGGAGCTGTGCTCGCACTTCCGATGGTCGTCCACCGGCACGGCTCGGGACGCCCTGAACGCCCTCGTCCGCAAGGGCTACCTGCAAGCGGCCGACGGCCGTGCTCGGGGCTACAGGCTCGTCCGCCGTCCGCCGTCCGCCCTGCGGGTGCCCCTGCTGGGCCAGGTGCCTGCGGGGGTTCCCGTCGAAGCCGTCGAAGTCGCGCATGGGGACGTGCCCGTGCCGGAGCCCATCGTTTCAGCCTCCGCGAACTTCGCGCTGCGCGTGACGGGCGACAGCATGACCGGGGCGAGCATCCAGGACGGCGACCTCGTGTTCGTTCGCCAGCAGGCCGTGGCCGAGCCCGGCCAGATCGTCGTGGCCCGCGTAGACGGAGAGGTCACGGTGAAGCGGCTCCGGCGCCAACGAGGACGCCTGGCGCTCGTCCCGGAGAATCCGAGCTACCGGCCGATCCCGGTCACGGCTGGAACGGAGATCGTCGGGGTCGTCGTCGGCCTCGTGCGCGGCTATGACGGCCGGTCGGTGAGGGTGTAGAAGGAGGCTCTGATGGGCGACAACAGCGGCATCGAGTGGACGGACGCGACATGGAACCCGACCGTCGGGTGCACGAAGGTCAGCCCCGGCTGCAAGCACTGCTACGCCGAGATCATGCACCGCCGTCTCACGGAGATGGGGATGGCGAAGTACGCCGATCCCTTCAAGGTTGTGCGCCCGTGGGAACCGCACCTCGAAGAGCCCCTTCGGTGGAGGCAACCCCGGCTCATCTTCGTGAACTCGATGAGCGACCTCTTCCACGAGGACATCCCGTTCGACTACCTCCGGCGGGTCTTCGACGTGATGGTTCGGGCCCGCCAGCATCGGTTCCAGGTGCTGACGAAGCGCAGCGACCGCCTCCGAGAACTGGCTCCGGGCCTCCCGTGGGCGTCCAACGTGTGGATGGGGGTGAGCGTCGAGTCGGCGAAGTACGTCCACCGCGTCCACGACTTGCAGACCGTCCCCGCCGCCGTGAGGTTCTTGAGCGTCGAGCCCCTGCTCGGGCCGATCCCCAACCTGCCCCTGGACGGCATCCACTGGGTCATCGTGGGCGGCGAGTCGGGGTTCAGTGCGCGGCCGATGGCGCTCGACTGGGCCCGCGACATCCGCGACCAGTGCGACGAGGCCGGGGCCGCGTTCTTCCTCAAGCAGCTCGGCGGAGTTCGCGACAAGCGGGGCGGCGACCGGGCGACGCTCGATGGTCGGCTCTGGCGGGATCTCCCCGACGCCTGGGCGGCTCAGATGGTGGCCGGATGATCCCGCCGGAGTACCAAGGACGCGAGCAGACGTGGCTCAAGCATCGCGTGCTCGACGAGTACCTGAGCGGGTGGGCACACAAGCTGGGCTCCGTTGCCCGGAAGATGGCAGTGAAGCTCTGGTACGTGGACTGCTTCTCCGGCCCATGGAAAACGAGGACGACGGACCTCAGCGACACGTCGATCTTCCTGGGGCTCAACGCGCTCCAGGCGGCGAGGACGACGTGGGCGGAGAAGGGGGTGCTGATCCAGCTCGGCGCGATCTTCATCGAGAAGGACGCGACGGCGTTCGCGGAGCTTCAGAAGGTCGTTGCGCAGCACGCCACCGGCATCGACGCCCACACGTTCCACGGGCGCTTCGCGGATCATCTCGAAGACATCCAGCGGCTGGTCGGGAACGACGCCGCGTTCTTCCTCGTGGATCCGACGGGGTGGGACGGCGCAGCGATGAGGTACATCGCGCCCCTCGTGTCACGGGGTCGGCGTGACGTGCTGGTCAACGTCATGTTCGACCACATCAACCGCTTCAAGGACGACCCCCGGGCGTTCTTGCGCGAGCAGATGAAGGAGTTCTTCGGGCTGGCGGACGCAGACATCCAGGCCGGGCTCGGAGAAGAAGAGCTGATGGCGTTCTACCGCGAGCGCCTTCGCACCGTGTGCGGGCTGCCCTACACGGCGGACCTCGCAGTTCCGCACCCGACGGTCGAACGGACGAAGTTCCGTTTGGTCGTCGGCGGGCACCACCCGGAGGTTCTGCGCTTGTTCCGCGACGTGGAGCGCAAGGTCATGGGCGAGGAGGCCGCCGTGGTGCGAACGGAGGCCAAGGAGCGCGACCGGCTCGATCGAAGCGGCCAGATGGCGCTCTTCGACCCGGCACCTCCGAAGGAGAGCCCACGGTACGCCGCACAGCGTGAGGAGGGGCAACGACAGGCGCGCAACCTCGTCCCCGCGTTGCTGCGAGAACGTGGCCCGCTGACGTACAAGACCATCTGGCCCATCGTCCTCCAGCAGTGCCACATCCCCGAGGGCGACCTGGCCCACCTGCTTGCTGAACTTCGGACGGATGGTGTCGTCGAGGTCGAGGGGCTCCGGCCTCGTGAGCGTCGGGTGAAGGACGAGCACCTCGTGCGCATCAACGTCGGGGCGGCCGACAACACGCGGAAGCGGTAGGCGGCCTATCGTCCTGCCCCTGGCAGGAGGCCGCCGCCCATGAACGAAACCTGCCAGCACCACCCTGCCGATTCCCGAGTCGAGCGCCTCGCCACCTGGCTGCGTGAGCAGGGCGACGACGCCCCCGGCTTGATCGAGTCCGTCGCACGGGCGATCGGCCTCGACGTTCTGCTTCTCGAACGCGGTGACAAGCAGCACCGGCTCCACCGCGTCGGCCACGCCCTCGCCCACGAGATCCACCAGATCACGAAAGCGTGCGTCGGCCGTCAGGCCGCCTGCATCGCCGCCGCCGTCCGCGAGGTCGAGCGGGCCATCGTCGTGCTCCGCCGCGTCCGTGGCCGCCTCGACGACGGCGACCGGCACCCGATGGCGGACTATGCCAGGTTCTCCAGGCTGGCGGACGAGGCGGTGTCCCTGCTCGCCATCGCGGAGCGCGACGATCGCCAGCGGGCAATGATGGTCGTTCGGGCGCGGGAGCTGATCGCCGATCTGGAGGAGCAGCTCGTGAGGGTCGAGGACGCGAACCCAGACGACCCCTTGTGGGCAGGGCTCGACCCGCCAAGCGGAACGATTCTCGAGGTGTACGACCAGCCAGGTCGGCGCCCGTCGGGAGCGGCTGAACCTGCCCGATCTACTTCGCAGGGCTGAACTCGAACGACCACGTCACGTCGCAGGTGCCGGTCTGCGGCTTCGCGTGGACGATCCGCTTCACGACACGGACTACGCAGTCGCCGATCTTCGCGTCTGCGACGGTACTGCTTGCCAGGGCAGCATCGGCGACACGCCCATCGGTACCGATCGCCCAGCGGACGCTTACCTGGCCGGAGAGCTTCGGGTTCACCTGGAGGCGCTGCTCGTAGCACGCCCGGATGGCGCTTGCTCTCCGACGCACGGCGGCGGCGATGTCGTCGAGAGTGCACGAGCCCGTGTGCGTGCACTTGGGGTTCACCTTTGGTGCCCAGGCTCACGGTTGTGCCCTTACCGCCGCCGGTGTCGATCCGGCCCAACCCGTGGATGCCGCCGAATTCCTCGTCATCGGGTTCGCCTGGGCACGTCGCTCCCGCAGGCGTTGCCGTGCACCCAGCCCGCGACCAGTGCGCCTTCAAGGTTCCCCGGTCATCGAGTGGCGGGATACCGTCGAACGACAGTGCGTCGCAGGACGAGCTTGCCCCGGACGCCGCCCAGCATGACCACGAACCGATTGGAGCGCCATCGTTGAACCTCCCCTTCGCAAGGAGGTGCCCACTTGGGTGCCACATCAGGAACGATCCGTCCCGCACCCCTTCCACGTATTCGCTCCGAACGTGCAGGCTGCCGTCCTTGAGCCAGTAGGTAAGGACGCCGTGCGGCTTTCCGCCGACGAGGTGCGCCTCGATCCGTCGCGTTCCGTTTGTGTACCAAGCCGCCCGGAGACCCCCTTGCTGACCGTCAACAAAGTCAGCGATCTCCGATAGTGTTCCGTTTTCGAGCCATCGAATCTGTCTTCCTTGCTCCTTCCCCTTGTCCCACGTCGTCACTTCGCGCCAGGTGCCGCTGCCCCAGCAGATCTGCTCGACGCCGTCCTTCACCTGCTCGACGACGGTCTCCTCCCGCAGGGCGGCCGGGTTGAAGTAGTCGTACTGCACCCACCTCCGACTCTCGTGCTCTACGTAGGCGGGCTTCTTCTCGCGGCAGGGAGCCCCGAATCGCTCCTCCACCTCCGCCTTTGCCGCATCCATCACGGAGCCTACACCCAGAGGTTCGGTCGGCGAGTCAGCGCGAGGCAATTCCTCGGGCTCGCCCTGCGCATGTGCCGACGGAGCTAACGCCAAGATCGCGACGACAAAGCAGGTAGGGATCGAGTGCGTCATTGTGCTCCTCGTTGGCGGTGCCTACTCCTCGACATCGGTGCTGCACGTCGCGAGGAACGCCTCCCGCGCCGCCTCCACGTCGATGCCCTTCTCTCGGTAGGCGTCGAGCACGCGGACGCCGCCGCTCTCCGCCGCCGCCACCTTCGTGCCGAGGTCGCCCAGTTGGTTGTTCAGGCGGCGAACCGTCGCCATGTCCCCGGCTTCCGCCGCCTTCCTCAGCCGGAGGATCGTTGACTTGACGGCCCACGCCGCCTTCTTGCAGTTCGCGATGTGGGGCTTCAGCTCGGCGAGCACCTTGGCCTGAACTGCTGGATCCGGCGCGACCGGCTTGGCCTCCTCGGTCGGCACTGCCTCGGGCGCCGAGGGCGGTGTCTTGGCGGGGGGCTCGTTCGGCTCCACCCGCTCCCCCAGTTCCTCCGTCGGCGCGGGCGGCGCCGGGGAGGGCGTCACCACCTTCGGCGTGGGGATCTGGGTGTTCGTCGCCGTCGGCTGGCGATCGGGTGGGACCTCGCTGCCTTCGTCCTTCGAGCAGCCAAAGGCGGCCATGGCGAGCACGGCCAACGTCGCTCTCCACGTCAGCGACCCCAAAGGAACCAGTTGCGTAACCATCGCCGCCTCCACACGGGTCGCCGCTGCGGCCCCGGCCCGGAACGGATCAGGCCACCGCTCGTGCTCCACCGTGTGGGTGAGGGTGCACCTTGATGCGTATTCGATCAAGCGTGCTGCGCAAGGCGTCGTGGTCGAACCGCAGCCTCCACCTCGACGATGGAGGCCGCTATGCCGCGCATCACGCACCAAGACCGCCGCATCCTCGAAGCCGTCGGCGAGCGTGTGCGTGCGGCTCGGCTCCAGCGCGGGCTCTCGCAAGAGCAGCTCGCCGAGAAGCTCGGCATCACGCCCGAGACCGTGTCGAGGTACGAGACTGGGGGGCTGCCGCTCTCCTTGTCGATGCTCCATCGGGTCGCCGACGTGCTCGACGTGGAGGCCGTAGCCCTGTTCGGCACATCGTCCAAGAAGAGCCGGGAGCCCGAGCAGGAGCTGGTCTCCAGGTGGCGGTTGCTCGATGGCGATGGCCAGAAGCTCGTCATCGACCTGCTTCGGCGGCTCGTGCGGTAAGGCCCGGTCACCGGGCCGTGCGGAGCGCCGCCCAGGCGAGAGCCCACGCGACCTCGGCTGCCTGCACGAGCGCGGCGTTGACCGCGCCTTCGAGATCGAAGACCAGGCTTCGGTTCTCCTGCCCGAGGACGGCCTCGACGGCCGCCAGCGCCTCGGAGACGCCCCTGCGAGCCGCCTGGTAGGCTTCGTTGTGCTGGAGGGCGAGGTCCAGTGCCTCCTCGGGCAGAGCGGGCTGTGGGAGGCTCTGGGCGGCCGCCACGCGGGCGCCGAGCAACGCCCGGAGCGCGATGTCGAGCTGCTCGACAATCAGGTCCAGGTCGGGGGCGCCCATCACGACGCCACCGCCTGCGCGCAGGCGGGGCACGTCGCCTTGTCGGCGACCTCGACGCCGGTGATTGCGGCGAACCCCTTGCTGGTCAACGTCACCGTGGCCTGCGGCCAGTCGGCGGGGTACGCCGTCCGGCCGGGCTCGACGACGACGAGGCCCGCCTTCACGAGGCTCGACGACCCGTTGATGTAGCGGGCGAAGCCGAGACGCTGCTCGAAGGTGGCCTCGTTGAACGCGGCGATGATCTCGACCGTGGCGGAGCCGAGGCCGAAGCCGTGCGGGCCGATCGCCGCCATCTCGTCGAGCCAGTACGTGCCGATGCAGGGCGCGAGCGCCAGCAGGAGGGCCGACCGTTCGACGGCATCCAGCCCGTGAGCGTCGCAGACCCGGTCGAGCCCCAGGGCGATGCCCGCCTGCCGGGTGATGGCCATCCGGGAGTCCAGCTCACGGCGCAGCCCCTCCTCGATGGCCTTGAGGCTGGCGGCCCGGCGGCGCTGCTCGCTCGTGCCGGTCAGCTCTTCGTCTCCGACGACGGTCACGGGCCGCCGGGCGACTCGCGTGTCGGCGTCGGCCTCGATCTCGCGGAGCACGCCGAGGTAGCGGCATCGAGCGCGAACCCAGAGGAGTTCCTGCTCTACGAAGTCGGCGTTGGACTTGAACGGCAGGGGCAACGTGGTGGGCATGATGGCCTCCTTGCCGCGTCCTACTCGTGACCCCCGCCGGGCTGAGCCGAACGCCAGGCCGCTCGGCGCCGATCACGCCCCGAGAATCGGGCGGAGCTGGGGTTGTCGCCCAAGGTGCGCCGGTGTAGATAGCGGGGAGCGGAGGATGCGCAGATGGCGGAGGATGGCTCTCAACATGACGAACCCCGACCGGCAGACGGGGAGCAACGCTACCTCGACCTTGCCCAGGCGGCCGTCGGCAGTGTGTGGCACGGCCGCTCCGGGTTCGGTGCCCTTCAGAAGCGAGAGCAGACCCTGCGCGATTCGGTACGGCTGGCGTCGAGTTCTGGGCTGTTCTCCATGCGATCCCGCAATGCGGAGTGGCCCTGGATGGCCCTCGTGGATCCCGATTTCTTCCACTTCGCGTCTCGTCGGGGCCTGGGCGTACATCACCGAACGTTCTTCGAGCTGGCTCTCGGCAGGCCCTCGAACTACGAGCCCTCGTCCTTCTGGGCGTTGTTCTGGGCGATGGCAAAGGCCGAACACGAGTTCCGGCGCCGGTACATCCCGTTCTGGAGCAACGAGGAGCGGCTGACCGGCCATTTCGTCTCCCAGATGATGGAGCGAGTGGAGGAGTTCGCATCGCCGTGGCGATCGCTGGCCACGGCAGGTGCAGGTGACGTTCACTGCCGCATCTGGTACGCAGACACCGCGACTGCCCGCCGAGAGTCAATCACAGGTGCCGATCTCGGCCTCGTCGTCCACGGGAAGATCCCTGGCCGAAGCGACTACTTCAAGGTCGTCCGGTTCCAGGCCAAGAAGGTGGGAAGCAAGGGCAAGGCGATGATCGATCTCGATCAGGTGGAGCGCCTGATCGAGACGGACTACCTGGGGTACTACCTGTTCTACCACCCGCTGGACCCGAACAACTGGTGTCCCGCGCCGACGGTACGCAGTGCAACGCAGTTCAAGCACCAACTCGACGAAGCCAAGAAGAAGCAAGGCGAAGAACCGAAGGGAAAGCCGGGGTCGCAGAGTAGCCAGACCATCTTCGGCAAGCGCGTAGGCGAGCCTGACTCCTACGGCAAGACCTCAGCGGACGTGCGTGATGGCGGGTGGGACTTCGCCACCTTCGTCACGTTCGGTGTCGCCGACCCGGCGGCCGAACACGGCGTGCTCTGCGACGACCCTCGTGAGGCCGCACGGACGTTGATGTCCTGCGCGAGGCCAGAGCCCAGCCGAGTCATGGTTATGACTCTTGGCCAGGGAGGCACGGTGGTTGACTGGCAGAACCTGCTGAAAGAGCATTTGGCGGTTCCCCGACAGGACCTCCAAGATGTGGGGCAGGACGACGAAGAGTAGGTGACGGCTAGAAGGGGCAGCCCGGCGGGGCTCTGGGCTTCCAGCTTATCCGATGGCCCCGAACTTCATCCCCACGCTCTCGTTGAACGACCGGATGATCGACACGATGTTGTCGGCGTGGTCGTGGCTCGGGAACACGCCGTCGAGCCCCTCGTAGTGGAAGTCCGTGAACGGCGGCTCGTAGAGTATCCCCGGATCCATCACGCCGTTCTGCGTGAGGTAGTCGATCACCGTCTCGACGAAGCGGATCTGGTTGGCGCCGAATCCGGCGCCGTCGAGGTAGACCGCGAACGCCTGCTTCGCGGCGGCTCGGTCGAGCCCGACGAGCTTGCGGATGAAGACCACGAGCGACAGGTCCTTGCCGAAGACCTGCTCGAACCGCTCGCGGCTCTCCACCTCCGGCGAGTCGAACAGCATCGACTCCAAGCTCGCCAGGTCGGCCGGGGTGAGCGGCAGGTTCCGCTTGAGCTTGGCGACGACGACGTGGTTCTCGTTTTCCCGGATGTACCGCTCGACCTTCTTCCGGTACTGGTACGGGCTGAACCCCGTCTGGGTCACGGGGACGGCCTTGTCCTCCACGTCCCCCATCTCGTCCTCGAAGTCGGTGATGATCGGCGGCCGGGCCGTGCGGTCGATGAACTGGATGAGGCCCCGGAGCTTGCGGCGCACGTCCTCGACCATGGGCAGGGTCACGTCCGTCCACCACTCCTCGGCCTGGATGGCGACGATCAGCTCGATGTGCTCCGCCACCATCGGCACGTTCTTCTTCGCCTCCAGCCGGTCGGCGAGGTCGCGCACCTTGTCGCGCAGGGCCTCGAAGCCGTGGCCGCCGCTCAAAAGCGAGATCTGGATCTTGAGGCAGAGCAGGTCGAACTGCTGGGCCAGCACGTCCTCCGGCGGGAGGCCGTTAGGCAGCGGGGCGAGCACGTCGCCGATCGTGTGGGCGTCGGCCTCCGTGAGCCGGTCCCACCGCTCCCGCTCGGAGAACTCTTCGACCGTGCGCAGGTGGCGGCGCACGAGGAAGTTCTGCGGCTCCATCGTCGCGACGTGCTGGTGCAGCTTCCCCAGGATGTCATGTCGGACTGCCTCGTCCGTTCCCGGCAAGATGTACGGGGGCGGCTTGGGCTCAGCGACCATGAGCACGCCCGGCGGAAGCTCGGGCTTGTCGTCCGGCTCGCCCGGCTTCCCCATCAGCAGGACGACCTCGGTGCGGGCCCTCACGATCCGGGCCGTCAGGCCGTCGGCGAGCGAGGGATCGGCCTCCGGCAGCTCCTGCTCGAAGTACTCCAGGTTGCCGCAGAGGTCGAAGACGAGGAACTCCGCCTTGTCCTTGCCCGGCCCGAGCAGGTCCCGGCAGAGCCGTGTGCCCCGCCCGATCATCTGGTTGAACTTCACCCGCGAGTAGACCGGCTTGAAGAAGACCAAGTTGACGACCTCGGGCACGTCCACGCCGGTGTCGAGCATGTCCACCGACACGGCGATCGTCGGCTCCTTGGCGGGGTCGGAGAAGTCGTCGAGGAGCGCCTGGGCGTAGTCGTTGTGGCTGTCGATGACCTGGGCGAACTTGCCCTTGTACTTCGGGTAGTTCTTGTCGAACCGCTCGACGATGAACTCGGCGTGCTTGTGGTTCCGGGCGAAGATGATGGTCTTGCCGAGCTTCTCGCCATCGGCCACCCGGATGCCCTTGGTCATCACCAGCTCGATGGCCTTGTCTACGGTGTCGATGTTGAAGAGCCACTTGTTCAGGGCCTCGGCATCGACGCGGGCCGGTAGGTTGCCGTCGTCGTCGGCGAGCTTCTCCTCGTACTCCTCCTTCTCGTCGTCGGAGAGGTCCGCGTACTTCACGCCTTTCTGGATGAACTTGAACGGCACCGTGACCCCACGCGGAGGGACGAGGTAGCCGTCGCCCACGGCGTCGTTCAGCTCGTAGGCGAAGCTCGGGACACCGGGCTCCAGGTCGAAGGTGCGGTACGTGTCGCGGTGAACCTCCGACCTCGGCGTCGCCGTCAACCCGACGAGCAGGCCGTCGAAGTAGTCGAAGATAGCGCCGTACTTCTTGTAGATGGAGCGATGGGCCTCATCGACGATCACGAGGTCGAAGTAGCCGGGCCCGAACTGGCGCTCGCCCTCGACCACGTCGTTGATGCGGTTGAGCATCGTCGGGTACGTCGAGAGTATGACGGCGGCGTTCGAGGCGTCGCTCTTGGTGAGGTCCACCGCGACGGCGGACGGAAGATGAGCCTTGAAGGCCCGGAGCGCCTGGATCAGCAGCGCGTTCCGGTCGGCCAGGAAGAGCACCCGCTTCGCCCAGTCGGCCCGGCGCAGAAGATCGACGAGGGCGATCACCGTCCGCGTCTTTCCCGTGCCCGTCGCCATCACGAGCAGGGCCTTGCGGCCGTTCTTCTCGTCGAACGTCTCGGTGATGCGCCGGATGGCCTCGTGCTGGTAGGTGCGCTCGACGATCGCCTTGTCGGGCTGAACGAGGTGCAGACCCTTCCGGTTCGTCCGCCGATAGTGGAGCAACTCCAGCTCGTCCTTCTTGAGGAACCCCTGGATTGGCCTGGGCGGGTAGCGCACGTCGTCCCAGATCCAGTGCTCGTAGCCGTTCGAGTAGAAGATCACCGGCCGCCTGCCGAACTTCACTTGCAGGCAGTCGGCGTAGAGGCACGCCTGCTTCTTCCCCTTGGCGGCGCTGAACGTCGTCTTCTTCGCCTCGACGAGGGCGAGGGGCTTGCCGTCGTCGCCCCAGAGCACGTAGTCCACGTAGCCGGTGCCCGTGTCGTTGGGCATCCCGGTGACCTCGTACTCCGTCCACTCAGGCAGGTGGATCGGCCAGCGGGCCTCCTTCAAGAGCACGTCGATGAGGTACTTCCGGGTCTTCGCCTCGGAGTAGTCGTGGGTGTCGGGGACGCCGTCGTTGGCCTTCTTGAGCGCCGCTATCTCGGACTTGAGGCTCGCGATCTCGGCCTCGGTCTTGGCCGAGCGTTCCTCCGCGATGCGGAGCATCTCCTCGGCCTGGGACTTCTCCTTCTCCAGCTTCTGGAGCTGGGCGAGCGTGAGGTCGTCCTTCCCTTCCTGCGCGGGCTTCGGCAGGAGGCCCAGGTTGAACGTCACCGTCGGATGCGCGGCGGCGTTCGCGGAGTACGACCGGGACAGCCAGTAGAGGAAGTGGAATAGCTCGCCAACGACCTGCGCCGAGTCGCGGGAGGTCAGCGGGCGCTGATCGTGGGCCGCCTGGTTGCCGACCTTCACGATCGTCCGCACCTTGGCGAAGAGCCCCGGCGGCAGGTTGTCCTTGAACGTCTGCTCGTGGACGAGGGCCCCGAGCTGGTGGTCGTAGGGGAGGTCGAGGGCCGGATCGTTTTTGTAGAGCCACTGGACGGCGGCTTCGAGGGCGAAGCGGGCGTAGAAGCAGGACGCCCGTGGAGCCGAGTAGGTCAGCGCCTCAGCCTGCGCCGCGTGGGCGGCAAGGTCGGCGTGCTGGGGCTTCAGGAAGTCGAAGTTCGACGCCACGCCGACCTCCGCCTACAGCTCGCCACGGAAGGCGCGGTGGACGAGGGAGTCGAAGAGGCTCTCCGCTTCCCCTTGCCCTGCCACTTCCTTCCGATGCAGGCCTGCAAGCGCCTTGTGCGATGCCACGTACTCGTCCTGCAACGTGAGTGGCGGCACGATGAGGCGCAACGACGACAGGCCCTGCGTGTTGATGTTGTAGTTGCCAGCCGTCGTCCTCGCCTGCTGGACGAGGTGCCGTCGGTACGTGGGAAACGAGACTACGTCTCGAGCGAAGGGCGCTCGGAGTGTGCTGTCGCGCTTGAACCGCGCTCGGATGAGGTAGGACGCGAACGCATAGCCCACAGCGGGCTCGTCCACGACGGCGCACCGGGCGATGTACTCGGGGTTCCCGTTCGAGCGAACGAACAGGAGGTCGTCGTTCACGAGTTTCAGCCGATCGACCTCGGCCTCGTCGAGTGCCGCGAACTTGAGGTCATCGAGGCTGATCAGCTCGCCGACCACGTTCGGGATTCGCAGCACCCCGATCTCCCCGGGCCGACGAGACTCCGAGCACTTCTCGGATGTGCCGTACCTCAGCTCCTCCAGTTGAGAGCCGAGCGTGACCACGGGCCAGCCCGTCGGGTTCGTCACCGGGTCGCCGAACATCTCCAGGAAGACCGCCTTCGTGAGGTCGTCCACGAGCCCGATGGCCTCTGCCCGCTTCCGGCGGACGGCGTCGGCCTTGTCGAGGATGTCGGCGATGCGGCGCTGCTCGGGCAACGGCGGCAAGGGCACTTCGAGCGCCCGCAACTTCTCGCCGTTGATCTTCGGCATGTTCCCCGCCGTCCCGGCGGCGAGGTTCCGAACACGCTTCCGAATGACCGGGCTGTTGAGGCAGCGCCACACCCACCTTGCGTCAGCCTGGGGCTGCATCCGAAGCCGCATGATGGTATCCGGGTACACGTAGGCATCCGACGGGCCATCAAATAGGGCGGCCACGCCCACGAGTTCGCTCGTATTCGACCGCTGCACGAGCAGGTCGCCTGCTCGCAGCCAGTACTTCGAGTCGGGGGGAAGGCGCTCATCCAGGCGCCGCGTGGTGCGGGGGCTGATCTCCAGACGGCCAGACGTGGTGGCGCTCAGCCTCAGGCTCCAGGTCCCGTTCGCGTCTGCATCGCTCTTCGGCGACCAGCCGTTCGTCGGCCCCTCGGCGAGGATCTCCCCGAGCCGCACCATCCTCCAAGCGGGCTCGCGCCGGGGGCTGGTCATCCGAGCATCTCCGCGAGCGCATCGAGGTCGGCCCGGATCTCGTCCTCGACCTTGCGGAGCCGCTCCAGGATGACCGTCGGGGCGTCGTGCTTGGCCTCCGTGTGCTCGACCTCGCGGTAGCGGTTCAACGACAGGTCGTAGCCCGCCGCGACGATCTCCGCCTTCGGCACGAAAAAGGACTTGCTCGTCCGATCGCTCGCCACCTTCGGATCGCGCCCCCTCCAACGCCGGAGTATGTCCGGGATGTCGTTGTCGGCGATCTCCTGGCGCTTGTCGTCGAGCGAGAGTCCGTCGGCCTCCATGTCGTAGAACCAGACGTGATCGGTGCCCCCGGCCCCGGTCTTCGTGAACACGATCACGGCCGTGGACACACCGCTGTACGGCTTGAACACGCCGCTCGGCATCGAGATGACGCCTTCGAGCTTGTGGCTCTCCATGAGCGCCCGGCGGATCGCCGTGTGCGCCCCCGTGGAGCCGAAGAGCACGCCGTCGGGAACGACGACGGCGGCCCGGCCGCCGATCCGCAGGAGGCGCAGCATGAGGGCGAGGAAGAGCAGCTCTGTCTTCGCCGAGGGCCCCTTCTTCTCGCCGTTCTTACCCTTGGCGCTCTGCCCCTTCTTGCCCGACTGCCCCGTCGCCTTCAGCAGGTCGTCGGCGACGACGGCCACGTCTACCGAGCCCTTGAACGGGGGGTTGGCGAGGACGACGGACACCTTGCCTTCGAGCTGCGCGAAGACCTTGGCCTCGCGGGAGGTCTGCGCCAGGGAGTCCACCGGCTCGATGTTCGGGTTCTCCAACCCGTGCAACATCATGTTCATGCTGCCGATCCGCAGCATCGTGGCGTCGAAGTCGAAGCCGTGGAACATGCCGGTGTTGAAGTGCTGCCGGTGGCCGGGGGCGTTCAGCACAAGGTTGCCGCTCGCGTCCTTCAGCTCCCGCAGGTGCTCGGCCGCCGCGACGAGGAATCCGGCGGTGCCGCAAGCGGGGTCGCAGATGATGTCGTCGGGTTTCGGCTCGACCAGCGCGACCATCATCTTGATGATGTGCCGGGGCGTCCTGAACTGCCCGTTCTGCCCCGCCGTTGTGAGCTTCGAGAGCATGTATTCGTAGAGGTCGCCCTTCGTGTCCCGGTCTTCGAGGGGCAGTCCGTCGATCTGATCAACGACGCTCGCCATCAGGGCGGGCGACGTGATGAGGAACACCGCGTCCCGCATGTGTCTGGCGTAGGACGTAGCGTCGTCCCCGCCGCCAAGGGTCTTGATGAAGGGGAAGACCTCGTCGCGCACGACGCGGAGCATCTGGTTGCCGTCGCCGAGGTGCTTGAACTGCGACCACCGCAGGTGCTGCTGCTTCGCGCCGAACCGTGGGTTCTCGACCTTGCGGCCGAGCCGCTGGGCCTTCTTCTCCTGGGCCAGTTCCAGGTCGTCGAGCCGCTTGATGAAGAGCAGGTACGAGATCTGCTCGATGACGGAGAGCGGGTTCGAGATCCCGTTGTTCCAGAAGGTCGTCCAGATCCGGTCAACCCGGTTCTTGATGTCGCCAGTGATCATCCCTGCCCGCCCTCGTGCTCTCCGGGCTCAGCCGCGCCGCCTTCCTGCACCGACACCGCGCCGCGACGGAGGCGCTCGGAGGAAGGTTGTTCCTGCGGCGGGGAACTGCCCAGGCCGGGCTCGGAAGCGGCACCGGCGGGCTCGGACTTCGTGGGAATCCGTGCGGCTGCACTCGTGCGGAAGGCGTCGCCCTTTCGGGCACGGTTGCTGACCGTCTCGACGATCAGACCGACGAGCCGATCCGCATCCTTCCACTTCATGGCGAGGCGTGAGCGATCCATGCCGTGCTCCGCGACGATGTCCTTCAACTGCTCGATGTTGAGCGCCGAAAGCCCCTCGCGGAGTCGAGCGTCGCCCTCGCCATAGAGCTGGAACGGGTCAAGAACCGATTTGGCTCGCCGCTTTCCGGGGGTGGACCTCGGCGGTTCAGTGACCGCGCCGAGCGCCTTCTCCAAGCGTGCCGCGAACTCCGGGTTACGCCGCGCCTCGTCGAGGATGACCTTGAAGGCGCTTTCGAGGTTGCTCAGTCGGTCTGCCATCGTGTCCTCACGCCTCGACGGCGGCCAGCACCTCTTGCGCGAGTGCGAAGTAGGCGTCGAACTGCCCCTTGTAGCCGTACTTCTGCCGCAGGGTGGCGATGGGGCGGAACTCCATGAACTCCGCCGACTCAGCGATCTGGTTGTTCTCGGCGATCACCGTCTCGAATACGCGAGGCGTCGCCCTTCGCCGAAGGTCGGTCGTCGTGTTCCGGTGGACGGTGGACTGGGCCCGGTACTTGCTGATGACGATGCCGAGCGGCTCGATGGTCTCGCCGATGTTCTCCGCGAACGCCGCGACGCGGGAGAGGATCTGCGGGATGCCGTAGGTCGAGAGCACGTCCGGGATGGTCGGGATGATGTACCCGCCCGCGATCCGCAGACCGTTGAGCGTGATGATCCCCAGGTTGGGCGGGCAGTCCACGAGCACGATGTCGTACTCGTCGATGATGGGCTTGATCGCACGACGCAGGATGTCGGTTGGGTTGTTCGCGTAGAACTTCCCGCTTGGCATCGAGGCCAGACGGTCTTGTACGTCGATGAGATCGATGCTCGACGGCAGCAGATCGACGTTGCGCACCGCATCGACGTTCGACGCCCGCCGAACGAGCGCCTCGTCAAGGTCGAACAGGCGCTCGTCCGGATCCTCGGTCAGCGCGTCCTTGAAGAGCTGCGCGAGGGTCGCGTTGTTGTCGTTCTGCTGCTTCCACTTGGCCTCACCGATGAGCATGACCGTCGCGTTCGTCTGCGGGTCGAGGTCGATGACCAGGACGCGCTTGCCGAACTCCGCCGAGAGCAGTTCCGCGAGGGCCACCGTCGTGGTGGACTTGCCGACGCCGCCTTTCAGGTTGATGGTCGCGATCACATGCGCCACGTTCTTCCTCCTTCGTCGAAGCCATCGTCGGATGTCGGAGCGGCGGAAGACCGGCCCTGAGCGGAGATCCGCGACAGGACGCGGGAAGTCGGAAAAGCGAACCCGCCAGTTGGCAACTGCGGCTCGCGTCACACCCGCCATCTCCGCGACTTCGTGGACGCCGACCAGATCCTCTTCTTCTGCCAACCGGGCTACCTCACCCGCCCACCCGTTGTGAGCGTGGCTTTCACTGTGAACGATGCTCACGAACGCGTCAAGCGGAAAAAGGCCGCCGTCCAGAACACTCATGAATACAAGGCATTGCGCTCGAATCGCGATTGGTCGCGAAGGATGGCGGCGGCCACGCCGGTCGGGCCCGGTGGCCGGTGACGACGAGCCCGATGGCGGCCACGCCGGTCAGGACGGTGCCGGTGACGAGAGCTTTGTTGCACCGAGCACCGAGCAGGTAGACGACCTCATGCTGGTTGCTCTGGCCCTATTCCGACAGCGAACGACGAGCATGATGAGCGAGGCGTCCCCGAGAGCCGCTACGAGTCGAGTGACCAGCCCGCCGGTTGCCGTGGCGACGGCGGACAAGCTCGACCTCGTTCCGGCCATCGTCGAGGCGGACGACGAGGTGCTCGACGACTCGGTTTCAGGATCGCTCGCGCACCGCCCGACGAAGCTCCATGAGCCGTTGGGCGTGCTTCCACTCCGGGTACGAGCTGGCATCCGGTAGCGGGCGGTAACGCTCGCCCCGAGTGATCCACGGCACGAGGCTGATGGCGGCCTTGTGCCCGGTCGGCTCCCACCGCGCCTCGGTCATCAGGGCCGACGTGCAGAGCCCGGCCAGGCGGCCGAGTCGCCCCCAGGGAAGATCCCGCAGTTCCCTCGGCACGATCTTCAGCCAGTGCTGAAGGTGGGCGTCGAGTAGCACGACGGCCCCGGTGAGGGCCGGGCGGTCGTAGAGGATCTCCGCGTCTTCAAGACGCTGCCGCATCCCGTCCGCGAAGAAGTGGACGACGGTGCGAACCCACGGCTCGTCCCTGAACCACGGCCGAACGTGATGGCGCAGCTCGCCTTCCTTCATGCGACGAGCTGAGCACGCGGGGCTCATTAGAGCAAAAATTCGTCACTAATGCCCGCAGCCAGCCCGCGCCGTCGAAAAATCGACATCGCGTAAGTGCACGTTCTGAGGGCACTTCCGGCTTGGCGACGAGTTTTCATGCTCATTCTTTCGCGGTCGCGGGCAGGTCGTGCGGACGCGGGACGAAGCGCAGCCGGAGGTTCCGGCGGCGGATTCTCCACAGAGCACGAGTCGCGGAGGGACACGATGGCTGCGAGAAAGTGGAGACACTTCGCTGAGTTGGTCGAGCAGGGGTAGCGGCCGGTCACGGGGCTCCCAAGATCGCGGAGTCCGACCCGTGGTCAGCCCCGTCCAGAAGTAGCGGCGTCCCAACCAGGTCCGCCGGGGCCCAGGTGCTTCACGAACGAGCCGCCGTGGTGGCGGCCGATGACGCGGGCTTCGAGCCCGCAACAGGAGAGGTGTGCCATGAACTCGAACGGCAACAACGGCAGCGAAATCAACAACTTCATCAGCGGAGGGATCAAGATGGACGACAAGAACCACGCCAACACGACCGACCTCGACCGCGACTTCACCACGAACGTTGAGCTGGCCGCCCTCCACCTGGAGAAGGCGTCCAGCCTGCTCCGAGCCGGTAGCTCGCGGGAGCCGACGACGTTCCGTGTGCCCGAGAACGCCCTCGCGAATGCGACGCCGCTCGGCGCGAAGAACCTGGGCAGCACGGTGTGCCGGGCCGCCCCCACCGCCACTGCGGCGCCTCCGACGTGCCGGACCCACACGTCGGCGGACGCCCCCACGTTCGTCGGCGACGCGGCCGAGTTGGTCGCCGTCGTGCTGCTGGAGCGCGGCTACGCCTACAACACGGCCAGTGCGTTCCTTTCGGCGCTCCGAGCCCTCGACAACGTGCAGCCGGTGTTCGATCTCCTCCGTGCGACGCACATGCGCTTCCGCCTGGAGGAGAGCACGTCGCCCCGCCACCAGGAGACCATCTTCCAGTACTACCGGCTCTTCATCCAGGTGGCGGCCGAGCAGGGGTGGTGGATCGGCCGCGACCCCACCCGGTACGTGGAGACGAAGAACCTCCGCGTGGCCGCTCGGCGCACCCGGCGGTGCCTCAGCGCCGAGACCAAGGCGAACCTCAAGGCGATGCGGGGTGCCGCGTGAACTCCGACATCACGGAGACCTCCCGCAGCGACCACGACTCCCCGGAGAAGGGCGAGGCGTTTCCGGCGAACGACGACATGATGCGAGAGGCCAGCGACGGGACGCTGACGATGGAGAGCGATCCCGGTCCCGCCGAGGATGACCTGGTCAGCGCGAAGTTCGCGGCGTCGCCCGTGCCCGAGTTCCTCAAGGCGCTGAACTTGATCGACGGTTCGGACATCGACCCCGCCGCCGTCCCCGAGACGCAGATCCGCGCCTGGGTCGCGACGACCGAGACCCACCGCGAGCAGAGCTTCCTGCGTGGCTACCTGATCGGCCGGGCCCTCAAGGCCCAGAAGGCCACCATCAAGCACGGCCAGAAGGAAGCCTGGGCGCGCAGCCGTGGGCTCGCTCCGCAGTCCGTCAACGGCTACATCCGAGGCTTCGAGGCCATCGAGCAGGCGCTCCAAACCGAAGCCTGGGCTTCGATTCCGGCCGAGGTCTGGTTCACCAAGTGGGTCCGGCGGCTTGGGTCGAAGAAGACCGGCGAGCCCCCGAAGCCGACGGCCACTGGCGCTCTTGTGGCCGCGAAGGCCGCCCTCGTGAAGCTCGGCGCGCTGGACTCGACCGTCGAGTCGCTCGCGACGGAGGTGGACATCAAGATGTGGATCGGGGTCGCCGCCAACAACCTCTGCACCCTAGTCGGGCGCCTGACGACCACGAGTGGCGCCCCGGACCTCGATGCCGTCCTGGCGGACGCCACGAAGGCGGTGGCCGGGATGATGGCTGCATCGAAGCGCCTCAAGAGCACCACCGGGAACGGGGCGGCGAGCGGCACCATCACGGCGGTTATCCCGGCCAACACGGCGGCGGCGTGCAGCGCCAGCACCAGCATCGAGGTCACCCAGGCAACGACCGCCCTTCCATCGACTCGGGAACCGATCCAGTCGCTCCCAGTCAGGCTTCGCCCGACCCGGTTCGCCGACGTGCTCGGGAACGCCGACGCGAGAAGGGTGCTCCTCGGCGCCGTGATTGCGCGGAATGTCGGGCCGTTCCTTCTGCTGGGGCCCGCCGGAACGGGGAAGTCCGCCCTCGCCGGGATCTTCGCCCGCGCCTGGCTGTGCCTCGCCCCCGTGGCCGGAGAGCCATGCAGAACGTGCACCGCGTGCAAGGAAGGAGGTCGCGAGTGGCACATCGTATCGGGAGGCTCGATCGCCGTCATCGGGGCGGGCGACCAGCCCCCGGCCGACACGATCCAGCGCGTCCTCGACGCCATCCATCACGGCGCCGAGACGGTCATCGTGAACGAGGCCGACCTGCTGCTGCGCGAGCAGCGGAGCCTGCTCACCGTTCTGGAGTCCCCGAAGCTCAAGGCGCCGATCGTCTTCACGGCCGTCGGTGACGAGGCATTCCAGCGCCACGCGAACCAGTTCCCGAGCCGCCTCACCGTCCTGAAGACCGAACTGCTGCCGGACGAGGTGGTCGTCCGCCACATGCAGGAGGTCTACCGGCGTGAGGTCGGCCGCGACGGGCTCGCCGAGAAGGACGCCCTGGCGATCCTCGACGACCTCAAGGGTCGCGGCGTCGGCGGGCAGATGCGTGACGTGCTACGGGCACTCGACGCCCACATCCTCCGGGAGAAGGCCGCCCTGCTCGATGTCACCGCCCCGAGTCCGGCAGACGAGAAGTAGGAGGCCGCCATGCTGCTCCGATACCCCGGCGGCCAGACGTTCCTCGCCCCGAAGATCCGGCACGCGCTGCCCCAGCAGCGCACCGAGCTGCGCGACCCCTTCTTCGGCGCGGGCGGGCTGCTCTTCGAGGCCGCCTCGACAACTGGGTCTGGAAGGCCGAACCGGAGTCGATCCGCATCAACGACAAGGACCCCGCCGTCGCCGCCTTCTGGACGGCCGTGATCCAGGCACCGGGTGACCTCTCCGAGCGGATCCGCGCCTACCGACCCAGGCGGCAGGACTTCTACGACTTCAAAGCCGAGTTGCTCCACGATCCGCCCGACGACCTGGTCGAGCAAGCGTTCAAGTTCCTGGTCGTGAACCGGCTCTCGCGGAACGGCTGGGGGCTCATGGCCGGTGCTCCGATGAAGCCGTTCGACGACCGATGGAGCCGGACTCGCTCATCACCGGCGTTCGCGATGCGCACTGGCTCCTGGCCGGTCGCGTGCGCGGCAACGAGTGCACGAGCGACGATTTCGCGGCGGTACTCGACGAACCCGGCGACTACTGGGCCGCCTGCGATCCCCCGTTCGTCGGTCAGGGCCACAAGCTCTACCGGCACTCGTTCACCGAGGCCGAGCACCGGCGGCTTGCCCGTGTCCTTCGACGGGTTGGCAAGCCGTTCCTGGTGACCTACGACGACACGAAGCTCGTCCGCGACCTCTACGAGCCGTGGGCCGTCGTCGATGTGGCCGACATCTGGTTCGGCGACGACCGGAAGGCCGCGACCGGGCTTCTCATCCACCGGCGCGAGGATGCCGAGCAGGTGCGCTACCAGAGGATCGGGCCGATCCTCGACCTGTTCGGCGCATGACGACCGTCGGCCCCTCGCCGAGCACCTCGTCGGCGGCCTCGACGAGCGCCAGGTCGGCATCGGTGAGCACCGCCTGCGACGGGCTCGGGCCGGACGGGCCGTCGCCTTCGCCGTTGTTCCCGTTGTTCCCGTCGTGTTCCCGTTCGGAACGGCCCCGACGGGAACAGGCTTTCGGAAGCATTCTCAGGCACTTGAACAAGCTAGATCGTCTTGTTCCCGTTGTTCCCGTTCGCAGGATCAACCTTAACGCGAGGACGCCCTCCACGAGCAGGACGACGATCCCGAGGTCGATCGACGATGAAGATCCCCCCAGACGTATAGAGGTAGATGCGGCGGAACGGGAACAGCGGGAACAAGGCCGGTTCTTTGGTTCAACAATCGGTTTTCAAAGGTGTTTCCTTGTTCCCGTCCGAACGGGAACAAGCCCCTCGCGAACGGGAACACGGGAACACGGTGGGTCCCCTCGCCGACCTCGCCCACGAGAAAAGTGAGGGCAGACCCCGGTAAAGAGCCAATACCCGCCGGGTATAGGTGGACGGGCGCTGACGCCCCGCCACCTGGAGGAACCCTCGATGACCGTGAACGACATCGCCTCGTTGCTGACCACCTCGCAGCTCGCCCATGTGCTCGGGCGAAGCCCGGCGACCATCGTGTCTTGGGCGAAGAGCGGACGCATCCCCGTCGCCATGTGGGTGGGGCTCGACGTGCGCGGTGCCCGCTACCGCCTCGACGACGTGCTGGCCGCGCTCCAGCAGCCCCCGCCGTCCATCTGCACGCAGGCCGCGAGCGACGACCACAACGACCGCGTCGGAGGCGTGCGAGCCGCTCGGTGAGGAGCGAGGGGGACGAGAAGGAGGACGAGATGAGCGACGAGATGGCCCCCGCCCCGGCGGCAACCGAGGCGGAGGCGAGCGGCAAGACGAACGCTGTGCCCGTTCTACCCGATGAGGGCGTCATCCGCAGCTACATCCAGTGGTTGCACGACGAGGACGACCCCATCTGCGACGTGCTCCTGTGGGACGACCACCCGGGTCACAGGGGCCCGACGGGCGACCGCCGGGGCAGGCTCTCCGAGCTGCTGCCGGAACTGGTGAGGCTCAACGCAACCGGCACTGCGGTCGGCGTGCGCCTGGCGGTCTTCGAGGGCGAGGGCACCGACGAGGAGAACGTCGCCCGGGTGCTCGCCGTGTTCCAGGACTCCGACCGGGGAACGCTGCCAGGTGTCGAGGGCACCATGCACTCCCGGGGACGGCAGGGTGATCACCGCGTGCACCGGCTCCACAAGGACGACGGCAAGCGGTTCAAGGACATCAAGGACGTGGCGCTCCGCCTCGCCGTCCGCGACCGCACCGACCCGGCGACGACCCTGCTGAACCAGACGCAGCGGCTTCCGGGCAGCGTCAACTGGAAGAAGCCCGCGAGCCCCGTGCTCGTCACGCTCGTGGCTCCACTGCCCGATCGGAGCTGGCGTCTCGACGATCTGGCCGCGAAGACGACGGCCCTCGACGACGAGGAGACGAAGTCGTACCGGGTCTGGTACGCCTCCCAGAAGCTCCGCGACAAGCTCGGTGGCGACGAGATCCCCGACTTCGGCACCAAGAAGTGGGGCAAGGCCGAGCGGGTGGTCCGGGACTGGGTGACGGCCGACCGGGAGCGGACCCGCCTTCGCCGAGCCCTGCACGAGCGCCTCGCCGACGAGGCCGTCGCCGAGGACGCTCCGAAGCTCGCCAAGGATCTCGGCCTCGAAGAGATCGCGGCGGAGCAGGAGCCCTTGGTCTACGCGCTGGACAAGGCGACGGCCGAGACCTGGCTCGGCGCGGCGAAGCCCGCGTCCTTCGATGCGACGAAGGACTGGACCCAGACTGCCGTGCTCGCCAAGCTCCGCTTCTTCTGCGTGACTTTCGGCTTCGACACCGCGAAGCCCCTGCCGCCCCAGCCGTGGGACAAGAAGACGGCGCTACGGATCGCCGTCGAGGCCGAGCACTGGATCGCTGCCTGCGAACGCTATCGCATCGCCCAGATGCGCATCCCCACGCTCTCCAACAATCCGGGCGGCGGCCGGTGGGAGGCGAGCCAGGTGCCGAAGCCGGAGCCCTTCGCCTTCGGCTCTGTCCCCGAGGACGTGCTGAAGGCCTGGAGCAAGACCCGCAAGTCGGCAGGGTCGAGATGGATCCTCACGACGTTCAAGGTCGCCGACTTCGTGAGGGACACGGGCATCCTGCTCGGCACCGGCAGCTACGGCACCTCGACCGTCTACCAGATCAACTGCCCGTGGGCCGACGAACACTCGGGGCCGTCGAGCCCGAGCACGACCTCCATCTTGCACACGCCGGGGGAGGTGCCGGGGTTCCGGTGCTTCCGGTCGTGCCACCAGGACAAGACCATCATCGACCTCGTGCGGCACTACGCGGACGCCCTCAGCGACTACTGCGAGGCTCGGTCCCCGTCCGACGCCGCAACGTCCATCACCGTGGACGACCGGAACATGACCATCCCGGCGGGCTACCGGGTCACGGACGCTGGGCTCATGCTCGTCCGAGTGACGGAGGCCGGGGAGGTCGAGATCCCCATCTGCCCGACTCCGGTCTACATCATCGGGCTCGGCCGCGATGTGCTCTCGGGCCAGGAACAAGTCGAGCTGGCGTGGAAGCGGTACGGCGCCCGGCGCACGCTCGTTGCCGCCAGGCGGGACATCGCTGACCGCACAAAGATCGTCGCCCTCGCTGACCGGGGGATCCCCGTGACGAGCGAGAACGCCCGCGACCTCGTGACGTGGTTCGCCAAGTTCGAGGAGGCCAACCCCGACCTCCCGAAGACGAGCACGACCTCGGTGATGGGGTGGACGCGGTGCCGTCAGGCGTTCGTCGTCGGCGACCGTGTGATCGGCACGCCCAAGGAGCCCGTCACGTTCGGCACGTCCGACCCCGGCACCGCCGATCTTGCCGCCGGGTTCGTGATGCGAGGCAACCTCGCCGAGTGGCGGGACCTCTTCGAGGAGGTGGTGAAGTCCAGCCCGCCTGCCGCGCTCGCGGTGTACGCCGCAGTAGCCCCGATTCTGCTGGAGCTGCTCGACATGCCCGGGTTCGCCGTCGAGTACGCAGGCGTGACGAGCACCGGGAAGACCACGGCCCTTCGGCTCGCCGCGTCCGTGTGGGGAACGCCCGACGAGGCGAGGAGGGGCTCAGTGCTGGGCACCTGGAAGGCGACCCGCAACGCCATCGAGCGCATGGCCGCGTGCCGCTCCCACCTCCCGACCATCCTCGACGACTCGAAGGGGGCGGCCAGGCCGGAGACGGTGCCCCAGGTCGTCTACGACCTCGTGCAGGGGCAGGGACGAGGGCGGGCGACCATCCACGGGCTCCAGCAGTCGGGGCACTGGAGGACGGTGGTCGTCACGAGCGGGGAGGAGCCGTCCGCTACGATGGCCGGACACCGGGCCGGTGGGGCGTCGGCGCGGACGCTGCTGGTCTGGGGTTCACCGTTCGACGGAGTACCCGCCGACAGGCAGAAGGCGCTCGTCGATCAGATCAACGGCGAGGTGCGCACCACCTACGGACACCTCGGCCCAGCTTGCGTCGAGCGGCTCATTCGAGGGCTCGAAGAGACGAAGTTCGATCTTCGCCCAGTGCACGCGATCGAGGCCGAGAGGCTCTTCAAGTCGTCGCCAGGGTCGGCCGTTGCGGGACGAATGGCCGACTCGATGGCCGTGCTTTCCCTCACGGGAGTGCTCGTCCACAAGGTCTTGCAGATCGAGCACATCAAGCCGCAGGCCGTCATCGACGCCTGCTGGCAGACGATCGTCGGCGAGGCCAAGACCGCCGACGTGGCGAAGTCCGCCCTGGAGATCGTGTTCTCGACGGCGACGGCGCAACGGCACCGCTTCTGGGCCATCGGGAAGTCGGGGGACGCTCCCCATCTCGGATGGGGTGGCCGGTGGGACGACGCTCCCGACGCCGACCTCTGCATCACGCCGGAGTTCCTCACCCAGGCGTTGCGGGAGTCGAGGCACGACGTGAACGCCGTCGTGAGGACCTGGGCCGACCGCAAGTGGATCTCCGTTCAGGGCACCGACCGGCGGACGAAGAAGGTGCGCCTCTACGACGTGCTCACCAACTGCTACGTGATCCCGGCGGTCATCATCTCGGAGCAGGTGCTCGACGGCGGAGCCGTCATCGACCGCAAGTCGGAGCCCGCCGAGGACACCGGCGTCGAGGAGTTGTTGGAGAACCTCGCAGCGACAGCGGCACTGCTCCGTAAGAAGGGCGTGGAACCGCATCCTGGGGTACTACGGGCTCCGGAGCCCCAGTCCCCGACCGTGCGTGACCATACGACGCAAGCGGCGAACCGGGGAAACGACGACCAGGGCGAGGGCACCGACCCCGAGTCCCTGGCGATCTTCGACGAGTTGAAGAAGTACGTGTGGCCAAGGTTCCCGCCCGGCGTGTTGGAGCCCCCGGGCCCCGAGTCGTCCCAGGAAGCCTTTCTCGATCACCGACGCCGCCTGCTGGCCTACGTGAAGGCTCACGGCAAGCCTATCGGTCAGCAAGCGTAGCGGTTACCGAGTCCGACCTGACCTGGTGAGCGCGGCCAACACGTCCTCGAACCGGAACCTGACCGCACGTCGAAGCCGCACGACAGGGATCGCCCCTTCCCTGACGACACGGCGGATCGTGGAGACGCTCACCGAGAGCGCCTCGGCCAGTTCGCCGATGGTGAGTAGGCGATCCTTGTCGGATGTCCTGGTAGTCGTCGCCTCGGGCGTCGTGTTCGTCATCGTCGGCGTGCTCCTGGGCGAGTTGAATCCATACGAGATCGTCGCCCGATAGCCCGAGAACCGGGGTTGCGACGGTCAGGAGCAGTCCGGCGAGATCGGCGACGTGCTCGCGGACGCTGCCGTGGTCGTGCAACGGGTCGGGTTCAACGGGGGTTTGCATGGGGGATCATGGGCGTCGGCGACCGTTGCGGTCTGGGGCTGGCGACCCGTTCGGGCGCAGGTCGTCTCCATCCGGGCGGGAGATCAGCTCGCCAGCAGCCGACGGGTCAGCTCGGCGCGTATTTCGTCCCCTGCGGAGGGGTCGCCCTCGTACACGAGCAGGATCGCGGCGTCCCCTTCGTCGCCAACGGCCTGGCGCGGGAACCACTCCTTCCAGGTCCAGTCCCCCGTAGCACGCTGGGCCTCCCACCGAAGCGCCAAGCCGTAGCGCGAGACCGTGCCATGCGCGCTGTACTCACCCGTCTCGGCGCCGTGGTGAACTTCGAGCACGTCGATGACCCTGGGCTCCACTACTCCACCTCGTCGCCGTCTCCACCCGTCTCCTCCGCCCCCGCCGTGCGCGGCTCCATGCCAGCAGGCCACCCGCCTCTGGGCTCGTACCGCTCGGTCTGCGTGAACCACCGCGAGATGCCGGTTCGGTTGATGTAGACGCCCGGCGTCGTCGTACCGGGAGTCACCCTGGCCCGACGGCCGAGCGCCCCCTTCCTCCCCGTCTTGCGCCAACCCTCCTCCTCCATCGCCATCAGAATGACGACGCCCACGGCCTGCCTGAACCGCTGGGTCGTGTGGGCGTCGTTCGCCCGCAGGAAGTGGTCGATCTCGGGGATGCGCTCGAACTCCTTCACCACGCCCGCGAAGGCGGGGCTCTCGTGATGCAGCTCGCTCTCCTTCATGCGGCGCCGCGTGTCGTCTCGGTTGAAGAAGTCGAGGACGGTCTGGAACGGCGTGCGAGCGTCCCTCGGCACGTCCGTGAACAGGCGGCCAGTGCGGTGGTTGATGAAGTCCTGGGTCGTGACGGTCGTGACGGCCATGATGATCTCCTCACGGGAAGGCGGGCGACGCCATGTCGCTGCACGCCCGTGAATACATCACAGCGTTATTTTCGCGTCAAGAGGGGAGTCGATCCTTGGCCTACAAGTCCAACGCCCTCGCCGCGCACGCCTCGAACAACGTCCCCGCCTCGACGTAGCCCCTCAACACCTGCAACGACGAGTGCCCCGTCGTCCGGGCGATGTCCCTCTCGGACGCCCCGGCCCTGGCGGCCTCGGTAGCGAACCCCCGCCTGAGCGAGTGCCCGGCGAAGAGGACCGGGTCGAGACCAGCTCGGCGAGCGGCACGCTGGACGACATGTGCGACGGCACGGCCGTCGAGGCGGACGCGGGCGGCACCTGGGTCGAGGCGGACGAAGAGCGGCCCTTCGGTGATGGCCGCTGCATCGAGCCAGGCGCGAAGGGCACGCACCGGGCAGGTGGCCTCGTGGCGGCCCCGGGGCACGGCAACCTGACGGCCCTTGCCCTCCTGGTCACGCTTGCTGCGGCGGATCGTGACCACGGCACCCTCGGGCTCGAAGGCCACGTCGGCCACGTCGAGCCCGACGATCTCTGACCGGCGTATCCCGCTCACGAAGGCAAGCAGGACGATGGCCTTGTCCCGCGTGCCGACGAGGCCCTCGGGCATCGTGCCGACCATCTTGCGGACGTGCTCGACCCTGAGCGCCTTCTTGGGGTTCGCCGCCGTGCCCTTCGTCCTGCGAAGCCCGGCCATAACGAGCCTGACCGGCTCCGTCTGAACCGGGGAGGCGAACCCGGCGAGCTTGTGCGCCTGGGAGATGGCGGCCAGGTGCTTCTTGATCGTCTGCGGCCGGAGCTGCTCGGCCATGTCGGTGATGTACACGATGATCGTGTCCGGGGTCGCTGGGCACGAAGCGAGCCCGCGAGACGAGCACCACGCCGTGAAGTTCCTCCAGACGGACTGGTAGGTTTTCAAGGTCGCCGACGCCTTCGATGCGCGGGCGTACTCCTTCGCCTTCTCGACGAGGGCCGCCGGGACGATCCCGGCGTAGTTGTCGTTGGTGATCTCGGCGGGGAGCAGGGCGTCCACGGGCAAGTGCCTCCGGGTCTGCGAGGTGCCGAGAACTTTCGATTCCCGGCACCTTCCCTACTCGTGGTTCCCGGCACCTGAGCCGGAGAACTTCGGCCGAGGTTCGAGCGCAGGCGCTCCGAAGTTCGGTGCCGAAGTTTCGTAGGGTGCCCCTCGGAACTTTCGGGCCGAACTTCACGCCCCGACGTTCCACCTCGTTGGCGCCGTCGTCCTGCTCGTCGCCGTCGAGCAGGAGCACGAAGATCACCTCGTCGGCGCCCGACCCATCATCGAGCACGAGCACGACGCCGAGCGGGCCGCCGATGGCCTCGACGCTTCCGGGTCGATCCGTGACACCGCTTGGAAAACCCAATCGGGTTGATCGGGTAGCCAGATCCGCCGCACTCAACCTGCACGCAAAAAGCAACCGAGCGGGCCCAACGGGGGCCTCGACTCCGTGGGGAGATGCTCAGCGGGTGCCCTGATGCGGGTAGCTCTGGGTTGGTGGGGTCATCTGCGCGCCCCGCCGGGTAACGTGTTCCAGGACGCCCTGGATCCCCCGGCAAGCCGGGGTGAAGGGGACGCGGAGGAGCGACGTGGAGAAGGACAAGGACATCCTGGACGAGCTTGGCCTCGGCGGCGTCGTGTCCGGGCCGATGGAGGCCTTCGTCCTCGGGGAAGATGCACCCCAGAAGCGGGCGGGTTCGGCTGCGCGTGCATCCACGCAGGCGGACTCGACGTGGTGGACGCACACCGAAGTGCGCAACCACCTCCGCGTGGATGTCCGCACGCTCTTCGAGCGGATGCGGGACACCCCGTCGCACATCAAGCGGCCATGGGTGAACATCGGGAGCGCCAAGAAGCCCACCTACCGATGGCGCTCAGCGGTCGTGGACAACTGGTGGATCGAGGTGAACGAATGGCGAGCATCGACGATCGGGGCGACGGCTACCGGGTCCGTTGGCGCGACCCCGACGGTCAGGCGAGGTCGAGGCAGTGCCCAGACCTCGCGACGGCCCGGAGGCTCAAGCGCGAAATCGAGCAGGTCGTCGCCGAAGGACGACGCTGGGAGCCTCGTGACGCTCGTCCGCTCCCTGACCTCCGCGAGATCCTGACCGCGTACATCCGCGACAAGGCCCGCGTTCTGGCGTCGGGCACGGCCGAGCGGTACGCCCGCAACTTGGAGATCTTCCTCCGGTGGTTGCAGGAGCGGGAGGGGGCGCGGGGCAAGTTGTTTCCCGACCTGCTCACGAAGAACCTGCTCGCCGAGTTCTACGAGGCGCTGGCGGGGGACGGACGGCATGGTCGGCCCCGGCGCGACTCGACGAGGCGCAAGATCGTCGAGGTCGTCCAGCTCGCCTGGGAGTGGGCCTACAACGAGGACGAGTGGAGCGCCTCCGTGCCGAGGCCGCGCAGCATCGAGATGCGCCGGGAAGAGGGCGAGCTGACCGTCGCCCCGACCTGGGCCGAGATGGACGCGGTGGTCCGCGCCTTCGACCAGGAGGCGTGGCACCACAAGCTCGGCATCGTGCTCCGCTTCACCGGGCTCCGCGTGCAGCAGGTCATGGGCCTCACCTGGGAGGACTTCGACCTCGAACGGGCCACCCTCCGCGTGCGGGGCGAACTCTGCAAGAGCCGCCAAGAGCGGCGGGGCCGGATCATCCCCATCTCGAAGCACCTCGTGGACATCCTGTCCGGCTGGGGCCGCCGGGAAGGGTTCGTCATCACCACGAACCGGCGGGGCCGCCGCGAGCGGCTCGCCCGGCCGCGTGACCTCGACCGCGCCTGGACGCGGGCGGGGGTTCGGGCTTCCGCCTGGAAGGGGCGTCCCCACCACGCCTTCCGCAAGGGCTTCGTGTCCGAGCTTCGCCGGGCGGGGGCCGACCCGGACGCGGTCGAGTACCTCGTCGGGCACAGCCTCGGGCTGCGGGGCGTCTACACGGATCCCGATGCGCTCGCGCTGCGCCAAGCGGTGGCGCTGATCCCTCCGCTCACCGCCACCACGGCGATCGTGAGCCTCGATTCGCGGCGGGCGGCGGAGTAGCTCGCGTGTCCGCCGCGTGTCCACGGACTCGGGACACGCATCAAAACGTCAATAAATACAAGTGCTTGCGAGAAAAGAAGTGGAGGCGCCGGGAGTCGAACCCGGTGCCAACCGCGTGATTTCAAGCACTTCTGCGAGATTTCGTTTCCCAACAGTGGCTCAACCAGCCGACATCCAAGCAGAATCTGGCGGGAAACGAAATCACGGCGCGCTCGGCGGCCGCTCGGCCCAGCCGCCGCCGGGCCGCCACAGCGCGTCGAAAGCCCCGCTCCGTCGGATCCCCTCCAGCACGGGCAACATGAAGTCGCCGAGGGCCGCCACGACGACCGACAGCGCGGGGGCCTCCAGACGGGTCTTCCGCAGGAAGGCGTTCCACTGGAGCTGCTTGGCCGCGTCGGTGCCGAACGTGGTCGTCAGCGCAAGCGGCGACCCTTCCGGAAGGGGCGTCCGCCGCCGCTCGAACGTGCGCCGGATGAACTCCCCAAGGATGCGCCCGTCGAACGCGAAGTCCCGCGCCAACACCCACACGTCGAAGAAGTCCTTCATCCGGCTGTTCGCGATCCCGAGCTTGACCATCGCCTGGAGCTTCTCGGCGATCACCGTCTCCTTCGGGTATGCCATCAGCCGTGGCGAGCCCGTCCCCAGCAAGGACGGGACATCGACCTCGGCGGGCGCGGGGTAGATCACGTCGCCGATCCCGATGTCCACCTGGAGCGGAAGGCGGGCCTTCGCGAGCGTCGCGAGCATTGTCACCCGGACGCCCTCGTACTCCTCGTCCTCGCGGATGATGGTGCCCTCGATGGAGTCCAGGTCGAACAAGAGCCCGTCGGGCTCGATCTGGACACCGCACACGTCCCGGAACACGCGCACCATCTCGGCCATGCTGCTGTCGCCGGAGCCGAGCAGATCGAGATCGCGGGTCGTGCGGTGTGGCACGGTTGCCCACAACGAGAACAACGTCGCGCCCTTGAGCACGAACCGACCCGCATGCTGCGAGCGTTGGAGGCGGACAAGCACCCGCTCCAGTCCGTACCGGACGAGAACGGCGTTGAAGTCCTCGTTGCGCTCCTGCGCGAGCCGAAGGAGCCTCGCCCTCACGGACGCGGTGATGTCGCGGGGGCCAGTGCCCATCAGGAGATCGCCTCCAGGTAGGGACGGATGACGGTGCTCACCCGAACACGCCTGGCGGCCTCCCAAAGGTCGTCCACGCCCCCGAGGCGTCGCTCGCGGTGCGTGCGCAGGGCGGCAAGCGCCACGTCCAGGCCCACCTTGTTGCGGTACTTGAAGCAGTCCACGACGGTGCGCGTGGGGTTCGTGACGTGAACGGGCACCTGCTCGACGACGTGGACCTCGACTCCGAAGCTCAGCCCGGCGGGCGAGAACCGGACGATCCGCAGCGGCACGCCTTCCACCTTCGGCCGCCGCGCCTTTCGGTCGATGGCCATCCAGACCTCGAAGGGGTTCTCGGTCGTCATCTCGTGGAACCGCAGGGCGGACAGCAGGCAGACGACGCCGCCGGGGACGGCGCGGCAGGCGGCCACGAGGGTGACGTGCTCCCCGAAGTCGGTCTCGGGGAGCGCGTAGAGGCCCCGGCCGAGCTTGAGGAGGAGCCCGCGTTTCGCCATCCGCCCGAGGTAGGCTCTCGGGATGCCGTGCTTGGTGAGGTCGGACGGGGTCACGATGCCGACCTGCCGCGCCATGTCGAGCACGCGACCCTCGTGGCCCGTGTCGGCGTCGGCGTGGTGCTCGTTGTTCCTCATCGTCGGCTTCCATGCGTAACTGCCGATGTTTTGTATCACTACCGCAAGCCGCACGACAAGGCCGATGGTTCAGGCAACCGTGAGCGTGTGAGTCCACTGCGGGAGCCAGCCGCTCGCGAGGTAGCGCACGAGATCGGGTGTACCGAAGAAGCTGATCCGCCCGCCCTCCACGAACGCGAGGGCGGACTTGTCCACTTTCAGCCCTTCCATCCTCGCCCTGAGCGTGAGGTCACCGAGAAGGGCCTCACGGCTTCGGCTGCTGCGGTCGACGGTGTCGGTCTCGAAGATCGCGAAGTCGATACCTTGGTCGCGCAGGTGCCCTCTGTGTCCACAGCCCGCACCACCGTGAGCCACGTCCTGTCCGTCCTCGGCCCCGGGCCCGGCCGGAAACCTGCCTCGTCATCACGGCGCGCGCCGAGGCATCAACTCGGGCGGGATGCACACCGGCGTCCTTCCCTAAATTCGACACCGGGCAGTCTCAAAGTCGTTGACACGTTCCGGCGGAGCGGGGCCAAGTTGTGAACGAGCACTGAGAACCGCGGAGATCGGTGCACGCCGTCAGGGTTTGGGGGGACGGGTCCGTGGACGGGCTGGTTCGGGGTGAGGAGTCGAGCGGCGCGGGGGGTGCGTCGGGTAGGCGGTGGGGGGGGCGGCGGTCAGGTCGGAGCCGGGACAGCGGGACGGCGGAGGCGTTCTCCGCGACGCTCGGTGCCGGATCGATGAGCGCCAGGTGGCCCGGCAGGTTGCCGAAGAGCCCGTAGGCCGTGAGCTGGTCGAGGGGGGCGTAGCTGGGCATGAACCCCGTGGCTTCCTGAAAGGCAAAGGGGCCAAGAGCCAGACGCGCAGTCCGGCGACCATAGAGGGGCTGGTCCGCGCCCTCGAGGGCCCGCATCGCGCTGACGAACGACCCGCTCAGCACGACCTTCAGCCGGCTGCCGGCCCAGTCGTGATCCCAGGCGCTCTGGAGGATGGACGGAAGTGCGGGGGTCGCCCCCACCAGATACGGGAGCTCGTCGAGGACCACGAGCAGCGGCTCGCTCCGGGCTCGCTCGGTCAGGTAGCCGAGGAGCGCCTCCCAGGACGGGAACGGGACGCCCTGCTTGAGCACCCCGTCGTCGAAGCGGTCCCCGACGATGCGGCTCAGGTGCGCGAGCTGCTCTGGCTCGGTGCGCCGAGTCGCCTGGTAGTACAGACCGCCGACCGCGCGAGCAAAGCGTGCGAGGACGAAGCTCTTTCCAACGCGCCGCCGCCCCAGCACAAACACGAGCTGTGGGCGGTCCTTGCGCCACATGGTCTCCAGCGTCCGCCACTCGGCATCCCTGTCGATGATCTCGGCGGGCTTCATGCGGGACACCTTCCTTGGACGCTGATGACTCTTCACCCCGTGCCCACCCTCGGTGGGAGCGCCGTCGAAGAGCCAGCGGTGGAAGTTCCACCGGTGGAAGCTACAGCACGAGCGAACCCCGATCAATCAGCCCTCCGACCAAGCTGCAGCGCCATCCAGAATTGACCCCATGTTAACCACGGGAGCTGACCC
>BTVJ01000025.1:0-95447 GCA_045863395.1 Myxococcales bacterium
GTCCACGCCGTCGCAGATCTCCAGCGCGCCGCTGTGGATCGCCTTGTCCAGAGGCTTGCAGTCGGTCACGTCCGGGTCACCGTCGTTGTCGTCGTCGGGATCGCAGTTGTTCCCGATGCCGTCACCGTCCGTGTCGGGGCCGCTGTCGTCCACCTTGCCGTTGCAGTCGTTGTCCTTGCCGTCGCACAGCTCGGGCGCCCCGTGGTAGACGGTCTTGTCCAGCGGAGCGCAGTCCGTCGCGTCCGGGTCGCCGTCGTTGTCGTCGTCCGGGTCGCAGGCGTTGCCCTTGCCGTCCGAGTCCGTATCGAGCTGGCCGGGGTTGTGGACCAGCGGACAGTTGTCCAGGTCGTCCACCACGCCGTCACCGTCGTCGTCCAGGTCGATGCAGTCCGACACCCCGTCACCGTCCGTGTCCGGGAAGCCCTCGTCCACGAGGCCGTCGCAGTCGTCGTCGATGCCATTGCAGGCCTCCGTCGCCTTGGGGCTGATCGCCGGGTTCGTCGGCGCGCAGTCCTCCGCGTCGGGCGAGCCGTCGTTGTCGTCGTCCGGGTCGCACGCGTCGCCCTTGCCGTCCGCGTCCGTGTCGAGCTGGCTCGCGTTCGGAGCCAGCGGGCAGTTGTCCGCTGCGTCGGGGATCCCGTCGTTGTCGTCGTCCGGGTCGATGCAGTCAGCCATCAGGTCCCCGTCGGTGTTGGGGAAGCCCTCGTCGACCTGTCCATCGCAGTTGTCGTCGATGCCGTTGCACAGCTCCACCGCGCCCGGGTAGATGGCGGCGTTGAACGGGGCGCAGTCCGCCTCATCGGGCGACCCGTCGTTGTCGTCATCCGGATCGCAGACATCGCCCTTGCCGTCCTTGTCGAAGTCGAGCTGCGGCGCGTTGGCCACGAGCGGGCAGTTGTCCAAGGCGTCCAGGATCGTGTCGTTGTCGTCGTCCGGGTCGATGCAGTCTGCGAGCCCGTCCCCATCCGTGTCCGGGTAGCCCTCGTCGATGAGCCCGTCGCAGTCGTCGTCGAAGCCGTTGCACTGCTCCGACGCGCCATTGAAGACGGCCGGATTGTAGGGCGCGCAGTCGCTGCTGTCCGGGTCCCCGTCGTTGTCGTCGTCCGCGTCGCACGCGTCGCCCTGCTTGTCGCCGTCGGTGTCGCTCTGGTCGGCGTTCTTGATCAGCGGGCAGTTGTCGCTGCCGTCGGGGAGCCCGTCATTGTCGTCGTCAGGATCGACGCAGTTCGCCAAGCCATCGCCGTCGGTGTCCAGGAACCCGTTGTCCTTGATGCCGTCACAGTCGTCGTCGAGGCCGTTGCACACCTCGACCGCGCCATGATGAATCGCGGGGTTCGCCGGCGCGCAGTCGGTCTCGTCCAGGTCGCCGTCGTTGTCGTCGTCCGGGTCGCAGGCGTCACCGAACGCGTCTCCGTCGGTGTTGGTCTGCCCCGCATTGGGGACGTCGGGGCAGTTGTCCACACCGTTGGGCACCAGATCCCCGTCCCGGTCCGGGTCGAGGCAGTCGGGGATCCCGTCGCCGTCCATGTCGCCGAGGCCGTCATCGACGAGGCCATTGCAGTCGTCGTCGACCCCGTTGCACACCTCCTTGGCGCCCGTGAAGACGGCAGGGTTGTATGGCGCACAGTCCGTCTCATCCAGGTCACCGTCGTTGTCGTCGTCCGGGTCGCAGGCGTCGCCCGCTCCGTCGCCGTCGAAGTCGACCTGATCCGGGTTCCAGACGTCGAAGCAGTTGTCCGCGAAGTCGAACACCCCGTCGCCATCCGTGTCGTTGCCCGTGCATCCCTCCAGGCCGTTGTCGACGACTCCATCGCAGTCGTCGTCCATGCCATTGCACACCTCGACGGCCCCGTGATGGATCTTCGGGTTGAGCGGGCCGCAGTCGGTGAGGTCCGGGTCGCCGTCCCCGTCGTCGTCCTCGTCGCACGAGTCGCCGCCCCCGTCACCGTCCGAATCGATCTGGTCAGGGTTGCCGACCTTCGGACAGTTGTCGTGGATGTCCTGGATCCCGTCCCCGTCGTCGTCCTCGTCGACGCAGTCCGCGATACCGTCGCCATCCGCATCGGGGAAGCCCTCGTCCACCTCGCCGTTGCAGTTGTCGTCGGCGCCGTTGCACACCTCGGGCCCCCCGTTGTAGATGGCGGGGTTCGTGGGAGCGCAGTCCGAGAAGTCGGGGTCGCCGTCGTTGTCGTCGTCCATGTCGCACAGGTCGCCCTGACCGTCCCCGTCCGTGTCGTGCTGCCCCGGGTTGGCGACCAGCGGGCAGTTGTCCGCGATGTCCGGGATGCCGTCATTGTCGTCGTCGATGTCGGCGCAGTCGGCGATCCCGTCGCCGTCTGTGTCCTTGAAGCCCTCGTCCACCGCCCCATCGCAGTCGTCGTCCAGGCCGTTGCAGAGCTCCGGCGCCCCATGGAAGAGCTTCGGGTTCAGCGGAGCGCAGTCCGTGGCGTCCGGATCTCCGTCGTTGTCGTCGTCCGGATCGCAGGCGTCGCCAAGCGGGTCCGAATCCGAGTTCTTCTGATCCGGGTTGTGGACGTCCGGGCAGTTGTCGTAGACGTCCGGGATCCCGTCGCCGTCGTCGTCCGGGTCGATGCAATCCTTGAGCCCATCGCCGTCCGAGTCCTTGTCGAGCTCGTCGACCACACCGTCGCAGTTGTCGTCGATGCCGTTGCACTTCTCGGCCTGGCTCGGCCCCACGCTCGCGTTGAAGGGCGCGCAGTCCAGGATGTCCGGGTCGCCGTCGTTGTCGTCGTCCGGATCGCAGGCGTCGCCCGCCCCGTCGCCGTCGAAGTCCTTCTGGTTGACGTTGGCCACCAGCGGGCAGTTGTCGTTGCCATCCAGGATGCCGTCGTTGTCGTCGTCCGGGTCGATGCAGTCGGCGAGGCCGTCGCCGTCCGTGTCGGGGAAGCTCTCGTCGATCACGCCATTGCAGTTGTCATCGACGCCGTTGCAGACCTCCTGCGTGATCGACGAGATCGCCGGGTTCTTCGGCGCGCAGTCGGTCACGTCCGGATCGCCATCGTTGTCGTCGTCCGGGTCACAGGCGTCACCGAGCGGATCGGTGTCGCTGTTGGTCTGCTCCGGGTTCGAGACCAGCGGGCAGTTGTCCACGATGTCGAGGATCCCGTCGTTGTCGTCGTCCGGATCGCACGCGTCGCCCGCCCCATCGCCATCCGTGTCCGCCTGCAGCGGGTTCGGGGCCAGCGGACAGTTGTCGAGCGCGTCGGGCACCCCGTCGTTGTCGTCGTCCGGGTCGCACGCGTCACCCAGCCCGTCTTCGTCCGTGTCCTTCTGGGTCGGGTTCGGCACCTGCGTGCAGTTGTCGATGAGGTCGGGCACGCCGTCGCCATCCGAGTCCACGCCCGCGCAGTCGGCCTTGCCATCGCCGTCCAGGTCTGCGAAGCCCTCGTCGATCTGGCCGTTGCAGTTGTCGTCCACACCGTTGCACGCCTCGGGGGTCTTGGTCGAGACCTTCGGGTTCTTGGGCTCGCAGTCCGTCTCGTCCGGATCGCCGTCGTTGTCGTCGTCCGGGTCGCAGGCGTCACCCAGGAAGTCGTTGTCGCTGTTGGTCTGGTCCGGGTTGGCGATCAGAGGGCAGTTGTCCTGTCCGTCAGGGATCCCGTCGTTGTCGTCGTCCAGGTCCACGCAGTCCTTTGCGCCGTCGCCGTCGGTGTCCGGGAAGCCCTCGTCCACCTGGCCGTTGCAGTTGTCGTCCTTGCCGTTGCAGGCCTCCTCGTGCTTGCTGCTCACGGTCGGGTCGAGGGGCTTGCAGTCGGTGACGTCCGGGTCGGCGTCGCCGTCGTCGTCCGGGTCCACGCAGTCGGCGAAGCCGTCCTTGTCCGTGTCCGTGAAGCCCTCGTCGGCGGTGCCGTTGCAGTTGTTGTCCAGTCCGTCGCAGATCTCCGACGCGCCTGGGTGGATCGTCGGGTTCTTTGGCGCGCAGTCGACCATATCCGGCGCGCCATCGTTGTCGTCGTCCGGGTCGCAGGCGTCGCCGAGCCCGTCGAGGTCGGTGTCCACCTGGTCCGGGTTCGCGGCGGTCGGGCAGTTGTCGTCCTCGTCGAGGAGGCCGTCGTTGTCGTCGTCCGGGTCGCAGACGTCGCCCAGGGCGTCGTTGTCGGCGTTGTCCTGCTTCGGGTTGAAGCTCAGCGGGCAGTTGTCGACGCTGTCGGGGATCCCGTCGCCATCGTCGTCTGGATCTTCGCAATCGTTGAGGCCGTCACCGTCCGTGTCGACGGCCCCGTCCTCGAGCTTGCCGTCGCAGTCGTTGTCCTTGTCGTCGCACAACTCTGGCGCGCCGTGGTACGTGAACGGGTCCAGCGGATCGCAGTCGGTGGTGTCCGGGTCGCCGTCACCGTCGTCGTCCGGGTCGACGCAATCCGCCACGCCGTCCTTGTCCGTGTCGAGGAAGCCCTCGTCCGTGTCGCCGTCGCAGTCGTCGTCGAGGCCGTTGCACTGCTCCTCCGAGATCGCGACGTCGCCCGTGCAGACGAGGCCCACGCCGCCAGCGCCGCACTGCCACGTGCCGTTCGGGCAGGAGTCGGGGTCGTCGCCATCGCACGGGGTGCCCACGAGCGGAAAGTCCTCGTCCATCTGACCGTCGCAGTCGTTGTCCTTGCCATCGCAGAGCTCCGGCGTCGGGAAGGCGGCGTTGCAGACCAGCCCGCCCGCCCCCTTGCACTCGTAGGTCCCCGCGCAGATCCCATGCTGCGACTCGACCGTGCAGGCCCCGCCGCCCGTCCCCTCGTCCGTCTCCCCGTCGCAGTCGTTGTCGACGCCGTCACAGCCCTCGTTGGCCGGGACGGGCGCGTCGCACGCGCCCCACCCCGTCACACTCTTGCAGACCTGCTGGCCACCGCACGTCCCGATGGCGTTCGTGATCTCGCAGCCTTGGACGACGCCGTCGATCTTGATGGTGCACGGGCACTGGTCGCCGTCGGGGATGCACTGCTTCGACGAGCCGCCCCCTTCTGCGACCGGCACGTCCTTGCAACTGAAGCCCGAGGGGCAGGAGCCCGTGACCACGCAGTCCTTGCCGCAGAAGTGACCCCGGACGCCCAGGTCGATGCACCGGTCCACCTTGGTCCCGCAGTCGTCGTCGCTGGTGCAGGGCTGACAGAGGCTCGTGATCTCGGGAACGCACAGGAAGACCACGTCGGGCCCGAACCCGGTGACCGCGCTGCAGTCCCAACCCTTGGGGCAGTTCTCGACGCACACCTCGGTGCACACCTTTGAGGTGGGCCCGTCGACGCAGTAGCCGCTCTCGCAGTCCGCATTGCTGTTGCAGGGCTTGCCGGTCTCGCCCCAGAGCGTGTCGCCCTCCGGACCCGCGTCCTCGGGACCCGTCTCCGGCAGGGTCGCGGTGTCCTTGGTCGGGACGTCCGTGCCACCCCCGGAGTCGAACCCGGTGTCCTCCCCGAGATCGCCGCCTCCCGTGGTGGCGTCGTCGTCGGGGCAGCCGACGAGGAGGACCGCGGCGAGGGCCAAGGCGAGGGAAGAGCGAGACACGAGGCGTCGGGCGTGCATGGGAGACCTCCGCGGGAGACCCGGGACGGATCGAGAGCAATGTTGCCGGTAGAGCATAGCGGGCAGCAGCCAAGGGGAGCAACCGGAACTCCCATTGCGCCCTGTCACCACGCGGCGTAGGGTACGCGCATGGGCCGCCTTTCCGCGCTGATCGTCGCCTTGCTGCTCACGGCTTCAGGTGCGGAGGCCGGCCACAGGGTGTTCCGGGTCATCGACGGCGACACCCTCGTCCTCGGCAACGGCGACAACGTGCGGCTGCGCGGTGTGAACTCGCCCGAGCTTGGTGAGGCCGCGGCCGACGCAGCCACGGACTTCGCCCGGTCATTCGCCGAGGGAAGGGAAGCCGAGCTGGACCACGGCAAGGGGGTCGACGGGCAGCCGCTCCCGCCGGCGCGTGACGGCTACGGGCGGCTCCTGGCGGACGTCGTGGTCGACGGGCAGAGCTTGAGCGAGGCGCTGGTTCGCGAGGGCCACGCCCACGTGTTCGTCATCCCGCCGACGCCGCTGGACATGGAGCGGCGGCTCGTGGAGCTGCAGGTGCAGGCGCGGCGCCGCAAGAAGGGCATCTGGTCGACCCCGCGCTTCCAGGGGGCGCTGCACATCACGAGCATGCACGCGGACGCCCCCGGGGACGACCGGGAGAACCTGAACGGCGAGTACCTGCGCATCGCCAACGTGGGCACGAGGCCGGCGGCACTCGGGGGCGTCACGCTGCAGAACCACCGCGGCATGCGCCTCACCTTCCCCGACGCGACCCTCCCGGTGGGACACACGGTCATGGTCTTCACCGGCACCGGCGAGGACCGCCTGGATTCAGCGCTGGGCCCCCTCCAGGTCTACTGGCGCCTTACCGAGCCCGCCTGGGGCAACCGGGGCGACAGGGCGATCCTCCGTTCAGCCCGGGGGCGCATCGAGGACGACCTGGAGTTCAAGCCCAAGCGACCCTTCGGGGGGCGCAAGCACTGATTTGGTGTCAAGGAGCGAGCTGGCGGATCAGCTCGTCCACGTGAGGTTTGGGCAGCGCGCCCTCCGCCTTGTGCCAGTTCACGAAGAAGGTGGGCGTCGATGCGACCGCGAGGCGGGCCGCCAGGGCGATGTCCGCCTGGATCCGCGCCGCGACATCGTCGGAGCCCATGCACACCTCGAACGCTCCCCGGTCCATGCCCAGACGCCCCGCGTACTCGAGCAGATCACGCGGGCTGAGCTCCCCCTGGTTGTGGAACAGGACGTCGGCGTACTGCCAGAACTTGCCGCTGCGGCGGGCGCACTCGGCCGCCCGCGCAGCAGCACACGCATGGGGGTGCATGGGGCTCGACACGAGGGGGTTGCACGAGCTGTCCAGCGGGAAGTGGGCGAAGACCATGCGCACCTCACTGGGACGCTCGGCAGCCACGGCCTCCAGCGTATCCCACAGCTTGCGGCAGTAGGGGCACTGGAAGTCACTGAACTCGACGATGACCACCTTGGCGTCGGCGGGGCCGCGGTAGGGTCCGTCGGGCACCTCGAAGGGCTCGACGGCCTTCCTGTTGACGATGTCCGCAGTAACGGACGCGACCTCACTGCGGTGCTCGGAGGCCATGCCGGCCTCCATGGTGCCGAACACCAGGTGGCCCACCCCGAAGGCGCCCGCCACCGACACGGCGAACACCGGAAGCGCAGGGTCGCCGAGCGGCCGTCGGAGCGCCCCGATCACGTCCGCCAGGGCGCGATGCCAGGGGCGGTCCAGAGCGATCCACGCCGCAACGAGGATCCCGGCGTTGATCCCATACCAGATGACGCAGAAGGGGCAGAAGCTGCCCTCCGCAATCGAGGCCGCCGCCATCAGCAGCGACACTGCTCCCCCCCCGATGCCCAGCCAGAAGAGGAGCGGCAGCGCCACGGCGACGCGGCCAGCCAGCGCAAGCAGGGCGGCTGCGGCGATGCCAGTATCCACCGCGACGCCGACGAAGGCGACGGGCACACCCGCGATGGCGCTCCAGCGGCTCTTGACGGCGACATCGCAGCCCTTGGAGGAGAGCTGGTTGCACGTGCCGCTGTCGTAGGTCTGCTTGACCTCGAACTGCACGTGCAGGCGGGTGAGGTAGACGCCGTCGGCGACCCCCGCCACAGCGAGCAGCACGAGCACGACCAGGGCGAAGCGTCTAGAGGTCTTCATGGGGGCCTTCCTCCGCGAGCACCGACCGGAGGGACCCGCGGCTGCTCCATTTGCCACAGCACGCGCCGACGCGCAAGGCATGAGGTCACCGCCAGGAGCGAGGGTGGGAAAAAGCGCTTGCACGCAAAGCGACCGCTTCACTAGAGTGCTTTCACCTGTCGCTGGCGGCGCCCGTGCGCCCGAACCTCATTGATGAGGCCCGACCCCCGATCCTCTGGAGTGTGACCATGAAGAGACGCATCCTGCCCTGGCTGAGCCTGCTGCTGGCCATCCCCGCGGGCTGCGCCGATCAGAGCGAAGGGCCGAGCGCCCCCGCTCCGACCGGCGGCGAAGTGACCGAGGCGCGCCCTGACTTCTCGACCCTGCTCCCCGCGTTCGAGACCGAGGCGGAGAAGAAGGTCCCCGGCAAGGCGGACGCCGCCGACGACTACCGCAAGGCCAACCCCCAGTGGTACTCCATCACCCAGCCACCGGCGGGCAAGACGTACCGGGCACTCACGGAGTGGGAGCCCCAGCAGATCCTGCTGACCACCTACTCCGACGGCGTGAAGGGGAACAAGAACGTCCGCCAGACCATCGTCGACATCGTCTACCACACGATCGTCGACGCGCACTCCAAGGCGGGCGTGATCGTCGCGAGCCAGGCCACGGCCAACGACTTCACGGCGGGGCTGAAGGCCAAGGGCGCCAGCGACGCGATGATCACGGACAAGATCCAGTACATCATCATGCCGAACGACAGCATCTGGCTGATCGACTACGGCCCCGTTCCCGTCGTCGAGGCGGAGACCGGCACCCTCGCCTTCGGCGACTTCCGCTACTACCATAATCGGTACCTGGACGACGCGATCCCGACCCGCCTTGCCCACGAGACGTTCGGCGTGTCGGCCTACCGGATGCCCATCAGCACCGAGGGCGGCACGTTCCAGGCCGACGGCGTGGGCGTCTGCTACACGGCCGAGCGCGCTCTCCAGTACTCCGGCATGACCAACGCCGAGTTCCTCAAGGTGTGGAAGGACTACCTTTCCTGCGACCAGCTCGTGGTCATGAAGGACATCACGGACGACGGCACGGGACACATCGACATGTTCTTCAAGCTCGCGGCGCCGGACCTGACGCTGCTCGGCGAGTACCAGGACAAGTACGTGGTGGACGCCACCAACAAGAAGCGCATGGACGACAACAAGACCCTCCTGGAGGCGCTGGCGCTCCCCGAGGGCAAGACCATGAAGGTGGTCCGCGCGCCGTTCCCCTCGAAGAAGAACAACGTGCCCCGGACCTTCCTCAACTCGACCCTCATCAATGGGGTCAACCTGTGGCCGGTCTACTCGGATGCGAAGGACGCCGAGGCCGAGGCCCTCGCGGCATGGCAGGAGGTCCTGCCGGACTGGAACCACGTGGGCATCCTCTGCGACGACATCGCGCAGTGGAGCGGCACGGTACACTGCGTCACCCGCACCATCCCGGAGGGCAACCTTCAGAAGTGGATCCCGGACGGCCAGTGCAACGGCGGTCAGTGCACCCCCGCCAGCGCGGATGGGTATGACGGCGCCTGCTTCGGCACGAGCAAGGACCAGTGCTGGGGCCCTGACTGGGTGTGCGAGTGCCCCCTCTGCACTCCCGACGGCAAGTGCTACGCCCCGACCTGCGAGGGCCACTGCGGCTCCGACCAGCCCACGGACGCAGGTTGCTACTGCGACGCCGCGTGTGTCCAGTACGGCGACTGCTGCGGCGACTACCAGCAGGTCTGTGGCGGCGGCGGCGGCGAGGGCTGCGAGGGCAAGTGTGGATCGGATCAGCCCACGGCCGCTGGCTGCTATTGTGATGACTCCTGCGTCCAGTACGGCGACTGCTGCTCCGACTACGCGACCCTCTGCGGCGGGGAGCCCACGGGGTGCGGCGGCGTGACCTACGAGGGGTGCTGCGCGGAGAACGGCACCAAGCTCCAGTACTGCGAGAACGACAAGCTCACGGTGCTCAACTGCGCTGAGAACGGCTGTGGCTGGGACGGGACCAACGGCTTCTACGACTGCGGCAAGGAAGGCGAGGACCCGTCAGGCGAGAACCCGCGGGTCTGCACCGAGTGTGTTCCATCCTGCGGGGACGCCAAGTGCGGCGACGACGGCTGCGGCGGAAGCTGCGGCTCCTGTGGTCCCAATGAGTACTGCGACGCCGGCGCGTGCAAGGCGGGCCAGGACCCCCGCGGCAAGAGCTGCGCGGGCAACTGTGGCGGCCAGGCCCCGTCGGGATGCTTCTGCGACGCAGAGTGCCTCGGGCGCGGCGACTGCTGCCCGGACGTGTGCGACTCCTGCGCGGATCTGTGCGAGCCGGTGGTCGGTGAGGACGTCGGCGGCGGCACGGACGCTGGAGGTGGCGGCGGTGCTGACGCGGGCGGCGGGGGCGGTAGCGCGGACACCGGCGGTGGCGGCAGCGGCGCGGACACCGGCGGCGGCGGGGGCGGGGGCGCAGACGCCGGCGCTGGCGCCGACACCGCTGGCGGCAGCTCCGACACCGGCGCTGGTGGCGGCGGCGGCGGCGGAAGCGGTACGGGTGGCGGTGACGGTGGCGGTGGGTGCTCGACCAGCAGCTCGACCTCCCCTGCCCCCGCGGCGCTCCTCGCCCTGCTGCTCCTCGTCGGCGCGTCGATACGGCGGCGCCGCGTCTGAGCCTGAGTCTTGGGGGAGGGTTCCACTCGGGCGCCCTCTCCTCTCAGCCACTTCCAATCCCCCCACCAAGTCCGTCGGCAGGCGGCGGCCGGATCGCGGGCGCGGTCGGCGCCGGGGGCGGCGGCGCCGCCGTCGCCGCGCAAGGAGCCGAGCGACGCTCCAGCCACCCGGGCTCACGGACCAACGCCTTCCCCGTTTACAATTCGAGCGGCATGCCGATGATTCGTGCAGGGCTTGCCACGAAGTGAGCGTGCATGACCGGCCTGTCCGTGCTGCAGATGGACCAGCGACGCCGAGACCGCCACATCGGGACGGTCATCGGCGGTCGCTGGCTGATCCGCTCCCGCCTCGGAGGGGGCGGTGAAGGGGCGGTCTACCTCGCCGCGGCCCTCACCGATGACGCCCCTGTCGCGGTGAAGGTGCGGTTCGGACCGCCGGTGCCCGAGACGGAGGCCGGGGGGCTCCCCGCCGACCCCCTGGCCCGAGAGCACGCCATCCTGGGCGCCATCGCGGGCCCCCACTTTCCGCGGGCAGTGGAGCTCGGACATCTCGCCGACGACGAGCCCTACCTGGTGCGCGAGTTCATCGACGGACCGACCCTTCATGAGGTGATCCGGACCGAGGCACCCATGGCGCTCCCGCGCGCGATGATGGTCCTTCGCCGCCTGTGTGATGCAGCCCTCGCACTGCACGCCGCCGGCTACTGGCACCGGGACATCAAGCCGGCGAACGTGATCCTCTGCGGCCCTTTGGCGGACGCGGCGTCCTTGCGCCTGCTGGACTACGGCTCGTCCTGGCCTGTCGGCGCGCCGACCCCGGACGACGCCTCGCTGGTGCAGCTCCCCTCGGGGACTGCGGCGTACATGGCTCCCGAAGTGGCTGCCGGCGGAACCGTCGGTGGTGAGGCGGCGGACCTCTATGCCATCGCGGCCGTCGCCTACGAGCTCCTCACCGGGAAGCACATCCTCGGCAAGGCCGTGGACTCGCCAACGGCGGCCCACGAGTACGTCCTCGGCCGGGGCCCCATCCCGCGCACACCCATCGCGCCCCTGAGGCCCGATCTGCCCTCCGAGCTTGCCTTCGGCATCGAGCGGGCCCTGAGCCGCGATCCGATGGACCGCGGCAGCTCGGTGGCCGAGCTGCGCAAGCTGCTGGGACCCGTCCCACACTCTGCGTGGGAGGACACATGGGACCCTCGGCACCGGGTCGCTGCGCCGCTGTCGCGCTGGGAGCAGCTCCTGGCGCGCCTCCGCAAGCTCTGGCGAGGATCAGGCCCTGCGCGGTGACCACCGGCGCAGCACGAGCCCAGCGACCCCGGCTACGAAGACGACCCCCAGCACCGCCACCCCGACCAGGGCCACCCGGGGTCCCGCCGCATCGGGGGCCCCGCCTGCCCCGGTGGCCCCGAGGAACGCCACCGCGACGGCGGCCAGCACCCCGAGGGCTGCCGCCGCGGCCCCGGCGATGAGGCCCGCGCCAGCAAGCAGCCGACGGTGACGCCGAAGCGCCCAGCCGATTCGAGACAGCAGACCGGGGGGGCGGATGCTGATCGGGTCTCCCTCGGCGAAGGCGTCGAGATCGTCAGCCAGCTCCCCCGCCGACTTGTAGCGACCCCCCGGCTCCTTCGCCATGCAGCGCCGGCAGATGGCGTCGAGCGCGTCCGGAGCCGACCCACCCTTTGGGAGCGCCAGCGAGGGGAGCGGCTCCGTGACGGCCCTCCGCAGCGTATCCAGGTGCGTCGCCCCGAAGAACGGCGGCCGCGCCGCCACCAGGTGGTAGAGCACCGCGCCAAGGGCCCAGATGTCGGTCCAGGGCCCGAACCGGTCGGGCTGGCACCGGATCTGCTCCGGCGCCATATAGTACGGGGTCCCGATGGCCACCCCCACCGCGGTCACGGGCGTCTCGCTCGACAGCTCCCGGGCGATGCCGAAGTCGACCACGTGAGGCTCGCCGGCCTCGTCCACGAGCACGTTGTCGGGCTTGAGGTCCCGATGGAGCACGCCCCGCTGATGGGCGTAGTCGATGGCGCGCGCCACCTTGGCGAGCACGCGCGCCGCCCGCACTGGCGTGAGCTGCCCGTCCAGGAACAGCTTGGAGAGGGGCGCGCCCCGGATGAAGTCCATGACGAGGTAGTGCCGCCCATCGGCGGAGACCCCGCTGTCGGTCACGGGGCAGATGTTCGGGTGGCTGAGCCGCGCCTGGAGGGTCATCTCCCGCTGGAAGCGCCGCAGCGAGGCCTCCTCGGCCTGATGCAGCACCTTGACGGCCACGACCTTGTGCAATCGGCGGTGAAAGGCCTTGTAGACCGTCCCCATGCCACCGCTGCCCATGGTGTCGAGGATCTGATACTCGTCCAGCAGCGTGCTCGGCGCCAGGTCGCCCGAGCGCGCCTGCGCCACGTCCAGCATGACCGTACGCTCGGCGGACGCGAGGCTGGCGGCGTCCGGGTGCGTATCGCCTGCAGAGAACATCACCGTCGGCGCGTCGGCCAGCAAGGGCAGCGCCGCGCCACACGCGCCACAGCTCCGCGCCCCGGCCGGCGCCGGTGTCCCGCAGCGCGAGCAGGCGCTCACGGGAACCACGCATTCGCGGCTGCCGGCCTGGGAGTCTTCGCGTCTGCGCTCCGCACCGTGCTCACACCTCACCTCCGTCGGGCGATTATGAAGAGCGCTGGTCCACCGCGTCAACGCGGCTTGCAAACGAGGCCACGCTTGCCGCACCATCGCGGCGGAGTACACCCCGGCGCGAGGTGACGCGCCAGAGCCGCTGCGAGGAGACACCATGGCGATTCCGCTGACCAAAGGCCACTACCCGTGGTTCGACGACGGCCACACCCTGTTCCGCAAGTCGGTCCGAGAGTGGGCCATGAAGGAGCTCTACCCACACGTCGAGGAGTGGGAGCGCGACCGCCTGTTCCCCCGGTGGGTCTTCGAGCAGGCCGGCAAGCTCGGCTTCCTGGGCATCCGCGCCCCGGAGGAGTACTCCGGCAGCGGCCTCGACTGGTGGTACACCACGTGCTGGGCCGAGGAGCTCGTCAACTGCGGCATGGCGGGCCTGACCATGGGCCTGCTGGTCCAGTCGGACATGGCGACGCCGGTCATCGGCGAATTCGGCACGCCGGAGCAGAAGCGCGAGTTCTGGGAGCCGGCCATCAAGGGGGAGCGCATCGCGGCCCTGGGCATCTCGGAGCCAGGGGTCGGCTCGGACGTCGCCAACCTGGCGACCACGGCCCGCCGGGACGGCGACGACTACGTGATCAACGGCGCCAAGACGTTCATCACCAACGGGACCCGCGCCGACTTCATCACCCTCGCGGTGCGCACCGGCACGGCCCCAGGCTACGGCAGCATCAGCCTGGTCCTCTTCCCGACGGACACCAAGGGCTTCCAGGTCTCGAAGAAGCTCGAGAAGGTGGGCAACCACTGCTCGGACACGGCGGAGCTCTTCTTCGAGGACTGCCGCATCCCCCGCCGCTACCTGCTCGGGCAAGAGAACATGGGCTTCATGCACATCATGCAGAACTTCCAGGGGGAGCGGCTGGTCGGGGCGCTGTCCGCCACCTCCGGCGCGACGCGCATGATCGAGCGCACCCTCGACTACTGCACTGACCGCAAGGCCTTCGGCCGTCCGCTCATCAAGTTCCAGGTCAACAAGCACAAGGTGGTCGACCTGCTGACCATGGTGGAGGCTGGCCGCCAGCTCGCCTACCGCGCCGTGGACCTCGTCAACCGCAAGAAGGACGCGACCCGCGAGATCAGCATGGCCAAGCTGTTCTGCGGCCAGACGGCCTGCGACGTGGCGGACGCCTGCCTCCAGCTCCACGGCGGCTGGGGCTACATGGCGGAGTACGAGATCTCGCGCTACTGGAGAGACACGCGGCTCATCACCATCGGCGGCGGCACCAACGAGATCATGAAGGAGATCATCGCCAAGACCTTCGGGCTCTGAGCCTACTCCGCCGCCCTCTTCTGGAGCTCACAGACCGCCCGGAGCCGCTCCTCCACCTTGCCACAGTCGATCTTCGGCATCTCTGCCTTCCGCACCTCCATGGCCTCGACGCCCAGACCGTTGGCGTCCAGATCGATGGTCAGAAGGTGCACGACGCGGTACCGCCCGGTGTCATCCAGCGAAGCGACGAGGCGCCCGCGGAGGCACGTCAGCTCGTCCGGGGTCAGGAGCCCATCCCCGATGCGCCGCTCCAGGGCCTCGAAGTCTCCGCACCCTGGGACGCCGGGGTTGGGTAGGACCACCTGCTTCTCCAGCTCGGCTGGCGCGGCGGCAGGTGCAGCGGGTGGCGAATGTGACGCAGGAGGCGGGCTCGGGGGAGCAGTCGACGCCCCCCCTCCCTGCGCGCTCTTGCCGGAGCAGCCCGCTGCGATGACGGCAATCACCAAGAGCACCCTCATGGCCTACTCCAGCTCGCTCAGGACCTTCTTGGCGACGGGCTCGTCCGGCTCCGCCGCGAGTGCCCGGGTCGCCGTCTCCTTCGCCTTGTCGCGCTCGCCCGAGTCAAGCAGCACCCGCGCGAGGAGCCCCAGGGCCACCGCAGGCCGCTCGGGCTCCAATGTGAGGGCCAGCTCCAACCCCTCGCGAGCCGCCACCCCATCCCCCTCTTCGAGCCGCACGCGCGCCACCGCCACCTGGACCGCAGCAGAGAACGGGGCGATCTCAAGCGCTCGGAGCGAGGCCGGACGCACCAGCTCCTTGCGACCGACCTTCCCGGCGAGCGCCACCACCTGAAGCTCCAGCTCCGCGTCCATCTGGCTGATCTCGGCGGCCTTCAGCGCGGCGTCGAGGGCCCCCGCGTCGTCCTTGCGGTCCGCCCGCAGCGCGTACAGCGACCGCCACGCCCCCTCGTGGGAGGGCTCCATCTTCGCGAGCGCCTCGTACTGCTTCTCCGCCTCGTCGAGATCCCCCATGGCCCGACACGCCGCACCGAGCCCCTCCCGGATGGCGATCCCGTCCTTCCCCCGTTCCAGCAGCCCCTCCAACGCCTTCCGCGCCGCAGCCCAGTCCTGGGCGTGCACACTCTGCTGCGCGGAGAGCCACGCGGTCAGCGGCTCCTCCGCGTCCAGCTCCACCGCCTTGGCGATGGCCGCGCTCGCCTCCTTCAGCTCCCCGTGGGCGAGGTGGGACATGGCCAGCTCCGCCTGCGCCCGCGCGCTCTCGGGAGCCTGCTGCGCGGCGCTCTCCCACCGCGCCAGGTCGCGATACGCGCCTGGGTCCGGCTCGAAGTGCCCCTCATACCGTGCAAGCGCCCGCGAGAGCCACTCGCGGAACGCCTCGTCGAACTGCCCCGTGCTCACACCGACCGCCTCCTGGAACACCGCCCCTGTCGGCTTGCGCGCAGCCCACCCGAGGAGCATGGCGCGCAGCGCAGGGAAGCCCCACCGCTCCTCGATGTACTGCACGACGACGCTGGCCTGGTAGTAGGCGACCAGGATGTCGTCGAGGCTCTTGGCCTGGGTGAAGGCGGCGTTGAAGCCGTCGATACCGACCAGCTCGCCCCGCTTGAGCCGCTGAAAGAGCTCCAGGTCCATTGGGCGCGCCCAGGCCGGGCGCAGCCTCCGTGTCTCGTGGACGGCCAGGCCCTCCGTGAACCATCGTGGAACCCGCGAGTCGCTCATCTGGATGTGGTAGACGTGCGCCAGCTCGTGCCACAGCACCTGGTGCCAGTTGAAGTTGCCCTCGCTCGGGGAGCGCGCCGTGATCACGTGCCCGAAACACACACCGTGCGCGCCCATGCGCGGCAGCCCCACGGTCCTGATGGCAAACAGGGACGGGTCCGGGAACACCTCGATCTGGAGCGGCGGCTTCGCCTCGAACCCATAGCGGTCATTGTAGTAGGTGCGCGCTCGGAGCATCTCTGGCGTGACATGACGAGAGAGGACGTCCTTCTCCTTCTTCTCGAAGCGAAAACGCATTCCGTCGCGCTCAATCAGCTCGAAACGGTGGATCATCGTGTCATAGAAGATGGACGAGATGTTGTAGGCTCTCACATTGTACGGGTCCGCATCGAAGCCCCGGTCCAGGTACTGGCGTGCCTTGTCGTCGTCCGCGAGGCGGCTCCACCCGATGCCAAGCCCGATGAGCGCCCGGGCGTTGTCCGGGTCCAGCGCCAGCGCCTTCTCGTAGAGCCCGACCACCTCCACGTAGCGGTGCTCCCGCTCGCCGGCCTCCGCCGCGTCACACCAGACGTCCGCGTAGGTCGGGTTCACCGCCAGGGTGGCCTTGACCGCCTTGTCGAACGCCTGCGTCTCGTCCCGCAGGAAGCGCACCGTCGCCACGGCCGACAGCGCCGGCACGTGGCGCGGATTCAGCGCGAGGGCCTTGTCCAGCGTCGCGAGGGCCCCATCGTAGTCCTCGTTGCGGATGGCGATCTCGGCCCGCACCAGCATGGCCTCGATGAGCCGTGGGCTCACCTTCAGCGCCTCCTCGATGCGCCCGGCCGCCTTGATCAGGTCGTTGTCGCTGCCGATGTCCACCCGCGCCATGCCGACGAGCGCCATCGGGTGGCGCGGATCCTTGGCGAGCACCTCCTGGAAGCTCCCGTCCGCGTCCCGGTAGTTGTACTTCTCAAGGAACAGGAGCCCCCACCACACGTTGGCCTCCAGGAAGGTCGGGTCCGCCTGGACCGCCTCCCCGAAGACCTGGTTCGCGTTCTTGAAGTACCCGGTTCGCCAGAGGCCCAGCGCCAACCACGTGAGGTCCTGGGCGGTCGTCACCTTGTCGTCCGTATAGGCGTCCGCCATGGGGTCGAGCACCGCCGTCGCCCGGGCCCCCCGCCCCAGCGCCAGGTTCGCCTGCCCGAGCGCCCAGCGCGCCCGGAAGTCCAGGCCGTTGCGGGCGACCACCGGGTCGAGCCGCTTGATGGCCTCCTCGTATCGCCCACCAAGCAGGTCCAGCTCTCCAAGGAGCACGGCCCCCCGATCCTCCGCGCCCTTGCGCCCCGCGAGCTCCCTCGCGGTCTTGCCCGCCCCGTCCCAGTCGCCGACCCGCACCTGAGCGTCGAACAACGCGACGTGGGCCGCGCCCGTGGCGTCAGCCTTCGCCGCCTCGGCGAGCGCCGTCAACGCGCCCGCATAGTCACCGCTCGCAAAGCGCGCGAGGCCATCTCGGAGCCGGTCATCTCCCCGCGCGTCGGGAGCGAGGAGCAGCGCCGCGGTCAGGATCAGGAAGAGAGTGGGTCGTGCAGAGGTGAAGGGGAGCACTCGAAGCACGTTCATGGGTCCTCCGGTCGGCTCCAGAGCGAGCGCCAGCAACCGCCAGCCGGGGAACTCACGAGTCGGCAACCGCTACAGGCCGGCGGCGATCTTCCACACCCCGTCCTCGCGGACGAGCTCCAGGCGGTTGAAGTCGTTGGACGCCACCCACCCCTCCTTGCCGCCCTCGGTGTAGAGGAAGCGCGCGATGTACTCGAAGGTCGCGTACCCCTTGGTGTCTCCGACCTTGATGTCGGTGACGCGGAGCTCCACCTTCACGCGCTTGATGTTGTCCTTGAGGATGGGCAGGACGTCGGCCATCAGCTTCTCGTAACCGTAGTCGTCGGTGGTGTCGTCCGTGGTCGCCGCGTTCTCGAAGTAATCCCGTGAGATCATCTTCCGCAGGTCCACCACGTCCCGCTCCTCGATGCTGCGCCGGTAGCGCTGGAGGAGCTCCCACACCTCGCGGTTCTCCTCCGTGTCCTCGATGGCGGTGCCGGGAAAGGTGGATGGAGCGCAGGCAGCCGACAGCAGCGCCAACGCGAGCAGGAGCGATCTCACCATGGATGTCCCTCGGTCCAGGCGGCGCCGGCCGCCGATGCAGCGAGCAGCATGGCCGCCCGTATCGTCCTGTCAAGCTTTGTCGTAGCGGAGTCTGCTCCGTGAGCATCGTGGGCGACGGCGCCCGCCTCACACCAGCTCTGGAGGTCGCCCCCCGGACGGCAGGCTCTCAACGACCGACACCACATCAGGATTCCCGCTGCTCACCGGCTCGATGCCTTGACCGCGATGATCAACGCCCCACCCGCGTGCTGGGCTCCTCCATGGAAGAACACGCCGCCCTCGTGGACCCGGATGTTCATCTGCAGATCCCCCATGACGAAGCGCAGCTTCACGTACTCCTTGCTGGTGCCCCGGTAGATGAGCTGGAGGGTCTTGCCGTTGGGCATCGCCATGGAGCCGGTCTGTTCCATGGCGAGCTCCATGTTCTGCCGCCCGAGCATGGTGAAGCGCTCGTAGCCCCCGAACCGCTTGAAGTGCTGGGCCAGGTCCTGCAAAGACGGATGGACGTAGGGCTCTCCCTTGGTCGCATGGATGATGCGAACGTCCAGGCGAGCCCTGTCGTCGGCCTGGACCGGCCGGGGAGCAGCGGTGATCGCAAGGACGATCACAGCCACCACCGCTGCTGCCACAACGCGCGCACCCATCGTCAACCTCCCTGAACCCCGGAGTCCACCGGCTCGTCGTCATAGTGCCACACGATGGTGGGCTCCGACGGGTCGTCCTGAATCTGATCGATGATCACGGTCCCCCGCGTGTACTCCACTGCGCTGATCCACGCCCTGTTGTCGCCCCCGCCAGCTACCCCCACGGGCTCCTGGGGCCGCCCCGACTTGGCAGGGCTCGCTGCCGAGATCTCCGCCGGGCCGCGCTCACCGGCGGCCTTGTCCTTGGACCCGTCCGGCAGCAGCAGCGCCACGGCCACGGCCACGACCACCGCTGCTGCGAAGGCCGCCGCCATCACGGGCTGCCCTCCGAAGACGGTTGACCAGGCGGCGCGGAGGCGCTCCCACAGGCTCGGCTGCTCGACAGCCGCACGGCGCACCGCATCGGGCAGCACCTCCGGCACGGGGACCGGCGACAGGGACGCGCCGGGCCGAGCCGCGATCCCGGCCTCGATGCGCTCCCACACTCCGTCGAAGCTCGCCGTCTGGGCGGCCGCGATCACAGGTTCGCGGAAGGCTTCACGCAGGGCGACGAGGCCCTCGACCTCCTCCTGGCAGGCGGCGCAGGTGGCGACCTCCGCCTCGACGGCGGCGGCCTCCGCCTCCGACAGCTCCCCGTCGAGCCACGCGCCGAGCAGCTCGGACACGTGGTTGCGATGATCCCGCTGTTCCTGCTTCATGGCACCCTCACTCCTCCAGGTAGTCCTTGAGGTGTTTGGCCAGGTTGTGCCGGGCGTGGAAGAGGCGGCTCATCACCGTCCCTTTCGGGATGTCCAGCACCTCTGCAAGCTCCTCGTAGGACAGCCCGTCGACCTCTCTCAGCACCAGGATCTCCATGTGGGCCGGGCTCAGCTTCTTGCTGGCCTCGTCGATCTTCTGCGCCAGCTCCTTCTGCCGGAGCGCCCGCAGCGGGCTCACGCCCGTGCTCGTGGACACCACCGGCGTCTCCGACTCGGCGGCGCTCTCGTGGGCCCGGCCGTCGTCATACTCGACGCTCCGCTTGTTGCGCTCGCGGCGGATGCGGTCGATGGCCACGTTGACTGTGATGCGATAGAGCCAGGTGTAGAAGCTGGAGTTGCCCTGGAAGGTGTCCAGGTGCCGATGCACCTTCACGAACGCTTCCTGGACCAGATCCATCGCGTCCTCCGGGTTCCGCACGAAGCCGTACGCGATCGAAAAGACCTTGCGCTGGTACCTCTCGAAGAGCGCCCGAAACGCTCGCTGGTCTCCACTCCTGGCTGCCTCTACGAGGCGCGCGTCGCCTTCGGGGGTTCCCGCACCAGCGACCACATCGGGCCGAGACGCCTGGGCGCTGGCTGTATTCACGGGGTCCTTCACGCGGCTCCACCCGGTCCTGACGGGGCTGGCGGGGCGGATCCAGGGGCCCCTGCCGGTCGATGCGGGGTCATCCTAGCCTACAAGGGTCCCGCCAGACAACCGCCGCGGGTTGTGCTATCCTCCTCGCCCTCGCGGGGGCGTCCGGCCGTTGTCGCCGGGAGCGGAATGTGGCCCCGCGAACGCCCATTCTACCTGTCGCGCCCCTCCTGGCGAGGCGCCTGCTTCTCGCGCGGAGCCCACGGAGCCCGATGCCTCGCAGCCCGACATCGCAGATCCTCGACGTGGTCCGGCGCGTGCGGCGCCGCATCGTCGTGCTCGCCGCGCTGGAGGCGGGCCTGTCCGCGGCGCTGGGGCTCCTGCTGCTCGGAGCCGTGGTCGTTCTGCTCGCGGCGCAGGATCTGGACCCGGCGCCCCTGCGCTGGGCGCTCGGGCTCGGGGGTGTCGCCGCGCTGGCGGGGGGGCTGGCGCTCGCGGCACGGCGGGGGCTCCGGCTGGCACGATCCGAGCTGGACGTCGCCCTGCTCGTCGAGTCGCGGGTGCCCGGGCTGCACAGCGGCGTCGTGTCGACCCTGGAGTTCGCGGCCGCGCAGCAGGAGGACCCGGTCACCGCGGCGCTCGTCGCCTCTCTGGCCGAGCGCACCGCCGAGCGCCTGGAGGGCGTGACCCCGGGGCACCTCGTGCCAGCCCAGCGGGCGGAGCGCACCGCGCACGTGCTCGGGCTCGTCGTCATCGCCCTGGGGCTGGTCGCCATCGTGGCCCCCGGCCCCTTCCGCGCAGGCCTTCACGCCTTGGTGGAGGGACGCGCGTCCGCGGCATCCCATCAGGGGCCGCAGAGCGCGGTGGTGGAGGCGAACGTCCGGGACATCCGGCTCCGGCTTCACTACCCCGCCTACATGCGGCGCCCGGTGCGCGAGATCGCGGGCGCCGGCGGAGACGTCGCGGCTCCCGCCGGCACCGTCGTCGAGGTGCGCGCCACCGCGCTGCGGGCGAGCCGCGACGCCATGCTGCTGATGGGCGACGGCCAGCGCCCGGTGCCGCTCACCCTGGAGGGCGGCATGGACGTGGCCGGGTCGTTCACGGTGACGGAGCCCACCACGTACACGTTTCGGCTCGTCACCCGTGACGGGCTGCGGCTCGACGAGGCCGCCAGCCATGTAGTCGACGTGGACCCGGACCACGCGCCGGAGGTGAGGCTTCTGGCGCCCGAGGCCGACCTGGAGCTGAACAAGCAGGACCGGCTGACGCTCGTGTACCAGGCGGCGGACGACGTCGGGCTCGGCCAGGTCGATCTTGTGTACCGCAAGGTGGGCGGGGACGTGGTGCGGCGGCGGGTGGCGACGCTCGACGCAGACCTGCGGCACCAGGGGGACGCGGCGCTGGACCTGGGGGACACGGAGGGGAAGCTTGGCGACACCCTGGAGGTGTGGGTGGAGGCCTTCGATCAGGACACGGTGGGGGGGCCCAAGGTGGGGCGGAGCGAGGCGCGGCGCATCAAGATCTGGTCGCCGGAGGAGAAGCACGAGGAGAACGTGGACCGCCTTGCGGCTCTTGTCGAGGTGATGCTCGGGGTGCTGGCGGACCGCCTGGAGAGCCCCATCGACACGCTGAGCCTGGAGCGCTGGACCGACGCGCTGGACGTGGCCAGCTCGGCGAGCGTGCGGATGCGGAAGGTCATCGCGGCCCTCGACGAGGTGATCGCCAGCGTCTCGGAGGACTCGATGATGCCCGCGGAGGTGCTCGGCGACTTGACGAGCATCCGCGACCGGCAGGACGAGCTGCGCCGGGGCGAGGAGCGGGACATGACGGCGGCGCTCGTGCTGGACGCGGACCACCCGCGGCGCCGGGAGATGCTCACGCTGCTGTTCGCCCACAACAACGAGGCCGTGGACGCCCTGGAGGAGGACATCGTCAAGCTGGAGGACCTGGTCGACGCCTTGCGGGAGGACAAGCTCAAGAGCCAGACCCGCGACCTGCTGACGCAGCAGGCGCAGCTCATGGACCTGCTCGACGCCTTGCGGAAGTCGGGGGATCCGAGCGACGTCGCCAAGGCGCAGCGACAGATCGACGCGCTGCAGGATCAGCTCCGCAGCATGATGGAGCAGGTCGCCAAGCAGGCGAAGCGGCTCCCCTACGACAACTTCAACGCGAGCGCGCTGGACCCGAAGGGCACGCACAAGGACGTGATGGACTTCCAGAAGGAGCTGGACGCCATCCGGGATCTGCTCGCCCAGGGGCGCATCGACGAGGCCATGAAGAAGGCGGAGGAGCTCCAGAAGGCGATGGCGGAGCTGATGGCGTCCATGGAGGAGGGCCTCGAGGGCACGGGCGGGGGCGGCGAGGCGCAGCAGAAGATGTCGGAGCTGGAGCAGCGGCTCGGGGAGGTGGCCGCCGAGGAGCAGGCGCTGCACCGGGAGACCAGCGAAATAGCGGAGGCGCAAGCCGAGGCCATGCAGCAGGCGCGGGGAGAGAGCTTGAAGGAGCTTCTGCGCGAACAGAAGGAGAAGGCGGACGCTGCCAGGATGAGGCTGAGCGAGATCGGCCCGAGCGGGATGGATCCGCGGGATCAGGAGGCGCTGGACGCCGGCAAGGAGGGGCTGCGGGAGCTATCGGAGCGGTTGGGGGCGGAGGATGTCGGGCAGGCGCTCCAGCTCGCCGAGGACGGGGAGCGGCAGCTCGGGGAGCTGGCGGGCGAGCTGGCGAAGGGGGCGGACGCGGCGAAGGAGGGGGCCGCGCAGCTCCACGAGGCGGGGAGGAAGGCGCGGGCGGCGGGGCAGGCGGCCGGCGAGATCGCCGAGGCGCTGCGGGGGCTCCAGCCGAAGCCCGGAGAGATGATGACCCCGCAGGACGGCGAGCGGATGGCGGAGCTGGCGAAGCGGCAGGGGGAGGCGCGGCAGAAGCTGGAGGGGATCGGGCAGGAGGCGCGCGAGATGGGGCACACGCCCGGCATGGAGGGGCTCCAGCAGCTCATGGAGGGGGCGGGGCAGTCCATGGAGCAGGCGGAGAAGCGGCTGTCCGAGCAGCAGCCGGGGGAGGCGCAGCGGTCCGAGGAGTCGGCGATGGACGCGCTCGACCGGGCGCGCAAGCGGATGCGGCAGATGATGCAGCAGAAGCGGGGACCGGGCCCGGGGACGGGGCTGTCGCATGAGCGGGCCGAGATCCCGAAGGCCGAGGACTACCAGGTGCCCGCCGAGTTCCGGGAGGAGGTGCTGAAGGCGATGCGCGAGGGGGCCCCGCAGCGGTTCACGCCGATGATTCAGAAGTACTACGAGGAGCTGATCCGATGAGCGTCCTGAGTCGGGTGCTGCTTGCGGGGCTGCTCGTGCTGGTGGTGGGGCCGGCCCGCGCGGCGTCAGGACCCTTCGCCGAGGCGATGACGCTGCTCTCCGAGGAGCTGGTCGGCGAGGCGGTGCCGCTGGTCGAGGAGCTGGAGCGCCGCGAGCCCGACTCCGTGGACACGCGGCTGCTGCGGGCGAGGCTCCTCTATATGCAGGGGCGCTACCAGGACGCGGTGGACGCCATCGAGCGGGCGCGCGAGGCGGGGGCCATTCCCCGGCAGTGGCGCGGCTTCGAGGAGCAGGTGCGGTCGACCCTGCAGGTGGTGCGAGGCTTCAAGGCGGTGCCGACCTCCCGGGGGAACTTCGTGCTGCACGTCCCGCCCGGGGTCGACGAGGTCTTGATCCCCTACGCGGATCAGGCCATGGAGGCCGCCTGGGACGCCTACGGGGACCTGTTCGGCTACCGGCCGTCCGAGCCCGTGCGCATCGAGGTCTACCCCCGCGTCGAGGACCTGGCGGCGGTGAGCACGCTGTCGGTGGAGGACATCCAGAACAGCGGGACCATCGCGCTGTGCAAGTACAACCGCCTGATGATAACGAGCCCGCGGGACCTGCTGTACGGCTATGACTGGCTGGACACGCTGGCGCACGAGTACATCCACTTCGTCATCACGAAGCGGTCGCGCAACCGGGTGCCCATCTGGTTGCAGGAGGGGCTGGCCAAGTTCTTCGAGAACCGGTGGCGCGAGAAGGGGGACGCGCGGCTGGAGACGAGCTCCGAGGACCTCCTGGCGCGCAACCTCGCGAAGGGGCGCCTGATCACCTTCGAGGAGATGAGCCCGTCCATGGCGAAGCTGCCCACGCAGGAGGACGCGGCCCTCGCCTTCGCGGAGGTGTTCATGGCCATGCGGTACATCCACCAGAGCGTGGGGCCGCAGGGGATCAATACGATGATCGACGTGATGCGGGACGGGGGGAGCGACCGGGAGGCCATCGAGCGGGTCATGGACACGTCTTTTTCACGCTTCCAGGCGGACTGGCGCAAGTACCTCGGGCAGGCGGGCCTTCGGACGATGCCCGCGGCCTGGTCGCCCAAGCTGTACTTCCGGAACAAGGACAAGAGCGGCGACGAGCTGGAGGAGATCGGCGCCGAGAAGGCGCGGCGGCACACCTACCTCGGAGACCGGCTGCGCGCCATGGAGCGCCACGGGGCGGCCGTGAAGGAGTACGCCAAGGCCATCGACGTGGTCGGAGAGTCGCCCATCGTGGCCGCGAAGCTGGCGGCGGCGTTGAACGCGCTCGGGCGGTGGACCGACGCGCTCGACGCGCTCGCCCCGGTCTTGAAGGCCGAGCCCGACTATGTCTTGATCTGGCTCCACCTCGGCAAGGCGCGGCTCAACACGGGCGACGCCGCGGGGGCGGCGGAGGCGTTCGAGGCCGCGGTGCGGCTGAACCCCTTCGACCCGGACGCGCACGTGGGGCTGGCGAACGCCTATGAGAAGCTGGGGCGCACGGAAGACGCCGCCCGGGAGCGGGCGCAGGTCGCGCTGCTGGCGCAGTGAACACATACCACGGAGAGTGACAGTTGGAAGCGCAGGCAAGTGCGGCCGTGACCGGCGTGGTCGCGGAGGTGGCCGAGATCGGAGAGGCGCGGCAGCGGATCCTGCGGGAGCTGGGCAAGCGCATCGTGGGGCAGGAGAAGGTCATCGATCTCTTGCTGGTCAGCCTGTTCGCGCGCGGGCACTCCCTGTTCATCGGCGTGCCGGGGCTCGCGAAGACGCTGCTGATCAGCACGCTGGCGGAGGCGCTGTCCCTGTCGTTCAACCGCATCCAGTTCACGCCGGACCTGATGCCCGCGGACATCACGGGGACGGACATTCTGGAGGAGGACCACACGACCGGGAAGCGCTTCTTCAAGTTCATCAAGGGGCCCGTGTTCTGCAACCTGCTGCTGGCCGACGAGATCAACCGGACGCCGCCCAAGACGCAGGCCGCGCTGCTCCAGGCCATGCAGGAGAAGCAGGTCACGGCGGGGGGGACGACGTTCACTCTGGAGCCGCCGTTTCTCGTGTTCGCGACGCAGAACCCCATCGAGCAGGAGGGGACCTACCCGCTGCCCGAGGCGCAGCTCGACCGGTTCATGTTCTCGGTGGGGGTGGACTACCCCGCTTTCGATGAAGAGCTTGAGATCGTGCGGTCGACCACGTCGGGGAGGCAGGTGAGGATCGAGAAGGTGCTCGCGCCGGAGCAGATCCTGCGCTACCAGGACCTGGTGCTGAAGGTGCCGGTCGCCGACCACGTGATCCGGTACGCCGTGCGGCTCGCGCAGGCGACGCGGCCCGACAACGCGCTGGCGCCGGAGCCGGTCAAGCGGTGGGTGGCGTGGGGGGCCGGGCCGCGGGCTTCGCAGTACCTGATCCTGGCGGGCAAGGCGCGGGCGGCCATGCACGGGCGGCCCGCCGTCAGCGCCGACGACGTGCGGGCGCTGGCTCCCTACGTGCTTCAGCACCGCGTGCTGCCGAGCTTCCAGGCGGAGGCCGAGCGGGTGACCGCGCAGCGCATCGTGGAGGAGGTCCTGCGCGCGGTGCCCGAGAAGGCATGAGCGCCCACGCCCTGCTCGACGCCGCGACCATGGCGCGGCTGTCCCATCTCGCCGTGAGGACCCCTCGCTTCGTGACCGGACCGCTGTCGGGACAGCACCGGAGCCCGCTCCACGGCTCGTCCATCGAGTTCGCCGAGCACAAGGAGTACTCGCCGGGCGACGAGATCCGCAACATCAACTGGCGGGCCTACGGCAAGAGCGACAAGTACTACGTCAAGCGCTTCGAAGACGAGACCAACCTGCGGGCGTTCCTCTTGGTCGACGCGTCTGCGTCCATGGGCTACGCCGGGGCGGGGACGAGCAAGCTCCTGTTCGCGTCGCGCCTCGCGGCGGCGCTGTCCTTCCTGCTGCTCAAGCAGCAGGACCAGGTGGCGGTGCTGGCGTATGGGGACGACGTGCGCGCCTGGGTGCCGCCGCGGGCGACCAGCGCCCACCTCGGGATCATCGAGGACGCGCTCGTGGGGCTGGAGGCCAGCGGGGGGACGCGGCTCGACGTGGCGGTGCGCACCCTGATGGAGCACGTGGGGCGGCGCTCGCTCGTCTATGTGCTCAGCGACCTGTTCGAGGACCCGGCGACCATCGGGCGGCACCTGGGGCTGCTGGGGACGCGGCACCAGATCACGCTGCTCCACGTGCTCGACCCCCACGAGGTGGAGTTCCCCTTCGACGAGCTGACCCTGTTCAAGGCCATGGAGAGCGACCGCCAGGTCATGGCCGAGCCGCGGGCCATCCGGGACACGTATCTGCGGGAGCTGGGGAGGCACTTCGACGCGCTCCGGCAGACCTGCCTGGAGCGGGGCGTCACCTATGCGAGGGTGGACAGCGGGACGCCCGTGGCGGACGCGGTCGTTGCGCTCCTCGGGGGGAAGGGGGGCGGGCGTGCTCTTTGAGAGCCCATGGATGCTGCTCGGGCTCGCTGGGGCCGCCATCCCGGTGATCATCCACCTGATCAACCGCCGGAAGGCGCCCGTGCGGGCCTTTGCACCCATCGACTACATCCTCTTGTCCAACAAGCGCCTGATGCGGCGCATGAAGCTCCGCCACTGGCTGGTGCTGGCGGTGCGCATGCTGCTGATCATGGCGATCCCCTTCGCGCTGGCGCGCCCGTACACCGTGCCCGAGGAGGCGCTGGCCGCCATCGAGGGGACCCCCGGCAGCACGGTCATCGTGCTCGACGACAGCCTGAGCATGGGCGGGGTGGTCGAGGGGCAGACCGGGTTGGGGCGGGCGGTGGAGCGGGCCGAGGAGCTGGTGCGCCGAATCGGGCGCGAGAGCAACGTGGCCGTCGTGTTGGCATCCGCGCCGCCCCGGGCGCTCCAGACGGAGCTGAGCTTCGACAAGGAGGGGCTGCTTCGGGAGCTCGCCCGGGTGGCGGAGGCGGGGCCGTCCGAGCGGGCGGCGGACGCGGCGGGGGCCCTGCGGATGGCCGAGGCGCTGCTGGCGGCCTCGACGCTGCCGGAGCGACGGATCCTGGTGCTGACGGACCTGCAGGCGGCGAGCTGGGGGGAGGTGACGCGGCCCTGGGCGCTGCCCACGCCGCCCGCCGTCGAGGTGGTGGACGTGGGGGCGCCCGAGAGGAACGCCGGCATCACCGACGTGGTGGTGGAGCGGGCGCTGGACGTGTCGCCCAAGCACCTGCGAGTGGCGGTCGAGGTGGCCGCCTTCGGGGCGCCCTTCTCAGACAGCGTCACCGTGCGGGTCGGGGGGCGGTCCATGGTGTCTTCGCTGCGGGTGCCGCCGGGGGACCGGGGGCGCGCCACGTTCCTGGTGAAGCTGGACGCCACGGAGGCGCTCGCGGGGGAGGCCAGCATCCCTGGGGACGCGGTCCCCGGCGACGACTCGCGGGCGTTCACGGTGGACTTCCTGCAGACGGTGAGCGTGCTGATCGTCAATGGCGCGCCGCGGAGCATCCCCTACAAGGACGAGGTCTACTTCCTGGAGCGGGCGCTGCGGGCGGCGGACGACCAGGCGCGGGTGTCCGTCTTGACGATGCGCGCCGACGAGGTGACGCCGCAGCAGCTCGCCAACGTGGACGTGATCGTGCTCGCCAACGTGCTGGAGCTGCGCCCGGACGCCACGTCGGCGCTCCGCAAGGCCGTGCGCGGCGGGGCGGGGCTGCTCATTGCGGCGGGCGACAACGCCACGACCTCGTGGAATGACCGGCTCGGCGACCTCCTGCCCATGCGGGTGCGGGAGGTGAAGCCCGTGGTGAAGCGGGGGCAGGAGGGCGCCAACCTCAAGGCCCTCGCCGTGGACACGGTGGACCTGGAGCACCCTGCCCTCCGGGTGTTCCGCAACCTGCCGTCGGCGAGCCTCTACACGGCGCGGTTCTACACGTACCTGCTGCTCGACGGGGGCGAGGCCCGCGTGCTCGCTCGCTACACAAACGGTGCGCCGCTGCTGGCGGAGAAGGAGGTGGGGGCGGGGCGCACGGCCATCCTGACGACGACGGTGGATCGGGACTGGGGCGACCTGGCGATCCGCACGAGCTACCTGCCGCTCGTGCAGCAGCTCGTGCTGCACCTGGCGGGCCGTCTGGACCGCCCCTTGCGGCCTTCCGTGCTGGCCGGCGAGCCGTGGCCGGTGGACCTGGAGCCCACCGTCACCCGGGTGGAGGTGGAGACCCCGGACGGGCGCGCGCTGGACTTCGACACCCCCCTCAAGGACGGCAAGGGGCCGCTCCTGGTCGAGGACACGGGGCGGAGCGGCGTCTACACGGTGCGCAAGTGGCTCGACGGAGCGGGTGGGGCCAGGGTGGAGCGCTTCGCCGTCAACCCGGACCCCCGGGAGATGGACCCCGCGAGGACGGGCCGAGAGGATCTGATCTCGAGGCTGGCCCCAGGGACCGCAGACGGCCCGAGCATCGCCCCGCTCGCGAGCACCAGCCCGTGGCGCACCAACCTCTGGCCCTACGTGCTCGTGGCGCTGTTCGCGCTGTTGGCGAGCGAGGCGGCGCTGGTCTTCAGGCGGTGACCACCGCTCTGCCGGAAGCGTGAGCAGGATCCCTGAGCGTTCCGCAGCAGAACACCGGCGGGCGCCTCACGTGGCGTCGCGCAGTCGCTGGACCCACGCCTCGTGCGCGGGGGCGCGCACCGTCCGCGCGAGGGAGTCCAATGGGGGTGCTGGGGTCACGCGCTCTCGAAGCGCCTCGATGCGCCCGACCTTGCGAGCCAGGTCGTCTGCGCCGAGCACGCCCCCGTCGAGGAGTCGCGACGCGGCGTCCAGGGTCCGACGCTGCTTGCGCTCCGTGTGGCAGACGAGCAGCAGGTCCACGCCGGCGAGAAGGGCGCGGCGGGTGACCTCCTCCAGGGGCCAGCGGTCGGCGATGGCGGACATCTCGAGGTCGTCGGTGATCACGACGCCGTCGTAGGCCAGCTCGCCGCGGAGGAGGGAGCCGATCAAGGCGTCGGAGAGCGTGGCGGGGAGCTCCGGGTCCACGCCCTCGTAGACCACGTGGGCGGTCATGAGCATGGGCACCGTGACGGCGCGAAAGGGGACGAGCTCTACCGAGCGCAGGCGCCCCAGATCGTGGGGCAGGCGCGGCAGGTCGACGTGGCTGTCGAGCGCCGTGTCGCCGTGGCCGGGGAAGTGCTTGCCGCAGGGGATCACGCCCGCCGCCTCCAGGCCCCGCGCAAACGCACCGGCCAGCCGCGCGGCCTCGGCCGGATCCGACGAGAAGGCGCGGCGGCCGATGATAGGGTTGTCGGCGCGGGTGTTCACGTCCAGGACCGGCGCGCAGTCGACCGTGAAGCCCAGCGCGCGCACCTCCGCGCCCAGCATGCGCCCGAAGTCCTCGGCGAGGGCCTCGCTCCCGGCCGCTCCCACCTCCCCCGCCGGCGGCCAGCGGGTGCCCACCCCGCGGAGGCGCTGCACGAGGCCCCCCTCCTCGTCGACCAGGATCAGGGCGCGCCCGTCGGGCGCACACGAGCGCAGCTCGTCGGTGAGGGCGCGCACCTGCGCCGCATCGCCCAGGTTCCGCGAGAACAGGATGACGCTGCCCCCCGCGGCGAGCAGCTCGCGGATGAAGGGCGTGGGCTCCGTTCCCTGGAAGCCGGCGCAGAGCAGAGGGGCGACGCGGGGGTCCAGCATGGGCGGCCTCACAGGGAGTGGGGGTCGAGGCGGTCGCGCAGGGCGTCGCCGAGCAGGTTGACGCCGAGGATGGTGACGGCGATGGCCAGGCCAGCCGACACGGCCACATAGGGGGTCTTGATGAACAGGACGGCCCCTTGGTCCAGGATGGCGCCCCAGGAGGAGCCGTCCTGGGGGCCGAGGCCGAGGAAGCTGAGGCTCGCCTCCGCCAGGATGGCGCTGGCGACGCCGAAGGTGCCCTGCACCACGACGGGCGAGACCACGTTCGGCACTACGTGGACGGCGAGGATGCGCGGCACCGACGCGCCCAGGCAGCGGGCGGCGGTGACGTGCTCCTGCTCCTTGACCACGAGCACCTGGGCGCGCACGAGGCGCGCGTAGCCGGCCCACCCCGTCACGGCGAGCGCCAGGATGACGCTCATGACGTTGGGCTCCTGCGTGAGGAAGATCACGAGGATGGCCAGCAGGATGCCGGGGAACGACAGCAGGATCTCCAGCAGGCGCATCAGCACCTCGTCCACCCAGCCACCGTACCAGCCGGCGATGGCGCCGATGACCACGCCGGCGACCACGGACACCAGGACCGTGCCGAAGCCGACGAGCACCGCCACGCGGGCGCCGTGGATGACCCGGGAGAGCAGGTCGGCGCCGTCCTCGTCCGTCCCGAAGGGGTGGGCTGCCGACGGATCCGCGAGGGCGTTGGCGGGGTCGCTCCAGCCGTCGGCGTACGGCGCAAGGACCGGCGCCAGGGCGGCGCACGCCAGCACGGTCAGCACGATGACGGTGCCCACGATCACGGGCAGCCGTCGCATGCGGCGGCGCCACAGCAAGGCTCGGCGGGCCCGGCTCACGTCGCCTCCGGCCCTTGCAGGCGCACCCGGGGGTCGATGGCAGCGTAGAGCAGGTCCGTCGCCAGGTTGACGACCACGTAGGTGAGCGCGATGACGATGACGCAGCCCTGCACGACGGGGTAGTTGCGCCGCGCGATGGCATCGAGCAGCAGGGTCCCGAGCCCCGGGCGGGCAAAGACCTTCTCGGTGATGATCGTTCCGGTCAGCAGCGCCGCGAACTGGAGGCTCATCACGGTGACGACCGGGATCAGGGCGTTGCGCAGCACGTGACCCACCATGACCTGGCGCTCGTCGAGCCCCTTGGCCCGCGCGGTGATCGTGAAGGGCATGGCGAGGGCCTCCAGGACGCTGGAGCGCACCATGCGCGTGAGCTTCGCGGCGAGGGCGGCCCCAAGCACCACCGACGGGAGCACCAGTGATTCGAGACCGGTGATTGCGGCCCCAGGATCGGGGAACCAGCCCCAGCTCACACAGAAGAGCCAGATCAGCATGGGGCCGAGCCAGAAGTTGGGCAGAGCCACACCGACCAGCGCGGCGAGCATGGACACGTTGTCCACCAGCGAGTACTGCCGCACGGCGGACGCGATGCCGAGGGGGAACGCGATGAGCACGGCGATGAGCATGCCGCCCACGGCAAGCTCGAACGTCGCCGGGAAGCTGCGCGCGATGACGCTGGACACGGTGATCGGGCGCTCGGCGCTCTCCAGGGACGCGCCGAGGCTCCCGTCGAGCACCTGACCCCACAGGCGCGCGTACTGGCTCGGGAGGGAATCGGCGAGCCCCATGCGCTCACGGAAGGCCGCCTTGTCCGCGTCGCTGGCCTGCTCGCCGAGGATCGTCTCGACGGGGTCCCCGGGCGCCAGGCGCAGCGCAAGAAACACGGCGGTGACCACGCCGACGATGGCGATGGCCGACGCGCCGAAGCGCCGGAGCACGTAGCGGAGCAGGGGGTGTCGGGGCCACACGGCGGCTACGGTATCACCGGCCCCCGCGCTCCGCCAGGAATCGGGCGAGGGCGTCCGGCGTGTTGACGCCATCGAGCGCCCAGGGGGGGAGCAGGCCGCGGGCGAACAGCTCCTCCCGCAGTATGACGCGCACCGGAAGGTGGTCGCGCACGGCCTGGAGGCGCCGCAGGCCACCGTCGTGCAGGCAGAGCAGGTGGTCGGCGACGTCGGTGGGCCACACGGCGTGCAGCGGCTCCATACCCCGCGGGCCGGCCGGCGCCACGATGCGGCCCGGCTCCGCAAGCTCACAGAGCGCCCGCACCAGAGGCGGGTGGAGCCCCGGCATGTCTACCGCGCAGACGAAGGTGTACGTGGCCCGGGGCCGCAGATGGGAGAGCGCCGTCGCCACCGCCCCGAGCGGGTCGCTGCGCCCCGGCAGGTCCACGAGCGGCGTCGCGGTGCCGACGTCCAGGAGCTCCGGGCGGCGGGCGACGACCACGACCGTGCTGAACAGCTCGGCGAGGCGGTCGGCCAGTACGCGCACCAGCGGCCGCTCATCACCGGGCAGAGCGAGCAGCGCCTTGTCGGCGCCCATGCGCCTGCTCTCCCCTCCCGCGAGGAGGGCCGCCGCAAAGTGTGTAGGGAGTGCTTCCAACGGAGGAGGGACTACGGACTGCCGCCAAGCCGCTCGATGGCAGTCCGGACCGCGTCCGCGTCGGGCGCGCCAGGCTTCTTGCGGAGGTACTGCCCGTAGTGGTCGATGGCCTGCGGCGCCTTGCCCTGGGACGCGTAAATCACGCCGAGCTGCTTGTGCGCGTCCGCGTAGCCGGACTTCGCGGCGGCGTTGAAGCGATCCACGGCGAGACCCAGGTTGCCCTGGATCTTGGCGGTGCGCCCCTCGTGATAGAGGCGCGCGCCCTCGCCCTTCTTGGTGTCGGCCTTGGCCGCGGTATCCTGCTTCTCCGTCTGCTTCTCGGGTTGCTTGACCGCAGCGGTCTCCTTCTTCTCCTCGCGCGCCTTGGCCTCGGCAACCAGCTCCTTCTGCCGCCGCACCACTGTCTTCTTGAGGGTCTTCCCCTTGACGTTGGAGGGATCGACGCCGAGGACCGCCGACAGGAGCCCGTTGGCCTGGTCGAGGTTGCCCGCCTTGATGTCCTTCTCGGCCTTGGCGAGGTAGTCATCGATGTAGGCCGTGCGGACCTGGCCGTGTAGCTCCTTGATCTTCTCAAAATAGACGCTCGCGCTCGCCGTGTCGTGGAGCTCGTTCACCTTGCTCCACGCCGCCGCGTAGTTGCGCTCGGTCACCTTCTTCTCTACCTCGGCGATGCGGCCGGCGCGCTCCTGCTCGACGCGGGCGCTCAGCAGCTTCGACTCGGCCTCCTGGTTGGCGGGCTCGGCGGCCTTCACCTTCTCGAGCAGCGCGATGGCGCGGCCCCAGTCCTGCTCCTCGGCAGCCTTCCCCGCGGCGGTCATCCAGTCGGCGGGGCCCTCCCCCGGGGCAACCGCGACCTCCACCGGATCGGCCACAGGCTCCTTGACGGGCTCCTTCGCGATCTCCACGGGCGGCTGGACGACCGCGACCTGCTGCTCGCCGGCGCCAGGCTCACCCATCGCCGTCTTGGATGCCTCCCCCTGGGGCGCCTCGCCCGCGGCCGGGTCCTTCTGGGCCGGCGCCGCCGCCACCTGGACCGGCTCGGTGCCCGGCTTGTCCGTCTCGCCGCTGCGCCCGGAGGGGCCCGTGGCCTCGTTGGACGGCGCGGAGACACGATCAGGCGTGTCGGAGCGGTCGAACACCAGGAAGTAGACCGCCACCAGCGCGACCAGCGCAACGGCAATCACGGCGAACAGCGCCTTCTTGCCAGAGCCCGACGGCAGGGTGTCCTCGTCCGCGCTCGGCGTCCACTCGTAGGCCTCCCCAGGGCCCACGAAGCGGAGGCGCACGTGGCCAAGCTCCACCGCGTCGCCGGCCCGCAGGGACACGCGCTTGTAGCTCTCCCCGTTGACGTGGACGCCGTTGGCGCTGTCCAGGTCTTCGACGATGTAGCCCTCTGCCGCCGACCACTCGATGCGGACGTGCATGGCGGAGACGGAGCGGTGCTCGATGGTGTGGTCCGCCGTCTCGGAGCGTCCCACCGTCATGGGAGTACGGTCCAGGAGCAGCTCCCGGCCGCCGAGCGGGCTGCTCGTGATGACCAGCCGCCCCCGATGCTCCGCGGGGATCAGCGGCTGGCGGGGCTGGGGCGAGTCGGCGGTCGCCGCGGCGCGCACATCGTCCAGGAGCTCTATCTCGTAGTCGCCGACCCGCAGGCTGTCGCCCACGCGCAGCACGGCCCGGCTGTCGATGCGCGCGCCGTTGACCTGCGTGCCGTAGCTGCTGCCCGCGTCCTCCACGACGACGTGCCCGTTGTCCCGCACCAGCCGGACGTGGCGCCGTGAGACGTTACGCTCGGGGAGGCAGATGGTGTTGGCGCGATCACGGCCGATGGTGATCTCGTCAACCTGCACGGGCACGTCACTACGCTGCCCTTCGTCGTCGTGGATCCGGAGCCTCAGCATCGCCGTCCTCGCACGAGTCGCCGTCATCTTCGCCATGGGTCGCGGGTGGAAGCGCTCGCAGCAACCTGTCGTTTCTAGCACGCGCCTGCCAGATTGGCAAGACGGGTGCGTGGACGCCACCTTACGGTGATCCGATGGCAGCGGGCGCCACGCCCGGCTCGTTGAACGGACAGGCGTGTCACAGGTTCCACGCCCGCTGTGTACTTTTTGCAACCCGCCACGCCCACCCCGACAGCGCCGCCCAAGGTTGGGGCGCCTGCGCCCCATTGCAGAACCTTTGCCAAGCAAGGGCGTCTCCATGTAATTCGGAGGTACGTGGTCCGCGTTCGCGTGGGCGCAGGCCGCGAAGATCAAGACTCCGGTGGAGGCGGCGCGGCGAAGCCGGCGCCGCGCCTTGGCACAGTTCCTGTAAGGGTTAGCTTGTAATCACGGAGCCCGCGGAGGGCTCCCGGTCGGCCACCCTCGCCGGCAAAGGATGCACGCCATGACTGACACGAGCACGACGCTTCACGATATCGAGACCAAGCGCGAGTTCGAGGAGACCACGCTCCGCTACCTGGACGAGCTCTACTCGACGGCGCTGCGCCTCACCCGCAACGACAAGGACGCCGAGGACCTGGTCCAAGACACGTACCTCAAGGCGTACAGCCACTTCCATCAGTTCAGCCGGGGCACCAACGCGCGCGCCTGGCTGTTCAAGATCCTCACCAACACCTTCATCAACGCCTACAGGCGGCGAGTGAAGGAGCGCGAGATCCTGGACAAAGAGGAGAAGGGCCAGCTCGGCAGCTTCTTCTTCTCGAAGGAGACGACGGCGCGCTGGGGCAGCCCGGAGTGGCACGTCCTGTCGACGCTGCTGTCCGACGACGTCAAGCGGTCCCTGGACGAGCTCCCGGTGGACTTCCGCACCGTGGTGGTGCTGGCGGATCTTCAGGACTTCTCGTACAAGGAGATCGCGAGCATCATGGACACGCCCATCGGCACAGTGATGTCCCGCCTCTTCCGGGGCCGCAAGCTGCTGCGCAAGAAGCTCCACGACTTCGCGCGGCGCGAGGGCGTCATCGACGCGTCGTGGCAAGAGCGTGGCTTCGAGGCCGTCCCTGCCTGAGCCGGCGCCCGTTTCAATGTGGGGGGACCCCTCTCGAATTGAGACGATGGTGAGCTGTCCCGGGAGCGCTTGAGGCCAGACCCGACGACTGGGGTCGCACCCTGCCGAGTGGCCGTGGTGCCTTGGGTGAGAGTAGAATGCCGTGGTCTCTGCGCTCCCTGGGAGGGCGTCCGCATGAACCGACGTGCAGCGAACGACACTCAGCCGCTGGTGCGCGCCCTGGCGGCGCTCCTCATCGTCATGGCCACCGCGAGCTGTGTCACGGCCGACGGTCCGTCGCCGCTTCCGGAGGGGGACACGGAGAGCGACGCGGCCGGCGACGCTCACGCCTCCGGGGGCGACACGGGCACTGACGGCGCCACGGACGCAGCCCACAGCGATACCACCACCGGCGACGCGGGTCCGGGGGGGGCGGATGGGGCAGGCGGAGACGCACCGGATGCCGCCACCGACGCAGCGGACGCCACCGACCCCTTGAAGGACGGAGCTGGCGGGCCCGACGGAGGCGACGGCGACGCGGGCGGGCTCGACGGGGAGTCGGACCTCCATGGCGGCAGCGACGGCGAGGCCGACGGCGCCGACGCGACGCCCGATGGGGTGGATGCGGACGCTGGCTCCGGCTGCCCGGCGGGGGGCTGTGACGACGGAGACCCGTGCACGACCGACTCGTGCGACGAGGGGGCGGGCGCCTGCGTCCACGGGCCCGTGGCCTGCGATGACGGGGACCCCTGCACGCTGGACCTCTGCACGTCCGCCACGGGCTGCTCGTCCACTCCTGCGGACTGCGACGACGGGGACGCCGACACGATGGACGGGTGCAGCTCACTGCACGGGTGCGTCCATGCGCCCCTTGGCTGCGACGACGGCGACCCATGCACGGTGCACACCGAGAGCTGTGAGGCGTGGCCGAAGAGCTGCTCCGACGGGGACCCAGCGACGTTTGACCAGTGCGTGCCGGGGACCGGTGCGTGCGCACATACCTCGCCCCTGTGCGACGACGGCGACCCCTGCACAGTGGACGCGGTCCACCCGGAGAGCGGCGCGTGCACCCACGTCGCGGCCCCGTGCGACGACGGCGATCCGTGCATGGAGGACGGCTGCTCCTCCGGGGTGTGCTCCCACGTGCCGGCCTGCGACGACGGCCTGCCGTGTACGACGGACGCCTGCACCCCCGACGGCGGCTGCGACCACGTGGTGGCCTGTGACGACGGCGATCCCTGCACCAACGACGGGTGCGACGACGGCGGAGAGTGCGTCTGGGCACCCGCGAGCTGCGACGACGGCGACCCATGCACCGAGGACGCCTGCACACCGGCGGGAGGTGTCGCGACCTGCACCAGCAGCCCCAAGAGCTGCGACGACGCGGACCCGTGCACCGAGGACCTGTGCCTGGGTGGGGTCGGATGCATCCATGTGCCCGTCACCGGGTGCGCAGCGTGCGCGACGGACGCCGCGTGCGATGACGGGGACCCCTGCACCGTGGACCGGTGCGAGACCGGCGCGTGCGCCCACGAGGAGGGCGCGTGCGCCGACGGCGATGCCTGCACGGCGGACCTCTGCTCCCCAGGCTTGGGCTGTGTTCACGACCCGTTCTCGTGCGCCGACGATGATCCCTGCACGGCCGAGTCATGCGACCCCGTGCTCGGCTGCGTCGCACCTGCCGCGTGCGCGGATGGGGACGCATGTACCACCGACGCATGCGATCAGGCGACGGGGGCCTGCTCCCACGGGGCCGCGGCCTGCGATGACGGCGACCCGTGCACGTCCGACGGCTGCGACCCAACCCTCGGGTGTACCCACGGCGCCCCCTGCGACGACGGAGACCTGTGCACCTTCGACCTCTGCATCGGCGGACAGTGCCAGGCAGCGCCGGTGGCCTGCGACGACGGCGACGCGTGCACGGCGGACGGGTGTGACCCGCGGCTCGGGTGCGTCTCGTCGCCGAAGAGCTGCGACGACGGCGACCCTTGCACCACCGACGCCTGCGCGCCCGGTGGGGGCTGCGCCCACTCACAGAGCCCTTGCGACGACGGGGACGCCTGCACCGCCGACGGGTGCGACGATGAGGGCGCGTGCCAGAGCAGCCCTCTGGACTGCGACGACGGTGATGTGTGCACGACGGACTCGTGCGATCCATTGCTGGGCTGCGCCTATGCGGCGGCCCTGGTCTGCGACGACGGCATCGCCTGTACGGTGGACGCCTGCGACCCGAAGTCGGGTTGCGAGGCGCTGGACGGCTGCGAGGACGGGGACTTCTGCACCATCGACGCCTGCGACGCAGTGAGCGGGACGTGCAGCCAGGAGGTCGTGGACTGCGCCGACGAAAACCTGTGCACGGCGGACGTCTGTGGCCCCATCGGGTGCTACCACGCGGCGACGGCGTGCGGCGACGGCAACCCGTGTACGGCGGACGCCTGCGACGCTCTGACCGGGAGCTGCGTCCATGCGCCCATCCCAGGCTGTGCGGGGTGTGCCTCCTCCGCGGACTGTGACGACGCCGACCCGTGCACCGACGAGCTGTGCAGCGCGGGCAAGTGCGCCTTCACGCCAAGGACCTGCGACGACGGGAACCCGTGCACGGTCGATGCCTGCACCGGCCCCTTCGGCCAGTGCGCCAGCACCCCGAAGGACTGCGGCGACGGCGACCCCTGCCTTCTCGTGGGCTGCGATCCCAAGGCGGGCGGGTGCGTCACACTGTCGGTCGACTGCGACGACTACGACCCGTGCACCAAGGACTCCTGCAACCCTGCGTCGGGGTGTGTCAACGCGAAGACTCCCGGCTGCGCCACCTGCATCGTCCCCAGCGACTGCGACGACGGGCTGGTGTGCACCACGGACCTGTGCAGCCCGTCGACCTTGATCTGCTCGCACGGGGTGGTCCCGTGCGCCGACGGCGACCCGTGCACCACCGACGCGTGTGTCGAGGGCGCCGGCTGTACCCACACGCCGGCGCCAGGGTGCGCGGGCTGCCTCACCGCCGCTGACTGCGATGACCAGGACCCCTGCACCCTCGACGCGTGCAACGGCGCGACCAAGGCCTGCACGCACGCGCCGGTGCCGGGGTGCCAGGTGTGCGCCATCGGCGACGCGTGCGACGACGGGGACGCCTGCACCTCAGACGTGTGCAGCGTCCAGACGCTGCTGTGCGAGCACGAGCCGACGCTCTGCGACGACGGTGACCCCTGCACCGTCGACTCCTGTCTCGGGGGGGCGTGCGTCGAGACCCTGCTGCCCGATTGCGAGTCCTGCAGCGGACCCAACGACTGTGACGACGATGCGGATCCCTGCACGGATCCGGCATGCGAGGGCGGCTTCTGCGCCCACATGCCCGTGCCCGGGTGCGTCGCCTGCGCCTCCTTCCTCGACTGCGACGACGGCCTCGCCTGCACCCTCGACACCTGCGACCCACAGACGAGCCGCTGCGTCACCACTGAGGTTGTGTGCGGCGCCCTGGGTCCGTGCGCCGCTGGGACCTGCGAGGAGCCCGGCGGGTGCGCCGAGCGCCCGGACCCGCAGTGCGACGCGCCCTGTACATCGGCCGCGGACTGCGGCGGGAGCCCCTGCGTGGCTGCGGCGTGCGTCGCCGGACATTGCCTGCTGACACCCAGGGCCTGCGACGACGGCAACCCTTGCACCGAAGACGCGTGCGACGAGGCCATCGGGGACTGCGTCCACGAGGTCGCGCCCACCTGTGGAGCCGCACCCTGCACCGAGGACCCGCACTGCGAGACCGACTCTGCGTGCACCTTCGGCTGGTGCGCGACGCCGACCGGCACCTGCGTCGTCGCTCCCTTCCTGTGCAAGGTCCCCGACCCCTGCGTCAGCGTGAGCTGCGACCCACTCCTCGGCTGCCTCTCGACCCCGATCCCCGCCTGCCCCTGACCGCCCGAGGCCCCACCCGCACATCGGGCCTGCACGGTGGCCAACTACGAGTCGCTCGTCGGGGCGGGTCCCTGAGCAGACTCGGTCCGCGCGCGCATCGGCGCGCCCGGCGCCCTTCGACGCTCATGGCAACGCCAGGTCGCCGGGAGCCGGGTCGCCGGAACGAAGCGCGAGATCGACCATCGCAGACGAGGTCCAGCGGCGAGGGACCCCACCCCGACGGGCCGGCGCGGTGAAACGAAATGATGGTGAGAGGCCCGCCTCACGCGGGCATGGGCCGGGGGGCGGTCAGGCCGTGAGGCGCCGCCGGACGGCAGGGAGCAGGAGCACGAGCAGGAGCACCAGCACCGACCGAGGCGCGCCCGGCGCCGCGGCGCAGCCGCCGTCGTCCCCACCGCCGCCACCACCAGCAGAGGCCGCGTCGGGTCCACCGGCGACGTCGCTCCCGCCGGCCGCGTCGGCTCCCCCGATGGTCTCGCCGCCAGACGAGGCGTCCACGCCGCCGGCAACGTCACCGCCGCCGGTCCCGGCGTCCTCGGACGGGCCGCCGATGTCCTCGCCGGGCTTGGGCGGCTCCTTCACGGCCGTGCCATAGAGGAAGTCCTGGTCGTAGTTGTTCGTGTTGTGGTGGTCGTGGGCGAAGCTCTGCCACTCCACGATGCCGTCGGAGGGGCCGGGCGCTTTCCAGGCGAACATCCAGCCGTTGCGGATGCCGACCGCCACATCGAACTTGCCGTCCCCGTCCAGGTCGCCCATGGTCGGCGACGCGGTCAGCCAGCCGCCCGTCATCTTGGGCCAGCCGCTGGGCTCCACGCCCTCGGAGTTGATCGCCCGGACCAGATAGCCGCCGCTCCCATTGAGGACCTCTGGCTTCTTGTCACCGTCGATATCGGCGACGGTGGGGTTCATGAAGAACTGCCAGTCCTCCATCACCCGCGGCCACGCGTCCAGGAACTTGCCGTTGGCCGTGTCCCACGCGCCCAGGTGGTGCTCGAAGTTCTCCCTCACGCCGCCGGCGACGAACGTCTTGGCGAAGCCGAAGCCGGCGCCGCCCTTGATGTAGTCGATGCCGCCCTTCGCGTCGAGGCGGGCGAAGGTGCCGTGGTTGATCAGCATGTACAGCGGCGAGTCTGAGCTGTTGGACTTGGGCCCATAGACCTGGTTGTTGAGCTGGCGGTAGACGGTGCCATCATGGTTGTAGATGTAGCCCGAGGACGAGATGGCCTCGATGGCGATCTCCATGGTGCCGTCGTAGTCCAGGTCGGCGAGGATTGGATTGGCCGGGACGCCCTTGCCCACCACAGGGAGCACGTTGTCCTGCAAGCCGAACAGCTTGATGGGCCAGCCGGGGTGAAAGGGCCCGCCCGCGTGGTCGTTGCCGTCGTGGTAGAGCACGTAGCCGCGCCCCTCGTTCTCGGCGCCCTTGGCCCCAAAGGTCTCATTGGTGCCGGTCACGATGTCGAGCCACCCGTCGCCATCCACGTCGCCCACGGCCGGCGTGCACACGATGCGGTCGGAGTTCTGGGTCTTCTTCGGGTCACGGACCCGCACCGGCCAGCCCTTCATCAGCTTGCCGTCGGCGTGCCACACGTACATGAAGCCGTCCTGCGCGGCGACGATGATCTCGAGCTTGCCGTCCTTGTCGAGGTCCGCCAGCACCGGGGACCCCATGATGCCGTGGTCGACGATGTGATCCGGGTCCGTGGTGCCCACCGAGTTGGAGAGATCCGTGGACACGGGGAAGCCCGGGGCCGGCTTGCCCTTGGAGTCATAGACGAACACGCCGCCGTCCCACGTCGTCACCACGACGAACAGGTCCCCGTCCTCGCCCATGAGCTTGCCGATGGCAGGCGCGCCGATGGTGGTCTGGCCTACGTCGGGGTCGACGACGAGGTCGGCCGTGGCCTTGCACCCGGTCTTGTCGGCGCGGTGGGCGCAGGAGTCCCGGTGGTTGCCCATGCCGAGGATCTTGCCCGTCAGGTCATTGGCCGGGTCGAGGTGCGGGCGGTACCCCATGCGCACGGGCCACCCATCCGCCTGGCTCCCGTCCGCCTTGAACGCGTGGATCTCACCAGTGCCCGTCCCCTGGATGATCTCGTCCGTGCCGTCCCCATCCAGGTCCACCATCTTCGAGGCGCCCTCTGCCGAGCCGTTCATCCAGATGGGGAACGCAGGGTGGAGGTCGGGGTCCTTGTGGACGTGCACTGTCTTGCGGAACTCGCCCTTGAGGTCCGGCTTTCCGGTCACCGACGCGCGCAGTCGGAGCGTGACCGACCGGCCGTGGGGGTCCTTGAGCTGCTTGTCCAGATCCATCTTCTTCGCCGCCTCGGTGGCGTCCCACGTGGCGATGACGCCCTCCATGCCCGGGGTCGTGCCGCCGGCGATCTTCGTCCAGCCACCCTTGGGGTCGACGCCGATGGCGTACTCGAGCTCCCAGTCGTAGCTCGCGTACCGCGGGCCTTTGCCGTCGCGACGGGTCCCGATGCGGCCAGTCACGTCGATCTGCCCCTTGCGGTCGGGGTAGAGCATCTGGAACCAGAGGGGGTCCACGATATCGAGCTCCGGGGGGATCCTGGCGTCCAGCACGAAGTCCACGCTCGTCCGTGCGTTGTTGCGCCCGTAGCCGAAGTGGAGGTCCCAGCCGGGGCCGCTCGGGAACTTGGTCGGGTCAGTGGCGGAGCCCGCCACGTCGATGTCGTCCGAGCTCATGATGAGGATGCCGTGCAGCTCCGCCGCGGACAGGGGCGGATCCAGCGCCGCCTTGAGCCCCGCCGCGTAGATCAGCCCGGCGTGCCCGCTCGTGATGCCGGTCGCCTCCGAGCTGCACCCGCCACCGGGGGTCGACAGCACGAGCTGCCCACCGTAGTTGGTGCAGTTGTTGAAGTTCAGGAACGTGGTCGACTTCTCCTTCTTGCCGTGGTCATGGACCACCGCATGCACGTACACCGTGTGGTTGTTGGTGCCCGGCATGTTGTGGTGGAAGGAGAGCTCGTCGGCGGCGCTTGCAATGACGACCACGTTGTTGTCGTAGGCCCAGTCGATGGCCTGCATGGCCAGCTTCGAGTTGTTCACCGTGCCGAGCGCCTCCTGGATGACGCTGGCTCCCGAGTCGACGCCGAAGATCACGCCCTCTGCGAAGTCGTTGACGTCCGTCACGAAGCCGTCGCCCACGCGAACATTCAGAATGGTACAGTTCGGGCACACACCGATGTCGCCCTTGCCGTTGTTGCCCTCGGCCGCCGAGTCGCGCGCCTCGCCGGTGCCGTGGCCGAACCGCGTGTCGTCGTAGGGATCGTTGTCGTTCCAGAAGAAGTCCCAGCCGCTGATGTCGTCCACGTACCCGTTGCCGTCGTCGTCCTTGCCGTCCGACGCGAGGCGGATGAGGTCGCCCGGATCGAAGACTCCGTTCCCGTTGAGATCCTTGTCCTTGCCGAAGTCGGGGTCCACGTGCTCGTAGTCGCGGATGTCGAACCAGCCGTCGTTGTTGACGTCCCACTCGTCCTTGCTGTCGGGGCCCTTGGCCGGCATGTACTTGGCCAGCTCGCCCTTGTTCAGGTAGTGCTTGTTGCGGAGGTCGTCGTTCTCCCAATGGATGCCGCTGTCGAGCACCGCGATGATCACGCGCCGGTCGCCCGTGGTCCGCTGCCAGGCCCGATCCGCGTGGATGCCCGTGCCGAGCTTGACCTCGTAGGCGCTGATACCGTTGGCCGTGACCCACTCCTCGGGAATGTAGGACCACAGGTTCCACTGGCCCCCAAAGCCCGGGTCGTTCGGCGGGTCGAGGCGCGGGTCCTCGTTGGGGCCGTTGGGCCAGGCGAGCGCAGTGGACGTGCCAGCCAGGGCCAGTGCGGCGAGCGCCAGAAGGGCGATGCTTCGCAGTCTCATCGGTGGTGCTCCTCGGGGGTGGGTCCCAGTTCGACGGTCGGCGGACCATACCACAACCGCCCCACCGTGAGCCACACCCGGTTGCGCTGGGTTACCGAGGGTCCCCGTGGGGGCGGCGGATGCCTCCCCAGCCCTCAGGCTCGGGAACTGTTGTCGCCCCGACGTTGTCGCACTACACTGCGGCTGAGCCGGGGCCCTACCGGCCGGCGACGCCGAGCCAAACGACCCCCCTCTGCGGGGAGAGCTCCCAGGGCGAACGGAACGTGAGCAGAACTTTCGCTACACAGGCGCGTTCGACGGTGCAGGCAGGCGCGGAGGCGACGCCGGCTCTGGAGCCCTCGGACGAGCAGCTCATGGAGCGGTTCCGCGACGGCGACGCGCGTGCCTTCGAGGTGCTGGTCGGCCGCCATGGGCGCGCCGTCTACCAGTTCGTTCTTCGATACGTCAGCGACGGCGCAACGGCCGAGGACCTGGTCCAGGAGGTGTTCCTGCGGGTGGTCCGGAGCGCCCCGGAGTACGAGCGGCGCGCGAAGTTCACCACCTGGGTGTACACCATCGCGCGCAACCAGTGCATCGACGCGCTGCGGAGGCGCCGCTACCGGCGCCACCCGTCGCTCGATGCGCCCATGGGCGACGAGGACGGCCCGACGCTGCTGGAGACGGTAGCAGGCGACGAGCCGGGCAGTGATCGGAGGGCGGCTGACACCCAGTTCACTGGGGCGCTGGACGCCGCGCTGGCAGCGCTCCCAGACGAGCAGCGGGAGGTGTTCCTCATGCGGGAGGTGCACAACCTGCCGTTCAAGGAGATCGCGGAGATCACACAGGTGCCGACCAACACCGTGAAGAGTCGTATGCGTTACGCGCTGGAGGCGCTGCGTCATCACCTCCAGGAGTTCGACCCGACGTGAGCGATCACGACGGGCAGGTGGGTTCGAGATGTCATTGAGCAGACAGGACATCGAAGATCGGCTGATGGACTACCTCTACGAGGAGCTGTCCGACGACGAGTCGGCGCTCTTCGAGGAGGAGCTCCGCCGTCACCCGGATCTCCAGGCGGAGGTGGACTCCCACCGGCGCACCCGGTCTGCGTTCGCTCGCCTGCCGCAGCTCGACATGCCCCACCTCGTTCAGGCCAACATCCTCAGGGAGGCGCGCCGCGCCGCCGCCGACGTGGGAGCGGCCCGGCAGGAGCCGGCCGGGCTCCTGGCGCGCCTCGCCGCGTGGCTGATGCAGCCGGCGGTGGCCACGGCGATGATCGGGGTGCTGGTCGCGGCCATCGGGCTCTACGTGGCTGACCGCCGCATGCTGTCCAATGACGAGGTGCGCGAGGATCTGTACGGGCCCGAGCGGGGGCCGTCGCTGACCGCGGCGGAGCCTCGCTCGCCTGCGCGGGCAGACCGGACGACGCTCTCCGAGGCAGAGCCCCCGCCGGCCGACCTCCCCACCGCGCCGGATCCAGGACCCGGTTGGGGCGACGAGGTGGCCGTTGCGCCCGTGCCAACCCCGGCGGCGCTGCCTGCGCCGGTCGAGGCGGCGTCCGCAAGAGTGCCGGATATGGAGGTCGCAGCGGCAGAGGTGGACCGACTCTCGGATCTGGCGCGGGACCGGGGGCTCCGGGCCGGTGGTGTCGACAAGAAGGCCGAGGGCAAGGTGGGCTCGAAGCTCGACCTGGCGGCTCCGAAGAAGAAGGCGGCGGCCCCGTGGGGAGGCGATCTCGCAGCCGACCTGGACACCCGACAGCCTCAGCCCGCGCCGGACGTCGCGAAGGAGGCCCCACGCAAGGACGCTCCCGTCGCCGTGCCCCAGGGCATCGCGAGCAACGTGGAGCAGCGGGCGGTCGCACCAGGCGCCGACGACAACGCGGTCCGAGACGGGTTTGCGCGTTTCGGCGCAAAGGCTCCCGCTACGGCCCCCCCTGTCCAGGCAGCAGAGAAGGCCGCTGTGGTGAGCCCGGCCGAGGAGCCCGAGGCATTCCCGCAGGGGGCGAGCAGCGCCCCGCTGGCGAACGAGGTCCGTGGGCCCCAGAAGCAGCAGCTTCAGGAGCGCAGGGCCGCTGAGGTGGTCTATGGAGGGGAGGACCTCCGCAACTCCGCCAGCGCGCCGGCCGCGACGAGCGTTGGTGGGCTCGCTGACGACTCCTGGAAGCTCGCGACCGGCAAGGCGGAGCAGCCGGGCGACGCCGGCGGAGCCCAAGTGGAGGCCCAAGCGGCCCAGATCGCTGGTGGAGCGCTGGCGCAGGACCCGTCCTCCGGGTACCGGACCGAGTCATCGACCCTGGACGCTCGGGAGGACACGGCGCCGCTCGGGATGATGCGACAGGGCGACGCGCTGCTGGCGGCGGGCGACGTACAGGGAGCGATTGCCGCATACGAGAAGGCCGCGAAGCAGGACCCGTCGCTGGCGCCCCTCGCGCGGCACAAGGTGGCCCAGGCCTATCGTCAGGCCAACCGCTTCCTGGACGCGCTGGTGAGCTACGACGGGCTCCTGAAGAACTACCCGCGCTACCAGAACCGAGCTGCGGCGCTGCGGGAGAAGTTCGAGGTCAGCATGGCGCTCGGGCGCCTGGATGTGGCCGAGCGGGCGCTCAAGGACATGGAGGCGGTCGAGGGCGTCGCCGTGGAGGAGCTGCGACAGCGCCTGTACGCCCGCCGAGTGGCCATGGAGGCGGACGTCAAGGCGAGCAAGGCCGCCGGAGCCGCCAAGGGCAACGCCGCGCCCGCGCGCGCAAAGTCCATGGAGGCCGCCGAGCCCGCGTTCGACGAGATCAAGCCCGCCACCGAGGCCAAGTAGGCAGGGCCGCGCGGCTCCTGCGGTCCGCCCTTACGCCGAACCCGTCAGACGCCCCGCGCGTCGGCCCCCCAGATCAGCTTGTGCAACTGCAGGTTGAGGCGCACCGGGAGGCGATCCTCGACAATCCAGGCAGAGAGCTCCCGCGCGTCGAGCTCCCCGTGGCTGGGACTGAAGAGCACCTGCTGGACCCGGCGCGGCAGGGCGAGCTCCGCCATGGCGGCGACCGCCCATTCATAGTCGGCGCGGCTCGTCAGCACGATCTTGATCAGATCGTGGGGCAGCAGGGCGTCCAGGTTCGATCGGTCAAAGGTGCTGAGAAACGCGGGGGTCAGGTCGAAGCCCGGCGGCGGATCGCGACGGATCGCGCCTGGGGTCTTGAGATCGACGACCTTGATGACCTCCGAGGGCACCTGGGAGAGGGGCCGTGACCCGCCGGTCTCCAGGAGCACCGTGTAGCCGCGACCGACGAGCTCGCCGAGGAAGGGCACGATCTCGCGCTGCAGCATGGGCTCGCCGCCGGTGACGCACACGAGGGGCAGGCCAAGGTCTGCCACGCGCGCCAGGATGCCCTGGCGGTCGAGGTCCTCGCCTTCGTAGAACGCGTGCTCGGTGTCGCAGTAGGTGCAGCGCAGGTTGCAGCCCGTGAAGCGCACGAAGGTGCACGGCTCGCCGGCGCGGGTGCCCTCGCCTTGGATGCTCGCGAAGATCTCGTTGACTCTCATGGACATGCGACATCCTGGGGCGCGCCGTCAGCCGGCAGGCGGCGCCGCGGCGCGCGATTCTAGCAGAAGCCGAGTGATCGACTCCAACGGTTGCTGGGCTTTTCTGTACCGCGCTCGCCCCCGTCCGTATCATGCGGCGCGGACGTCCCTGTGCCTGGACTCCGCCGTGGCTCCACCTTGGAGGATCATTCATGAAGCTCACCGGTCGCATCGCGCTCGTCACCGCCCTGTTCGCCACACCTGCCTGGGCCGAAGGCTTCGAGGGGCAGTTCGACGGCGGCCTGGGCTTCGGAGGCATCGCGGAGGACTGGTTCGTCAAGGTGTCCGTGGGCGCCGCGTTCCAGTTCGACAAGATCGGTTTTGGCGTGCAGGTCCCCCTGAACTTCCGCGCCATCGACTACGAGCCGGAGCAGGACAGCGTCATCCGCGAGGAGGACTGGGACGAGGTCGGGGACTTCTTCAAGATCCTCAGGTACTTCCAGTACGGGTTCCCGAACGAACCCTACTACGTGCGCGTGGGAGAGCTGACCGGCGTGTCCATCGGCCACGGGACGGTGGTGAACAGCTACTACAACGTGGTGGACGTCAACCACTACAAGATGGGGATCCGGAGCACCATCGACGTGGGCTACGGCGGCGTGGAGGTGATGATCGACCACGTCGCGCCGCCCAACCTGCTGGCCATCCGGCCCTTCGTACGGCCGTTCACGTTCTTCCCGACGGCGGACATCTTCAAGAAGGTCACGACGGGGCTCGTCTTCGCGGCGGACTTCGACGCACCGACGGCGCTCAAGGTGGACGCGGGGGGCGTCCCGGTCATCGAGGAGGCCGGGCCGGTCCGGGCATCGAGCGAGCCCGTCATCCTGTGGGGGTGGGACCTGGACTGGGAGGTGTTCTCCAACGAGTGGGTGGCGATCATCCCGTTCTTCGACGTGATGGTGCTCGGCGACGAGGGGGCAGGGACCCACCTCGGGACGTTCATCAACTTCAGCCTCCCGGCGAACATCCACATCGACACGTGCATCGAGTGGCGCTTCGCGTCCAAGGGCTACCAGCCGACGTACATCTCTCCCATCTATGAGATCGAGCGGTGGCGGTTCGTGCAGGGTCCGAAGATCACCGACGTGCGCGCAGGGTTTGCGGGCGCCGACAGGGACCGGCACGGGCTGCTCGGGAGCCTGACCTTCCGAGTGGACAAGTGGGTGACCGTGACGGCGGCCTACGAGGACTACCAGGGACCGGACAACGCAAACTTCACGGCGCGCCTTGAGCTGCCCTGGATCGCAGACGTCGTGCAGGCGGCTGCTTTCTGGACCAAGCGCAACTTCGACGACGCGGAGGACCTGGGGAGCCTGGACAACGCGCTCCTCGTGGCCATGCTGCGGGTCAAGGTGTACGACCCGCTCTACCTCTGGGCCGAGTACAGCCGTCAGTGGCACGTAGACGAGACCGGCACCGACCGCGGGGAGTACGAGACGGTGGACAACTTCGGGGGCGGCGTCGGCGTCCACGTAGGGTTCTGACCTACCGGGGGACGGATGGAAGCACTGATGGCGCTCTGGGCCCTGACCTTCCTGGCCGGGGCCATGCTCATCCAGCTCCTGCGGGCAAACCGGCGCGGGGAGCTGACCCGCAAGCTCGGCCTCGCCACCGTGCTGGGCATCGCCGCGACCTGGCCTGACGGCTTCGGCGTGCCGGCCGAGTGGCAGCCTCCCCTGATCGCCCTCGCCCTCTCGGTCCTGGTGTGGTTTGCGCTGATCCCGATGGTCGGGCGCTCCGTGGCACGGAGCCGGCCGCGGCTCGGACGCAGGCTGACGGAGCTGGTGGTGTGGTCGGCGGAGGGGCGCGCCGACGAGGCCGTGGGGCGCGCCGCTGCGGCCCTCGGCACGGAGGACGCGGCGGCCGCGCTGTTGGCCCTGGAGGGGATTCCCAACGGTGAGGCGGCGGCCTTGCGTGCGGTGGCGCACGCCCTCCTCGAGCAGTGGGACGACGTGCTTCGGATCCCCGTGGACGCGGCCAGCGGCCCCCAGGCGCTGCACGTGCGGGGGGCGCGGGTGCTCGCCCTGGCAGAGACCGGACGAATCGCGGAGGCGCGCGCAGAGGCCGAGGCCATGCGGACCGCCGACGTGGGGACGGTCGCGCCGGGGGTCCAGCAGTCCATGGCCCTGCTGGCGGACCTGGACATCGCCGCAGCCGAGGGGGACGCACGCGCCGCGGTCGAGGTCCTGTCGAATCCGCTGCCCCAGGTCCGCGCGGCGTGGATCCTGTGGCGCCTCGGCGTGGCCATGAGCCGGGCGGGACGCCCGTCCGACGCCCTTCGGGCATGGCTACAGGCCTGGGACCGCCTGGTGCCACAGCAGCCCATCACACGCCGCGTCATCGAGCAGGGGCTGCGGTCTCTGGGGACGGAGCCGCCCGCGGCGCCGCACCTCGCCATCGGGGCGCCGGTGGCGACCGCCGGGCTGGTCGGGCTCATCGCAGTGGCGTATCTGATCCAGGTGGTGCTGGAGCGCACCGTCGGTGCCGACGCGCCCTTCGAGCTCGGCGCCTTCTTCGTGCCGTCGAGCGGGGAGCGGTGGCGCCTCGTCAGCTACGGGCTGGTCCACGCCGGAATCGTGCACGCGGGCATGAACGCCTGGGTGCTTTGGGACGTGGGGCGCTTCTTGGAGCGTCGCCTCGGGCCAGCGGCCGTGTTCGGCTCGTTCGTGCTCGGGGTGTTCGGCGGGTCGCTGCTCAGCGAGGCCTTGATGACCCACGGGGGGCTCGTCGGGGCGTCGGGGGGAGTCCTCGGGGTCGGCGGCGCGCTGCTGGTCAACGCGTGGCAGCGGAGCGCCCAAGAGGGCACGCAGCTCTTCCGCGGCGTCGGCACCTGGCTGCTGATCATCATGGCGTTCAGCGTCATCTTCCCGAACGTGTCCATCTGGGGGCACCTGGGAGGCATCATCGCCGGCGCTCTGTTCGGCCTCGGCTTCGGGCGGCTTCGGGGGCACGCGGTGGACTGGGCGCTCATCTCTGCGTCGGCCATCGCCATCGCGTGGGCCGTGGTCGGGGTGGTGACCAAGGGAGTCGAGCTGTCGCTGTGGTGAGAGGGCGAGGGTTTGACACTCGCGGGGACTTGGGGTACTCCGGCAGGTCGGAGTTCCCAGGAGGCAGCATGGGCAGAGCACGTCGGATGTGGGTCCTGGTGGCGCTCCTCGCGGTGGCGGGCGCGACTCCGGCAGGCGCGCAGACCGCCGCCGAGCAGGCGGAGATCGAGAACCAGCAGGGCAAGGAGCTGTTCGGCGCCGGGCGCTACGTGGAGTCCGCCGCGCGGTTCCAGCGCGCCTTCGACCTGAACCCCCTCTCCAAGTACCTCTACAACCTCGGCTACGCGTGGCTGAATACGGGCACCGAGCCCCAGAAGGCGCTGGACGCCTTCGACAAGTTCGTGCCCCTGTGCAAGGAGGAGGGCAAGGGCATCTGCGCCGACCAGGAGCGCGTCGAGAAGGAGATGGTCCGCCTCAAGGACCTGGCTTACCGCGCCCTTCCGCTCGTGACCATGCAGTCCGACCCGGCGGGGGCGACCATCTACTTCATGGAGGAGGGCGCGTCCCAGGAGCGCATCATCGGCCAGACGCCCTTTGCGACGAACCTCGCTGAGGGGCGCTACTACCTGCGCCTCGTGCTGGACGGCTACGAGCCCTTCTCGGCGCCCTTCGAGGTCAAACGGCAGGGGGACCTGACCTTGTCGTTCCCGCTCGCGCGCATCAAGAACATCGGGCATTTGCGAGTTCGGACGAACGTGAAGGGCGCTCGCATCTTCCTCGACGGCAAGCCCTTCGGGATCTCGCCCTACGAAGAGGTGGTGGACGTCGAGGCGGGCAAGCACCAGATCGTCGTGGAGAAGGACGCCTACACCACCTTCAACGAGCCTGTGGATGTGGCGACGGGCGCGGAGGTGGACGTCAGCGCGACCATCTTCCTCAAGGACGCCCCCGCGTCGTGGCGGGCCTACGTGGGCTGGCCGACGGCGGTGATCGGGCTGCTCGGCGTCGGGGCGGGCATCACCTTCTGGCAGCTCGCCGACAAGGAGTTTGCGGGCACGCCCACCTTCAACGACTATGAGCTGTACCAGAACCTGGGGTACGGCCTCGGCGGCGGCCTGCTGGCCGTGGGCACGGGCCTGATCATCTGGGAGTACGTGCGGACCGACGTGGCATCGGAGGACCGCATCGACATCGCCCCGGTGTTCAGCGTCGATCCGGGCAGCGGCATGGTCTTCGGCGCCATGGGGAGCTTCTGATGCGCGCTTTGACGCTGTTTCTGGCCCTCGCGGCCGGGTGTGCCCAGGGGATCACGCCGCCCGACCCGACCTCCATGGTGAAGGTCGAGGACTACGACGGCGTGGTGGACTACCTCTTCGGCGGGGTCCCGCCGTGCCAGCCCATCCAGCAGAGCCAGTTCGACAAGGAGCCATTCTCGTGCGCGGGGGGCTGCCCCTGCATCCAGTGCGAGAAGTGCTGCAAGGAGTGCGAAGACCCGGGGCAGTGCCCCAAGATCGCGGGCTGCGACACGGGGCAGGAGCTGGACAAGGACAAGTGCGCCACGCCAGACGGCATCTGCAAGCAGGGCGAGCGATGCAAGAAGCGGGACGCCTGCCTGCAGCGGGACAACCTCTCGCCGCCCATGCGCGTGAAGGTCCCGGCCTTCAAGATCGACCAGCACGAGGTGACCAACGTCCAGTACCGCTTCTGTGTGGAGATGGGGGTCTGCCGGGCGCAGCCCTACGACACGCTGGGTCAGGCCATCCTGGACGACTACGCCGGGGCGGAGCGGTACGACCAGTACCCGGCCCTCGTGCTCAACCTCGACGACGCGAAGACCTACTGCGAGTTCGTGGGCAAGCGGCTGCCGACCGAGTTCGAGTGGGAGCGGATCGCGGGCGGGGCGACGCTCACGGACAAGGCCGCGGGCGCCCACGAACTGAAGAAGAAGCGGGTCTATCCCTTCCTGGCGCCGGACGAGCCCATCACCAAGTGCAAAGGGCGGGGCATCGCGCTCAAGCCGTGCAGCGGGGCCTTCTCGACGGCTCCGGTCATGACGTCCACGGACGACAAGGTGGAGGAGCCGCCGGGCAGCGGGCAGTTCGTCTATGACCTGGGCGGGAACATGGCCGAGTGGACCTCCACGGACCTGTCGACCAACATCATCACCTGCCTCGGCACCGAGAGGTACGCCGAGTGTGTCGAGAGCAGCGCCGAGGGGTGCGACCAGTGCGTGGACATGGGCGATCCGGATCCGGCTGACGACCCCGAGCCCGTGTGCCAGAGCGTAGGCACGGGGGAGACCTCGTGCTGGTATCCGTCGGTCGCCGGCAGCGGCGCAGGCGCCCAGGGGTGCTACGCCATCTGCGCGACCCAGCTCGGGTCTACCGCCATCTGCGAGGCCCGGTGGTCGCCGGCGAGCGGCGCCATCGACCCGAAGAGCGACCTGTCGGACGTAGAGGTGACGCCGTCCCACCGCATCGTGCGCGGCGGCTCCTACGGCATCGAGGCGGGCGACATCTGCACCGCCCGGAGCGGCGCCCGCGGGACCGAGGCCGTCGAGGGGCTGGAGTCCCACCCCTGGCTCGGCGTGCGGTGCGCGTGCGACGCGGACAAGTGCCCCTGACGAGCGGGCCACGACCCCAGACTACTTCAGGATATTGACCTGGCCCGTGTCCTTCGGCTGGGAGGAGACGGTGGTCCCCGTGTCCTCCTTCGGGGGGCGCACGGGCTTCTTCTTTCCCACGACCTGCGGCGGATCCTTGGCCTCCGTCGTTCCAGGGGTGTCCGCAGACTCGCCCGAGGGGCCCTCTGCCTGCTCGCCTGTGGGGTCCTTCGTGGCGTCCAGCTTGGGCGCGTCGGCGACGGGAGGCGGCGCCGGGAGCTGCGCCGTGTAGGTGCCATCGGCGCGGAAGGGGACGTCCAGGGTCACGACCTGTCCCTCGTCGAAGCGGAAGGCGTAGCTGAGGTGGGCCTCGTCGCGCAGGCGCTCCACGATCAGCGGGGCCTTGCCAAGACTGTCGTCGCCCTGGAGCACCTCTGCGCCGGGCGGGACACTCGAGAGGCGCACCTTCACCGTGTCGAGGGGCAGCTCGCCGAGCTGCTGCGTGGGCAGGAGGCCAGGCCCGATGGACAGGCGGTACGCCGGAGGCAGCGTGTCCACGGAGAGCTTGAAGGCGACGGCACCGCCCGCCAGCACCACCAGGGTGGTTGCGCCCGCGAGGGCCCAGCCCAGCCACCGGGGGCGCGGCGCAGCCGGCACGTCCAGCGCGGTCGGAGCGGTGGTAGCGGTGGTCGCCGGGCCACCGTGGGCCATCGTGGCCGCCCGGTGGGCCGCGGTGATGACCGTCGAGGTCTTGCGGTCCTCCAGGACGGCCTTCTGAGCCGCCTCGTCGCGCAGGACCAGCTTGTCGTAGGCTGGCGGCAGGGCCTCGCGCAGCCGGTGGCACTCGGCGGCCAGGTCGTCGCCTGTCGCCGGGCGGAGCGCCGGGTCTTTGGAGAGCAGCCGCATGACGAGCTGCTCCACCTCGGCGGGGACGTCGATGTCTGGCCGCACCTCCCCCGGCGTCTTCGGGGGCGTGTGGACGTGGTGGTACAGCAGGGCCATGGGCTCGCCGGTGAACGGCGCGACGCCTACCAGGGCTTCGTAGGCCATGACGCCCAGCGCGTAGAGGTCGCTGCGCCCGTCCAGGGGGCGCGTCATGCCCTGCTCGGGCGACATGTACTTGGGCGTCCCCAGGATCATGGCGGTCTGGGTGAGGCTCTCGCGCGTGCCGGACTCGTCGTCGATCATCTTGGCGACGCCGAAGTCGAGCACCTTCACGAAGTCCGGGTCGTCGTCCACGGTGCAGAGGAAGATGTTGTCCGGCTTGAGGTCACGGTGGACGATGCCCTTCCCGTGCGCCTCGTGGAGGCTCCTCGCCGCCTGCTCGATGATGCGGAGCACCCGCCGGACGCCCATGGGGCCGCCCTCCCGCAGCGCGCGCTGCAGCGGGCGGCCGATGAGCAGCTCCATGACGATGTAGAAGGTGCCCTCGTCGAGCTGGCCGAAGTCGATGATGCGGATGGTGTTCGGGTGGGCCAGCTTGCTGACCGCGAGCGCCTCGTTCTGGAAGCGCCGGACGAACTTCTCGTCCTTGACGAGCTGGCGGAGCAGTGTCTTGATGGCCACCGGGCGCTTGATGCTGATCTGCTCGCCCTTGTAGACGGTGCCCATGCCGCCTTCGCCGATCTTGCCGGTGATGCGGAAGCGACCCTGGATCTCCATGCCGAGCATGGGGTCGTGCTTGACCCGCGCGCGCTCGGAGGCCTCCTTCATGCGGAGGATCTTCTGCTCCAGGGCGGCTGCCTCTCCGGCCGCGGTCACGTCCAGATCGGCCTCTACGGCGGTGGTGCGGCCTGGGTCGGCCCCCGGCCTCGTCCCCTCGTGGGTCGGGTAAGCGGGACGCCCCCCGTCGGTGGGCTGGGCGACGGTGGCGCCGATCGCCACTTCTTCAGCGGTGGCCAGCGTCTCGTCCGACTCCTTGCCTCTAGGATCGTGCATGGTCTCACGCTACCTGGACGCCGGGGGGATTGCCAGCGCGTCAGGTATGACGCGCCTGGGCCATGCGGGGATCTGTGCGCAGCGTTGTTCGCGCGCGGTGCCTCACGGAGGGCGGCTAGGGAGCGCCCTCCGGCGCCGGGGCGGCGCCCTCCGGCGCCGGGGCGGCGCCCTCCGGCGCCGGGGCGGCCCCCTCCGGCGCGGGGGCGGCCCCCTCCGGCGCGGGGGCCTTCTCTGGCGCCTGGGCCGGCTTGGCTCCCTCACCGCCCTTCGCCTGCTTCTCCTTCTCCCGGTGCACCAGATAGAGGTTGTCGATGACGGTCTCCAGCGGGAGGAACATCTTGCAGGTGTAGGCCCACTCCTCACCCTCTGCACGCACGGCGTCCGCCGCGTGTGGGGTCTTCCAGCCCGAGGCCATGGTCCGGGAGGCCTCGTTGGCAAAGTAGTTCATGTAGGCGTCCTCCAGCTTCGCGCCGAAGGGGGAGGCCTCCGCGATGGCGTTGACGGTCTGCCCGAGCTGCACGGCCAGAGGCATGCAGGCGCGCCCCTTGGCGACCTCCTCGAAGCCCGCGGCCGCCTCGTCCCACTCGCCCTCCTCGGTCTTGGGCGGTACCACGAACTCGGACGCGAACAGGAGCCTGGCTGAGCCCTCCTCCCAGTTGCCCTTGGCCGCCAGATCGGGCTTGATCTTCTCGTGGAACGCCGCGTAGGCCTTCTTGAGGAACGAGCGCTTGCGGAGCTCGGTGATCCGGGTGAGCAGGGGGCGCTTCTCCTTCTTGTCCACGTAGAGCTTTCGCACCGAGTTGGCTACCTCGATGGCATCATCGAAGCGCTCCTCCTCCACCGCCTTGTCGAAGGCCGCGACCCGTGCCTCCATGAGCTTCTTGTTGGCGCGGATGTTGCGCTTGCCCAGCTCCTCCTCCAGCGCTGCGGCCTTCTCCAGGGCGGCCGTCTTGATGGCGACATCGCCCCCCTTGTCAGCCTGGGCCATGTAGGCGGTGTAGAGGCGGTCCTTGATCAGCCCCTCCGTCGCCTTGCCCTCCGGCTTGCCGAGCGCCTCCTCGAACAGGGGGATCGCCTTGTCCCACTCCTCCGCCTCCTGCCAGGCCGTCGCCAGGTAGAACAGCGCATCGTAGTTGGACGGGTCGCTCTTGTGGATCTCCTCCAGCCGGGCGGCTGCCGCCTTGGGATCGGAGTCGATGAGGGCGATGGCCTCGTCGAGCGGCGGCTCCTTCTTGCATGCGGGGAGCGCAGCGGCGACCAGCAGCAAGAGCAGGGCGCGCCGGCTCCACCCGCTTGCGCGGGTCGTGGTCGAAGGGAGAAGTCCGAGCGAACCAACCATGGCACCATCCTCCGGGGTGTGCGGGAGCCTCGATGACCCACCGAAGGTAACCGGTCCGACGCCGAGCCGCAACAACGGAGCACGGGGCATTTCTTGATTGGCCCCGGGGGGTTCTCTATCCTCTGGCCCTGATGAGCCTGCCACGCCTCAGCCTCGCCGTCACACTGCTGGTCGCCTGCGCCAACGAGGAGGCGGCGCCCACCTGCGTCCACCAGAGCTGCCCCGAGGGGATGTTCTGCGACGCAGACCAGGGGGTCTGCCTCGAGGAGCCCATCCCGGCGGCCGCAGTGGGAGAGATTGGCAGCCGCAACGCGCTCCTCGTCGACCAGGAAGGCGCTCTGCTCGTCGCCACCTACGACCGCACCCACGGTGCGCTGGCCGTGGGGCGGGGCACCGGCCGCCAGGAGATGGACTTCGTCTTCGTCGACGGGGCGGACGACGCGCAGGAGCCCAGGGACGTGGGGCGGCACTGCGCCGCCACGCTGGACGCTGCAGGCCGCCTGCACGTGATCTATTACGACGCGACGATGGGTGACGCTCGCCATGCGATACTCCAAGGTCTGCGGCTGCTGTCCGTCGAGACGCTCGATAGTGAGGGGGACGTGGGCCAGTACGCATCGATCACGGCCGCGGGGAACACACTGCACGCGGCCTGGCGCGACGAGACTCGCGGGGACCTCCGGTATGCTCGGCGCGCGGGGGAGACATGGGAGGTCGTGACCGTACCGCCCCCGTCCGACACACCCTGCGTGGACGCTGCGTGTGCCCCCGCGGCACCGGACGTGGGTCGCTTTGCGTCCGTGGGGGTCGCCGGGGGGGCGCCCGTGATCGCCCACTACGACGCGGCGCGCGGGGACCTGCTCCTCTCGCGGCTCGATCCGGGTGCGTGGTCCACCTCCCGCATCGACGGCATCGACCCGTCGAGCGGCGCCAACGTCGCGGACGTCGGGAGGTTCGCCTCCCTCGCAGTGGCCCCGGGGGGGACCGTGGCGGTCGCCTACTACGACGCCACCAACCGCGCCCTCCGCTACGCCTACAGCGAGAGCGGCGCCCTCAAGGTGCTCATCGTGGACGACGGGGTCCACGAGGACCCGGACACCGGCGTGGTGCGACGGAACGTCGTGGGGCAACACGCGAGGCTGGTCGTGTCACCGGCGGGGGTGCCCTCCATCTGGTACCTGGACGCCACCGACATGGTCATCAGGCGCGCGGTGCGCGGCGAGGGGGGCGGGTGGTCGAGCGCCGTGGCCGCAGGGGAGGCCCAGGGTGGCCCCTGGATTGCCGCAGCCACCCTGCCGGACGGTCGCGCGGCCGTTGCCTGGGAGGTCCTGGGGCTGGGCACCGACACCCCCGGGGTCGTCCGTGATCTGGCCCTGTGGGTGGAGCCATGACGCCGGCGCGGCGCCACGTAGCGCCAATGAGGGCCGTGAGCACGCCGGCTCCCAGGCCCATGGGACCCGCCGCCGCCTGGTGTCTGGCGGTGGTCGCTGCGTGCGCGTCGGGCTCCGACCTGCCCCCGGAGCAGTCGCTCCCCGTCGCGGTACAGCAAGCGGCCACGATCACCGCGACCCCCACGTTCCTCCAGGCCGCTGCGGACCGCGCAGTCGCCCGCCTTGCAGAGCTGAGGCCCGAGGGCTACCCCATCCTGCTCCCCCACACCTCCCACTACGACCCGGATGGAGAGGTCGCCATCGGCTTCGGGCCGGCAGAGGGACACGCGGTGGTCCTGGCTGCGGGGATGTCGCCCGGCGAGGTGGACTCCCTCGCGGTCGACCTGCTGCTCGACGACGTGGCCCTGGACGTGGCCGCCCACGACTCGGCGGGCCTCGGCTCGTGCATGGTCGCAGTGGCGCTGCGAGACGTCGTCATGCGCTTCGATCTGCGCATCGCCCGCAACAAGCTGGGCAAGACCGAGGCCGTGGCTCACCTCCCCGCGACCCTGGATGCCACACCATGGATCGGCCCCCTCGACGGCTGCGAGGCCATCGGCCTCGGCGGGCTCGCGCCGCTCGTTGCGTCGCGCGCGCTGGACGCTGCCCGGGAGCAGCTCACGACCAGCTTCGTGGCGACCATCGCGCCCACGCTCCGCGAGGTGCTGCCGTTCAGGCTGCCGCCGGGGCGCCGTGTGACCCAGCAGTCTCCTGGCGGAGACCCAGGGTCCATGTCCGAGCGGCTCACGCCGTCGGCGAGCGCCGACGGAAGCTCCGTGCTGGTCGTTCAGGGGGCGCTGGTCTCCATGGGCGCGGACCTTGCGCTGTCCAGCGCCCGGAACACCTGCGTACCCGATCTGCCCATCGACTCGGCCCCGGCCACGGAGCCTCCTGGGGTGCCCCCCACGGTCCCCGGGACCGGGGCGCCCTACGACGTCGCGCTGAGCCTGTCCGTGTCGGCTCTCAAGCAGGCCGTCGCCCACGCCTGGCGGGCGGGCCTCTTCTGCGAGAGCGTCGGATCGACGCAGGCAGAGGGGCTGACGGCCGCAACGTTCGCCCCGTGGCTCCCCGACATCGAAGCCCTGGCCAACAGCAACCCCGTGTGGCTCCGCTTCTGGCCGGCCGCGTCGCCGACGGTCACCTTCAACGACGAGGGGGCCGGCCCCGGCGGTCTCTCGGTGCACCTCTTCTTCCCCCAGATCCAGGTGGAGCTCTACGCCGACGTGGAAGAGACGCGCCTCCTGCTGTATCGCCTGACGGGCGCAGTGAGCCTTGGGACCCACCCGGTCCTCGGCGCTCCGACGAGCCTCGGTGCCCCCCTGGAGCTGCTGGTCGACACGGTCGCCACGGACGGGGTCGTCGTGACGAGCCCCCTGGTCGATGGCCCGGTCGCGGCTGAGCAGGAGCTGGCCGCCCAGCTCTGGGAGACGGCCATCGGCGCGCTGCTCGGCAAGACGGAGTGGCTCGCCCTGCCGGTGACGACGTGGGAGCCCGAGCTGCTGTCCGCGGTGAGCGTAGGGGGCACCCACGCGACCCTGTTCCTCCGTCTCGGCAAGCCCGGAGGCGCTCCCGTGGGCGTTGCGCCGGGGCTCCTGCGGGGCCTGTCCACCATCCCTGGCGAGGCGCCCCCATGGGCTGGCCCCATCGAGCTGCCCCCCATGGGACCGGGCAGCGCGTGGCGGGCAGACGGCCGCCTCTGGCGCTCTCTTGCAGGCGGAGCGATGCTGCCCCCGAGCGCGAGAGCCGGGCTCCACGTCGTCGAGATCCGCGCCCCCGGGGCTGCGGCGGTCCCGTACTACTGGCTGAACCAGCCCGCCCCCCCGGAGGCCGCATCGGGCGGCTGCACGACGGCCCCTGCTGCGCCGGGGGCCCTGTGGCTCGGTCTGTTCGGCGTGCTCTGGGCGCGGCGCGGGCGGAGAGGTCCGCGGCCGTGAGGGCTCGCGGTTGCTCCCGCCGACCCCCGAACGTATGATGCCCGCCCTTGGAGGAGATCCCATGCTTCGCTTCGCTCCCGCCCTGCTCCTGTCGCTGCTCCTGGCCTGGCCCGCAAGCGCCAGGCCCAAGAGCGGCAAGACCTTCACCTACATCGGCCAGCTCCAGGACGAGGCGCACAACCCCATCGGCGGCGTGTACCCCTTGCAGTTCGCGCTGTACGCCTCGCCGTCCAGCTCCAAGGCCCTGTGGACCGAGACTGCGTGGGTCGCCGTGGACAAGGGCCGCTACGTCATCGACCTCGGCAGCTCGTCGCCGTTGCCCGCGAAGCTCCGCGTCGAGGACCTGACCATCGGCGTCGGGCTCCGCGGCGGCCTGGAGCTGGTGCGCGAGCCGGTGGCAGCCGCCATGGGGTTGCCCGTCGAGCCCGTCGCCGTCCCAGCGCCCGAGGGCCGTCAGACGGTCCCCGAGCCCTCGCCGCGCGCCAAGAACGTGGTCGAGTACGCCGACAAGGCCGGCTACGCGTTCGAAGCGGAGCACGCCGCCACCGCCGACAAGATCGAGAACATGACCCTCGAGGAGCTGAAGAGGGCCCTGGCGACGAAGCCGAGCCTCGGGAAGGCGAAGAAGTACACGGGACAAGCCGGGGGCGAGGGGGGGTTCGAGTACACCGAGATGTGCCCGGAGGGCTACGTGGTCGTCGGCATGACCGGCGCCGCGGGCAAGTTCCTCGACAGCCTCCGGTTGGTGTGCGCCCCCCTGGAGTGACCCCCCACCTGGCCCTCCACCCGCCGACCTCCGGGCTACCGCTCGGCGATGCGCTTGAGGGCGCCCGCCAGGCCTTCGTGGATGGCCTTGACCTGCGCCGGCGACCAGTCCGCCTTGTCCGTGCGCAGGAACGACGTCTTGTCCACCCGGTTGTCGAAGCGGCCGATGGGCACGTGCCACACCTTGTCGCGCGCCTCCACCCTCACGGTGTCCGGCTGCCCCGAGGCCTGGATCAGGTGATCGATGTCGTCGCAGCCGTACTCGCCGAGCATGACCGACATGGGGACGCCGTGGTGGAGGATGGACCCCGGGTCGTTCGGGTCCGTGCGCTCCGTGTTCTTGCGCCGGGACTCCTCGGGGGTCACCCACACGTACAGGATGGACGCCTTGTCCAAGATGGCGTCCGACAGGGCGGACAGCATGTACTGGTAGCCGTTGTAGCCGGTGAGCGGCATTGTCGACCCGTCCGCGCCGCCGCGGGCCGCCTCGATGACGACGGTGTGCCCCGTCAGGCTGGGGACGTAGGCGGCCTGCTTCTCGTCGAGCTGAGCGCGGCACTCTGCTTCGAGGGCGTCCGCCACGCGGCCGAGGACGTCCGCGGGCACGGAGTCGAGGAGCGCATCGCCACCGGCCGTGACCGTCGCTCGGTCCAGGCGCGCGAAGAGGTGGTGGGCCGCCGAGACCGGCGCCACGGTGCGCTGGTGGACCAGGTCGTCGTAGTCCTCGTTGAGCAGGGCGGTCAACGTTCCCCAGAAGACCGGCGCACGGAAGGGCTGGTCCGGCCCCCCGTAGAACACGTAGCTCCCGCCCGCCTTCTTCAGCTCGTCGTCGATGCGGTGCATCAGGTGGACGTACGGATAGTCGTCGAGCTGGACCGTCGGGCCCAAGTGCAGCTCTTCCCGACAGGTCGTCGGGTCGAGGGAGGCCAGGTACTTGCGGACCTCGGACTTGCCGGAGGCCGGCAGAGCCAGCAGCAGGAGGGTGTCGATGATCTTCGCCATGGGGTCCTCTCTTGTTGCGTCGGTGAGCGCCGAAGTGCGACGGAGCATAGCCGGCGGCGCGCACGCCTGGCAACCAGGTTCGGCGCGAAGGACCCGAGGGACGGTCGATTCGTGGCGCCGCATGGAGGGGACCGCTGCGAGACCCCCCAGGGGCGGGCCCGCACGTGTCGACGCCCGAGTGAACCGGCCGCGCGGGACGGCGCCGGCTACCGCGGGGACGGCACCAGCGCGGCGCGGGCAGCCAGCACGGTGCGCTCGGCCGTGTCGGCGTCGGAGCCGAACGCGACGAGGTGCCCCATCTTGCGACCGCGGTGCGGGCGCGCCTTGCCGTAGAGGTGGAGCTTGATCTCCGGGTGGCGGCAGGCGGCCGCCCAGTCGGGGGTGCCCGTGTCCCAGAGCTCGCCGAGCAGGTTCGCCATGGCGGCGGGGCGCAGGAGCTCCATGGAGCCGAGGGGGAGGCCGCAGATCGCCCGGAGCTGCTGCTCGAACTGGCTCGACACGCAGGCGTCGAAGGTCAGGTGGCCCGAGTTGTGGGGGCGGGGGGCCAGCTCGTTGACCAGCAGCTCCCCGCCCCGGGTCAGGAACAGCTCGATGCACAGCACGCCCACGACATCGAGGGTCTCCAGCACGCCGCGCGCGATCTGGAGCGCCCGGCGCCGCACCGAATCGGGCACTCGCGCCGGCGCCACCGACACGTCCAGGATGTGGCGCTGGTGGTGGTTCTCGATGAGGCCGTAGTCCGCGTAGCTGCCATCGAGGCTGCGGGCCGCGACGACGCTGAGCTCCAGCTCGAAGTCGACCAGCGCCTCGAGCACCATCTGCTGCTCGCCGTGCGCCTGCCAGGCGCCGAGCACGGCCTCCTTGGACGACACCCGCGCCTGGCCCTTGCCGTCATAGCCCCACGCGGCCGTCTTGAGCACGGCGGGGAAGCCGACCGCCGCGCACGCCGGGTCGACGTCCTCCTCGGTGGCGATCACCGCCCACCGCGTGACGGGGAACCCGTTGTCTGCCAGGAAGCGCTTCTCCCGCGCGCGGTTCTGCGTCGTGTTCAGCACGACCCCCGCCGGGCGGACGGGGGCGTGGCGCGCGCACTCCTCCGCGGTGGCGGCGGGCACGTTCTCGAACTCGAAGGTCACCACCTGCACCTTCCTGGCGAACTCGGCGACGGCGTCCAGGTCGTCGTAGGCCGCGCGCACCTCCACGTCGGAGACCTGGCCCGTGGGCGTGTCCAGGTCCGGTGACAGGGTGTGGACGCGGTAGCCCATGCGGCGGGCCGCGATGGCGAACATGCGGCCGAGCTGCCCGCCGCCGAGCACGCCGATGGCGCCCCCCGGCTCGATAATCGGGGTGCTCATGGGAGCGCCTCGTCGAGGACCTTCCGCTCTTGCTCGGCGCGGAAGGCGCGCAGCGCGTCGCGGAGCTCCGGGCGGCTCGTGCCGAGGATGGCGACGGCGAGGAGCCCCGCATTGACGGCGCCCGCCTCGCCGATGGCGAGGGTGCCGACGGGGACCCCGCGGGGCATCTGGACGATGGAGTAGAGCGAGTCCACCCCTCGGAGCGCCCGGCTCTCCACCGGAACGCCGAGCACCGGGAGGACGGTGCTCGCCGCGACCATCCCGGGCAGGTGGGCGGCGCCGCCCGCCCCGGCGATGATCACCTCGATGCCGCGGGACTCCGCCTCGGCGGCGAAGGACTGCATGAGCGCGGGCGTGCGGTGGGCGGAGACGACGCGGCGCTCGTGGGGTACGCCGAACCGCTCCAGGATGGCCACGGCGTGCTCCATGGTGGGCCAATCGGACCGGCTCCCCATGATCACCGCCACCAGCGGTCGGTCGCTGCTCATGACACCCTCCGAGGACGAGGACCTGGGCAGGTCATAGCACGCGCCGCCCCGCGGGACAACGCCTCGGATGTCGCCGCGGGCGTGTGCTTTTGCCTTGCAAATTCAGACAAAGAAGATACCAATTGCGCATGCTTGTGAAGACAACCGAGCTGGCGCTTCGAGCGCTGACCGTCCTGGCCTTGGAGGGCGACGGCACCCCGGCGACTCCCAAGCAGCTCGCCGACCGCCTCGAGTGCTCCGTCTCCTACCTCAGCAAGACCCTCGGGATGCTGGTCAAGGCCGGCATCCTGGAGTCCATGCGCGGGGCCTACGGCGGGGTCCTGCTGCGGCGCCCCGCGACCGAGATCACGCTGCTCGACGTCTTCGTCGCCTGCCAGGGCGTCCTCGCGACGGACCACTGCGCCGGGACCGCGCCCCGTGACCGGCAGTGCGCCTTCCACGTCGCCATGCAGGACGTGTACGACCAGACCATGGCTGCGTTGCAGAGCTGGACCCTCGCGGATCTGAAGGCCCGGCCCGTGCGCTGCCGGGACACGGCGGCAGGGGTGAAGTGCAAGATGTCGTTCACGGGCTGTGAGCACCACGACGACTGGTGCCCGGCGAAGCAGACCGCCGTGATCGACGCCTGAGCGGCGGCCTCCAGGAACGTCGAGGGCTCACTGTCGCACTGGCGCGCTCCGCGGAGGTGTCCGCTACCTGGTGGGCCGCTCCAGGGACACCGTGACGATCTCCCGGTCGTCGCAGGGTCGCGACATGAGGATCTCAGCCTGACCGCTGTCCATGGGCAGAGCGACCATCTTCCCGAGCCAGGGGTGATCCGGCTTCTTGCCGAGGGCGGCCTTGTAGAGCTCGCGGGCCTCGGCCAGGCGACCCGCCCTATGGCGCACCCGACCCAGCTCGCACCGCGTCTGCCACAGGGCGTAGTCTCCGCCGATCGCAGCGCCGAACGTCTCCTGCGCGCCCGCCACGTCTCCCTGCGCGAGCTGCATCATGCCCAGGTTGTGGGCCGCCCGGCTGTCGGTGGGCGCGAGCTCCAGCGCCCCCCGGTAGAGCACCTCCGCGCCTCTTGGGTCCCGGAGGTGGTACAGGACGTTCCCCAGCGCCACCTTGGCATCGGCCGCGCCGGGTACCAGCTCCAGGTAGCGCTCCAGGTGCTTCCTCGCGTCGGCGAACCGGTGCTCCCGGTAGTGGACGTCGCCGAGGACCAGGTAGAGGATCGCGAAGTCCGGGTCGGCGACCAGGCGCTCTTGGAGTAGCGCCAGCGCCTGCTTGAGCTGCCCGCGCTTCTCCATGAGGTCGACGATGCGCAGGAGGGCCTCCTCCGCGAGCCCCCGGTCGGCCGCCGCCGCCTTGTACGCCTCGATGGCCTTCGCCGGGTCCCGGAGGCGCTCGTAGGTGCGCCCCAACACGAGTGACGCCGCGGGAAAGTCGCGCCGGAGCTCGATGGCGCGGAGGAGGATGGGGAGCGCCCCGTCGTGCTCGCCCTTGGCGAAGAGCGCCTCCGCCAGCGCGAGGAGGAAGTCGGGGTCGTCCCCCTTGCGGTCGAGGACGTGGCGCATGGCGTCCACGGCCCCTGCTGCGTCGCCGGCCTGCATCTGTACGTGGCCGAGGAGCACGTAGGCGTCCGCGAGGCCGCGATCCAGGCGGACGGCATCCTCGAGGACCCGCCGCGCGTCCGCCCAGCTCCCGGTCGCGATCATGGTCCGCGCGACTCCCAACGCCAGGAGCGCGTCGCCGGGGACCTTGGCCCGCGCCGTCTCGAGGATCTCCCGCGCCGCCACGGGCTTGCCCGCCTCCATGAGGGCGGCGGCCTCCTTCTCGGCGCGCAGGGCGATGGCGTCACGGGTGGGCGGCTCAGGCGGAGCCGGCCTGGGCTTCGGCACGACCGGCGCCGGCGACGGCTCGAGGCCGGCCGCGGGCGGGCGCACTGGCTCCGCGGGCGGGGGAGCAGGTTCGTTCGGCAGCTCCTCCTCCGGCTCCGCGATGACCGCCTCCCGGGTCGCCTCGGCGTTGGACATCACGGAGGTCGTGACGACCACGCCGATGGCGACGAGCGCCACGATCAGGAGCCCGACGACGACCCACACGAGGCGGCTGGTGCCGTCGGCGACGCGCTCGAACTCGGCCCCGACGGCCCGGCGCGCGGGCGTGTCCGTCAAGGCCGGGACCATCTCCTCCGTCACGGGCAGCTCGTCGGCGTCCGGTGAGTCCCCCTGGTCGCCACCGAGCCACACGGCGGGATCGAGCGGCGCGTCCGGCTCGCGCTTGGGCGCCACACCGACCACGGTGGGCGCATCCACGGCCACGGGCTCGTCGAGCAGGTCGTTGAGCGGCGCAGAGCGCTGGAGGACCACGGTCCGCGCCTCCCCGTCCGGATCGGGTGCGAGGTTCGAGACCGTCTCCCGCGGCGCGCCAGGCGTGGCCTGGAGGGACGGCGTGGCAAGCGCTGCCTCCCGCGGCGCACCACCAGCGACCAGAAAGAAGAAGGAGAGCTCCTCGAAGGTGTGCCGCAGGCCCGAGCCGACGTCGTCCAGCCCCGCGCTCTGCAGGAGGGTCCGGAGGTGCGCCAGCACCTGCTGGGTGCTCTGCAGCTCGGCGTGAGCAGTCCTGGACGCCACACGCAGGATCTCGCGGTAGCCCTCGGGGAGCCCCAGCCCCTCCACGTCCTGTTCGAGCTGCTCGGGGTCCTTCTGCCCAAACGACGCGCCGACGACCAGATCGTGGGCGAGCCGCCCGATGGCGCGCAGGTCCTCCCGCGGGGTGACGAGGCGAGCCTCGCCCTTGTCCAGAGACCCGTCGGTCAACCGCGACAGCCCGAACCCCCGCACCTTCACGCGCCCGTCCTGCGCCAGGAGGACGCTCCCGGCGGACAGGCCCCCGTGGATCACCCCCTGACGGATGGCGTAGGAGACCGCCGCCGTGACCTCGTGCAGCACCATGGCGGCGCTGGTCCAGAGCAGCTTCACGTTCATGTCGAGGAGGCTGGCGAGGGTCACCCCACCGATGTCCTCCTCGACGATCCACGCGGGCCCCTCCCGGCCATCCGCGAAGGCCCGGACGGCCAGCACGTTGGGGTGCGCGAGGAGCTGCGCGCGGGTCAGGGTCTCCCGGAGGATGGCGGCGGCAGCCGGGGTGTGGTGCCGCTCGTGCAGGACTCGCAGCAGGCCGGTCTGGCCACCGGGTCCCTTGACGAGGTGAACGGTTCCCAGGGCGTCCGTCCCCCGGTCCTCCGTGATTGTCCAGCCCCCGAAGACCCGATCGGCCATCCCAGCTCCACCTGCACGTCAGTGAACGACAGCAGAGGAAGGTAGCACCGCAACCAGGCCGTGTCACGCCGCCGCCGGCTCGCCCCATCGGGCGTTCAGAGCAGCGACCCCTGCCCCCCCTCGACGACGGCCACCCCCAGGTGACGGTACGCGGCGGGAGTGGCGACTCGCCCCCGGGGAGTGCGCTGCACGAAGCCCTCCTGGATGAGGAAGGGCTCGCACACGTCCTCCAGGGTGTCGCGCTCCTCGGCGACGGCCGCAGCCAAGGTCTCGATGCCGACGGGGCCACCACCGAACTTCTCGATGAGGGCAACCAGATACTTCCGGTCGAGGGGGTCGAGCCCCTTCTGGTCCACCTCCAGGCGCCCGAGCCCGTAGTCGGCGATGTCCCTGGTGATGCGCCCGTCGCCCTTGACCTCGGCGAAGTCACGGACCCGCCGGAGCAGGCGGTTGGCGATGCGCGGCGTCCCGCGGGAGCGGCGCGCCATCTCCAGCGCGGCGTCCTCCTCGATGGCAATGTCCATGAGGGAGGCCGACCGCCGCACGATGGTCTGCAGCTCGGCGTGCGTATAGAAGTGAAGGCGCAGGATGGCGCCGAACCGATCCCGGAGCGGCGACGTGAGCAGGCCGGATCGCGTCGTGGCGCCCACCAGCGTGAACCGGGGCAACGGCAGCTTCATGCTGCGCGCGTGGGGCCCCTGGCCGATGACGATGTCGAACTGGAAGTCCTCCATGGCCGGGTAGAGGTTCTCTTCGATGGCCGGGTTCAGGCGGTGGATCTCGTCGATGAAGAGCACGTCCCGCTCGCGCAGGTTGCTCAGGATGCCCGCGAGGTCGCCCTTGCGCTCGATGGCGGGGCCGCTGGTCACGTGGATGCCCACGCCGAGTTCGTTGGCGATGATGTGCGCCAGCGTGGTCTTGCCGAGGCCCGGAGGCCCGCAGAACAGCATGTGGTCGAGCGCCTCGCCGCGGCGGAGCGCGGCGGTCACGAAGACCCGCAGGTTCTCCTTGTGGTGGCCCTGGCCGACGTAGTCCTCGAAGGTGCGCGGGCGCAGGAGCCCGTCCTGGCCGCCGTCGTCCGGCTGGGGCCGGGGGTCCACCTCGCGCTGGTCCTGTGCCATCGCCTCACCCCATCATGCGGAGGGCATCGCGCAGCAGCTCCTGGAACGGGCGCGCCTCGCCCTGCCCTTGCAGCGCCTCGACGGCCTTCTCGACCGCGGTCGCCTTGTAGCCCAGGTTGATCAGCGCGGAGCGCAGGTCGTCCCAGACACCGCCTCGAGCCGCCGGCCGAGCCGGTGCCGGCAGCGCCGACGCGGGCGTCTTGCCGCGCAGCTCCAGCAGCATGCGCTCGGCCAGCTTCTTCCCCACGCCGGGCACCTTCTGGAGCTGCCTCAGGTCCTCGCGGACGACGCAGTCTACCAGCTCCGCGACGCCGATGCCGCCGAGGATCCCGATGGCCAGCTTGGGGCCGATGCCGGTGACCCCGAGCAGAAGCAGGAACATCTCCCGCTCCGCCGCATCCAGGAAGCCATACAGCAGCATGGCGTCCTCGCGGACGTGCATGTGCGTCAGCACGGTGACCTCGCCGGTGGCCGCGGCGAGGCGCCCGAGGGTGCCGGCCGGGGCGATGACCCGATAGCCGACGCCGCCCACGTCGATGTCCGCGTGCTCGTCCTCGACGGCGGCGACTCGGCCGCGCAGGAACGCGATCATGGCGCCTCCGCGGGTCGACCGGACCCGATGCAGTGCTCACGCGAGGCGATTGCCGCGGGCCCACCGGCGCGCTGGCAGTGACAGATGGCGACGGCCAGCGCGTCGGAGGCGTCCGCCTGGGCCACCTGGGGGAGGCCGAGGATGATGCGAATCATGGCTTGGATCTGGGACTTCTCGGCCCGCCCGTGCCCGACCACGGACAGCTTCACCTCGGCGGGCGCATACTCGAAGACAGGCAGACCTGCCCGCGACGCCGCCACGAGGGCCGCCCCCCGCGCCTGACCGAGCTTCATGGCGCTGCCGACGTTGCGCGCGACGAACACCCCCTCGACGGCGACGACGGAGGGCGCATACCGCGCGATGAGCGCCGAGACTCCATCGTGGATGGCCAGCAGCCGGTCGCAGAGGGGGGCGTCCGCGTCGAGCACCAGGACCCCGTTGTCCACGTGGCGGACGGCACTCGCCGCGTGCTCCACGACGCCCCAGCCAGCCAGGCGGCTCCCCGGATCGATCCCCAGGACGCGCTGGCTCACTGGGCTCACTGGGCTCACTGGTCGAGGCGGGCGAGCTCGTCCTCGTCGATGTCGAAGTTCGCCCAGACGGTCGTCACGTCGTCGAGGTCCTCGAGGAGGTCGACGAGGCGGAGCGCCTGCTCGGCGCTCTTGCCCGCGAGCTGCACCGTCGTGGTCGGGACGCGCACGGGCTTCGCCGAGATCACCTTGAAGCCGGCGGCCTCCACGGCGCTGCGCACGACGTCGAGCTCGGCGAAGGGCGTGGTCACCTCGAAAGTGCCCTCCTCTTCGCCGGCCTCCAGCTCCTCGGCGCCGGCGTCGAGGACCGTCATCATGAGCTCGTCCTCGGTGGTGCCCTCGCCGCTCACCGTGACGAGGCCCTTCTGGTCGAACATCCAGCCCACCGCTCCCAGCTCCGCCATCTTTCCGCCGTTCTTGTTGAAGACGGTGCGGATGTCCGTCAGGGAGCGGTTGCGGTTGTCGGTGGTCACGTCCACGAGCAGTGCGCACCCGTCGGGACCGTAGCCCTCGTAGGTGACGTCCTCGTAGCTGACCCCCGCCAGCTCTCCGGTGCCCTTCTTGATGCCGCGCTGGATGTTGTCACCGGGCATGTTCGCCGCTCGGGCCGCGTCGATCGCTGCCCGCAGCCGCGGGTTTCCGCCAGGATCGCCGCCGCCCATGCGCGCCGCGACGGTGATCTCGCGGATGAGCTTCGTAAAGACGCGGCCACGCGCGGCGTCGGCCTTGCCCTTCTTGTGCTTGATGGTGCTCCACTTGCTATGACCCGACATCGCGCAACGTCCTCCTTCGGGGGCTCGGGACACACCCCACCGGGGGCGTCCTCGCGAGACCGCGGGGAAGTAGCACGGCCCCCGGGGAGCGTTCAAGGGAATTCTGAGCAGGGGCCGGACCTTCCAGCGAGGCGCCGCGGGCCCAGAGCCAGCTTGCGCACGGTCGCGCCGGCCGCTAGCATTCGGCCGGCACTTGAGCCCGGCACCGCGTGCGCCACGCTTCCGTTCCATTGAGGTGAGGGGAGGTCGAATGGTCGAGACCCTGCGGGAGTTCTTCGACGTCATCGGGGTCGAGTGGGTCCTATGGTTGCTCCTGGCCCTTTCCGTGATCAGCATCGGCGTGATGATCGAGCGAGCGGTGTTCTTCGCCGTCAACTCGGCGGACGTGCATCACGTGGCCGAGATCCTGCGCAAGACGATGATCGACGGCGACGACCGGCCCGGCGCCATCCGCCAGCTCAAGGCGCTCAAGGGGCTGGAGGCCGCAGTGCTCCTCGACGGCATCGAGCACCTCCAGAAAGGCCCGGAGGCGGTCGAGGAGCTTGTGGACGCCGCGGTTGCTCGCGAGCGGGTCCGCTACGAGCGCTACCTGCCCTTCCTCGGCACGCTCGGGAACAACGCGCCCTTCATCGGGCTGTTCGGGACAGTCCTCGGCATCATCAGCGCCTTCGGTGATCTCTCGGGCAGCGTCAGCGGCGACGCGGCGCGCAAGTCGGCGCTGATGGGCAGCATCGCGGAGGCCCTCGTCGCGACGGCAGTCGGCCTCCTCGTCGCCATCCCCGCCGTGATCGCGTTCAACCAGTTCAAGGGCAAGATCAAGGAGCGGTCGTCTCACACCGAGGCCCTGAGCCGCATGCTGCTGGCCCACCTGAAGGACGAGGAGCGCCCGCGCGGGCGCGCGGCCTGAGCCTCCGAGGGGTTGTGACATGGCAGGCGGCGCCAACCTGGACGACGAAGAGGGCATCACCGGGATCAACATCGTCCCCCTGGTGGACATCGTCCTCGTGCTCCTGATCATCTTCATGGTGACGGCCGAGTTCCTCCGGGAGGAGCCCGAGGAGCCGCCGCCCGGCATCGAGGTGGAGCTCCCGAGCGCGGCGACGGGTGAGTCGCCTCCCAACAAGTCGTTGCTTGCGCTCGTGATCAACAAGAAGGGCGACCTCTTCCTCAACGGGAAGCCCACGGATGAGGGCGCCATCCAGGCGTTCATCCGCTCTGCGGACAAGCCGCCGAAGGAGCTTGAGGCTTTCATCGCCGCCGACAAGGGAACGAGCCACGGGGCGGTCGTGGAGGTCATCGACTTCCTCCGCCTTCAGGGGGTCGAGCGCTTCGCGATCAACACCAAGTCGCAGACCATCGAGTAGGGGGCGCGGTGCAGCAGGGCGAGCGCGGCAGGCGGTGGGCGCAACTGGGAGGGGCCGTCGGGCTCTCCCTCATCGTCCACGCGGCCTTCGGGCTCACCCTGAGCGTCGTGAGCCCCCCGGCCCCACCTCCCGAAGAGAAGCCCGAGCCCGACCGCTACGTGCGCATGAACCTCCGGAGTGACGAGGTGCGGCTGCCGAAGCCGCCCAAGCCGCAGGAGGAGGAGGCGCCACCCGAGCCTCCACCGGAGCCCGAGCCTGTCCCACCGCCCGAGCCGCCGCCCGAGCCGCCGCCCGAGCCTCCACCCGAGCCTCCACCCGAGCCGCCCAAGCCCAAGCCGCGGCCGAAGAAGGTGGACGCGACTCCGCCGCAGGGCGAGCAGAAGGAGCCGCCGAAGGCCGACACGCCGGCCGAGCCTGCGCCCCTCGTGGTGTCCAACGTGACGCTTGGGGGAGGCGTCAAGGTGCAGAAGGGGGAGTCGGACGTGTTCGGTGACCCCGGGGTAGGGGCGACCCCGAGCAACGTGCAGCCAAGGAAGCCCCGGGCGGCGCAGGAGGGGACACCGGAGGGGACGGGGCCTGCCGGACCGCCAACGGTGGCGGCGGCGCCTCCCAAGGTGGTCCCTCCGAGGCCCCGCATTCGCGTCAAGGGCAAGTACCCGGAGGACGCCCCCATCCTCGGCCGACCCGTGGATGTCAAGCTGGCGCTGCGCATCGACGAGAATGGGAAGGTCACGAGCGTGGAGGTGGTCGCGGGTGGGGGCGCGCTCTTCGACGAGGCGGCGCGAGCGACCGCCCGGAAGCTCGTGTTCTACCCGGCGACGCGGGACGGCGTCGCCATCGCCTACCCCTACCCGGTGCCCTGGACCGTCACGTTCGCGCCGCCCTGATCAGGCGGACCGACGGCGCCCGACGACTGCGGCAAGCCCCCACAGCAGAAGAAGGAGCGACCCCAGGGGGACGCCGGGTGCTGCGGAGCAGCCGGAGCCAGAGCTCGACGCCTTCGACCCTCCAGGTGGCGCCTCCACTCCCTTGGTGCAGCCGCAGGTCGTAATCTCTCCGGGGCTCGGCTTCTTGCAGACCGCGAAGTCGGTGGAGTTCTCATCCGTGTCGTAGCCCTCGCAGCGTGTCAGCGACTGACCCTGACCCGGCTTCTTCGCAAACTTGCCCTCACCGACGCCAGCGGCCGTGCACGTGGGGAGATCCGCCCCGTAGACCAGGCTGTCCACGACCTTGGGGCCGTCCGAGGCGGCGAAGACCAGCGCCACCCCGTCCGGGCCATCCTGCAGGTCGGCCTTGGCGTTCAACAGGCCCGCCAGGGCGGCGTGAGTGTTGCCGTCCTTGGTGATCACGAAGTAGCCGGAGGCGGGGATCTCCTCGTCGGTCAGCGGGATGGTGGCGTACACGTCGCACTTCGTGCCGGTGGCGCCGTTGTAGGCAAGCACGGAGAAACACGAGAGGTCCGTGCCAGGCTCCCCCCAGATCTCGATGAACGCATCCACACCCTTGCTGACCTGGATCTCGCTGATCTTGGGCACCACGGTGGGCAGCTTGCAGGAGCCACCGCCACCTCCTCCTCCGCCACCACCGCACACGTTCGGCCCACCGGGCGTCGGAGCGGCGACCCCGAGATCCGCCCCGTGCGCCCCCGTGTCTGCCCCGTCCGGGCACCGCGCCACCGCCTGGCTCTTCGCCGCCTTGGGCCCCGCGCCCTTGTCGAGCCCCGCCTCGGTGCAGGAGCCAATCTCGCCGTTCCACGCGAGCTGGTCTATGATCGCGGTGCCGCTCGTCCCGTTGAAGACGACCCGGAAGGCGTCGGGGCCGTTCTGGAACGCAAAGCCGTACACCATGTCCGCGCCGGCCAGCTCGTTCTTTGCGATGACCAGGTAGCCGCTCGGGGGAATCGAGAGACCGCCGAGCCCCAACGTCTTCTCGACCTTGCAGGTCGCCCCGCCGGTGCCGCCGTTGATCTCCAGCAGGGAGTAGCACCGCAGGTCCGTCCCCGGCGGCCCCTTCAGCTCGACGAAGGCCTCGGTGTCCGGGTCATAGACCACCTCGTTCACCACGATGGCCACATGCGAGTCCCCGCAGGGTGCAGGGCAATTGTTGGACTCCCCCGGCGTGGGCGGCGTCTCCACCCAGTCCACGGAGTCGTTGCCGCTCGTCCCGCACCTCGACAGGCTGTTGTCTTTGGGCGCCGGAGCGGCGTGGCCGCTGCCCACCTCGGGGCACGCACCCAGGACCGCGCCGTAGGCGACCCCATCGACCAGCACATCCTCGTCGTCCCCCTTCCAGACGAGCTTCACGGCGTCCGGGCCGACCTGGAGATCGATCTCGATGACTGCGAACCCGCCAGCGTCCAGGCTCCGACCGGCCAGCGCGTGCACCGTCGGGTCGCACTTGTCGCCCGCCGTGCCACCGTTGAGCTGCACGAGGGCGTAGCAGCCGAGGTCCGTCCCCGGGTCGCCGACCAGCTCCACGAACTCGACGCCGGACTTCAGCCTCAGCTCGCTGAGACGCACTGCCCCGACCGGCTCCGCGCCGCAGGAGGCCGGCGCTGGGCAGTCGTTGGGCCCGCCGGGGGTCGGCTTGGCACATACCTGGAAGTCCTTCCCATTGACGTTCGTGTCCACCCCGTCGGCGCGCCCGATGCTCTTCCCGTTGGCCGGCGCCAGGGCCGGGAGCCCTCCCTCGACCACCGGCGTCTCGCACGCGTCGAGCGCACCCCCATAGGCCAGCGTGTCGATGTGCGCGCCGGAGGCCGTGTGGACGAGCGTCACGGCGTCGGGACCGTTCTGCAGGTCCGCCTTTGCCGAGACGAGGTCCGCCGTGTCCGCAGTCGCGATCAGGAAGATCCCGTCCTCCGGGATGGTGGTCCCGGCCGGGATCGCGATGGTCGCGTACACGTCGCACTTGTCGCCCGCTTCGCCCCCGTTGGTCGCCACCAGAGAGAGGCAGTCGATCAGCGCCCCGGGGGGCCCGACGAGCTCGATGAAGGCCCCCTCCTTCGGGCCGACCTGCACCTCGTTGATCAGCACGGAGCCCGCTGTGCCGTCCGGGCACTGGGCGGCCACGGGGCGCGCGAGCAGCAGCGCGAGAGCTGCGACGGTCAGGGAGATCGGCCTCACGGGTTCACCTCACTCAGAACTTCACGTCGACGACGCCACGGATGACGTGTTCGGGGTTGCGCTCGGGCGGGGATGCGTCGAAGAACCACCGCAGGTCGTACCGAACATAGCCCTTCACGTACTTGAGTATGTTGAAATCCACCCTGGCATACCACTCCACCCACTCGTCGCCGCTCTCCTTGTCGGGGACGCCGTCACCGTCGGTGTCCTCCTCCACGGACTCGATGTCCTCGTTGGCGAGCTTCACGCGGGTCGAGAACCCGAGGAAGGGGACGGGCCTCACCCCGATGCGCAGCCAGGTGCTGTAGTCGGTCTGGAACTTGTCCTCGTACTTCTTGATGTCCTTCCACGACATCTTGTAGTAGGCGGTGATGGTCGTGAGCGGGATCGCCCGCAGCGTCGTCTGGAGCCCCCAGTCCACCTTCATTCCCTGGCCGTAGGTGCTCGCCTCGTTGGCGGCGGCGACCGCGGCCTCGTCGGGCGTCAAGCCCTCGTCCAGGAAGGTCTCGAAGGCGCTGTCGAGGTCGATGTCCGTCGACAGGCCGTAGTCCTGCTCCCGCCCGCCCTCGGTCAGGTCCTTGTCGTTGTACTTGACCCAGGTGCTCAGCCGCAGCTCCCGGATGGGCTCGAAGTCCTGCCGGGTCGATGCCTCCAGGTCCGTGCGGTCGATGGTCGGGTGGTTCCAGACGTTGAGCACGGCCTGGGCCTTCCACCACCGGAACGCCTTGGCCACCATCCGAACGCGCCCGCCCACCTCGTCCCGGGCGCGCCGCCCGAGCAGCTCATCGGGCGCCGCCTCCCCCCGCCCGTGGGGGTTGTCGTAGGTGTCGTCGTAGTAGCGCAGCGCGATCTCCAGGTCCACGGGCTCCAGGTCGAGCATGGAGCGCAGCACGGCCCCGTTCCCGCCGTTGTCCGTGCGCGCGTACTCGAAGAAGAGGTCGACGATGCCCGTGCCCCACGCGGCGTCGGCGCCGACGGTCCAGAACGAGTCGCGGTAGGGGAGGGAGGCCGAGGGCGCCCAGTGGACCTCCCCGTCGCCGAACTGAAAGTGTGTCTTTGCCCAGTACCCCGTCACTCCGAAGTGCGCCCGCCCACCGAAGCGCGTGGTCCAGTTGCCGCCCACGAGGAGCTCGTCGTAGACGTTGGGGAAGGTCTCGTAGGCGAAGCACCGCCCCTCGCCATAGCAGGACTTCTCGCCACCGTCGGCGTCCTCGTCGGAGAAGTAGGTCCGGTTGGGCCGGTAGTCGTACATGTATTGATGGTACCGCCACCAGGAGAACAGCGCCGTCACGTCCATCCAGACGTCGTCGGTCAGGTGCATCTCGGTGAGCTGGGCCGCGGCACCGAACAGCCCCTTCCGCGGGTTGAAGTCCACCTTCCTCGTGTCGATGCTGTCGCTCACGAGATCATCCGAGTACCAGCCATAGGGGCGCCGGCGGGTCGTCGTGTCCAGCACCAGTCGCTCCCCGAAGCCCGCATTGTAGGACCCGATGATGAACGCCCCCCGCGCCTTGTCCCACAGCTCCGTGTCGAGCCACAGGTAGACCTTGGGCGCGTACTCGTAGGTGTAGGCTGGCGCATCCGCGATCATGTACTGCTCGGCGCCCGTGTCCACGAAGCGGGGCTGCCCCGGCGCCTCGTGGACGATGCCCACGTAGCCGAAGCCGACCAGGTCGTCCCAGCCGTCGAGCCGCAGCCGCAGGTAAGCGACCGGGCCGCCCTCGTCCCCGATGGCCTCGGCCACCTTCACCCGCACGCTCCCGCCGATGGGTGGGGGAGGCGGCGTGCGCGAGACGACGTAGAGAAAGACGCGGATCTGGGCGAGCACGTCCGAGGGAAGGCCGACGACGTCCTCCAGGTTCGACACGCTGGAGAACCACCCCCCACGAGCGGCGCGCGCCTCGATGATCGCGTCGGCCATGGGGTAGGTGATGCCCGGCAGCTCGAAGAGGTCGTCGCGCCCCGCCCGGTTCAGGTCGACCTTCTTCTCCATCAGGTCGAGCAGGAGGTCCCGCTCCCCCTCGGTCAGGTCGCCGTTGCTGAACAGGTCGAGGATGTCCTCCTCGGTGTCGACGAGGATCGGGACGTCGTAGACCTCGGCGCCAACGGGCCCGGAGAAGAGCGCGACCCCCAGGGCGACCAGGGGCGCGAAGAGCCGTCCAGTGCGATGCAGGCCCACCCTACTGCCCCTCGTTCCACACGCGCTGGAACTCGACGCTGTACTGGCCCGCCAGCTCCGGGGAGCGCAGCACGAGCAGGTTCTCATCGTTGTTCCAGTTGGCGTTGTTGGTGAAGTTGAACGACCCCGTGGCGACGGTCTCGCCGTCGATGATCACGAACTTGTGGTGCATGGTCGCGGAGTTTCCGTCCTCGCGCACGTAGACGCCCCCACCCTTCAGCAGCGCGATGTTGGAGGCCATCGCCGCGATGGACCCGTGCTGCTGCTGCTCGTAGAGCACCCACACCTGCACGCCTCGGCCCACGGCGTCGATCATCGCCTGGGCGATCTCCGGGTCCGTGAACGAGTAGATGGCGCACTCGACCGTGCTGCCAGCCCCTTCGATGAGGCCAGTGACCACCTCGGAGCAGGTGCCGTGAGGCTCCGAACAGAAGTACACGTCGGGCGCGGCGACGTCGTCGGCGCAGGCAGAGAGGAACAGCGGCGCGAGGAGCGCCCCCATGGCGCGTTTCAGAGTCATGGGCGCGGATTGTAGCAGCGCCCTGCGCGCATGCGCCAGCCACAAAGCGGCAACGGGACGGCGCGGTGACGATCACCGGAGCCGTGCGGGGGTCAGTTCATGGCGGCTTTGAGGGCCTCCGCCTGGAACCAGCCAGCCACGGCGTCCAGGACGGCGGCGAGCTCCTCCCCCTCCACGATGCGATCGAGCTTGTACAAGGTCAGATCGATGCGGTGATCGGTCAGGCGGTTCTGAGGGAAGTTGTAGGTCCGGATCCGCTCGCTGCGGTCCCCGGAGCCCACCTGGCTCTTGCGGTCGGCCGCGCGCTCCGAGTCCACGCGCTCGGTCTCCATCTCCAAGAGCCGCGCGCGCAGCACCTTCAAGGCCTTCGCCTTGTTCTTGTGCTGGCTGCGCTCGTCCTGGCACGTGACGACGAGGTTGGTCGGCAGGTGGGTGATGCGGATCGCCGAGTCGGTCGTGTTGACGTGCTGCCCACCCGCCCCGGACGAGCGGTAGATGTCGATGCGCAGGTCCTTGTCCTCGATGTGGACGTCGACCTCCTCCGCCTCCGGCAGCACCGCGACCGTGCAGGCGCTCGTGTGGATGCGCCCCTGAGCCTCCGTGGCCGGGACCCGCTGCACCCGGTGGACGCCACTCTCGTACTTGAGGCGGCTGTAGACACGGTCGCCCTCGATGCTGGCGATGACCTCCTTGTAGCCACCGACGGTGCCCGGGCTGTCGCTCATGACCTCGACGCGCCAGCGCTGGGACTCCGCAAACCGCGAGTACATGCGGAACAGGTCGGCGGCGAACAGGGCAGCCTCGTCGCCGCCCGTCCCGGCGCGGATCTCGAGGATCACGTTGCGGTCGTCGCGCGGATCACCGGGCAGGAGCAGGACGCGGATGCGCTGCTCCAGCTCCTCGGCCTTCTGGCGCAGCGCCGGGAGCTCGTCACGGGCCATGGCCCGCATGTCCGGGTCATCGTCGTGGGAGAGCTGCTCGTTGCCCGCGATGTCCGCCAGGAGCCGCGTGTACTCGCGGTAGGCCTCGACGGTCGGCTCCAGCCGCGCCCGCTCCTTGGAGGCGCTCATGAAGCGCTCCCGGTCGGCAAGCACGCCAGGATCGGAGAGCTGGTCGGTCAGCGCCTCGAAGCGCTCGACGACCTCTTCCAGCTTGTGGAACATCAGGACCCCACAGAGGGCTCGGGACGTGTACCACGGGCGAGATCATGGGCGCAGGCACCCGACCAACGCCGGGACCGCCCGGTCCGCTGGAGGCGAAGCGGGCGCGCCGGGGAGACGTGCCGAAGCGTCCGGGTCGGCGCCTACGCCTTGCCCCCAACGTTGATGTTGGCGTACTTGCGATTGAACCGCTCGACCCGCCCTGCCGTGTCGAGCAGCTTCTGCTTTCCGGTGTAGAAGGGGTGGCAGTTGGCGCAGATCTCCACGAAGAAGCTGCCCCTCGTGCTGCGCGTCTCGTAGGTCGCCCCGCAGGCGCAGCTGATGGTCGCCTGCTTGTAGTCGGGGTGGATACCCTCTTTCATGTCCTGTCTCCTCTGGTCGCCACGGGTGCAGCCCGACGCAAGGCGCGGGGCCAGGGCTTTTACCCGACCGCCGCGCTTCGCGCAAGGGGAAAAGCCTGAGCCGTCTAGCCGCTCATGGAGTTGAGGAAGTCCCGGTTGGACTCGGTCTTGCCGAGCTTGTCGAGCAGGAACTCCATGGAGTCGATCACGTTCAGCGGGTGCAGGAGCTGGCGCAGGATCCACATGCGGTTGAGCGTGACGGGATCCAGCAGCAGCTCCTCCTTGCGGGTGCCGCTCTTGTTGATGTCGAGGCACGGGAAGATGCGCTTCTCCATCAGCTTGCGGTCAAGGTGGAGCTCGCAGTTGCCGGTGCCCTTGAACTCCTCGAAGATCACCTCATCCATGCGGCTGCCGGTGTCGACCAGCGCCGTCCCGATGATGGTGAGGCTGCCGCCGTCCTCGATGTTGCGGGCCGCGCCGAAGAAGCGCTTGGGCTTGTGCAGGGCGTTGGAGTCCACACCACCGGAGAGGATCTTGCCCGACGGCGGCACCACCGTGTTGTAGGCGCGGGCGAGGCGCGTGATGGAGTCGAGCAGGATCACCACGTCGCGCTTGTGCTCGACGAGGCGCTTCGCCTTCTCGATGACCATCTCCGCCACCTGGACGTGGCGCTGGGCCGGCTCGTCGAAGGTCGAGCTGATCACCTCGCCGCGGACGCTGCGCTCCATGTCGGTCACCTCCTCGGGCCGCTCGTCGATCAGCAGCACGATGAGGTAGACCTCCTTGTGGTTGGACGCGATGGCGTTGGCCAGGTCCTGGAGCAGCACCGTCTTGCCGGTGCGCGGCGGCGCCACGATCAGCGAGCGCTGACCCTTCCCCTGCGGGCAGAGCAGGTCGATGATGCGCGTCGAGAAGTTGCGCGACTCGAACTCCAGGTTGAGCTTCTCGTTGGGGTACAGCGGTGTCAGGTTGTCGAAGAGCACCTTGTTGCGGCAGGCCTCGGGCTCCTCGAAGTTGACCGCCTCCACCTTGAGCAGCGCGAAGTAGCGCTCGCTGTCCTTCGGCGGGCGGATCTGGCCGCTCACCGTGTCGCCCGTGCGCAGGTTGAACCGGCGGATCTGGGACGGGGAGACGTAGATGTCGTCCGAGCCCGGGAAGTAGTTGTAGTCCGGCGCCCGGAGGAAGCCGAAGCCGTCCGGCAGCACCTGGAGCACGCCCTCCCCGTAGATCAGGCCGTTCTTCTCAGTCTGCGCCTGCAGGATGGCGAAGATGAGCTCGTGCTTGCGCAGACCCCGGGCGCCCTCGACGCCCAGATCCTTCGCGAGCTGCACGAGATCGCTGATCTTCTTGTCCTTCAGATCCTTCAAGTTCATTCGCTGGGTTCTCCTTGCGGGGGCTCCGCCCGCGCGTGTGGGCGACCTGAGTGGCGGTGCTGGGGGGTTTTTCGTCTCGCTGCGGGTGCCGGGCGCGGTGCCCTGCCCCATTGATTCCGCTGGTATTGAGCGTTGTTCAGAGCCGGATAGGGTTCATCGGAGGTTGCAGTGGAACAGCACGTGGGAAGCTGGGGCGCTGTCACGCCGCCATGAGTTCTGCGGATGTTCGAGGTGAACCTCGGGCCGCCGCCTGGCCCAGTGAGAACGATCTCGACGAACACGGGGATGCGCGCCCTGGGCGAGCACGACGGCCACCTTAGCGCCAGGTGGCGGGGATGTCAACCACCTTGCAGGCGTCACAGGAGGGCCCATCCACCTCACGCACGGGCGACGGCGCTGGCCCAGCGGTCGCGCATTGCCCTGACCTCGGCGGGGAGCATCGCCGGCAGGAAGCGACGGTCCTCGCGCCATACGGCCCGGATCTCTTCCAGGCTGCTCCACACACCCGCACCGAGCCCCGCGAGGAAGACGGCGCCCATGGCCGTGGTCTCCGTGTTGCGCGGGCGCACGACCTCCACCCCCGACAAGTCCGCCTGGAGCTGCATCAGCAGGTCGTTGCTGCACGCGCCGCCATCCACCTTGATCACGGCGGTCGGCTCGCCCCGGTCCCGGGCCATGGCGTCGAGCAGATCGCAGTTCTGGAGCGCGATGCCGTCGAGGCAGGCCCGCGCGATGTGCGCCGCCGTGGAGCCGCGTGTCAGCCCCAGGATCGCGCCGCGGGCACCCTCCCGCCAGTGGGGCGCGCCGAGGCCGACGAAGGCGGGCACGAACACCACCTCGCCGCTGTCGGGCACCCGCCTCGCGAGCTCCTCGATCTCTGGCGCCGACCGAATGACGCCGAGCCCGTCGCGCAGCCACTGCACGGCAGCCCCCGCGATGAAGGCGCTGCCCTCCAGCGCGTAGGTGGTCACGTCGCCCAGCCGCCACGCCACGGTGGTCAGGACGTCCTGGGAGGGCACCGGGGTCGGGCCCGTGTTGACGAGCATGAAGCAGCCGGTGCCATAGGTCAGCTTCGCCTCGCCCGGCTCGAAGCACGCCTGCCCGAAGAGCGCGGCCTGCTGGTCCCCGGCCATCCCCGCCACGGGGATCCCCGCGGGCAAGACCCGGTTCCCGACCGTGTGGCCATAGACCTCCGCCGAGCCGCGGATCGCTGGCAGCACCGCACGGGGCACACCGAGCAGGTCCAGCATGCGGTCGTCCCAGTCGAGGGACGACAGGCCCATCAGCATGGTGCGGCTGGCGTTGGACACGTCGGTGACGTGCACACCCCCTGTCAGCCGCCACACCAGGAAGGAGTCGATGGTGCCGAAGGCGAGCTCGCCGGCCAGGGCGCGCGCCTCCACCCCCGGCTGGTCCAGCATCCAGCGGACCTTCGTGCCGCTGAAGTAGGCGTCGACGACCAGCCCGGTGCGCTCGCGCACCAGCGGCCCGTGGCCGGCGGCGCGCAGCGAAGCACAGCGGTCCGCAGTCCGCCTGCACTGCCAGACGATGGCGTTGTGGACGGCGCGCCCGGAGCCCCGCTCCCACAGCACGCTGGTCTCCCGCTGGTTGGTGATGCCGATCCCCGCGACGAGGCCCGGGTCGACCCCGCTCTCTCCGAGGACCCGCCCGATGGTGCCGAGCACCGACTCCCAGATGTCCTCCGGGTCGTGCTCCACCCAACCGGGCCGCGGAAAGATCTGCGGGAACTCGCTGGTGGAGCGCCCCACGACGTTCATGGCGTCATCGACGAGCAGCACCGTGGTGCCCGTCGTCCCCTGGTCGATGGCCAGGATGTACCGCTTTTGCATGTCTGCTACTCCCTGCACAGCCTCGCGACAGGGCGACAGATCCACAAGCGCCCCTTCCCGTCAACCCCCTCCCCTGCTACGCTGCGGCCACGGAGGCCCCCATGAACGACCCCAAGCAGAGCGTCACCATCGCCATCCAGCTCGAGGACGAGACGGCCCAGGGCGCCTACGCGAACCTGGTGCTGATCAACCACACGGAGACCGAGTTCGTGCTCGACTTCGCCTTCGTGCAGCCCCAGCAGCCCAAGGCCAAGGTGCGCTCGCGCGTCGTCCTGTCCCCGAAGCAGGCGTCGCGCCTCATCGCCGCGCTCACTGAGAACGTGGGCCGCTACGAGAAGAAGTTCGGCCCCATCGGCCCCGTGGGCACGCCGGACCCATCCACGACCCTCGTCCACTGACCATGCGCCTCGCCCTCGGTGCGGCGATCCTGCTCGCAGCCGTCCCGGCCCGCGGCGGCTGGACCTCACCGGACCGCGTGATCACCAACACCGCGTACACCCTCGAGGAGAGCGAGCTGATCATCGGCATCCTCTCGCCGCTCCAGTACGGGGTCACGGAGGACGTCACCATCGCGCTCCACCCCATCCTGGCGCTGCTGCTGACCCCCAACGTGTCTGCGCGGGTCCGCCTGTGGCAGGAGGAGGTGACGGTCAGCGTCGCAGCCAGCTACTCCCAGACCTTCCTGCGCAGGGTGGGCTTCGAAGAACACGCTGCGGGCGACTCGGCGACCCCGTACGTTCGCCCCGGTGACACGGAGAGCATCGAGTCCGGCTTCCCGGGGAGCGTCCAGATGGGGGTCCTGGTGTCGGTAGGCGTGGGAGCGGAGACGACCTTCACTCCCTACGCGGGCTACACCGTCGACTTCTTCACCCAGGTCGACGACGGCCTCGTCACCCACCTGTCCACGCACGGTCCAGTCGCGGGCCTGGGCTTCAACTGGCTCATCGGCGAGGAGGACCTGCTGACCGTGCAGGTCCAGGCGCTGTGGTCGGTGCCGGATGAGCGGCCGGAGGTGCCCACCGGGACCGTTGCCTGGGTCCATGCCTGGGACGAGCTGCGCCTGGGGATCGGGGTCGCGGCGGGGCGGTTCCCCCTGCGGATCGGGGAGGGCGTGGCGGGAGAGGTCGTCGAGATCCCGATCTACCCCTACCTCGACCTGTGGTGGCGGCGCTGACGGGAGTGGACGCGAGCGGACGAGATCAGGGGGCCTCTCTGTCCAGCATCTCCCGGGCGAGGTCTCGAACCAGCGCGTGCGCGTGGCTCTCGGCCATCTCGCCGAGGTAGCGGCGCGCAAGCTCCGAGTCGAGGTCTCCGAGCGCGTGCACGGCGGCCCGCAGCACGTCCGGGTCGTTGCTGGACGTCAGCCTCGCCAGCGGCCGCACGGCCCGCTCGTCGCGCAGCCGCCCGAGGGTGACGGCGACCGACTCCAGGAGCGCCGTGTCGTCGGACCCAAGCGCGTCAATCAATACGGGCACCGCCGCCGTCAGCCGACGTTCGCCGGCCTCCACCGCCGCCTGGGAGCGCTCGGCGGCTCCCCCTTCGCGCAGCAAGCGCAGCAGCTCGGCGTCCTCCACGTGGTGCACGAGGATTCGAGCCTCCAGCCGCTCCTTGGCGACGCGGGTCACATCGCCGAGCAGCCCCTCCACGGTGGCCCCGACGGGCGCCCCCTTGCGCCACGCCGCCTCGCGCCGCTGCTCGTCCCGGTAGAGCTCGGCAGTGACTCCCCGCACGCGGCGCTCGGCCTCCGCCCGGACCGCCACGTAGAGGGTGCCCTCGTCGGCGGCCGGTCGCGGCTCGTCGCCGTCCAGGAGCTGCACGATGTACGCAGCCCTCACCTCGAAGCCGCCGTCAGCGCCGGCGCGGTCTGGCGCCCAGGGCAGCGCCCCCCGCTCCTTCCACGCGTCCCTGACCACGTCTTCGATGGCGGCGGAGAACGTCGCGGGCCGATCTGCGTTTGTAGACAACTCGGCCACCATCACCGCCGAGATGGCCAGCCGGTCGGGCGTGAGGCGCACCTCGGCCGCGGGCGCGACCACCGGCGGAGTGGGGGCTGGTGGCCGGACCGGCTCCTCGGAGCGGCAGGCGCCCAGCAGGATCAACGGCAGCCATCGAGCGGAGGACACAGTCATGAGGACACCGAGTATAGCATGGCGGGAGGTCGTCTTGACCAACGGGCGAGGTCAGGGTAGGGTTGGTCGGATTCCGGTGTCGTTTTGCGTGCTTGACGGCACAGAGCAGGGAGGCGCGAGCCCGATGAAGTGTTCCGTGAGATCCCTTGGACTGCTGGCGCTGGCGGCGACCCTGGCAGCAGCCCTCGGTGGGTGCGTGCAGCGGACCTGCGACGTGGACGGCAACGGCGAGTACGCCAAGGCGATGCGCGCGTCACCGAGCGTGCTGGTCAAGGACGAGGTCGGCGGCAAGTGCGACACGGTTGACTGGCGGTTCGTCTCCCACTTCGAGGACGCCAACGCCACGCTGGTCTTCCGGGTGGGAGACCCCTTCAAGGGGCACAAGGCCGAGGGGACCATAGCGCTCTACGACGTGGACGCGCAGCTCCTGGACCAGGCCGCCATCCGCCCGAATGAGAGCAAGTACGAGTTCCGGTTCCCCGTCAGGGCGCGCAAGCAGTACTTCGTCAAGGTCGAGTCGACCAGCGGCGTGGCCGAGTACACGCTGGAGACCAAGTTCGAGTCCACGGACCCATGCGCCAAGTGCAACCCAGAGCAGGACTGCATCCAGGGCAAGTGCGTCGCGAAGGTCAAGGCCGTGCAGAAGGCCTCCTGCGAGGGGGCCTGCCCCGACGGCTACACGTGCGACGTCGCGATCAGCAAGTGTGTGAAGATCCCCTGCGGCGGCCCCTGCCCAGGCAACCAGACCTGCGACGAGGACAAGGACAAGTGCGTCGGGTCCTGGACGCCCGAGTGCAAGAAGGACAAGGACTGCAAGGGCGAGAAGGTGTGCCTGAAGGGGCGCTGCAAGGTGAAGGAGCAGGTGAAGGTGGACACGGGACCGGATCCCGTGCCGGGTCCGATCGATGAGGGAGGACCGAAGACGGTCACCGCAGTCATCACCCAGGTGATCCCCAGCGGCAACGGGCTGCTCCTGATCCTGAGCCGGGGGTCGGCTGCCGGCCTGAAGGTCGGCCAGTCGGGCTCCATCGCAGGCGCTGGGGCGAGCTGCACCATCGTCGAGGTCAACCCGAACCGCTCCACGGCCAAGACCAACATCGACAAGACGAAGCTCGGCAACGCGAAGAAGGTCAACTTCACCATCAAGTGATCCCGGGGGGCCGTGCACATCGTCCTCGTCGAGCCTGAGATCCCCGGCAACACCGGCAGCATCGCTCGCGTCTGCGCGGGCACCGACACGACCCTGCACCTGGTCGGGCGCCTGGGGTTCTCCCTGGAGGACCGCTACCTGAAGCGGGCGGGCCTCGACTACTGGCCTTCGGTGAGGCTCCGGCTGCACGACTCCCTGGACGCGGTGCTCGCGGAGCACGCGGGCTCGGGATGGTGGTTCCTCAGCACGCACGCGACGCGCCTCTACACCGACGTCCGCTATGGGTCCGACGATCTCCTGGTCTTCGGGTGCGAGACCCGGGGGCTGCCCGAGAGCGTCCGAGAACGCTACGCGGACCGGCTCGTCCGCATCCCGGTCAACGCCAATATCCGGAGCCTCAACCTGGCGAACGCGGCGAGCATCGTCCTGTTCGAGGCGCTGCGACAGACCGGCTGGACCCCGGCGAGCTGACGTGACCACCCCCGACCCCGCCGCCGTCGACTTCGCCCTCAAGCTGGCTCGGGCGCTCCACGTCCATGGGGCCCCGGCACACCGCCTGGAGGAGGCGATGACCCTCGTCACCGGGCAGCTCGGCATGGAGGGGCAGTTCTTCTCTACGCCGACGTCCCTCCTCGCGGGGTTCGGCCCCCTGGGCGAGCAGCGCACCTACCTGCTGCGGGTCGATCCCGGGGGCGTGGACCTGGAGAAGCAGGCGCTGCTCCACGACGTGGTGACCGAGTTCTCGGCGCGACGGATCGACCCCGACGAGGCATCGGCACGCATCGACGCCATCGAGGCGGCAGAGCCGCGGTACGGCGCCATGACCGAGATCCTGTGCGCCGGGCTGGCCTCGGGCTGCGCCGCCGTGTTCTTCGGGGGCGGGGTCGCCGAGGTGTCCGTAGGCGCCGGCATCGGGCTCATGGTCGGGCTCATTCGGATCGTCGCGACGCGATGGCGGTCGCTGGGACCAATCCACGAGGGGGTCGGGGCGCTGCTGGCCGCTCTCCTTGCTGCGCTCGCCGACCACGTGGCCGGCCCCGTCTCGGTGCCCGTCAGCGTCCTCGCGGGCCTCGTGATGTTGCTGCCGGGGCTGACCCTGACGACGGCCATGACCGAGCTGGCGACCCGCAACCTGGCCTCGGGCACCGCGCGCCTCGCCTCCGCCACGGTGACGTTCCTGATGCTGGGCTTCGGCGTGGCGCTCGGTACACGCCTCGCGGAGCTGGTGGCGGGAGTCGGGGTCGCGCTGGAGCCGGACGCGCTGCCAAGCTGGGCCTCGCCCGTGGCCCTGGGGCTCGCGCCCTTGGTGTTCGCCGTGCTGTTCCGCGTGCTCCCGCGGGACATCCCCTGGGTGCTCTGCGGCGGATTCCTGGCGTTCTACACCGCACGAGGCGGGAGCGCGCTGTTGGGCGCAGAGCTGGGTCTCTTTCTGGCGACGCTCACGCTGGGCCTTGCCGCAAATGTGTGGTCTCGCGCCCTGGAGCGCCCCTCGGCCGTGGGGGTGGTCCCAGGGATGATCCTGCTGGTTCCAGGGAGCGTCGGCTACCGGAGCCTGACGTCGCTCATGCAGGATGACGTCGTCGGGGGCGTCCAGACCGCGTTCACCGTGTCCCAGATGGCGGTCGCGCTGGCGGCGGGGCTGCTCGTGGCCAACGCCCTGGTCGCGCCCCGCCGCGCCTTGTGAGAGCGCGCCCGGTTTGGGGGTGTGATCTCCCTTGACTCGGGCGGGCGCCCCCAGGAACATGGCGCGGGGTCAGGAGGGCCGGATGCTCGAAGGGATTCGCACCATACACCTCATCGGGATCGGGGGCATCGGCGTCAGCGCCGTGGCGCGCGTGCTGAACCAGCGGGGCTTCGCCGTTCGCGGGTCGGACGTCCGCGAGTCGTCCATCACGCTGGCGCTGCGCGAGGAGGGGGTGGACGTGCGCATCGGCCACGCAGCCTCCCACCTGGACGGCGTGGATCTCGTGGTCCGCTCCACGGCCATCCCGGCGACAAACCCGGAGCTGGTCGCCGCCGCCGAGCGGAGAGTGCGTGTCGTGCACCGCTCCGAGGTGCTCGGAGAGCTGCTGGTCGGCAGGGAGTCGGTAGGGGTGATCGGGACCCACGGCAAGGGAACGGTCAGCGCCATGATCGCGTGGGTGCTCGAGGCGGCCGGTCGCGCCCCGGGCTTCGTCATCGGCGCCATCCCCCACAACTTCGGCGTCAACGCGCGAGACGGCAGCGGCCCGATCATCGCCGAGGTCGACGAGAGCGACGGGTCCCTGGTCAACGTGCACCCTCGCTGGGCGGTCCTGAACAACCTGGAGCTCGACCACCTCAACTACTACCCGGACTGGGAGACCCTCTCGTCGACCGTGCGGCGCTTCTACCTGGAGAACCACGAGCTGCGAGCGTCCATCGTCAACGTGGACGACGAGGGGGTGCGCAGGCTGCTCCCGCTCCTCGATGGCGTCGAGCCCGTGACCGCTGGCCTGCGCCCTGAGGCGCGCTACCGCGGGACGGACGCCCGGACCGAGGGCATGGTCGGCCGCGTCGCCGTGTCCCTGGACGGGGCGCCGGTCGGGGAGCTCACCCTGCGCGTGCCTGGGCTCTACAATGTGCACAACGCGCTGACAGCAGCCGCCACCTGCCACGCCATGGGCGTGCCGTTCGAGGACGTGGAGCGCGGGCTGGCCAGCTTCGAGGGGCTGGAGAACCGGTTCACCCTCGTGTCGGCGGGGGGGGTACAGGTCGTCAAGGACTACATCTCCCATCCCACCGGCATCAAGCGGGTGCTGGAGGCGGCGCGGGAGATCGCGCAAGGGCGCATCACGGCGGTGTTCAAGCCCTACCGCTTCACGATGATCCACTATCTGCAGGACCAGTACCGGGAGTGCTTCCGGGAGGCGGATCGCCTGGTCATCACGGAGCTCTACACCGCAGGGGAGGTCCCCATCCCGGGCGTCGACGCCCCGTGGCTGTGCGACAAGGTGCGAGAGTCGGGAGCGGACGTGACGTTCGTGCCGGCCATGGAGGACATCGTCCCCTGGCTGCGGGCGCACGTCGGCTCGGGGGAGCAGGTGATCTTCTTTGGCGGCGATGACCTGTTCCGGCTCGCCGACGCGTATGTGGACCAGCTTCGCGCCCCCTGAGCGTGGGCGAGCGGGAGGAGCACGATGGATCCGTTGATGGTGGTGTGCCCCGAGTGTGGCGAGGACGTAGAGCTCCCCGAGGACGTCGAGGAGGGCGAGATCGTCGAGTGCGACAACTGTGGCGCCGAGCTGGACGTGACGAGCCTGGATCCGCCCGAGGTCATGCTGTTCGAGGAAGACGAGAAGTGAGCAGTCAACGCGAGGCGGTGTCCGCGATGCTCAGCGACCTCGTGGACCTGTGGCGGGCGCGTCATGGGACGCCCGTGGCGCGCTTCGACGTGACGGCCGATGGACGCCACGTGTCCGGTGCGGTGCTGACCCGCGCCCAGGCTGGGGAGATCGCGATGCGGCTCCCCGACGACGTGTCGCTCAACCTCCAGATCCTCGAAGATCGGTCGGAGGTGCCCCCTCTCGGCTGGATGAGGCCCGTGGGGGCCCTGGCCCCGCTCTACCGAGGAGCGGATCTCGGGCGCTTGACCACCGAGGTCCTGGGGACCGACGGCGCGGTCCGGGCCCTGGAACGGGAGGGAGGCGCGGTCCTCGTCCAGGCAGATGACGACACCCTCGGGTGGGCGTTGGCCACCGACCTGACGGTGGCGGATGCAGGGAAGACGGAGGTCCTGGTCGACGGAGAGAGGATCCCTGCCCAAACCGACACCATCGTGCGGTTGTGGGACGCGGCGCGGCCGTTCGTGGAGGCTCGCACCCCGTACGTGCTCGGCGGGCGGTCAGATGGTCGGGCGGACTGCTCGGGGCTCGTGTCGCTCGTGTTTCGCCGCGCCACCGGGGCCATCCTCCCGCGGCACTCCATGGATCAGCGTCGCCTCGGCGAGCGGGCCTCGCGGGCGGAGGCGCGCCCGGGGGACCTGATCTTCGCGCGGCTCGGTGACACGAACATCCCCCACGTGGGCTTGCTGCTCCCAGGGGACCGGGGGCTCGACATCGTCCACGCCTCCCAGCGCGCGGGTCACGCCGTGCGCCAGCCTGAGGCCGAGTTCCTGGAGGGCTATCGCTTCATGGCGGTGCGCCGGGTGCTTGGCGATGTCTGAGGCCCGTACGTTCGGGGAGTTCGCGGCCTCGCTCCGCGGAGCAAGGATCCACGTGGCGGGCCTTGCCGGCACGGAGTGCAGCGCCTTCCTGCGGGCCCTGTCTCGCCACGGCGTGACCGGCGCCATCGTCCACGATCTGTCTCCCGACCGGGAGGCTCTGGCGCGCACGTTCTCCACGACCCACGTCGCCCTCCCCCCCGACGAGCGGGAGGCGCTGCTCGTCCAGCTCTTGGCCGAGGTGGAGGACCTGCGGCTCGGCGACCGCTATCTGGAGGGCATCGAGGAGGCGGACGTCCTGTTCGTCAGCCAGGCGTGGGACCTCTACCCCCGGAATGCGCCCGTCGCCGCGTTCCTGGCCTCCTCGCCGGAGCGCGTCCTGACGTTGATGGACCTGATGCTCCGGTTCCTGCCCTGCCCGGTCATCGGGGTCACGGGGACCAACGGCAAGACGACGACCGCGTCCATGCTCGTGGCCTTGCTGGAGGCAGCAGAGGTCGCGGTGGCCACGGGCGGGAATCACCGCTATCACGACCAGCTCCTACCCGGCATCGACGCGATCTCGAAGGACGCGGTGGCGGTGCTGGAGGTCTCGCACAAGCACCTGGCCAGGCTGGCGCGAGGGCCGGCCGTCGCCGTGGTCACCAACGTGACGGGGGACCACCTGGACCAGCTCCCGCGGCACGAGTACGAGGCGCGAAAGGCGCGGCTGGTCGAAGTGCAGCACCCCGGGGACCTCTCCGTACTCTGCGCCGACGATCCGGTGTGCAGGAGGCTGGCCGCGCAGGCGCCTGGCCGCGTGGCGCTGTTCTCGGTTCACGGGGACCCTGCGCCGGAGGCCGACGCAGCCTGGTTGCGCGGCGCAAACCTGGTGGTGCGTGTCGGGGGCGACCAGGTGGTGGTCCCCCGCGCCGCAGTCCAGCAGCCGGGCCTTCACAGCGTGGCCAACGCGCTGGGGGCCATGCTGGCCGTGTCGCCCTGGGTCAGGGACGCCCGGACACTGGGGCGGGGGCTGCGTGCGTTCCGCGGAGTGCGGCACCGGCTCGAGTACCTTCGGCGCATCGGCGGGATCCCGGTCTGGGATGACTCTGCCTCCACATCGCCGGCTGCCACCCTCGCAGCCGTGGAGGCGCTGGTCGAGGAGGGAGCGGCGCAGGTGGTCCTGGTCGCCGGCGGAGACGACAAGGGCAACGACTGGTCTGCGGTGGCGCGTGTTGGTGGGCGGGTCCGGGCGCTGGCGTTGCTCCCCGGGACGGCCGCGGATCGTCTGGCAGAGACCCTCCCCAACGTTCCGGCGACGCGCCATGTGAATCTGAGGGAGGCCCTGGATGCGGCGCTCCTTGCGGCCCAGCCTGGTGACGCGCTGCTGGTGTCCCCCGCAGGAGCGGGCTTCTTCGCGCGCTTCGCCGAGGGGGACGGGGATGCCCCCGGTCTGCGCGCCATGATCCGGCGCTGGGGGCGCTGAGTGCTATCCGTCACCACCTGCGATGGGTGGGTCCTCGCCGGGGAGGTCTGCGAAGCTGTGGGAGCGCCCGTGGCGCGGGCCGTCGGCGTCCACGCGATGATGTGTGATCGTCGCACGCTGGACCGACCGCGGGGCGCTGGTCTTGCGTCCGCGCTGGCGCGCGCCGGCGTGGAGGTACATCTCTACGACCTGCGGGGCCATGGTCAGAGCACGGGGGGCGACCCGCGGGTCGTCACCTACGACGACCTCGTGCTCCAGGACATCCCTGCCCTGCTCCGAGCGACGGCCGCTTTGGAGCCCCGGCTCCCACTCGTCCTGGTCGGGCACAGTCTGGGGGCCCACGCGGGCCTGGCTGCCGTGGGGAGCGACCGAGGTCTCGCGGTGGCGGGCGTCGTCAGCCTCGGCGGCAACATCTGGATGCGCCGCACGGAGCCGGACGCCCGGCGCTGGGCGGTCAAGCGGCTCTCCATGGAGCTGTGGGGTGCCATCGCGTGGTTCGGCGGGCGGTTCCCGACCCGCGCCCTCCGCATGGGCACTGACGACGAGGCGCTCCCCTACGTGAGACAGCTCGTGGGGTTCTCACGCACGGGGCGCTGGAGCGGCGCGCGCGACTGGGACGGGGCGCTGGCGAGGGTCACCTGCCCCGTGCTCAGCGTGACCAGCCGGGACGACCGCTGGATGTGCCGCCCGGTGTCGGCGGCACGGTGGCTGGAGGCGCTACCCCAGACCGAGCACCGGATCGTCGGCGACCGCCCTGGTGATCCGCGCGGCGTGGGCCACATGGGGCTCGCCACGGACCCTCGCATGGCGTCAATCCATCGCGAGATCTCCGGCTGGGTGCGGTCGGTAGCCCGGTAGTACCAGACGTGCACGCCGCCGTGCCACGTAGCCGAAGTCAGGCCGTATGGCCGCCCTCCAGTGGCTGGTGCTCCCCCTCGGGGAGCGCGACCCCGAGCCTCCCGAGCAAGGCTCGAAGCGCGGGGTTGGCTCCCATCCAGGCGAGCTCGTCGGGAGTCAAGAAGGTCGAGCGGCGGGCAGCAAGCCAGGGCGCGGTGACGCTGATCTCCACCGTGTCCGGGTGCGCGCGGACGACGATTGCTCCGCGCCCGTCCGAGTCCACGCGCAAGAGCATCCGCCCGAGTCTGTCCAGAAATTGATGCGCTCGCAGCGCCAGCAGGTTCTGCGGGTCAGAGAAGAACGCAAAGTTCCTGTTCCGGCTCAGGGCACTGGGCTCCCCCCGAATGGACCAGAGGCGCGCGATCCCGTGGAGGTTGTCGCGCTCGCTCGCGTCGCTCCACTGCTCCCTCGTGGCTTCACCGCTGTCGGTCATGGCACGTGCCTCCTGGGGAAAGGTTAACCAACCCCGCGGAGACCGAGTATAGCGCTGGTCGGATGTACCGGGAAGCCGGCGAGGGCGTGGGTTGGAGGGAGAACGGGCGGGAGGGGCGGTCGGGCAGGACGCTACTTGCGCATCAGGTAGACGCTTCCGCCGCGCTTCTTGCCGGCAAGAGCGCCGGTCCAGGACCCATTGAGGCTCTGGTTGCTCTTTCCGAACTTGCCGTACACGCGCACGAAGTCGTCTCCGTTGACGCCCTGGGCCGTCATCTTGCCGCCGCTCAGGACGTACCCCGAAAGGCTGAACACCTTGCCGCCGACCTGCGCCGTGCCGCTGATGTTCTTCTTGTTGCCCGCCACCTTGAGCAGGATCTGGCCGCCCACGGCGCCGAACACCTTGCCGGAGTAGGCACCCGTGACGGGGGTAGCCGGCTTCTTCTGGGCCTCGGCCTCGGTGACGACGTCCTCGTCGGCCATCGGCGGGCAATTCGCCGTGCCCTCGTCGACGGCCTCCTTGAAGCCTGGCTCAACCTCGAACTTCTTGCGAAGCTCGACGTACTGCTCGCCGGTCATCTCGAAGTTCTCGAGGACGTCCTTCTGGAGCTGCCCCATCCGCTCGGGCTTCACGTTCGCCTGGCGCATGCACTTGTTCTGTACCAGGATTCCGATCACCTTGGAGCGCTGCACGTCGTCAAACGTAGGGCACTCGGCGATGGCCGCGTCGATGCGGCCCTGGACGCCCGCGTCCTTGGCCTTGATCTCGTTCAGCTTCAGGGCGTGGCCCGCCTGATCCATCCCCGAGTCGGCGTAGAGATCCGCCTCGACCTGGATCATCTTCTGGGCGTCGGTCTCCTTCTTGCGGAGGCAGCCGACGTCGACGGCGAGATTGATGACCGCAGCCTTCGCCTCCTCGCTCAGCTGGGGCATGCAGGCTTCCTTGGCCGCCTCTGCCGCCTCATCCTTGAACTTGCCCGTATCGGCGACGTAGGTGTCGAGTACGTACTCGTACTTCTTGAGGATCTCGAGGCGGGTGGCGTCTGCCTGGCTCTTGTCCTCCAGCTTGGCGATGGAGCACTCTACCTCGGCGTAGGTCTTGACCCACTCGTCCTTGGTGTGCTCCTTCGGGGCGGCAGCGGCCTCAGCGGCGGCCTTGCCCTCCGCGAGGGCCTCGGCGCGCGCCTCCTCGATCTTCTTCTCAGCCTCGGCGAGCGCCTCGGCCCGGGCCTCCTCCACCTTCTTCTGAGCCTCCTCCGGAGAGAGGCCCTCTTCCTTCTTCTCCTCGGCGGCCTCCTCCTTCTTCTCCTCGGCGGCCTCCTCCTTCTTCTCCTCGGCGGCCTCTTCCTTCTTCTCGGCGGCCTCCTCCTTCTTCTCTTCCTTCTTCTCCGCCGGAGCGGCGGGCGTCGCGGGGGTCTCGCTCTTGTCGCAGGCCATGCCGCCCGCAAGCAGCGCCGCCGCCAGCGCGGTTGCTGCCAGGAAACGAATCTTCATTCCATCCTCCTTCGTGTCTGCACCGAAGGCCCCGAGACGTTCGCCCGAGAGCCCTGCCTGAGCGCCGCGTATGCACGGAACAGTTCGTGCCGGGCGTCGCTCTGACGCGATCCTTGGTGGAGCCTCACGCTCGGCGTCCTGCGCGTGGGCCCACTCGTGACCGCGCGATGATAGAAACCCCGCCCCATTCTGTCAACGGCGCCGCGAGGGGCCCCGGGCGGACCTCCAAGGAGGAGCTTCGGGCGGCATCCCGCGGGGGACTGGCGCCTGGCACGTGCGTTGGGGGCGGGGGGTGTCATACGCATCCCGCACGCCGGTAGGCCCCTCCGGACAGCTCGGATCGTGCGGGATGGACCGCACCCGGGCGCTTTCGAGCTACCTGGCGATGTGGTAGCCTGCGGCCGCCATGTGTGCTGTACGCCTGCCACGACCTGCCCGGACTAGCTCATGATTGCGCTGGACGCACCCTCGGACTTCCCCTCTCGGCTGCCCCGCTCGGCCCTGGACAGCGACGCCACCGCCGCCATCGCTCACCTTCAGCGAAACGGGTTCATGGCGTACTTCGTCGGGGGGTGCGTGCGTGACCTGTTGCTCGGGCGCAGACCAAAAGACTTCGACATCGTCACGAGTGCAACGCCGACCGAGATCAAGCGCCTCTTCCGCAACTGTCGCTTGATTGGCCGTAGGTTCCGTCTGGCCCACCTCTACTACGGTTCCAAGATCATCGAGGCCGCGACCTTCCGGGGCGCGAGCGCCGCCGACGGGCGCACCCGCATCGAAGATCAGGGCTCCGTCGAGCGCACCAACACCTTCGGTACGCCGGAGGAGGACGCTTTTTCGCGGGACTTCACCGTCAATGCCCTGCTCTATGACCCCGTGAAGAGGTCGGTGATCGACTTCGTGGGAGGCACCCGCGATCTAGTTGCAGGGTGCCTCCGGACCATCGGCGATCCCATGCGCCGCTTCGAGGAGGATCCGGTGCGCATCCTTCGCGCCGTGAAGTTCGCTTCGCGCCTCGGGTTCAGGGTCGCACCGGAGGTACAGGTGGCAATGCGGGTTCACGCTCACCTGATCGCTACCTGCCCACCGCCGCGAGTAACGGAGGAGGTATTCCGGATTGCCGAGTCACGCCACTTCGAGCTTGCCGTGGAGGTCATGACGGGGGCCGGAGTGCTGGGCTCGATCCTCCCCGAAGTCGCGACCAGGTTGGACGACAGCGCGTCGAGGGCGCGCTTCGGCCGGCTCGCCAGGGCGGTGGACCGCACGGGGCGCGCGTACGAGTCCGTGCCGAGGGAGCTGATCCTTCCAGCACTTTTGTACCCTCTGCTCATCGACGGTACGTCTGGGGCCTTGCGTCCTGCGCCCGGTTTGGGAGAGCAGGCCCTCACGATTGCCCATCCCCTCCTCGACCGCATGCAGATACCGGCGCGCCTGCGGGAGTCACTCCGCGCGACCATGAACGTCCTGGGCGCCATTCGGGGAGCCGTCGCGCCGCCCCAGGGGAGGCGCGCGCGTAGCGTGCTGGCCAGCCCGTCGTTTGACACCGCGCTCGGTATGCTCCGCCTGATTCACCAGACCGAGGGTGGCGCTTGGCCCAGTTACTCCAACTGGGCTTGGGCTCGCGAGGGCCGCGCCACAATAGCACCCGCCGTGCGCGCCACCAACGAGGAGCCACCGTCGGGGGGGCCCCAAACGCAACGCCAGAAGAGGAGGCGTCGCCGGTCAACGTCACGAGCCACCCTTCCGACCTGACCCTCGACCTCTGCGAGACAATTCAGCGGTTTGGAGTCACCGCACCCTTCCAGAGCCAGTATCGACGAGCTGCCTGGCGGTGACGGTCCAGGTAGAGCTGCCCTGTTGAGCCTGTCGGCAGGAGCAGCTCGGACCACATTGTCAGGCCCGTTCGAGGCAGACCGACCGCAACTTCATCGCCCTGGTCGTGCGGTCGCATCCTCAGTGAAGGCTTTGAGTGGTTTGCGCTGTCCTCAGACGAAGGTCGCGAGACGTTTCTCGCACATTCAGTTGTCGTGAGGGTGAGAAGACTGGGTCCGCCGGCGTTTCGGACCCTGGAGGGTGGGAGTCAGTCGCCCAACATACGGAGGGTCTACGGACAGACAGCCCCGCACGGGGACACTGCCTCGGACACGCAGATAGAGTCCCAGGCAGTGCCGCAGCAGAAGGGATCGATTGCGCAGACGCAGTTCTGGATGCCTGCATTTGAGCATCCCGGAGTGCCCTGTGCCGTGCAGCATGTCCCGGCGCTAGACCCACCGCACATCTGGATCGCCTCGTCCGCACAGATACCGTCCCAGGCCGTGTTGCAGCAGAACGAGTCCACCGCGCACACCGTCTGGCAGCAGCTCACGTTCGAGCAGCCGGGAGTGCCGTTGGCGCTGAAGCAGTCGCCGCCCTGACCGGGGCAACCGCCCGGGCAGGCGCCGCAGTCGTTCGGGCACGTCGTGCACGTCTCCGTGCCGTTGCACGCGCCGTCACCGCAGACCGGCGGGGGCGGGCCGCACATCTGGGTGGCCTCGTCCGCACAGATGCTGTCCCAGGCCGTGTTGCAGCAGAACGAGTCCACCGCGCACACCGTCTGGCAGCAGCTCACGTTCGAGCAGCCGGGAGTGCCGTTGGCGCTGAAGCAGTCGCCGCCCTGACCGGGGCAACCGCCCGGGCAGGCGCCGCAGTCGTTCGGGCACGTCGTGCACGTCTCCGTGCCGTTGCACGCGCCGTCACCGCAGACCGGCGCCACCTGGCACATCTGAGCAGCCTCGTCGGCGCAGATGCTGTCCCAGCCCGACTCGCAGCAG